>NZ_JBSZHR010000003.1:0-953898 GCF_056491525.1 Candidatus Pantoea symbiotica
GCCCGACGTCAGAAATCGCTGACGACAACCCGGTAAGCCGGAGGAAGGGATTAGATTTTCAGTAAACTTCGCTCAGGACGGATTATCGCAGCATGAGTGCGGAAATGCCTGAACGCGGCCAATTACTATAAAAGTGTGAGTAAAGAAACAATTCACACAGCAGCATAGTAATCCTCCTTAGTTATCAGTGGGTGAATAAGTGAGCTGATAATAGTGGCGAAAAGCGGCACTTTCCAGTGAAAAATGCCAGAAGTGTGGCGGCACTCGCTATGACGTGCCGGGCAGGGCGCTGGCATCGATAATGAGCCTGGTCGGTGAAAATCGCCTTCAGAGGTCTTCTGCAAAACTCCAGCAAAACTCTTCTGCAAAACTGGTTAAAAAGTGAGCTGATTTTAGGCTGGGGTTTGAAGAATGAAAATCCGAATAACAAGATAATGAGTGAGGCAGAATTGAAGTAAATGCGTAATTTGCTAAAGAACTCTGTTTGTAGAAACAAGGAGCAAGTTAGGACGATTTGTTGTTCCCAAATCCCATACCAAGCAGACGTGGCGAAAGCTCGTGGGAAGTACGGCAATTTAGCTTTTGCATGATGTTTTTTCTGTGATGGCTAATTGTTTTGACGCTGAGCTGAAGCTTACCTCCTATGTCAGTCAGACTTTTGCTAGTCGCTAAAAACCGAAGCAGGCCAAACTCCCTGGCGGTCAGAGCCCCACTTTTACACTTTACGTTTAAGGAAATAATCTCCTCATCCGACCGCGAAGCGCAACTAAATATTTCACTCGCTAGGCGGTGTATATCACAACTCTTCGGAAGCACACACGCATTTGGTAGAAGAGACGTTACGTACTTTATGACGGCTTTTTCCTTGAGGTCTGTGAAAAATATAATTCGAGTTGAGGGGGATATCATACGAAGCATTACGAACAGTTCGGATATTGCCTGTATGTCACGTCCAGATGTATATAGCTCACTTATGACAATATCCGATTCAGCCGCAAGTTTTAGTACTTCATTATCCTGTGCATCAGTCATCACCGTGACTTTAATGTGCCTGTCGTTGAAATACTGGGAAATCCCAGCAGCAATCCACCTGTCGCTGTCCATAACCGTTAATGTGAACATAGCACCTCCCGTTTGCTGATAGCATTTAACGGGGTTTTCTTCTCTAGGGAAATAGGATAATGACAGCCAGGTATGTAGGAATTGTCCTGGTTTTTATATCCAATAATTACAAACGCATGAAGACGTTTTCGAATTCATCAACTGTGGCTTGTGCTTTTTCAATATGGAGGATAATTATCGATGGGTCTTCATCCATCTCTGTCAACTCTTCAAGCATTGCACACTGTTCACCCAGTTCTTTGATTCCGCTAACCCTGAGTGTCCCGGCAACCCTATGGATAATACGGCGTGCCGAAGCTAAATCTTTCTGCATTACCGCATAGCGCACTTGTTGAAGGTCTTTCCGGGTTTCACTGATCGAAAGAGTAATAAACTCTTTCACGGCTTGGGGGCTGTCGGGTAAAAAGGCGGTCAGAGCCTCAAGATCTATCCACTCGGTCAGGTCCGTAACTTTATGTGGATCGTTTAGCTCAAAAATAGCGATCGTTTCAGCCAACCGGGAAAAATCTACTGGCCTGAACAAGCAGGCATTCATTCCAGCGGTAAGGCATCGGTCTCTTTCCGTTTCCTGTGCATCCGCAGTGATACCAATGATCATTACATTCGGATCTTGCTTCCTGATGCTACGTGTCATCTCGATACCATCCATTTCCGGCATATTGCAGTCGGTAAGAATTACATCGGGTCTTTCCTTTTTCCATGCCTCAAGTCCTGACCGACCATTATCTGCAACGCTTGTTCTGTGGCCCATTAGGGCCACCTGCCGTGAAACGAGCAGGCGATTTGCTGGATGATCATCAACTACCAGAATCCGAAGCGACGAATGCAGCCTTGGTGGAATGACCGGAACCGAATCTAAAATGCTGACGGGCCTTGTTTCTACAGGAATATCAAGCGTAAAAGCAGAGCCTTTCCCGGGAACACTTTCAAGACTCAGTGTTCCGTTCATCAGCAATGTGAGTTCGCTGCTAATAGCCAGCCCCAACCCGCTCCCCCCGAAGCTGAGTGGTCTGCCTGTTCAAAGGGCATAAACATTCGCTTCTGATCATTTTCGGGTATGCCTGGACCTGAGTCCCGCACGACAATTTGCATTCTGCCCATGCTCTCAGTTGGAAGAGAAACACTTATATTTATCTCTCCCTTATGAGTGAATTTGACAGCATTACCAGTAAGATTTCCTATTATTTGTCTCAGCCGATTTCCATCAGAAAATATCTCTCTGTCATACTCTGGAAGCGTTAGGCTCAGTAGCAATCCCTTCTGGTGTGCCAGTCCACTGAAAGTCTGAACAACGGCGTGAGCGATAGTTGAGACGCGACACCAGCTGGGATGCAGCGTCACCTTTTCCGATTCGATACGTTCAATATCAAGAATGTCACCGATCAACGCCAGAAGGCTCTGGGAAGATTCGTGGGCCACGCGAATGAGTTCTGTATCTGTGCGTTTTTCCTGAACCTGCAACTCAAGCAAGCCGATTATTGCGCTAAGGGGGGTCCTTATCTCGTGACTCATTGTGGCTAGAAATCGGCTCTTTGTATGACTGGCACGTTCAGCCTCTGCCCGGGCTGTGCTTAACTGGGCCTGCATGTTGAGATAGTCAGTTACGTCCTGCCACCCCCCGATAAAACCGCCTGTTGTTCCGTCGTCTTCCTGGAAGGTTGTCATCCAGTGTCGGATTTGCCTTACGTGGCCAGATACATCTTCAAGAGCGAATTCTAACTCCTGTGGCTCATCCCCCGTCGGTGGCATTCTTATGCACTCTTTCCAGACCTCATAAAGTGGGTGTCGACTGTCAAATAATGATAAAGCCAGATATGAGGAGGGGTAATTGCTTAAATATTTTTCGAATGCCAGGTTGTTGTGGATGATTTGTCCATCTGAAGTCGCCACATAGACGGGACGAGGGGGGCCGTTTATCAGCCTGTCACGAAACAGGATTTCCTGGCGCAATAAAGCTTTAGCCCGTTGAGTGCGCTTAACCTGTCTTCGCAGAACGCCGGCCCATACTGCGGCAATAAGGATAAGCACGACGGCACCCAGAGCTCCACTGTAAAACTCACTGCGATAAATTCTCCAGGTATCGAAGCGCGCTGCAGGTGTAGCCTGCCAGTGTGTCAGTATACTGGTCACCATATCTGCTGGAACTAAACCAAGCGTCTTGTTGAGTATGCTTTGCAGCTCGGGATCAGATCTTCTTACCCCAAAGACAATTGCCGCCTCAGGTACAGCTAAATCCTGTTGTAATTTCAGCCTGTCCTGATAAAGACCCTGCTGAAGATATCGGGCACTTATAAGCGTGTTAAGTGTGGCGTCTACTTTTCCCTCAGCGACCCATTGCATAGCTAGCCCTGGATTACCGATCAAAGTAACCTTCGCCTCTGGAAAGACCTTTCTGAACCAGTCTGTGGCCTCTTGTGCGGGAATCAGGGCCGCGCTGCGGATGCCATCTAATGATTGTTTACCATTGCGGGTGACCATCACGGTGGGTGTAAACATAAAAGGGGTCGTGAGCAAGATGTCCCGGTTTCTTTCCTGACTCCATATCAGCGGCGCGGTCATGGCGGCATCTCCGCCTGCCAGAGCGGCCGGAAGCTTTGTACTGTCGCCAATGTCTGAGTAGCGAAACCGAATGCCTGTTTTTAGACTCACCAGCGAAAGTAATTCAGGTCCTATCCCAGTGTAATTCCCACCTGTACCTTTCATGAAAAAAGGGGGATTAAAACTTGAGGCCACAACAGTAACGGTGGGATGATTTTCACGCCAAGTTCGTTCATCAGATGTCAGGTTTAAAGGTTCGGAAATGAAGCGAATGAGATTGCCTTGATCCCAGCGAGAGGCAATTATCTCACCAGCCTGACTTGAACGTAGATTAAGGGTCGCTTCCTTAAGCACCTCATGCAAAACAGGCGTATGCTCCCCGGTAACGAATTTATAAGCTGTCATCGGCTGGGTAGAAAGACCATCTATATTCAGGGAATTAACGTAGTTTCGTTCTGTTACATAGTACGCTTCCCCAGCCGGCAATATGACAGACTGAATCTTTCCCTGATCGAGCGCAGCAAGCAACCTACCAGGTGTGCCACCTGAGATAGTACTTTTATCAGTGATATCGGAAAGAGCCTCGGTGCTTCGTCGCACAACTTCCATGGGATATGCTTCTGCCACATTGACGCTCATAACTGATTGATAATGGGAGGGAGGTTTATCTCCTGCGGGGCTAAATATTATGTCAGTGTCGCCCTCGTTAAGCGAGGAATAGGCCAACTCTGCACTATCAAAATGGACGATGCGAAGCGTCACGCCGAGGCTTCGAGCCAGAGTCCAGGAGAAATCAGGGATATACCCGGTAACGCGCTCTGAAGCATCAATCCTCGTCAAAGGCGGTCTGGTGGGACCATAGAGCGCGAGAGTTAATTCGCGCTTTTGTCCGAGCCATCGCCATTGATAATCTGTGAGTGTTGGAGCCGTCACTTCGGGAAGGGCGTCAGGCACATAACTGAGCTTATCGGGGGCGGAGATGCCGTCAACCGAATATAATAAAGCAGCAAATATCCAAAAACGATTTGTGCGCATCAGGAGATATTATTCCTGCGAGTAAAATCCAGTAAGTCACGCTGATTCTTCAGCCCCAGTTTATCCATAAGACGTGCTTTATAGGTACTGACGGTTTTGTTACTGATTTGCATACGTGCTGCGATGTTGAAGATCTCAACCCCCTCACCAAGATACCTCAATACTTCAAATTCTCGCCGCGACAGAAGCCGGAGTTGCTCAGATTCCGAAGCTGTGCTGGTCTTTTCATAATGCTCAGATATGCGCAAGGGAAAATAACCGTAACCAGAGAATACTACCCCTACAGCGTGAGAAAGGTCTGATAGATTATTTTGTTTACTGATGAAACCATTCGCCCCGGCTTTCATGCTGAGTTGGATATAATAGTCAGGATTTTTCCCGCTCATGACGATGACAGGAATTTTTATGCCAGCGGAGCGCAGCAAGGTAATCGCCTCGATGCCATTTATGCCAGGAAGATCAATGTCCATCACCAGCGCATCAGTATTGTGATTCTTAACCAGAGCTAATACATCTGAACCGTTACCAGTTTCTGCGACAACAACGTGGCCTTCTTTCTCAAGAAGCATACGAATGGCCAATCTGGCCAGAGGATGGTCGTCTACAACAATAAACGCAGCCATGTGAACCCTGAATGTTTGGATAATGGTTAATAATATGTTGCTAAGATAAAGGCTGCAAAAATTATTTTGTAGTCCTATCCCCTACAATATTATTCAATTTATCCCAGAGATAATTACGATAGCAAAACAATTAAGAATTAAAACATGAGAATGTAGTCCTTGGATTACACGGCGTCTCTTTGTGTCTGATATTTGCCGCGATTAAAAAATGACACAATTACTGTCAGACGTGCTCACACCTGCGCTGAGCCACAAAGACAGTGAGAAAATCATGAAGTCAATTACTAGTTTCATTGAAATTAACCAAATGCTCAGGCCCGCCGCCTGGCTTTTTGTAACTGCATTTTCCCTTGGTGCCTGGTTTATGGCTGGTGTCATCATTCAGATCATATTCTGATTTCAACCTAAAATCGCGAATCAAACATTATGAATAAGATATTTAAAGTAAAGTGGAATGCTGCCCTGCAACGTTTTGATGTCACCTCAGAATTAACCAAAGGGAAAAGCAAGTCATCTAAAAGCGGAACTAAACATTCAAGTTTTATCCTCATAAGAACAGGCGTGTTATCTCTGACTGCGCTGGCAATGGCATTTGTTATGCCGTCCCAGGCAGCGGATATAACTCTGGACGTTTTTGACTCTAAAGATGGCGGCCATGTTCAGGCCATTACTGGTAACGACAATCTGCTTTCAACAGACTGGAAGTCAATAGCCAGTGGCGATAAAGGATATAATATTCTCAAACTGTCAGTACTGGCCGGAATGGGGAAACTCTCCGGTAGTGGTGCCGGATATATTGATAGTGGTGGCTATATCGGTCTGGGACAGCAGGCCGGTTATGACTATATTGACCCGGCAACGGGTAACAGCGCTACTTTTTCTGCATATCAGAATGACCAACTGCGCATGGTCGACCTTGCGAATCAGTATTACAGCTATCATTATGCCGTAGGTGCAGACGGGCAATACGTAGACCGCAATCTGATTAAGGTTGATACAGGCTCCAGCCTGGATGTGAACGTCGGCAGTACCTCAGGCAGTGACTGGTTCAATAATAAAGATAATCAGATCACCTTGTTTATGAAAGGTAAAAACAGCACATCCTCCGTATTTCTAGCAAATGGAGGCACGCTGAATTACAAAAGCAAGACGGTAGCACACCTTGGAAATATAAACAGTTATGCCAAAAATAACACCGACCCCGCTTTGGCATTTTTGGCAGGATTCACTGGAACTTTCGATAGTGCCATTGGCGTGCAAACCGTTGAGAATATTGACGATCTGAAAAACTATAATACTGCGTTAATTCAGGCTGTAAAAGACGGATCATTATCTCCGGGATCGTATGATGCGGAATTTAAGAAAGCTTATGACTCATCAGGCGTTAAACATATTTACGTTGACGAAACAGTGCCAGATGATGATGCAACACGCTTTCTCATTGATCCAACCCGAGTAGCTTACATTTTAGGCAGTGCTGGCACTATTAATATCGATTCTGATGCATCCATTCAGGCATATAATACCGATATATCGGTTGTTAGGCTGACTAATGCGTCAACACTGAATAACTATGGCAATCTGGGGACATTTGCAAGCTCCAGTGCGGGTTCATTGGTCGTGTCTGCACGCGAGAACTCTGTAGTCAATAATTATGGGGTTATTGATGCAGGGACAAACTCTGAAATGAGTGCTTATAAGAATAACTCTGGCAATCCGATTGGCACTCCTTTTACAGGACATAATAATGCCGTTGCCGCCAGTACAGGTAGTACAATTAACAATAACGGGGTGATCAACCTTGCTCCAAGTGGAGCATACGTTTCTAACGTTGGCGTGCAATTATTCAATGACGCAGTGTTGAACAACAACGGCAACATCAATATTTCGGCAATTGAACGCAACGGAATAACAACCTATCCAACTTACAGCATGGGTGTATTGCTTGAAGACAGCGCTGCCTTCAACAACAGAGGTGAGGTTTATCTGGGACGTGAGGCGCAACGCAGTACTGGTGATACAACCACCGATATCGTAGCTGACTCGCCCAACAATCAGCTGGTGCTTGCGCGCGGAACATCAACCTTTACCAATCAGATCAACGGTACGTTGACGCTGGGCAGTAAAACACAGGGTGGATTCGGCGTAATAGTTCAAGGACCCATGGCGCGTGCAATTAATCATGGTGAAATTCTCATCAAAGGCGCAGCGGATGGTGTGGCTGGTCAGCCTCCCCTACAAAATGTTGGCATGAAAGGTTTTGCAAGTGCTGGTGCTGCAGGAGGCTCAGTGCTAAATGCAGCTGACGGTAACATAACCCTGGACGGCATTAATGCTGTAGCCATGATGGCGAGCTCTGTCAGCACGGACAGTGGAACAACCACAGTACGCAACGACGGATTAATTAACATTCTTCAAGGAATTGATGCCATTACTAAAACCGCAAACTACGGTCTGTGGGCCGACGGCGCACGCGCTGTAGCCATCAATGCCGGTACCATTGAGCTTAAGGGGGATGGTGCCATCGGTGCCCATGCGCGTAATGGCGGGACCATTGAAGTAGACAATGCGGGCGTAATTAATTTTGATGGCATCAATCAGACCGGTTACTACGTACTGGGTGCGGGTTCGAAAGTGGTCGATAACAGCACCGGTACGCAAAATGTGACTACGGAAGGATCGACGCTGTATCGTATTGATGGTGGCGCAACCTTTGATGGCACCGGTAGCTCATCTGCTGTGGAAAGCAGCGGTAAAAATTCGACAGCTCTGCTTGTAACCAGCAACACCCAGGCAAGTGAGCTTAACACCGGCAACATGACCATAACCGCCAGCGGTGATGGCGCAACGGGTATTAAGGTGATGGGCAATGCCCAGGGCACGCTGGCTAAGGAGACCACCCTTTCAATCAGTGGTGCCAGCAGCACGGCAGGAATTGTAGACGGCAGCTATGCAGATATTACCGGTAATGGCGATCCCGCTTATCGCGGCAATGCGAGGCTGACCAGCTATGCGACGCTCGATGGCAGCGTAGCCACAGCGCCGAATGCCATCGGCTACATTGCCCGCAATGGCGGCACTCTGGATCATCGTGGTGATATAAACTTCACCACGGCGAATACCACGGGCGTCCTTGTAAACGGCGGCACGCTGGTGAACAGCGGCGATATTAAGGTTAATGGCATCGCGGTTGATATTCAGGGGGCTACTTCAACCATTTCTAATACCGGTAATATTGAAGCCTCAGATGGCGAAGCTGCGATTAAAGTGGGTAACGGTGCGAATCTTGCCCTTAATGGCCAGGGTGTGGTGAAAGCCAGCGGCAGCGCTCATGGCATTCTGCTTGACACCGGTGCCAGCGGCCTGACAGTGAAAGATGCCAGCATTGAGATGAATCCGGTAGGCAATGGTAATGCTATCGAAAACAAAGCAGAAATTGCGGGCATCAAACTTGATAATACGCAGATAACCGTTGATAACGGGGCTGGCGTGCGCACTGCTGCCAGCATGGCGAGTGAAAACAGTGGAAAGATTACCGTCAACGGTAGCGGATCCGGCTTATTGATCCAGAATGCTGATGGTTCAACAGCTTCCAGCGCCCTTGATATGTCAAACTCACGTAACCTGATAATTGATGTCAACCATGCGGACGGCAGCGGTATCGTCACAAATATCAAAGGGGACGTGAAATCAGGTGCCAGTGTCAACATCAATGACGCTGCTGGCGGACCTGCTCTGAAAGTTGGCGGAACGAGTGCAGTGGTAGAGCAGAGCGGACGTCTGGTGTCGAATTCAACAACCAACCCGGTAGTCGATGTTAATAACGATTACGTGGGGAGTTTCATTAACCGTGGGGACATTATCGCCAACTCAGCTGCACAGGTTGCGCTGGAAATTACCAGCGGTCTTTCAGGCGTTCACTTTGTGAATGCTCAGGGCGGTAACATAGTCGGTCATGTAAATCTGACTACCGCACACGACCACACTGTAGATTTACAGCATGGCAGTACCGCTACAGATATCACCAGCTCAAGCGGTGATGACAGCTATAATCTGGTCAACATTGATGCCACTGACGGCAATTTGTTTGAATCTCTGGATGCGGGTGCGGGCGATGACACACTCAATCTGCGTAACAGTGAGCTGACTCTGGCGCAATCTGGAAAAACAATTACAGGTTTTGAACAGGTTAACCTTGAGAACAGCTCTACCCTGACGCTGGATAATATTCTGCTGCCCTTAGGCGACTCTGCAGATAACGCCGCAGGTACCGGTTTCAATATTGCTCACGGCAGCACCCTGGTACTGAAACAAAACGCTGACACGCTATTTGACAGTAATATCAGTGGCGCGGGCATGATTGCGGCCAGTACGGCGGGTAACACTTTTGAGTTTACTGTCAACAATGCCAGCAACACCTTTACTGGTACGTTAGCGCTTACCGACAGCACATTTGCTCTAGATGGACTGAATACCCAAGCTCTCACTCACGCAACCCTGCTTGCAGGTACCGATAGCCGCGTCACCGTTGCCGACGGCGTGCAGCAAATCGGCGGCCTGAACTTTGACGGTGGCACTGTAGTATTCGATACCGGTACTCCAGGCGATACCGTGGCTAAAGGCGTGGTGCAAACCTCCGGGTTAATGGATATCAGTGGGCGCGGTACGGTAGAAATTAATCCGGGTTCGGTCACCAACCACCATGTGCTGCCACCACAGACCGTTTCATTACTGGAGCAGGATGAAGGTGATCAGGGCATCAAGCTGGCAGGTAGCGCGATTCCGGTGCAAGGCTCCGGCGGAAACCTGGAGCTGCGGGATACCAGCGGCAACCTGATTACCGATCAGTTAAATACCAACGTGCTGCAGGATGGCAATGTGGTGGCCAATGCCACTTATGACTATCGCCTGACCAGCGGGCACGCCGATGACGGACTGTATGTGACTTATGGCCTGACGCAACTTGACCTGCTGACTCAGGGCAATGATGCTCTGGTGCTTAATGCATATGGTAAAAAAGGTAATGCTGCGGATATGAGCGCGAAGCTAACTGGTATCGGCGATTTGGCGATTGATACCGGTACAGGCCAAACCGTCTCTCTGTCCAATATGGATAACAGCTATAGCGGTAAAACGGATGTTCGCAGCGGTAACCTGCAGATGAATAATGACAACGTATTGGGTCAGACTTCAGAGCTTGCGCTGGCGGCCAATACTGGCTTTGACATGAATGGCTACAGCCAGACTATTGGTGCGTTAAACACAGCGGCAGGATCGGTGGCGCACCTCAACGGCGGCACGCTGAGCATCACCCACGGCGGTTCGGTTAACGGCAACCTGCAGGGTAGTGGTGCGCTGAATGTAAATGGTGAGACGTTAACAATCAATGGCAGCAACGCTGGGCTTACTGCAACGACTTCAATTGCTTCTGGTGCTGACGTGCAGTTGAACAACACCATCGGCTTGGGCAGCGGTAATATCGTCAACGAAGGTTTATTAGCATTAAAAAATGCGGCTGGCGCGTTGTTTAACAGCCTGAGCGGTTCAGGTGAAACCAATATCGCGCAGAACAGTGATGTTGTCTTGATGGGTGATAACGATGAATTCGCAGGTAAATTCAGTATTGAAAATGGCTCCGTGTTGACGGCATCAACTCAATCGAGCCTTGGCTCAGCTGAAGTCTCCAATGAGGGATCGTTAAATCTTGCCAGTAGTCAAAGCTGGTTGCTGGACAATACCATTATCGGCAGCGGTGAGTTAAACCAGAATGGTTCAGGTGTGGTAACGCTTAGCCAGCAGGCAGCGCAGTACGCTGGTGATACGCAAGTAAATGCGGGCGGGTTGCAGCTTGGTAGCGCAGATAATAACGTCACGCTCGCTTCAGCCAACCTGAACATTGCCAGAGGGGCAGTTGCTGGTGGCTTTGGTGGTACATCAGGCAATGTTAGCAATAGCGGTACGCTGCAGTTAGGTGAAATCAACCCCGTCACGAATGCAATTAAAGAGGCAATGCGTTTCAACGTCGGCGGCAATCTTGCCAACAGCGGAAACATAATTGTAGGTGGTGCAGGCGCAGCGGTAGGCAATCAGTTGCATATTGAAGGCAATTACAGTGGTCATGACGGTCACGTTACCCTGAACACCGCCTTAGGCGATGATAATTCGGTCACCGATAAAATTATAATTGCTGGTGATACCAGTGGTACAACCCACGTAAGCGTCAATAATGCCGGCGGGAGTGGTGCCAAAACTATCAACGGTATTGAAGTTATCAGTGTCGGTGGAATATCAGATGGTGAGTTTGTGAAGGAGGGCCGTATCGTCGCTGGAGCCTATGATTACAATCTGGTACGTGGCGAAAGCGCCAACAGAAACAATTGGTATCTGACAAATGTGCTTAATGGTGTGGTTGACCCTGGTGAAGGTGGCGGGGATGGCAATAAAGATGAAATCATCAAGATTTATCGCCCGGAGTCTGCCGCCTACTCAGCGAATATGGCTGCAGCAAATAACCTGTTCAATACGCGGTTGCATGATCGTTTGGGTGAGACCCATTATGTTGATGCGCTGACAGGCGAAGAGAAAGTGACCAGCATGTGGCTGCGTAACGTCGGTGGACATACCCGCTCCAGTGACAGTAGCGGTCAGATGAAAACTCAGGCAAATCGCTATGTGATGCAGATGGGCGGTGATATTGCGCAATGGACAACGGATGGTGCCAACCGTTATCACCTCGGTGTGATGGCCGGTTATGCCAACCAGCAGAGTAACAGCCGTAACCATCTTTCTGGTCAGAAAGCGGATGGCAGCATCAATGGTTACAGCACAGGTATCTACGCGACCTGGTTACAGGACAACGAAGAGAAATCCGGTGCTTACATTGACAGCTGGGCGCAGTACAGCTGGTTTGATAACACCGTGAAAGGAGATTCACTGGCGGCGGAGTCTTACAAATCGAAAGGGATTACCGCGTCGCTTGAGGCCGGATATACCTGGAAAATTGGCGAGAAGAACGAGCGTGAAAGCTACTTCGTGCAGCCTCAGGCGCAGATCACCTGGATGGGCGTGCAGGCGGATGAGATTCGCGAGCAGAATGGCACTCGCGTGAAAGGAACCGGTGATGGCAACATTCAAACCCGCTTAGGTGCGCGTGCCTTTATCAAAGGCCACAGCTCAATTGATGATGGCAAAGATCGCGTATTCCAGCCATTTATTGAGGCTAACTGGATCCATAATACAAAGGAATTTGGCAGCGAACTAAACGGCGTAAAAGTCACCCAAAAAGGCACGCGCAATCTGGGCGAGTTGAAAGTAGGGGTTGAGGGCCAGATCACCAAAAATATTAACCTGTGGGGCAATATCGGCCAGCAGATGGGTGATAAAGGATACTCCGATACAAGTGCCTTATTTGGGGTTAAGGTCAATTTCTGATTTAAAAATCCATAATCTTGTGGGGATTTAGGTGTAAGTGCTGGTTACTAAGGTAACCAGCACTTTTTTTTTATTTTCCTGAGCATCTTATCCGCATCTTTCGCATGGAATCCGAAAGGTCGCAATCCAGTGTAAACTTTAACTGCCATAGTTCTTGTTACCCTTTCGAGAGAAAAACATGACATTAGCTTTTTAACTAATATACAACTGCTCACTTAAATCATTTATATGCTTAAGATAGCTGCGAACATATGATGTTCACACATGGCTGACATCCGTTTAAATATTTGCGCAACTAATTTGAGTCAAAAGATCAACTTCTTCCATTCACTGCTTCGCTCATCGTTATATTTGTCTGTCATTGCCTGATTTGAGTGCCCCAGAAGTGTTTGCGTATCGATGCCCTGAGCTCTGTAAAGCCGCTCAGACAGAGAGCGCTGCTCATGGAAAGAGGGGGCCTGGCCTTCCTCCCATAACAATCCTGATGCTTCTCTTGCCAGACGAAAATTATCTCGCAAAGAGTGCGGTTTAACTTGTTCGCCTCTTTTAGAGGGGCCTTTATCATCGCGATGATGAAGCAGGTAGGGGCTCAGAATTCTGTCACGACATTGCCCGATGATTTCGCGCAAGCTGATACCTAGCGCATTGCAGTGTAGTGAAAGTGGCAGTGCTATGCGTGCGCCTGTTTTCTGCTGAACGATATGCAGATGATCATCCCACACATCGGAAAACCGCATTTTCGAAATATCACTAATGCGCTGCCCTGAAACTACAGCAAGCAACATGGCGCGTTGCATATACCGGGGTTTTTCTGCATGGGCATAAATCTTTTTCCACGTAGGCAAATCAAGTCTGGCTCTCATGACTTTTGCCCTGGGTGTACGGGTCGAAAGCGCTGGGTTAAAGCCCGGGCTGACTTCACCTGCGCGTTGCGCCTCCTTAAAGAAATCAATACAAATCGTTCTTACAAGAAGCGCCATACTGTTTTTATTTCGTTCGAGGTAAGGCTCCATCAAGGCGTTGATGTCTTTCACTGTGACTTGATCAAGAGGCTTCATACCGATTTCTGGCACCAGAATGTCGAGCACCAGTTTCTTCTGCTGAATCGTCTTCGTTTTTAACTCGCCTGACTTAACGCGTCGTGTTTGCAACTGAAGATATTTTTCTGACCAGCCTGAAGTCGTTATTGACGTGTTGAGGCTTTCCGCCAGTTTATTCCTCGCTTTGATGAGATGACGCATCTGATTCTCAGATAATCTGGAGTTAGCTTCAATTGCGACGGCTTTTGCTTCCGCTTCATCGGTGCCTAAACCATGAAATTTACCTGTGACCGGATGCTTATATCGCCAGTAAACGCGTTTTGTTCTGGCATCAGTAAAACAGGACAGATTAGGGATGATGACATTATATTTACGTGGTCTGGCCATCCTCTAATATCCTTTTCAATCTCACGTTATCACTTTGCCTGATTTCAGGACTGGACTGTGCACCGATGAATCGCGCAGAGCGTTCAACGCGCCAGATATTCCCAACTTTTACCGGAGGCGGAAATATCATTCCATTCCTGGCATATTTGCTGAGTGTAGCGGAGCCCGGAATCGGATTGCCGAATTCCTCTTCCGCCCAGGTAGATAACTTAATCATGCGAGACATTATATTCTCCGGTTAAAAATTTAATCGGTTACCACGAAGTGGAAGAGTCATTTCTTAAAAGTATCTATCAGGAAAAATATTCTGAAAAATGATGTCTGTTTTTAAGCGTTCATAAATGAAAATTCGCACGCAAGGCGCGATAATAATTATCGATGTTGATTGACTACCCGGATTTCAGTGCTTCTTTCTCGGCTTTCGTGGCGAGGCGGGAGTAGCCCATACGACTGCGAATCAGTGCCGGCTCCTTTTTCTTCCATTTTGCTACATCACGCTCCCGATATTTAAGGGGTGCATTCCCATTAACCGAGGCGATAACGTGTTTCTCATGTACCTCCTTCACGCTGACCCGCCAAACAGAGAGTGTGCTGATGGTTGTATTACCCATCTTATGCCGATACAGCTGCCAGGCCGTATCACCAGGTTTCAGGGAACTAATTTTCATTTGCTCTCCTGTGCTTAATTGCGCGAAGTTCCTTCTCATGATCGCTGCGGCATTCGGTGTCACAATAATGGCCCTTGTCGACTGGCTCATCACACCAGAGGCATTTACCGGTGAACGGTGCCGTGACACGCGGCCGGTAAGCCAGCGCTAATTCAATCATCTGAAGCTCAAGTTCTGATGCTGCATCTATCGGATCTGGATGTGTCATTTCGATTTCCTGTAGGCAATAAAAAACCGCCTCATTGGGCGGTTTTTGCGGTTTTACTGGCTTCATACTTTCTTCGTATTTCAATCATCCTGATGTAAAAGTCATACAACTCTTTGCGCATGCTGTTTTTCATGTCATCAGGTAGCGGCTCTTGCAATTTCATCCATTGATCAAGTTCAGGTTTGCACTGTACGTAGGCATCATCCACAACTTTCTTAGCGGGTATGGATGAATTAATGAAGGGAATTGTATGGTCATTCAAACAACGAGTTTCTGGCGTTCCGAATGCTTTGTCGTCCGCTGCCGCAGACATCGAGAGAAATGCTCCCGTAAATAAAATCCATTTCACAGCTTATTTTTCATCCTTCATATATACCGGGTCCGATCCCCGTGGAAATTTCATCGACTCCTGCCGGTAAAACTTTAGCCTTCACTCATGAAAGCTAACCATTCTGCCCAGCAGTTTTCTGGGTCGATATCCCTGTAGCCACGACTCTCTGACATACTCAAAGGCGCTTCAGCGTCCACGTAAATGGCGGTGGCGTTATCCCTGATATCTAATACCTCCAACTCAGTTAGAGGCGAGCCTTTCTCATCCGCTTTAGATAGCAGCAAGGCAATAAGTGAAGGTACAAAGACGATCGTCATTTATCCGCATCCTTCTGATAAACCGGGTCACTGCCACGCGGAAACTGTAGCGCGGCATTCCTGTAATGCTGCAGGCGCTCTTTGAAGTAAGCACGCAAACCTGCAGGTTGCTGCATTTCTGCTTCATGTGGAACGACGGGCATATTCATGCGCTCTTTATATGCAACGCCAGACGCGGCTAAATCAACGTTGATACGATCGCGTTCTACTCTGCTGCGTGTTGCCAGGTTTTGATACATGCAGTTGTCCTCCTCACTTGATTATACCGCGCTATTCTTAAAAAGGAGGTGCCTATGTGTGGTCGATTTGCGCAGTACAGCAGCAGAGATGAATACTTTAAATCGCTCGGCCTGAAGGCTGACGAAATCCAGTATGACCCGGAACCGATAGGGCGGTTTAACGTCGCTCCCGGCACTAAGGTGCTGTTGCTTAATGAACGTGACGAAGAGCTGCATCTCGATCCGGTCTACTGGGGCTATGGACCAGAGTGGTGGGATAAACAACCGCTCATCAATGCACGCGGCGAAACCGCAGCTACCGGCCGTATGTTTAAACCCCTCTGGAATAACGGCCGGGCCATTGTGCCGGCTGACGGCTGGTACGAATGGAAAAAGGACGGCAGCAATAAGCAGCCATATTTCATCTACCACAAAAAGAAAACGCCGCTGTTTTTTGCTGCCATCGGTAAAGCGCCATATAGCAAAGTTCACGATAAAGAGGGCTTTGTCATCGTCACGTCACCCAGCAACAGGGGCATGGTCGATATTCACGATCGGCGCCCGCTAGTGCTTACTACTGATGCTGTTCGTGAATGGCTCAGTCAAGAAACTACACCCAAGCGCGCGCAGGAGATTGCTGCCGATGCCGCAGTGCCGGAGAAGGATTTCTCCTGGCATCCGGTTAGCAAAAAAGTTGGGAATATCCATAATCAGGGAGATGAGCTATTGGAAGAGATAGATGATCCCGTGGCGTGATTGTGCGGATTATTAAAGCAGCATACAGCCTGTATGTAGAATCGAGCTCTGACGAATTCTGTCGAGCATCTCTATGACTTGAGCTTGATACTTACTACCAGCCAAAAGATATGCCTGCCGCGACGCCAATGCTTTTATTGCTGTCATAACTCATATAAGCGCTGCTCCTGATTTGTTCACTCAGTCTGAATTGTGATCCGAATGATACTGCCCCCTGGCCACCATAAGATCCCGCCCCAAAACCAAAACTAAAACGTTTGCCCTCAACGAAAGGTATGGCCGACATTGACATAGCGGAACTCACACCAGCCATTGCTTTGTGATGGTAGTAACCGATGCGTTTATCCATAGCAGCAAATTTATGTTCGGTCTTCGTTTCGAACCGTTGTTGATTGAAGTCGAGTTGATTAATTTTCGTAGTATTTTCTGATATCAGGCTTTTTACATCCGATATATTTCTGTTATTTTTGATAATGTCGGCTGTGTTAACGAGAATTCTCTTTTTGTTTTCTTTTGTTTTCATTTCATTAATGATTGTGTTTCTTTCGTTATTGTCGATCAGCTGTTGATGTTTTTCAATATTTTCCTTATTGGTGTCAATGGCATTTGTGTTCTTCTTGATTTTTTCTTTGTATTCGTCGATTTGTTGCTTGTTGAAATTTATTTTTACGTCCTGATCATTAACTTTCAATTCCAGAGAGTTAATCTTAATGCCATCAGTGAAAATTTGGTCACGGTTGTGTTCGATATCCTCTTTCATACTACTGACATCTGTCTTGTGTTTACCGGGATGGAAAATTCTCACATTGGCGTGTGCTGGTTGAAAAATGAACATGGTTGTTGTTAAAACCATTAGTGATTGATTTAGTTTCATAATGATTTTCTTCTGTTAGTTAGGGGCGTGGAGAAGAGGGGGGAGTAAAAATTTGCGATGTTTTTCGCTATCAGATTTCTGGCTGATCGGCTAAAAAATAAATTGTGTGATGGTGAATTGATTTATTATGGTTGTTTATTGAAAAGTAATTATGGGGCTCGATTACAGCTTCGACCTTTTTTAGTAGGGTTAAAAACATGGCTGTCAATTTTGTTTTTTTTATTTTCACTCCCCTTTATATTTTTCAAGCCAAAGGCCTCATTACAGGATGAGGCCTTTGGCTTGAAAATGTCTCAGGGAAATGTGTTCCTGAAGGACTGCTGATTTATGTCTCCGTTTACCAGCCAATCGATATCCCGGCGGCAATGCCCAGATTCCTGTTACTGTCATAACTCAGATAGGTGCTACTTCTCATAATCTCGGTCATTTGGAATTGAGAACCAATAGCCAGTGAACCCTGGCCACCATAAGAGCCAGATCCCACTCCAACGCTGACATCCTTGCCATTAACGAAAGGTATGGCATTCATTGCCATTGCAGCACTGATGCCAGCCATAGCCTTTTTATGATTTTTTGCGACAGTTTTATCAATCTTCTGAAATCTGTTGTTTGTAAGTTGCCTGAACTCATCAATCTCGCCAGTCAACTGATTAAGTGAATTTGAATTGTTTTGAGTTTCTCTATGAACTTCTTCAATTTTAACTTTGTTGTTCAATAACCCTTTCTTGTTGATCAATATTCCTTTCTTGTTGTTCAGGATTTCTTTTTTGTTTTGTTCGTTAGAGGCCTTGTTTTTGAATGTGTCATCTTTGATCGATTTTATATCTGAGCTATTTTTATTAATATCTTCCTTGTTTCCCTTGATATCATTCTTTATAACAGGGAGTTGTTCATTGTGATTAAGTACATCTGAATGAGTCTTAATGATGGTTTTCTGTAAGCCTATAAACTGCTTTTTGAGGTCGGCGAGATCTTCAAAGCAACTGTTAGCAATGCAAAAGCTTGCGTAAGAAGGTGCAGGTGAATTTATAAAGGCAAGAAGCAAGGTGATGAATATTCGGTTTTTCATTTTTATCTCTTTAGCGAGTTAATGTGTTAATCCATGGTTCTTATATGGAGATCATGAATAGAGGCGGGCTAAATGTGAATGATTAAAAATCAGGTAAAAAGTAATGCCCTGGTTAATCAATCTTCTTTTTCCGATAGCGGTGTGAGCAGAAGGTGCCGGAACACCCCTGTACACATATCTACTCTGGCAGTTGCAAATAAAGGACTGATATAGTCGTTTCCATCACCGTGCATGTCGAGATGTTCTATCGCAGCCTGATGCGTTGTAAAAATAAAATCCTCTTCATTCCTTACGTGCCTGACCATCCAGGCATCGGGAGATAATGTTAAAGAGAGCTTCGCAAGAACATATACAATTTGTTCTCCAGGTGGAGATGACGCATGACTGAGATGGTCATCAATATAACGAAGGATTTTTTTATTCATTTTTATTGCCTCAAAAATATTGTTACTCCACTGATTGTATTTCCAGTCAGAAATTTAAATATTTTCAGATATTATTAATCTTGTGCTTAATGTTGGGTGCGATGAACTTAACATTGATTTCATTATGGATGAAGTCAGAAAAGTGAATAAATTCTGAAGCTGTATTTTTCCCTGGTGTTGGCGAAATTAAATATAAAATTATTTTTGAGACCATCCATTACGTAAAACACTCTGGCAAAACTGGCTACGATGTTCTGACCATTCTGCATTAACCTGTCTCATGGCCAGTTTCATTGCCTTTAACCAGAGCTTCCCTGCTTTTTCATAGTGTCCAAAGTTCTCCGCAATCGCTGCTGCTTCAGCGGTATTATAATAACGGAGGTTACGTAAATTACCTTTCATGGGCTTACCTTGTCTCCTGGCCACACTTTAAAAGAATCATGATTTCTGACTTGTTCCGGCTTCATCCATTTCAGCTTTCCTCACCAGAAAGACATCGGTCGCTTTCTCAAGTACTGCTGGTGTAGAAGCCAGCACTCTGGAGGCATAGGCGTAGCATTTGGCCAGCGCGCTGACGGTTTTGGCGTTCATCGCAGCCTCACAGAAATCGGCCAGCAGCTTATCGGGCGTCCGTTGCTGAACATCCTGATCGTTGTCGAAAACTTTCGCTTTCCCGGCGGAACGCTGTGCTGATTTTTGCTCAGGCGCTGTCACTACGGAATGCTGTGTATCTGGGATAGGCGGTGGCGCTGTTGCTGGCGTATCCGATGCGCTTTGGTCAACATCTGATGCTTGATCTTCAGCATCACTGTGTTCAGTTAACGCCTCGGCTTGCTGCCTGGACTGATTGATCAGTGCGTTCAAGTCGGTCAAAGTGGATTTAGCGGGAGTAATATCTCGCTCAACGGTTGGAGCAGTGTCAATTTCATCGGGTGTATAAACGCCCAGAATCACATCGGGGCAATGCAGTCGCGCCCACCGTTTGACGGCGAGATAAGCCAGTTGTTGTTTGGGGTCACTTGCCCACAGTGTGGAGTTGCGCACCTGCGCCTGTGATAAAAGGATTTCCAGCTCGCGTGGCTGTTCCTCATTCTTCATCGTTGCCCAGACACGAACGCCACAACCGGATTCATCGTCCAGTGTCCATCCGGGAGCCGTGTACTTATTTCCTTTTGATGACGTTTTTTCAGTAAATTTGCCGATGACCTTTTCCCACGGACCAAACCAGGCATACTGTATCCGATCGCGTGTAGGGGCCATTGTCGAGATGACGGCGTTAACCAGCTGAGCTTCATAACCCAGCACGCCGTTAACCATGAAGGTTTTCTGGGCCACAGCAAACGGGTTCATGCGCCACTGCACCGCCTGCATTGTGACGGCGAGGCAGTCTGAGGCTTTCCCGGCGAGGTGCGCAGGTACAGTCACCCGGCTGCCGGCCATAATCTCGGCGAAACGCACAAGCTTATCCAGTGCATCCGGGCTGAAAATGGTGGCTGCCGTGCTGGTGTTATCTGACGTGGGGTCCACTGGTTTATTCTGCATCACTGATACTCCTGTCTGCGTGCCCACACCGGGCGCTGGATTGTCTCAATGCCGCCCCAGTAATCATTGAGGCGGCAGTGGTGGAAGGTGTCGAGATTATGGCGAAAGAGTTTCAAACCTGTCTGAAAGTCATCTTCATGCAGTTCGAATACCCGAACGGGGTAGCGGCCACAATCGATGGTTTCGCTCACGGCAATAAAGACAAACTGTGGATTTTCCCGGAAGCAACGGTAGAAACCCTCGCAGTACATCGCGGCCTGGACGTGATACCGGAACTCTTCGATGTGACGGGAAAAACGAGACATGTCGGCGACCTTCTTTACATCAAGGATGACAGCGCGGTTGGCCAGATATTTGTCGGGACGGATTCGACATAGCTCATCGGTTTCACTGTCTCGCCAGTAGATTGAAGATTCGCAATACCCTGCGTCTTTCAAAAAGTAACTGGCTGCGGGGTGAGCCATTGCACTGTCTCGCATCAGCAGGAGTTTTCGTCCCTGTTCAGCATCCAGCACGGTCATATTCATCCTGCTGGCATCGTCCAGGAATGTCTGCTCTTCCGCCTTGCCCTGATTTGTGCGGCGGTTGAAAGCGGGGGCCACGATATAGCGCTTATCAAATTCACCGGGTTCCAGCAGCATGCAATGCAGGGCGCTACCCATATCCAGAGCGGCTGTTTTTTCAGGATCGACAGGCGCATCCTTACGCCATTTGTAGATGGCAGGGTTCAGCGCCACATCATCAAGCTGCGACTTACTGACCCCCGGGCCTGCGTGGTAGTTCTCATTACTGATGTTGTGATACACGCCGGGTTTTACTGGCATGGCTCCTCCCATTTCAGTAATACCTGCAGGTCATAATTTTCATTTGCCTGAAGGTAAGCGAGGTTAAGAATGAAGTCCCGATACTCCTGATTCGCTTTACCACCGAAACAGCACTTGCTGGCGTTTGGATGAAGAAGAGAAGCCCTGAATTCATCAAGCGTGTCAGGAAAGAAGGTCAGAAGGCGTGCGGCTTCGTCGTCTATCCACTGCTCTTTTCGAATAGCATCCTGTTCTTCCGCATCGAGCTGTTCTTTTCTGTGCTCGAGCTCAATGAATCCCATCATGGTTTGCCCTCCAGAAGAATGATTTTGGTCAGTCTGTCAGTCAGAACCTGCAGTAGCGGTTTGGGAGGACGACGGCTAAAGCTGGCACTGCTCAGAATGTTCTTTCGGCTGAACTCGACAGAATGGATGGGGTGAAAAGGACGTGCGCAGGCGGCATCGCCCCTGATGTTTTTATTCATCATGGTGAAGTTCCTGTGAATAGGTCTGTTAAGAGGTATTGCTGTGGAAAAGGCTAAGTGAGGCTAAAAGAGGTCAGTTCTGGATTTCACTCAGCGCCTGATAACAAGTAGTTCGATCACGACCCTTTGCTGACTGGTTTTCGTGCTGCTAATGCTGTCCGGTAACCGGGCTCCCCCGATCAGAGCACCCTGCAAATCTGCACCTTCCAGCCTGGCTGTGCGCATGTCCGCATTACGCAGATTGGCAGCCATCAACTTTGCATGGCTGATGTCGGTGTTTGACAAAGTGGTGCCAGAAAGGTCAGCAAACGGCATAAAAGCCCGACAAAGCAGGGTGTTGTTAAGACTGGCTCCCTGTAAATTTGCGCCAATCATAATGGCGCGGGTCAGGTCAGCGTTATCGAGAGACGCACCTCTCAGGTCCATAAAACTCAGATCGGCACGCTTTCCTTTCTGACCCTCTGAGCGGATCCAGATTTTGTGGGCACGCAGTATGATTTCAAGTAGTGAAAGGTTCATGGTGTTACTCCATTGATTAACGGGTAAAAAGTGATGGCCTGACCTGTTTCTCCTGAGTTGGAGGAGAACGGGCGAATGAGAATTTTTTTAATGGCGTTGCGTTCAGTTGTGTGTGTAGCGGAACTGACCAGCGCGCCTGAACGGAGTATGTCCATGTAATGAAAACTCAGCTGGTTCGTCGGGTGGTTCAGGGTAAGTAAGACATAGATGCAAAACATTCATTTACACTCCTCCCGCCTTGCTGCCGCGCGGGCTTCATAAATGGAGGGCGTTTTGCCCGAAATGATTGTTTTCAGACAAAACACACCAGACGTCGATACGTTTGCTTCTGGAGCCGCGCTCAGGGCTGCATTTGCTACCCGCGCGTGTTTAAGCAAGCAGAAGATGCAGGACTTAATGATGAGCATGGATTGTTGGCCATTTGTGATGTATGTGATTTTCACAGGATCAACTCCGTGTAAATATTCAGAAAGAAGCAGGTACAATTAAAGCCAGTCTGGCCTCTCACCTTTACCGGTATAAAAGTCAAGAATATCCAGGAGCCTTGGATAAAATTGAATTGCGCGTTCGCCATCCATCGCCTCAATATCTTCCAGTCTGAAGCGTCGCCAGTCTTCGAATTTGTGAGTCTGACAGCCGGCGCTTAATGTGACGCCATGCGTTATTTGAACACTGTATTCCTCACCCAGAATAAGCCATGTATTGGCAGGTAAGCGGGTTCCAAATAAATGGGCTCCTTTCAGCTTTGTTCCCGTTACATCAGCGAGGCGAAGATTAGCGTCATAGAAATTCGTATAAAATAAATTGGAATGACGCAGTGACGCATAATTAAACTTTACGTGAGTAAAATCAGCTCTCTCCAGATTACATCCATCTAATGCAGCATGAAGTAGTTTTGCCCGGCGGAAATTACAGTCGCTGAGATTGCATTTATTAAAGATACTCTTCTCAAGGTTGGTGTTATAAAAGTTGTGATCAGATAAGTCACTGTGGCTAAGTACCAACCTTTTTCCTTCTTCTCCGGCGGACTGAAGCCAGACGTTATGTTCCTGAAGTAGCGCCGATAATTCCTCTTCTGTCATTGAGTTCTTAGGCGTTTTTACTGGACGAGTTACAATTGACAGGTCATGCATGTTTGATTCCTTCTCAGATTTCTTTGTCATAATCGGCGTGGCTCAGTAATAACCATTTTCTCCCTCCGTTTTTGGAGAGAAGACGCCAGGAAGGTGTCACGCAGATGGAAAGATAGCCATGTCGTATTGTGCGTCGTGGCTTTATTTGTCCCTGACGCCATTGCCTGAGAAGACAGCGTGCCCGGATGTTAACGCGTTCTGGTACCTTATGTTTATTCACGGCTGGCCACCCATTCATCTGCGCATGACGCCGCAAGCTTTTGGGTAAATACCCAGTCTAAGCCATCACAGAAATGGACAAATCTCCGCGAACGGTTTAAAGAACAGGCTGTGAATATGTGCCAACCCCATCTGAATCTGTAAATCATGTGATCTCCTGATTTCAGGTAAAAATAGTCCCGTCTAGGACGGGACAGCAGTTTATAATCCATTTTTAACCAGCATGATAATACTGAACGGTGTTTGTTTTACTTTCTGATCGTGAGATTTCAGGCGAAATAGATCGCACGTTATTTATGACGTGTAGTAGAAATCATTAACCTGAATAAAGGCAATGCTATTATTCAGGATCATGCGACTTTTCACACGCACAACACTTAGGGCGTAAGTCCGGGTGTAATGTATAGACGGGCTCCAGAATATCACTGATTATATTATCAATTGAAATCTGTACCTTCTCCATATACTCTTCTGATTCCTCGGTGGTCACTTTACCTTCTGCTTCATACTCGTAAATATTACCCACTGATATACTCAGTTCTCGTAAAACCATAAAAACGGATTGTTTAATGCTTACTGCTGCTTCACGATTGTGCATAGATGCTCCAGATAAATTTTTAATAGCGTTGATTAATTAAATAATATGGTGAGTGTAAGGCGCTGATTTATTAAGCACCCTCATAAGGTTTCAACGTAGAGAGTATATAAGTCAATTCTGTCTTCTCGTGATGGCATTTAGGATTATTTCATATTGAGGAAATGCACAGTCCGGGTAATATGTTCTACCTCTACAGAGAGAGGTCACTATGAAAAATGTCGTACTGAGCATGCTTGCCAAAATTTCGAAAATTGACGCGGCGACGAAGCAGCTGACTGCCCGCGTCGAAGCACAGTCACTTCTCATCAGCGCGTTGGTTTTAGCCGTCAGCAAGCAGGGTGGTGTCACTGAGATGATTGAGAGTGCGAATAAAGCGATTAATACAGTTATTGAGTCGGCAGAGTCCGATGATATGCTCAAGTCAGATGCTGCAATTTTGCTGAGTGAATTGCAGGATTTGCTCACTATTTCCCGGGCCGTAGACGGGGCTGATACTGAAATCAACCATGAAGGTCTGGCAGAGATTTCAGGAATGTCCTCTGGAAATGACAATTCAATTCAGGACAAGAGCTGACAATTTTTAGTGACGTATCGAAAGCCATTCGCTAATAAAAAAACCCGGCATTAAGCCGGGTGGTATAAACTGTACCTTTAAACGGAACCAGCAATGTTCCTTGCTTAAGCATAATGCCTAAGATTAAATCCGATACTAAGGAACATTTGTCGTTACGATAAGGTTATTTTTCAGTAAGCGAGTTACATGCATAACCACCTGAATCATAATGTTTATTCCAGCAGTGTGCTTTGGTTTTGGTTAGTCTGGTTGGCTTTTGTAATTATAAAAATCTTTCTTAGCGCTTAGCTCAAACCTGCTATCGAAATTAATGTGTGATGGCGGTCTGATTTTTTCCGGGCATCATGCAACTCTCACTTTATTCGCTCAGAGACGTAAAAAAAAATCCCGCACAAGACGGGAAAGGGTCAAAGGAATGCAGGTATGCGGTCTGATAAATTACGCCCGGCAAGCCGGGCTAAGTCCCAACCGCGCATTGACTAGACGAGGAGTCAGAATTACTTCCTGACGAAGAGATTTATAATCTAATCGTTATTCGTTTTACTGAAAAACTTATCCATTCGTATATTTCATTTCACCTCTGTAATGATTTTTTTGATTAGCAAAATCAAGCCTTGCCAGTTTTCATCGCGTAAATCGATAGGCAGGGTGATTTTTGCTTGAGAGGTTTTAATTTCCCGAAACATTCGCGCCGCGCTTCACAAATTTTTCTTAACTCATATTCACTCGCTGAGGAATGATAATGCGTGATGTGAAGACGTGGCGTCCGCGGGTCAAAATTAAGACCGCATACGGGGCATTTTACGGATTGTTTCTTAAGACGATAAGACATTGATAACCCCCTTCAACAAAGGAGATGGCACTGATCAGTGCCATCTCGTTTGCTGCGAGGAAGCTGGGTTTTGCCACTTCGGGATATCGCACTCCTGTGCTCCTCCCGCCCGACTTTATTGTGCCGTCCAAACTAACTCGTAGTGCATTAGTTCGAGCGTTTCCGTTCCGCTACGGCAAAGATCACATGATGTGGCATTATATGTCAACACGTATTGTGTGATTTAATTTGATGTTCACGTTTTGTTATTGAATTTTATGTGATCTTTTATGCTCATAAACCCGCAATTTGGGTTTTTATGAGCATGAGTTAAGAACTTCGAACGAGGTCAATTTCAGATGTAAGATAAGATCATTCGCAAGACTTAAAAAAATTCATCATCCCATTGTGCCTTTACAACCTTACCGAGAATGCGACAATTTTCATCAATTTCGATGCTTTGATATCTCGCTGTAGTATTCATAGGCTCTAGCCACTGCTTACCATCCTCAGTAACAAATTTTTTGAAAGTTACTTCCGTCTTGTTGTAAACGATACTTACACAGTAGTGGCCAGATTCGATGTTTGCCTCAGGATCAACTAAAACAAGGATGCCCTCTGGAAAACTGGGTTTTACCCCATAGGGCGAAGTCATCGAATGCCCCGGAACCTGAAACCAAAAGGATTTTTTACTTGCCCGTGTTGTAGAGGAGTAAAACTTAGTATTACTGTCAAAAGTAATGGGATCTCCGCGCTCCTGACTTATTAATTGGTCTTTATTGAGCAGTGGATATTCGTGTTGTTTGTAAACTGTACTTGAATCATCACCAAATAAGATAAATGCAGGAGTTACCCCTAAAGCCAAAGCCAGTAAGGCCGCGTCGTCAGAATTTACTTTTCGCGAGCCGATCTCGTAATTGCCTAATCTTGAAGCTGTTACCCAGCCGCACTGTTTTGCTAACTGAGCCTGGCTCAACCTTTTTGCCTCTCTGAGCGCCCTTATTCTTTCCCCAATATCGTTAGACATTTCATTTCTCAATTAACGGAATTACACATGCCGTGAGTATAGCAGCCTCACGACGTGGTTGAAATTAGATCACAATTTGTGATAGTTAATATGTGATTACACTGGAGGCATTATGAACAATTTAGCTTTGATTCGAAAAAAAATAGGCATTTCTCAGGCTGTGCTGGCGAAGTCTATTGGCTGGGGGCCATCTCGGATCGCCAATTACGAGAGCAACATCCGAACCCCAAGCCTGGCCAGCTGTCGTCTGATCCTCAAGGGTCTGGAAACGCTCGGTCACACACTTACTATAGATGAGGTATTCCCTCCATAAAAATGATATTAAACATAAACTTACTAGAAGATTAATTAACACTAATCATCATCAGCGTCTCCGAAGTTCTTTGCCCGGAAACGCTGTTTCGATCATTTAGGAATTTATCCAATGGATAGAGCAAATGCACGCAAATCAGATGGACTGAGTGTGAATGGCCGTCATCTTCTCTCCTTAGCCCATAAAGCGTTATTGCATACGCGGCAAACTGAAGTTGCTAAACGACTTAACGTAGCCGATTCAACAGTGCTAAGGCGAACTGAAAAATACCCAGAAATCATGGAAACGCTGGCAGCAAGTGGGGTAGAGGATTTCGTGTTGAGGGGAGAGATGAAAGTGCCACTGGAACAGTATCGATGGCTTCTCACCGTGGCCATACAGTTTGCCGAGTACGAACTGGAGCGCACAAAAGAGAAAACCCCGGACTGCTGTAACAGTACCGGGGTTTAGTGCAGAACAGTTTCGTCAGAAACCATCCCAATTATGTCAGCAGCAGCCGTGCAAGTAAACGGCTGCGATTTGAGTTAAGGGTCAGGAAATGTTCGCCAAAAAAATGAAGTCGCCAGAAGTTCTCTCATCCCATCCCAAAGTGCATTTGATAGCACAACATCTCCTGATTCCCCCTCGCTCAGTAGGTGAGGGCAGTCACCGTGCAAAGCAGGAGGGCAGTATTCGTGATAAGCGCGATATCACTGTGGCTGGTCTGCTTAAGTTCTGGTCTGTTGCGAAACATCATGCCCGAAAGGGTGTAATTCCTGATGTTGACCTCTCATACATCGATGCTGTCGTGAACCATCCCGGTTTCGGTCAGGCAATGCAGAAAGTAGGTTGGGTTAAGTATGACAAGCGGAGAAACTGCCTGGCGCTTCCGGAAATGAAAGGGGAGCAACAAAAGATTGAAGGCAAAAAATCTAAGGCTGCATTGAGGCAGCAGCGCTACCGTATGAGGCTTAAGGTCAGGAACTGGATAGTTGAGGGAAGGCGGGCTGCTGCTGAACTTGCCAATAACTCACGTTTTAAAAACCAGACGGTCGTCATAAAGCATGATGAGGTTTATGACGAGGAGGGAAGGCTGCAGAAGTTAGGGTCAATCACTGTCGATGGCAAAACAACGCACGTTGGTTACTGCTACCCCCAACATAAAACAACTGATAAGCATGGCCGGCCATCCTGGGCATCAGACATATCGATCAGTGATTCATGTGATAAGCCGGGCGTCACCAGTAGCGTAACGCCCGATGATTCAGGCGTAACGCAGAGCGTCACCGGTAGCGTTACGCCCGGTGATTCAGGCGTAACGCAGAGCGTCACCAGTAGCGTAACGCCCGGTGATTCAGGCGTAACGCAGAGCGTCACCGACAGCGTAACGCCAGCTGATTCTGGCGTAACGCAGAGCGTCACCGGTAGCGTAACGCCCGGTGAGTCTGGCGTAACGAAGAGCGTCACCGGCATCGTTACGCCCGGTGATTCAGGCATAACGAAGAGCGTCACCGGCATCGTTACGCCCGGTGATTCAGGCGTAACGCAGAGCGTCACCGACAGCGTAACGCCCGGTGATTCAGGCGTAACGCAGAGCGTCACCGGCAGCGTAACATCCGGTGATTCTGGTGCAACGCAGAGCGTCCCCAACAGCGTAACGCCCCGTGTTTCAGGCGTAACGCAGAGCGTCACCGGCAGCGTAACGCCAGCTGATTCTGGCGTAACGCGAAACACTCCTGGCGGGCTCACGCGTGTTATACCTTCGCGCGC
Organism: Candidatus Pantoea symbiotica; assembly: GCF_056491525.1. Taxonomy (NCBI): domain Bacteria; kingdom Pseudomonadati; phylum Pseudomonadota; class Gammaproteobacteria; order Enterobacterales; family Erwiniaceae; genus Pantoea; species Candidatus Pantoea symbiotica. The sequence goes on from NZ_JBSZHR010000003.1 coordinate 28,815, forward strand.
GCGCACCCGTTTTAGTTTTTTAAGATCTAAAACCTTAAAATCAAAACCTAAAACAACACACATCGCGCGCGAGAAAATTTCATGGCCTGTGGATAACTTCGACCCCAACAGCAAAATCACGTTGACCCCTGATTGGCTGACTGACTTTCCAGCCCCCTGGGTGAGCAAGTCCTCCCCGCGTAATACCCGGCCCTGCGGTTGTGCCTTCGACGCCATGCGCAACGTGACCCAGAGCGTGACAATCCTGAGAACAGGAAACTCCGCCACTTGTGTCACTCGCAAGCGTGCCGCATATGGCTCAACGGCAGCAGGCAATGCACAATCAACTGAGCAGGCTAAATTCAGGCTTGACCCACACTGGACAACCTCAAGCCAGTTTCTCATACATGCCAGGGATATCGGCATCGAGCTGGATACTGACGCATCGAACTATGAACTTAGCGAGTTCGTAAATTACTGGATGGAAGAGGGCACACTGCACACTCAGAAGCAGTGGGAGACGAAGCTGGCACGGTTTATAGGCAAGGGGCGTAAGCGGGCGGCTAAGCGCGCTTCAGGCCGTCAGGACTTTACAATTCCAACCAGCATGGATTACGCCATCCCGCATGGGTTTCATGGGGGATGATCAGACAGCCATGATTAAAACAGATCCCTTAGTGAACATGGGAGCCTGGAGAGCTGCTAAGAGCGAACAGCGGACGTAATGTCTTCGTTACAAACAGGGTTAAGCCACTTGATGTATGCTGGGTCAGCCAATAAGGATGAGAAAATGGCTGAAAAAAAAGAATACTTCTGGAACCGTATGGTCACAGAGCTGACGGTAACTGATTTTCCCGTCTCACTGCACTTCTATGTCTCTGTGCTTGGCTTCAACATAATGATAAAGCGAGAAGAACCCGATTTTGCTTACCTCAATCTTGGTGAAGCCCAACTAATGCTTGAGCAATACCACCCGGATGGATGGAACACGGGAGAACTTACAAGGCCACACGGACGCGGCATAAATTTTCAGATAGAAGTTGATGACATTGAACAGATTCTAACCCGGGTGCATGCGCATGGCGTAACGCTTTATCGGGATCTCCATGATAGCCATTACAGCATCGGAGAAAGCTCTGCCTGCCAAGAGAGTTTCTCGTGCAGGATCCAGATGGTTATCTTTTGCGGTTTAGTCAGTTTATCGAATGAGATAATAGTGTCCGCTTCTGGGGCGGGCAGGGAGATTAATGAATTGAAGGTCCGCTGTGAGCGAAAAGCGGAAGTTGCTTTTCGCTCATACATCAGCAAATGAAATGGTTGGAGCGAAAATATCGATAAAACAGAGCAGTCATTTGAGGAGGGAGTAACACGACTTTCAAATTACATGAAAAGCGCTCTGTGTAAACGAACAATATAATCGGCATCAGGGTTTGTGCTTTTATCACCCACACGCTCCTGTATTGCCTGAACTGCAATATCCCGGCGCACGGGTAATCGTACCTTTTCCGCTGCAGCCAGCGCAGATTTCATTTGCTCATATGTGAGGTCCGTACAGTAGCACGGAGCACCTGGCTGTTGCCGCCAGGACTCATCAAGGTTACCCGCATCAAAGGCATCAAATCCCGTATCATTGACAAAATCCTTGATCACCATCTTGTGCTCTTCGATATTCCCTGCCACCGGAATTGCAATACGCACTGGCGATCCTGCTGTTGAACCTTTCCTGGCGAGAGAATCTGAACCTATGGCATTCCATGCCTTGATAAGGGGACGGTTCAGGAGATGTGCCACCCACTGACTTTCAACCTCACCATCTGAGAAAGTGTCAATGATGCCATCACGATGTGGATAGTAGTTGGAGGTATCAGCAACGATAACATCCTGAGGCAGATTGCGTATCAGAGGCGCGATACCCTCAAGCTTCGCCATAGGTATGGACAGGATGACTACCTGCGCGTCCTGCACGGCACTGGCCGTATCAGATGCTTCAGCGCCCGTTTCAAGCACGTCGGGGTCTATCGTTTCTGGTCCGCGTGAATTTGCGACTTTTACGAAATGACCGGCAACTGCAAGACTGCGGGCAAGCGTTTTACCGATATGACCGGTTCCCAGGACAGCAATCCGGTACTTTTCTCTATGTGTCATAAGCTATCCTCTTCAACTCAGGCTGTTACTGCACGGTTGCGTTTGACTATCACATCATGTGTTAGATGATCGCCTGCAGACATGAATTCCCTGATCAACGCATCTCTGTTCAGTGGTGCGCGAGCTTTATCCGCTGCCTGAAGGGCCGCTCTAAGTTCTGCGGCGTTAAGCTCAGTGCAGTAGGCTGGAGTACCGGGCTGTTGCCGCCATGATTCGCTAAGCATACCGGCGTCAAATGCATCGAAACCACTCTGACTGACCAACTCCATCACAACAGACTTTGCTGCGGAGTCGTCGCCCGCAACAGGAATAGCAATACGGGACGGAGAACCTGCATCCTGCCCTTTCTCTTTAAGCGTCTCGGCCAGAACAGCATTCCAGGCTTTGATGAGATGGCGCTGAACTGTTTCACTGGCGTACTCGCTTTCAGGCTTACCTTCACGGATCTCAATAATGTCCCCGTCACGGAAAGGATAATAATTAGACGTATCAATGACGATCACGCTTTCAGGGACGTCGCGCATTAACTCAGCAAGTTCGGTATGCTTATCAAAGGGTATAGAGAGGATGATGACGTCCACTTCTCGTACGGCCTCCTGGCGATCAACCGCCAGTGCACCCACTTTTCGCGCCAGCTCAGCAATGCTTTCCGGTCCTCTCGAGTTCGCCAGTTTGACTTCATGGCCCTGCACAGAGAGCTTGTTTGCCAGCGTCGCACCAATATTTCCGGCGCCAATAATGCCTATTTTCATAGCAGTACCTTTTGTATGAGTGGAGGATGATCAGTTATCAGCGGGATGGGCAAAGCCATTCAGGGTATCCCGTAACTCCTCGAGCTTTTCATCCGATAGCTGACAGGCTGATTTGATTCTTTCGGTTACGAGCCACAGCTCACTTTGCAAAGCGAGCCCATCAACCGTAAGGGTAATGAGAACTCGTCTTTCGTCTGCGCGGTCACGTGTGCGTATTATGCGTCCGGCAGCCTCAAGGCGTTTGAGAACGGGCGTGATGGTGCCGGTATCCATGCCAAGCTTATTCCCGATATCCCCCACGGTGCGCGGGGTGCCATTAAACAACTCCAGCATGACCAGATACTGTGGGAAGGTAAGTCCCAGCGGGTCCAGGAACGGCTTATGTAACCGGTTCATTCGGCTCGCCGCACCATATAACGCAAAAGAAAGTTGTGTCCCTATTTCTTGCCGTGACTGCTTGTTCATATGCTAACTCATTATCTAGCTGTTGATTGTCTAGTGCACTAGATAAAAGCATATAGTAAACTTTTCGTTGGCTAAAGAGTGATGAATAAGTAATTCGTGCGGTATGACGATAACAACCAATCATATCGAAACATTTACCGACGGAAGAATACAGGCATCCGGGCGATAAAAGGAGGTCCGATTCTGGCACTAAGCGGACGAGGTAACGGTCCGCTATGAGCGAAAAATCGGACATGCTAGTTAATCTCGCTATTACACCCTGATCAACTATTTCACATGCCCCACAGTTAACGTGGGGCATGGCTTGATTTACAGTGACGGATGAGACCCTTTAACGGGGCTCACTGCTTCGAGCAGAGAAGCCATGCGCAGGGAGTGGAAGTCGCCGGCGGCCACTTTAATGCGGAAGAAAATCCGCAGGAAACGCTGCGTGCTTTACAGGCATTTCTTTGCTAAATCCGAAAATGATCTCCTAAACGATGCCGGAGATCTTACTGCTGCCTTCCGGCAGGGGCCGAAAAGGATCCCTGCGACAAAAGCACGGCAGGTTTAAAAAGAGCGCGATCCTAATTTGACACGTCAGCCTACCTACTAGTAGATTCAATTGAAGCGCAACGCATATATTTGAAGGTCATCCTTTTATCACATGCAAAAAGTGATGGGATGAGCATTAACTCCAACTTCTGCCATGTTGAGTATATTCATGCATAAACGTTCTCTTACAGTCAGTCAGATAATAGCGCGCCTGGCGCTTATTGCTGTGATCCCTTTGCTGCTGATTGCCCTGTTCCTGTGGGCTGGCGGGTGGCTGAAGACCAGCCGGCTGACGTCGGACAAACTGGTAGCGACTTTAGAAAAATCTGGCGGTCACCATCCGGGCTATCGCCGCAATCATGCTAAAGGTGTATGTATCCAGGGTGATTTTGCTGCTAACGGTAACGCCAGTTTTCTTTCACGTGCGGCTTTGTTCGCTCCGGGCATTACGCCTGTGACAGGCCGTTTCGCTATCGCGGGCGGCAATCCGAATGCGCCTGATTATGCGGTACCGGTACGCAGTATGGCGCTGGCGTTTTATCAGAAAAATGGAGAGCAGTGGCGTACCGGTATGAATGCGATGCCGTTTTTCCCGGTGCAAAGCGTACAGGGATTTTATGATCTTCAGACGGCCTCGCTCCCGGACGCACAAACCGGTAAACACGACCCCGCCAGAATGCAGGCTTTTGTACAACAATATCCAGAGATAAAATCTTTCTTCGCCTGGGCAAAGCAATATGTCCCCTCATCGGGCTGGACCCGCGATCGCTTTAACAGCCTGAACGCATTTAATTTCATTGATCCAGAAGGCCACGCACATCTGGTGCGCTGGAGTATGGTGCCGCACGCTGACTACCAGCCGCTGGATGAAAAAGAGAAAGAAAACACTGATTTCCTGCAGCGCGACCTTCAGCAGCGGCTGGCGCAGGGGCCGCAGAAATGGGATCTGATTATTACCGTCGCGCGCCCACGTGATAAAAGCAATGACGCATCGATTGACTGGCCAGCCGATCGTCAGAAGATCAATGCCGGCACGCTGACCATTAACAAAATGACGCCACAGCAGCAGGGTGTCTGTAATGACATTAATTTTGACCCGCTGATTTTACCGGATGGCATTACTGCCTCGGATGACCCGCTTCTGAATGCCCGATCATCCGCTTACGCCAAATCTTACAATGCACGCACTCATGAACAGGCGGAAATTCACTGATGAAACAGAATAATAGGTTTCACCCGGCACTGCGGGTCATCCACTGGCTGATGGCGGCGGCGATTATGGCCATGTTGTTTATTGGCGTTGCAATGGTCTCTACGGTTTCGTCCCTGCACGGCCTTCTGGTTGCCATTCACAAGCCGCTGGGCCTGATGATTTTAGTTCTGGTCATTGTGCGGCTCTGGCTTCGGTTCACCACCGCGACGCCTGCACTTCCGCCCACGCTGCCGGGCTGGCAGAAAGCATTAGCGCACCTCTCCCACTGGGCGCTATATGCCATGATGCTGGCTCAGCCTCTGCTAGGCTGGGCGATGCTGTCGGCGGCGGGCTATCCTGTCACGCTGGGTCATCTGGTGCTGCCGCCCATTATTCCCCTCAGCAACGACGCCTGGGCGCTGCTGCGGACGCTTCATAGCTGGGTAGCACTGGCGCTGTTCGTGACCGTCCTTTTACATCTTGCCGCCGCGCTGTTTCACGCGTTGATTTTGCGCGATGGCGTATTCAGCAGTATGACGGGTATCCGTACACGCTTCACCCCAGGCGCGCTTGACAACCCGGCTGACGGTCAGTAGGTTCAGGCCCGTTTAGAGATTTGCCGCTATTTTATTTTTGCTGCCGGAGCTCAGATGAGTACAGAACGTTCACAGAAAGCCGAAGAAATTATGCACCATACCAGGGAACTGCTCACCTCCGGTGGATATAACAGCTTCAGCTATGCTGATTTAGCGGAGCGGGTTCAGATCCGCAAGTCCAGTATTCATCACCATTTCCCCGGTAAAGCGGGTCTGGTTCAGGCGGTCGTCAGTGACTATCGTCAGCAGGCACAGGCAGGAATGGCCGCCACTAGTCAGAACTTCGCCGGGGATGCGATGGGCGAAATTAACAGCTATGTGAACTTCTGGGCGACCTGCATAAAAGAGAACAATTCTCCTTTCTGTATCTGCGTGATGCTGGCTGTCGAATTACCGATTTTACCCAAAGAAGTGGCTCAGGAAGTCAGTGGTCATTTTGCCGATCTCACGGACTGGCTCACTGGCGTGATGGGCAGAGGCGAGAAGAGCGGCAAATTTATCCTGCGGGAAAGTGCAGCCGCTGAGGCTAAATCGCTCATGGCGACGGTACATGGTGCCATTATTTCTGCGCGGGCTTTTAATAACGCTGACGTATTTTTGGAAATTGTAAAACCGGCCATCGGCAGATTGGTGAAATCCCGCTGAGTCAATGCAGATAAGGTGTTATCTGGCAGGTTTTAAGGCGGCCTGACCGGTTTTATTCCGTCAGCAGTCTGACACTGCTGGCTTATTAAAACGCGAAACAACAGGGCAGTTACGGCGGCCAGGGTTCGTGACGATCAAACTGAGCGATTAAACGCCTCTAGTGAAAGAGGGCATTGATAGACGGTATGATTGCCACTGCAGTGCCTACCATCTAGTAGGTTGGTGTTTCTCCGGTAAGGATTTAAGTCCGCTTCACGAAAGTTAACGATTGAGGGAATGCCCTGATTAAGGCTATTTCACTGCACCCTGACTCAGACGGAGATGTTACAGATGACGACTATTCGAGCTCTGCCTTCCATGCCAGATCTTGCAGCATTGATTACCGAAAGGATGAATGATCGGTTTCCCGATCCCATTTCCTCAGGTTTTCAGGCTCAGTTGCAGATGCAGGTTCGGCTTTCCCGCTCTGACGCCTTAAAGGAGCCCATCGTGCAAAAGCAATCTGCCACTGTGCCCCCACGCCGGGCAGATATTGACTCGATGCTTGCACAACTGCTCGCCAGCAAAAAACTGTTATTACAGCCAGCCCGAACAGTTTCAGTTTCTGCAAAAGCCATCAGGGAAAACTTAACCGCATGCAACCTGACTGATAACGCTTTCAATGAAGCCTCTGGCGTTAATAGCAGTGAGTCGGTTCAGCAGGCTGATTCAGGGTTATGTGAAAAAATAAACAGAAAACATCCTGAATTAAGATGTGATTCCTGCTGTTATTCGCTTGTTTCAGATTTTTCCGTTGCCTGCCCGCAACCTTACCCGGCTGTAGCTATGACACCCTCAATTATTTATATCTGGATCGCACCTGAATTTGTCCGGGCGCCGGTGCCTTTTTACCGCGGACATCCATTGCGTATACGCCGACTTCGTCAGTTAAACCAGACAGGCTATCGTCAGGCGGGCCGTGGCTGAAACTGAGAGCAGTAATTAAATCAGAGAACAGACTTTTACCGATGGCTTTAACGGGCACGTCATCCTTTTAATTCAGGGTCTATTTCTGGGAATAAAATTGCCAGAAATAGATATTCTGGTGAATTTAGTGCCTGTTTATTCCACCATTCGGCGAGTTGAACATCTAATTAAATCAGGTGGTTACCATCATCTGAATGATCTGTAATAAACAAGATAAACCTGGAGAGTCATCATGCAAACCAAGACATTACTGTCTGCCAAATCTCAGAATCAATGGCTTCACTCTTACTACTATATTCGTGCGGCGGGATCACTTATCTGGATTGCACTTGCGGTACTGATAGGCAAAAATAATCCCGCAATTGGTGCGGTTCTGCTTGTTCTCTATCCGGCATGGGATGCTATTGCGAATTATTTAGATGCCAGCAAATCCGGCGGATTATCAGTTAATCCCGCTCAGAAGTTTAACTTTATCGTCAGCCTGATTGTCGCCGCCGCTATTATCTGGGCGCTTTCCATCAGTATGAATACCACCATTAAAGTCTTTGGGCTGTGGGCAATATTTTCAGGTGTACTACAGCTCTCGGCGTCCGTTCGTCGCTGGAAACAGGCTAATGGACAGTGGGCGATGATTTTAAGCGGTGCGCAATCTGCATTAGCGGGTGTGTTCATGTTTAAACAGGCGAGCAGTGATATGGCTCTGGATGTTACCACGGTTGCACCTTACGCGGCTTTTGGCGTCTTCTATTTCCTGATTTCGGCCATTACCTTGACCATAAAAAAGAGTCGAGGAAATAAGGCTCACTGCTGAACCATAAAAATGGCGGTTTAACGGTCATTCATTTTCGGGCGGCTAATAGCATTTCGCCGTCAGCCAGCCCCACTTTTAAATCAGGTTAATGTCAGAGGTGAACCGATGTATTCTCATGATCATCAGGCAGAGCTCTTCTCGTATCGGCAGACGATTGATAATCTCGATGCTGCGCTCATTCATATCCTTGCAGAACGTTTCCGCTGCACACATAAAGTGGGTGAGCTCAAAGCCGCTCATCATCTGCCTGAAATCGACACAGGCAGAGAGGCCCTGCAGCTCACCCGATTCAGAGAAATCGGACAGAGTGCAGGTCTTGACGGGAATTTTGTGGAAGGATTTATGCGCTCAATTATTGATGAAGTAGTCCGCAGGCACAGGAAAGTGAAAGCATCTCACAGGATGAGACCTGCCTGAGAACCGGCGAATTTAGCGTCCTGACGCTCAGGTCAGCATCCTGTCTGCAATATCCAGCAGGGCGCGCAGACGATCCATATTACGCAAATCCTGATGGTAGCCGACCCAGATATCCCGTGAAGGCGGAAAATCGGGCGTTGTTATTCGCTGCAGGCCAGGTGTGGTATCGCCCAGCGGCTGAGGCAGTACGGCGACGCCCATTCCCCGCAGGCACATCTGTGCCTGAACGGCCCGGCTCGTGCTTTTAAAGGCGGGTCGTGACTGTGGAAACCTCTCCAGCAACCAGGCGACGTCAGGAAAGTGTGACTGTCCGGTATTCATCAGCACCAACCCCACCGATGAGGGCGCTGTCAGCAGCGCCTGTGCCTTTTCTGGCGTTCCATAAAGCGCGTAGGGCACGCTCATCAGGCGGCGCTGAACGATGTCCGGATCGGTGAAGGGAACGATGCGAAACGCGACGTCGGCATCACGGCGCGACAGATCGAGCAGGCGGAAACTGGCAATCACCTCCGGCACAATTGCCGGATGACGGCGCGTCAGTTCACTCAGGACGGGTGCCAGCACAGTGTTAGTAAACCATTCTGCGGCGGATATGCGCAGTATTCCTTCAAGACGGTCGTGATTACCCGCCAGACGTCGCTCCAATGCAAGCCCGGAATTTTCCATCATCTCTGCGAGTTTCATGACGCCGTCACCGGCATCGGTCAGCACCAGACCCTCTTTTGTGCGACGGAACAGCGCCTGCTGCGCCTCATCCTCCAGTGCTTTAATACGGCGTCCGACGGTCGGATGACTTACGCCCAGACTCAATGCCGCCTTGCCGAACGAGCCGTTACGGATGACGGCAAGAAAGACCTGAATATCTCCCCACTCCATACGCTGAACCCACTGTTCAAAAATGAACGTCCAATATACAAAAGTGTCAGTTCTCAAACAACTTTGCAGGTAACACTATAGGTTCTTTCACTCCGTCGCCTCAGGCGGCCCTTACAGGAAGCGAAAGTATGAACAGACTCAAAGGCAAAGTTGCCCTCGTTACCGGTGGTTCAAAAGGTATAGGCGCAGGGATAGCTCGCCAGCTGGCGGCTGACGGGGCAGACGTTGTCGTCAATTATGTCTCAGACAGAAACGGGGCAGAAAAGGTGGTTACGGCGATTGAAGCCGCCGGCGGAAAGGCAATAGCTGTCGCGGCGGATGTTACCCGCCAGCCAGAGGTTGAGTCACTCATTAACACCACCCTCGAACTTTTCGGACGGCTGGACATTGTAGTGAACAACGCCGGTGTTTATCAGTTTGCCAGCATTGAGGAAAGCACCGAGGCGCTCTACCGAAGGCAGTTCGATATTAATGTTCTGGGTCCGTTACTGGTCAGCGCCGCGGCCGTGCCGCACTTGGGTAAAGGCAGCAGCATTATTAACATAAGTTCGTTCGTCACCCGCGTTTTTCTTGCTGAGAGCGCCATCTACAGCGGGGCCAAAGGCGCGATCGACGCCATCACCGGCGTGCTTTCCAAAGAGCTGGGTCCCCGGCAAATCCGTGTCAATGCGGTCAATCCCGGCCTGATCGAAACCGAAGGAAGCCATAGCGCAGGTGCGATAAATTCAGACTTCCAGAGATGGAATGAGGAGCAGACGCCGCTCGGCCGCATCGGACAGGTGAAGGACGTTGCGCCGATCGTCTCCTTTCTCGCCTCAGACGAGGCGGCATGGATCAGCGGCGAGGTGATCCTCGCCTCCGGCGGCATGCGCTGACCGGTTCGGCGTGACGATTCAGCGGGGCGGCAGCCCCGCGAACTAAACATTCCCGATTACCACACGTCCTTTACCTGGGAACCGTTCCATAAGGAGTGAGCTATGTCGGTACATAGCATCCCGCACGCTGAGCCACGCCGCTGGGCGATGTTTGTTATTTTACTGGTTGGGGCATTTTTACCGCCCCTCGATTTCTTTATCGTTAATGTGGCGCTGCCTGCTATTCAGAATGAGCTGAGCACCACTTCCTCGGCGGAACAGCTGGTTATTTCATCCTATGCTGCTGTTTATGCCGTAACCCTGATCACCGGCGGTCGGCTGGGTGATATATACGGTCGTGGAAAGATGTTCTTTATCGGGCTGATTGGTTTTGCCGCGGCATCGTTGCTGTGCGGTTTTGCCGGATCATCCTGGGTACTGATAGCCGGACGGATATTACAGGGCGCCACGGCCGCCATTATGGCTCCTCAGGCGCTGGCTTCTGTACAGGCCATTTTTCCCGAAGCGGAGAGACCCTTAGCACTGAGTCTCTATGGCGCAGTGTTTGGTCTGGCCTCTGTGATCGGACAGGTCCTGGGTGGGGTTCTGATTTCAGCCGATCTGTTTCACCTGGGATGGCGGACAATTTTTCTGGTTAACCTGCCGGTGGCGCTGCTGGTCGTTCTTTTTGGTCTGCCGCTGCTGAAAGAGACGCGGGCGCGGGCGGCGCAGCGGCTTGATCCTGTCGGCACACTGCTGGCCACATTAACGCTAAGCACGCTAATCGTGCCGCTGATCGAAGGGCGTGAAGCGGGATGGCCCTGGTGGACATGGATGTTATTTCTTACTTTCCCACTGCTGGCCGCGCTGTTATGGTGCTATGAGCAACGGCTCAGCCAGAAGGGCGGATCGCCACTGCTTGATCCGGACGTATTACGCGCCCCGGGGCTGGGGCAGGGACTGGTGATTATTTTACTGTTTTATTCCATCGGCACCTTCTTCCTTCTGTTTTCTATCTATCTGCAGGGGGCACTGCATTTAAATGCGCTGAGCGCAGGCACGGTTTTCCTGCCGTTTGGCGTGGGTTTTCTGATTGGTCCGTTACTGACGCCCTGGCTGAGGCGATTTACCGGTAATTATCTGAGCGCAATCGGGATGGGATGCGAAACCGCTGGGCTGGCGGGCATGGCAGGATTGATTGCCATGACGCTTACGGGCAAACCGCCCGCCATGCTGCCGCTCGCCGCGCTGCTTTTTGTGACCGGTATGGGGCAGGGACTGGCGATGCCAACCCTGGTGCGGATGGTTACCGGCCAGGTTGCGCCACCGTTCTCAGGCATGATTGCGGGAATAACCAGCGCCACTTTACAGATCAGCACGGCGCTTAGCGTCGCCGTGATTGGCGGCATTTTTTACAGCATGCTGGGCAGCAGTCATAGCGGCGCAGCCATTACCCATGCCTTTATCGTTGCGCTTCTCACGATGGCCACCTGCCTGGCTATCGGGGCAGCACTGAGTACTCGGCTTATCCGGCACGGCTCGGATAGTTCCGCGAGCCCGGCCTGCGTATCCCAACGGTAACACAACAGGCTCAGCTGGCTGCGATGCAGCGGCCAGCAGCTAAAACCTCTTCGCTTACGCATCGTAATTTGAGAGCTTCTTCAGTCCGGAATGCCAGATGAGTGGCCGTCTATTTCATCAGTCATCGGTAGAACGCGTAAGATCTTCCCACCTAACAATTTCCTGACTCAGGGCCGCCAGTTTTTGACGGACTAACCCCAGGGCATAACTGCCTCACAACAGATGCTCCGGTGGGGTCCGGTTCCTCTCAACTCCAGTATGGCCTGAGCAGCCTTGCCGGAATTTTCGGGTTGTTTTCCGCTTTTTCCTCCCGTGCCTGACGAATAGGCCTGAATAGAGTGTCATAATCCGGCATTGTTCGGCCGCTACGTATCATCGAACGTCCTTCCCAGTCCGTGAGGATTGAGCAGGGTTTCACGGTGGTGAGGTGTATGCCGATGGTGCAAGCTCTTTGCCCTGAGTTTCTGAAATACTTTCCCGTGCAAACTTTCTGCCGCAGTAGTCGCTAAGGGGGTAGTGCAACAGCGAGTAGTGCTGGCAGCCAAAATATTCACAGCCAAAAATTCCGGATACTAATCGGCACGCTGTGAAGTTGCTATTCCGGGTGCTTACCAAAGACGTAATGTTCAGTGAAATCAAACCTGTTAACCGTCATCTATTAAACGTCAGCTCCTGGCACACTGCGGACGTAATGTTTCATCATAATTCTGATTCAAAGCAATTACGGCGGCCGAGCAGTGCGCAGCCGGCCTTCTGAATGACGCCCTGGCGTCATGGAGGCGCCAGATGACGTGATATAAAACTCCGATGGTAAACGGCGCCGTACGCCCGGCGTAGCCGGTTGATGACCCATAAAGCCTGCCAGTGCATCCCCCTCCCTTGTATCTAACATTATGTGGTGATTAGCTACCATCACACGAAGCGGAGTGAGCCGGGCCCCTCCCTGAGGACAGTCTGAATTACTGATCCTGCCTGACAGCTTGCGGCCCTCCGTTTCACCTTATACGGCAGCACATTTTGTTGAACGGTTACCGTGAGCATGACTCCGGATAAACAAGGCGAACAGGCGTGACGGTCAATGTGAGAAAAGAAGGAAAATGTTTCCTGTAGGTATACGACCTTTGCATCCTCTATGATGGCATAAAGGGTCGTATACGGACCAAAAAGAAAAAAATGGCAGTAGTGCTGCAGCTAATATCATCCGCTGGCTTCGAATGCAGCACTGTGGCTTGGGGGACGTTCACCTTATTATGGAAGCAACCGGCGTTTATCACGAACGGTTAGCTCTTTCGCTGCATGAAGCTGGCGCATAATTTAACAATATCGCTCAACGGTATAAACCTAAAGGGTCGCGTTATGCTGAGAACAAACAATAAAAAGATATTAACCCTTCTATTCCCCTTACTCTTCGCTCAATTACTGAGCGGGTGCTCACTGACTCGAGTTTCTGAAAAATCGCATGCCAGAGAAGTCGAGAGCCTAAATGTTATCGGAATGAGCTTGGTTTCGGCGAAAGAAAAGTTAAGTAAAGAAGGATTTGATTGCAGCGATTATCCTGAGACCAATAGGGTGCAGACCCAATCTGGCGCACGCACTTTAATACAGCTTGATTGTAGCAAACGAAGCTTAGAACTGATTTGTCCGCAGATACGCTATGCGGTACTCAATGCCGACCCCCAAAGCTTCAAAGTGGTATTGGTGGGAAAACGCATAACTCAACAAGCATGTTTTTGATGATCAATGTTCCTACGTTAAGCCTGTTTCTTAAAGAGACATGACAGGCAACTTTGAGCGAAAAGCGGACCATGCGTATTTCGCTTATGAGCTGAATAACAGCTCTGGAGAAATAAAAAGTATGCACTTCATATAAAAGCTTTTAACTCCTCAGCATTTATGTTCGCCAGCATTGATGCTTTCAAATGCGGGGATAATGCGAGATACCTGGATAACAGGTTGAACCCTGCCGTATAACCAAGCCACCTTGGTAAATCACCTGTTCCGAAAAACCAGGCATTATGGTCGTAATCAGCACGATGCCAGTTTTCAAGCATTAGTGGATGGTAGGGCTTAACAGTATCGGACTTGAGGCTTTCCCAAGGCTCAGGTTCACCACCCAAAAGCTCAAGAGAAAAATGCCCGGCAAGTCCTTCAGAGACGAGTGCTTCTCCCAGCGTTGAGCCGTACCCAGGTCCTGACCACCTTGAAGCATGGTGAAGTTCATGAGCAAACATACGTTCAATAGATTGCGCAACGTTTTTGCAGAATGCAGGGTTTTCAGGATCGACAGTTATATAGATAACACCTGCTTCAGGACAAAAACCGGCATGCCCTTTTTCAGGGATAACAAACTTCCCGGCCTTAACTACGACATCTACTGAAGGAGTCGGCATCAACTTTGTGACTTGTAAGTAGGTATCGCTCAAGTTAGTCCGCAGCCATTCGCTGTGAACAGTGAGTTTTTCCTGAGCATTCAGAATATGGATGGTTATTTGGGGCATGTCAGTCTTACCCAGAAACATTAGTAATGTGCGCATACTAACAGACATATAGGGCATGTCATGTTGCAGCTCAGCAAGTGGCCGACCAATGATCACTAATGTCAGCTTCTGTCATAAAGCGGCCAAACCGGAGGAAAACAGCGTCTGCTATGAGCGAAGAACGGACGTTAAAATTATGGCGACCGGGAAGTTTTGCCACATTAGACATAACACCTCTGTTATGAATCGGCAGAAGCCAGCTCCGCAAGCAACCTGAGCACAGAGCGGGGGTCTGCCGAGCAATATTCCATGACGCCTAACCAGACGATTTTTCGTTTGTCGAAGCCCTGATGGTAAAACTGATAACGAAGTCCCGGAGCGCAGACGAGAAGTACAGGATCGCGCGTTATCAGAACCTCAATATCTGACTCGGTATCGTCAGCAATAACCCGGTAATCCGCGCCGAACTTATCCAGCTCCCGTTGAAGGGATTTAATAAACTTTTCGGTAAGCGTGAACGGGAAATAACCTCTTTGCAGCGGAGATCGTCCCAGCATGGGGCTTGGACTGTGAACAACGTAGATAGCTTTGCTTGTCATAACACTCCCTGTAGTTTGTCAGTTTACCAGACTACAGACTGTCAGCTGTAGCGCTCAGGTGTCCAGCAAGCATATACCATAACACTTCTTTCCGGCACCGCCGCGCCCTCAGCGCGATCCTGACGCGATCGGGTCGTTTCCGGCACCTTTTTACCGGCCAGAATCCTGAAAAACGGCCATGAAGATAACGGCGCATCTGAATTATTATGTGGTGAGATTTACTCTCCACCGATTAGTGCTCGCAGATGCTGGAAACGTCCGCTCCTGGCACTCAGCGGACGAGGTAAAGATCCGCTATGAGCGAAGACCGGACGTCACTAAGCTAAAGTGTATGTCTGCGCTTCCACTCAGCAACCACATCACCCAGATTTTTTGGTGCATCATTTCGTATCCAGGCCATAAACTCGCGATCAAAAAGGAAATCTGGACCGCACTCATCCATCATGAAACGGCGAACGTTTTGGGTGTTTTTGTAGTCTTTATCCACCATTGTCAAACGTGTTAATAAAGAACTATGCCAATCGATTTTCACTTGTTGACTCCTGTTTTAAATAAACGATAGCGGTGTTCAAATTTAGCAAGCTGACTATGAAATGCCCGCTTCAAAGACTTAGCTGAAGTTGCGAATTCGTTTATGGGCAGCGCGATCAATATTAGCTTGTTGTAGTAAGCATGAGGGCGCACAGCACACCCAGAAGCAGTGAGATATCAAGCTTGTTCGCTTTATCTCGAAGGGGCTTAGGCTTTCGGTTAAGACCCGAACTTCACATCGGGATATCAATGTCATGCCCAGAGCTGATTATGCAATACCGGAAGGGTTCAGAGGGTGATGAAGTCATTAAGATGCGCGCTCATGTGAAATGCATAGCCACATGACGCATGTCCGCTCCGTGCCAAAAGCAGACATTGATCACATTGATATATGTTAATTTATGGAGAGCAGATCAATTGAGGAATTAAAAAAATGTTTGCTAATCGAATAAGGAAGTTTGGAAAGGCATTTGAAGGCAGATTAGAGCCTTTTTTACTTGAAGGTGCTTTGGACTATATAAACTTTAACGAAGAACCATTAGCCTTTGAAATCTTATGTGAACATATTTGTGAGTATGATTTACAGCTTAGCCAAACTGAATATGATGAAGCCATAGCATTGGCTAAACATATGGGGTTAGATGTATTGGATGGACCCTACAAGCACTTAGCTGGCTTGATTTTATAATGAGTCGATTTGACCTGCTCCCCGTTGATTCACACGGAATGCTGTTAGCAATGTCCGCTTTTCGCTCATAGCAGACGTCGTTTTCCTCAGGTTTGGACGCTTTGTGAAAAGAGCGAAATTAAATAATCGCCAATGATAATTGCTGATGATCCTCCTGAGTCCACAAGGCAGCCTTAGAGGTTGTGCCCTCATGTTAATGAACGTTAAAGTTGCTCAAAATGATTATGGGCAGTATCAGGAAGTAATTTATGGCACGTCGAAGTGAATTAAAAGGTATAGCTAATGCTATTAATGGGAGTTTTGTTAGCAGAAACAACGACTTTAATGGATACTGGTCAATAGGTCAGATTAAATCACTCGCTCTTGATAACGGCCTTACCTCAGTAACTTTTCCTCTCACCCTTCCTATGACCAATCCTGCATCTGATCTGCAAATCTACACGGTTCACCGCTACGCTAAAATGCTTAAAAGCCTTTTATCTAAACAGAAATTACCTGACCTCTGGGTAAGGAACGCGATCATCAAGATCGATTTTAATGCTAATTCGAAACATGCAAAATTGTACGAAGACACCTCCTCAGGCGAACCTTTTCAATGTACCTGTAAGATAACTGATGATACTGACCGAGATTACTCATCCATAATATATGGACGTTGCTTGCCGCATTCTGTTGTTCGAGAGTTAAAGTCTACTCGAGATTCACCATCAGATTAAATTCAGCTTCTCGCTCATAGCGGACCTGGCACGCGTATCCGCTTCGCGCCATAAGCGAAGATGAGCAGTATTAAGTTTTCAGTTATTCCAGTAGTCAGCTCCGAACTGCACTGTCTTAGTGGGGGACGCCCGTTGTTGATATAAGCCAAAATTAGAGCCAGAAAGTGTGGGTAAAAAGCCCGGAGCAATGGATTCCGGGCGGCAAAAAATGGAGCCTAACATTTCCAGCAGGTTGACAGTCGTCTCGGGAAGAAAGTGAGACAAATTGAGCTTAGACAGCCGTTTAGGGTTTGTCAGCCCGTCGATAAAAAAAGCCCGCAGGAGCGGGCAAAGAAGTCCTTAGGCTAAGTCATTTCGTACGCAACACGTTTGCTGTGTGTTACGGATTAATCATAATCGAGCGGTACTGTTTTGCTATAAGCCGCGCGCAAAATTTCATCGCAAAACCTCAACTTCAGAATTCTGCCATTGAGCCGTTTCTTATATCGAAGCTCAGCTGCAGGCGTACCGTAGAGAAATTACAACAGGAGGATGCATGGACATTGAGGTTTGTGACCTGGCGATGGATGCAGTACGCAGCGTTATGGGGCAGGCGGTTATAAACATGCTTGACGAAGGTATACCGATTACGAACGATTCACTGGTCGGTTATATGGCCGCAATGTTTGAGGATGAGGCCAGGAGTTGCGTGGCAGAGCTGGCAATGTATCTTTTTGGTGTCAGCAAGCACTGAGCCAAAAGAAAACCCGGCACGGCGGCCGGGTCAGTAATTACGCAACGTTTTGTAGCTTCAGTCCATGCTCGTATCCCATTAGGTATGCAGTGAATGCATCCTTGTGGCGAACATAACTTGCCTGACTTTCTGCTAGGTCGGCGAGCACACCGTCATCACTAGCTTTTGGAACACCAATCATTGCGTGCCACTTACCTAAATCATACGCACAACCAGCGCATTTATGGCGCCCAGTTTGACCTTGGTTCTCCGGAAGAACCTCGAACATCTGATTGCGGCGATGGCCTTGTTTACAAATAATTTTCATAAAGCACCTTGAAAAATAAGGTGCCGAACGCTTTACACGGGATCTCGCTTGAGATAATCTCAAAAACGAGATCTCAAGAAAACATTCAAGCACTGACTGTTTTTATCGGCCCCATGTTGTTGACGCAACTTGGGGCTTTCCCTTATGTGGCGCACACTTACTGACCACATCTTCGGATAATATCCAGGCAGCACAAAAACCTCAATAAAAAGATCAGCTTAACTGCTGTATTTTTTCACATCTGTGTATTCAGCCAGTTTTTGCCCCTCATAAAGTCCACTGCAATATAAATTTCTTTGCCCGCCAATCCCTTCGCAAAAACCTCATGCAATTGACTTGATCGAACCTGGTGATCGATATTACTGTATTTATATACAGTATCTATCAGGAAGGGTTATAACCATGCCCCGCGACTACGAAATCAAAGACGCCTTTAGGTTCGCAATCAAACGCGATGCCGCTGGCCGATACACCGTCAGTACACTCGATTTTGTCACTGAGCTTAAGCGGCTAAACTGGCATTACACGCCACGCGAAGCCAACAACTGGATAGAAGCGCATAAGTCAGTTTTCCGGGATATTTCCACAGCGGAAGGTGATGAGCGCGTGTTTCAGGTGTTCAATCCAAACGGTTGAGAATAAATAAAATATTAAATTTTCTTTTAATTTTGTTCTGAAATTCATCAATTGAGACTACAGCCATGAAGTTCTACAAAAGTGCAAAAATCCGCGCCATATTAGCGCTGCCATTATTTATTGAGCGCGTCCCATGTGGGTTTCCTTCTCCTGCACAGGACTATGTTGAACAGCGAATCGATCTTAACAGTCTGCTTGTCAGCCATCCCAGCTCAACTTATTTCATCAGGGTAAGCGGTGACTCCATGATTGACGGTGGCATCAGTGATGGCGATATGCTGGTTGTGGACAGCTCAGTGAAAGCTGATCATGGCGACATTATTGTGGCGGCCATCGAGGGAGAGTTCACTGTGAAACAGCTCATGACTAAACCTTGCCTGCACCTGAAGCCAATGAATCCAGCGCACGCTATCATTCCGGTCAACGATCCTGACCAGTTTGAAATTTTTGGAGTGGTCAAATACTCGATTAAATCGATGGCACAGTAATGTTCGCGCTGGTGGACGTTAATAATTTTTATTGCGCCTGCGAGAAGGTTTTCCGACCTGACCTGTGGGGAAAGCCAGTGCTGGTTTTAAGTAATAATGACGGCTGTGTCATTGCCCGCAGCGCGGAAGTCAAAGCGCTGAATATCCCCATGGGCGCACCTTACTTTAAGCTTAAAGATGAAATACGCAGACACAAGATTCACGTGTTTAGCTCCAACTATGCGCTGTATGCAGATTTTAGCAATCGCGTAATGACAACATTGGAAGCTATGGCGCCATCCGTCGAGGTGTACTCAATCGATGAGGCCTTCCTGGACCTGACAGGTCTGAGAAATTGCCGGGTTCTTGAAGATTTTGGGCGAGAAGTTCGTGAACGCGTCAGACGCAACACGCATCTGACCGTGGGCGTCGGTATCGCCCAAACTAAAACGTTAGCAAAATTAGCAAATTACGCTGCCAAAAAGTGGACGCAGACCGGCGGCGTTGTTGACCTGTCAAACATTGAGCGCCAGCGGAAGCTGATGGCGCTGGTTCCGGTCGAAGAAGTTTGGGGTGTTGGCTGGCGCATCAGTAAGAAGCTAAATGCTATGGGCATCATCACCGCGAAAGACCTGTCGGAGCAAAGCACATATATCATCCGTAAGCACTTCAACGTTGTGCTGGAGCGAACGGTGCGCGAGCTGCGGGGCGAGCCTTGCCTCGCGCTGGAAGAATTTGCGCCTACCAAGCAGCAAATCGTCTGCTCACGATCCTTCAGCTCGCGCATAACCGAGTATATGGATATGCGTCAGGCGGTTTGCTCGTATGCAGAGCGCGCGGCTGAGAAGCTGAGAAGGGAACGCCAGTACTGTAGTCAGGTAGCGGTGTTTGTCCGGACCAGCCCACACGCTGAAGGTGAAGTGTTCTATGGAAACCAGGCGATGGGTAAGCTGCTAACGCCCTCCAACGACACGCGCGACATCATCAGAGTTGCTATGCAGGGTCTCGACCATATATGGCGGGACGGGTGCCGCTATATGAAAGCAGGGGTGATGCTGGGCGATTTTTACAGCCAGGGCGTTTCTCAACTCAATCTCTTTGATGAATTTAAGCCCCAGGCCAACAGTGAGGCGCTGATGCGTGTTGTTGATGGCCTAAACCAGAGCGGGAAGGGGAAATTATGGTTTGCAGGTCAGGGGATCCAGAAATCCTGGGAGATGAAGCGTGAGATGCTGTCACCGGCATACACGACGCGGTATGAGGATCTGCCCGTGGCGAAGTGAAGTTTACTACTGTCCGCTGCAGTAGTCTGAAACGATAACCGAAACCCGGAACCACGTAGTAATGTCTTTATGATTGAAGTCACCCGGCGACAAATCTCATCTTCCCGGGTTTTATGGCTTTAATGGGGCTTTGCCGATATGTATCGCCAGTAGCTGACTGCAAGAGAAAAGAAGGAAAAGCACGCTCCTGTTATGAGGCTGCAGTTGATTGGATCATTCACATTGATGTTAAAAAACAGTGCAACCAGTGCCGAACCCACAATCTGACCCAGCAGCCTCGAGCTTCCTAACAGACCACTTGCGACGCTGGTATTTTCATCGTTTACTGATGTCATGATGAGATAGTTATTCGGTGACTGAAAAAGTCCGAAGCCCGCACCACATAGCGCGACTCGCCAGATAATATCAATATTTCCGGGTACCACCGGCAGGGCAGCGGTCAGCAGCATGCCGGCAAACAACAATCCAAGACCTGCGGCTCCAATGATATTACAGTCATATTTTTTCAGCAGATTGCCTGCCAGAACCGAAGTAAACATTGTTGCCAGTGGCCAGGCAGTCAGAAGTAACCCTGTTGACACAATATCGCGGTGGAGCACATTGTGAAGGTAGAAGGGCAGAGATACATAGGCCAGCAGTTGTGTTGCATAGGAGAGCGCTGACATCAGAAGTGAGAGGCTTAATGTTTTACTGTGGAAGACGGCTACAGGTATAAGCGCCTTTTCGACCTTGTGCTTCTGGTTCAGGTAAAACGTTTCCAGCAACAATACAAAAACAATCAGGCTCCCCATCGCAAAAAACATTTTTTGCCGCGTCAGACCGAAAACAGTGCATGAGAAAAGGAGACCAAGCATAAATACGATGATGGCTCCTGTGCGATCAAACGATCCCTTTTCAGCCGGGCTCTTATTCAGAAAGACTACGCTAATCAGTAACGATAACGCCGCAACAGGTACATTGATGGTGAAAAGCCAGTTCCAGCTCGCCACAGCAAGGATGGCAGAGGCAATAGATGGCCCGGCAGCTGCGGCAACGGAGACCAGCATAACGTTCACGCCCAAACCTCTACCCAGCAGGCTTGCGGGATAGATAGCTTTGATCAGGGCAGCATTCACGCTCAAAATCGCCGCTGCACTGAAACCCTGTACCACGCGAAATACCGTCAGCATTTCCAGACTTTCAGATAACGCGCAGCCCAGTGATGACAGCGCGAATAAGAGTACGCCTGTATTAAATACGCGCGTGATACCCACGGATTTTCCCAGTGCCGCCAGTGGAAGCAGTGATGCGACCACGGCGAACTGATAAGCATTGACGATCAGAATGGAGTTGGACTCACTGATTGAAAACTCTCGCGCAATCACAGGGAGCGCGACATTAGCGATTGTACTGTCGAGCATCGCAATGACCGTGCTTAACGATACTGCAATGATGGCCATCAGGTTCAGTGTGTTACCCGTGCTAACATCCTTATTCATGGTTTTCCTTGGTCGTATCGGGTTAGTGAGAGAAATATTTAAACCTGAATATTTCCCTCACGGACACGGGTGAACGGTTCTGGAACTGGCAAATGATGTCGGGACAATGCACATATTTGCGCACACGAGATGCGTAATCCTGAATTTATCAGGTTCAGCATGAAGGATTAGGCAACTCGTAGAGCAGCAGGTTAATCTCGCCCGCGATTAGGATATGAGAAAAGCATGACGTTGATGGCGACATTGAGGCATGTGCAAATAATGCAAATCGTAAGTTGTTCATCAGGAAATAACTGGCACAGCTTTTCACATACATTCAGGCAGGTATAGATTGTCGCTGCGATCGTCCAGCCTTTGATTAGGTAATCCATGTGTGATTCTCCTGCGGAGTGCCAGAAGTTCTGCTTTCTGATATTGAAAACCTCTACCTGTTAAGCAAAGGCAATGAAAATGATCAGGATTGTGTTAATTAACGCTGCTATGAGTTACCTCCCTTTTTGATGCTAAATTTCGGATTTTATTGTTTATGTCTGAAAAGGCTAGTGTGAATTATCTCTGGTTAAGTTACCTGAATTTTTTTTGAGAGTAAATGTTGAGTGCTCGTGACAGTGTTGATGTTTTGTTGTTGATTCTTGTTTGTGCGGAATTAAATAACCTGAGTGTGTTACTGTTGTATGGGGGGTATTATGACAGACCTGTAAAGCCTCATGATCTGAAGTCTTTAAGATAAACTTAAACGCATTTATTAGTGTGCCCGACTTGATGCCAGGAGGATTGCACAGCGGACTATGACTGCACAGGCCAGATGATGTCTGTTATCTGGCTGCAGAGGTTTCTGTGGGGTCATACAGGGCATAACGGCATCAGGGCTCTTGCCGGGCAAGATAAATTGTTCATCCTCGGCAGCGCTACATGCATAATTAAAAAAATATTCCCCGAATGCACTTTCTTCACGCCCGCGCTTTGTCATGAAGCGAAAAGCGCAGTTATCCTCTGTAACTACTGCTGTTTTGATTTTGTCCCTTTTTTAAATCTTTAAGTTTTTGGTGCTTTCGGTTGGGATCCAGTCGATGGGATTTAGCCTCATCACCAGAGATATTTTTATCAGGCACTGGAAAGATAAAATTTTCATACCCTTCTATGTAACCGGAATGGATCGAATGAACAGCGTGAGGGTTTAGCCATAAATTATTATCAGGCTCGGCAGTGCATTTAGTCAGTGAATATAATGAGAGAACGAGCGTGTAGACCATTTTTTTAAACATGATGATTCATCTGGTTACTATTAATGGGCGAAGGGATTTTATGTCAGAGTTATGCTGCTGGTCAATTCATCCGTTATGAATTATCTAAGAGTTACACCTGTATGTTTCTCTTAAAAAACTCATAGATAAAGTTTGATGTTTTCTGCAATAGCATGAATTCAATATCCTTAATTTGTTTTATAGAGGGTGCGTCAGGATGTAACAATTGGTCAGGCAACCTCATGATGTATTGATTGAGTGGAATTATCATGTTCTCATCATTATTCCGGGGCAGTATAAATAAGCTCTTCAACTCGACAGGTTAGGGAAGATATTATAGTGCTCAGCAAAAATGGTTACCTTCTTGTGCTCGGTGAGCGAAATATTGAAACATTGGGTTTTTTCAGTCTTATTGATGACCTGAGTTATCTGCATTCAACGCATGCCGTTTATGTCCGGGATGAGCGTGATTTTTTCAGAAGGCAGCCCTGTTTTCGCGAAGATGTTAGCTTCAGCGCGATCGTGTGCATTTCAGCGAACATATTCTTTCCAGAATGGTTTAATACTTTCCTCTTTCTGCAAAGAAAAACGCTTGGGCGGATTTTGATTTATATCAATGATGAGAGTTATGTGTGTGACGGAAAAAAACGGCTTATCAGCAGGGTAGCTCACGCTGATTGCATCCTGTATTCAACTATGCCGGTTAACAGCCTCAGATTTGCACTCGTGGATGCATTGAATGGCCGAATAAGAAACGATCACGCATGCCACCTGTCGTTGCGCGAACTTTCAATTATCGATGGTTACATCAAGGGTGTTAAAGCTCCTGCCCAGTCCGTCCTGTTAAACGTAAATGTCAAAACCATTTACCAGCATAGAAAAAACTGCGCTAACAAACTCGGCCTGAAAAGCCTTAAAGACCTGACCAGAATGTAAGACAATGCAACCCATACATCCACGATTTCCGGTTAATGTTTTCATCAGAAGTTATGCATGTTCAGGAGAGCATCGTGCCTTTAGTCAACATTTATAAGACAGACTGGTTCAAAGTGCTTTGCGACATCAGCAGGGCCGGGTTCTCGCTTCAGACCATTGCTTACGAACTGGATGTCGCTACCTCAACACTCATCGGCTGGAAGCAGGGCGCAAGCCCTCGCCATCATACGGGTGAAGCTCTGATAGATATCTGGATGAACGTGACTGGCAGGGACCGAAAGGAGTTACCCAGGGTTGTCTGCAAGCGGGCGTTTATCCACAAACCGCTTTGCATCGTTTCACCTCATTCAGAAAAGTGAACGTCTTCATCGCTACAGTCCGTTGCCTGTATCACTTCATTCCTGATGCAGTGCAACGGAGTCAACATGAATCTCGAACACCTGATCAAGTTTCACAACCCCAAATCTGTATCGCGTGGAGATGTGCCGTCGAAAGGCTCATGTTCATCGCTTGCCACCAGTGATGTGATGGCTGCAGCAGGCATGCTGCAGCACCGTGCGGCGCTGGGCTATGCAGCCTTTGCAGGAAAAATGAATCTGAGCAAAACTGAATCGCAGCGTGCGGTGAGCCTTCTGAGTATTTATGCGCGGGAGCAGGCGCAACATATTCCTGCGCTCAATAAGTTGACGCCGGCAGTCAGAATATCAGTCATTAACCACATGTCGGTGTGTGCTTTTATGGAGTTTGCACGCAGTGCTGCCACTGAGAATCAATGTCCTGTCTGTCGTGGAAAAGGCATTCTTGATAATGGCCTGTGCCCGTGCTGCAAAGGTAAACGGAAAGTTCGCGCTGCCTGTCCATCCTGTAAGGGCCGTGGCGAAGCCGTCAATCGCCGCGAGTCAAAGCTGCGGGGTGTACCCGTTTACCAGCCCTGCAAGCGTTGTAGTGGGCGAGGGTTTAGCCGGATCCCTTCAACCCATATTTTTGGCATTATTAGTCACATCACTACCGAAATATCGCTGGATACATGGCACAAAAGCGTCAAATCATTCTATGAAAGTCTCGTAACCAAACTACTGACGGAAGAATCATGGGCGGAGAAGCAACTAAAACAAATCACTAAGTAGTAAGCGATATGTTTTCTGGCGATTATATAGCTCACTATTTACATTTCCATTTTTTGTGGTATCTTGCCCCCAACCGTGGGGTGTTGCCCTTCAGAAAACTACGCGGGATCGGTAGTGTGCCTGATAATCTTTTTCATCACGCCTTCGTTTTCACCATAATATTCTGCACAACTTCTCTCGATGCCAATTTCCTCATGGCATTCACGATCTGAGCCTCGCTTGAAAGCGGGGCTTTTTGCTTTCTGCATCCAGCAAATGATATGGCCTTAGGCGATATTCATTTTCCTGGTGTATCTGCGCCTCACCTTAACGAGTTTGGGCTCATGACTTTCACAATGGACAGGCTTACCTCTGGCGCTGCTTACAGTACTTCGGCAGGGCTGGTATCCAATGGCATTCTGAGCTGGCTCAGCCCGGATGAATGGAGTGCCTTTGGCGTGCTGACCGGTATCGCACTTGCACTCCTAACACTGATGATTAACTGGTTTTATAAGCGAAAAGTGGCACTAGCCCAGATTGAGGCCCTACACTACAAATCTTGCGATAAAGATCCGCGCGAGGAATAAACCCTGGCCATACCACAAGCACTGCGCCGAAAACTGATTGCTGCTGCTGGCGGCGGGGCGCTGATGATTGCCACCGTATTGCTCAGTGGCAGAACCGGTATTGAAGGGCGGGTTTATGAGCCTTATCTTGATGTGACTGGTGTCCTGACGGTTTGCGACGGTCATACGGGGGACGATATTGTCAGAGGTAAAAGGTACACCGATCGCGAATGCGATCGCCTGATGTGGACTGACCTGCAGCCAGTCAGGCGAACGGTTGATGGCCTGGTGAGCGTACCGCTAAACGAGTACCAACGGGCAGCACTGTACAGTTTTACTTATAACGTCGGTAATGAAGCCTTCTCAAAATCCACCCTTCTGAAAAAGCTCAATGCAGGCGACCAAAGCGGAGCGTGCGATGAATTACGCCGCTGGGTATACGCCGGAGGCATGAAGTGGAAAGGCCTGATGAACCGCCGCGATATGGAGCGTTCTCTCTGCCTGGCGGGGGGTGCAGATGACTTTTAATTCCGGTGTGTTTATCACATCGATTGCCTTAAGCAGCGTACTGGCGGCAGGCTCAATAGCCATTTATTACCGCAGCAATGCCATAACCTGTCAGGCCCAGCGCGATAAATTAAAAGGGCAGTTAACCTCAGCTAATGAAACCATTAACGATATTCAGAGACGGCAGCGCGATGTTGCTGAGATTGATGCGAAATACACTAGGGAGTTGGCCAGTGCTCAGGCGACTATTGATAATCTCCAGCATGATGTTGCCACTGGCAGGCGTAGGTTGCAGTTCTACACATCGGGTATGCCGAAGCGAAGCACCTCCCCCGCCAGCATGGATGATGCAACCAGCCCCAGACTTACTAACTCCGCTGAACGGGATTATTTCACCCTTAGAGAGCGAATCGAAAAAATCACCAAACAACTGACGGGCCTGCAGGCGTATGTGCATGATCAGTGTCTGAAATAATCTGTGAAAACCGCATATTTCTATGCGGCAACATTTCACTGATCTTTTTTGGCTTTGAGGTTCGCCTCTCTGATTAATTGCTCTGCTTCATCCATTGATGAAGCTTCGAAATCAAATCCGCCAATTCGAATCCCTTCTTCATCATAGTAAATGACTTCGTAACGGGCATTTTTCATCAGTTCAATTACTTCAACGAGCCATTTCATTACTATTTCCTTTTTTAGATAAAGGGTAGTGATACATGTCAACTCTAGAGGCTTGCACTTTTCTCTGCTATCAGCGTCCTAAGCGTGTCAATTGCTGAATTACCAGCAGCCTGAACATTTTTGGCTCCCTCTTGGTCTTTGTGATTATTGACGGCGTGATTGGTTCTTAACTCGGCTTGCAGGATGTAGCCATTTAGCTCATCAACAGACTTGTCACGCAAAACAGCCAATAGCAAAAGCTTAAGAGATAGATTGTCAGTTAAAAGTTGATTCAGAATTGCGTTTAGATCACCAGATGTACTCATTAATTCCTCTCCTTAGTTATAAATACGGCACTCACCGACAAACAAGAGATGTTTTGTCGAGAGTACCTGATCGATTTGAGGATTACCTAAGCTCCTTTCACATTAACTCGCCTTCCATTGCATCTGGTAGGTCTGGTTCGAAGGTGGTGGCAGGTTTGACACTTTGGTCAATGACTGAAGGGCCATATTGTTCAGCTAAGAAACGCTCTCTATAGAGATAATATGCAGCTTCGCAGACATTTGAGGTGAAGTAGGCATTAAATCCGCCGCCAACAACGGCACCGGCTACAGGTATAATTTGCGCCAGTTTTGCTTTTGTGATCTTGACTCCCAGACTGCTGGCAATTTGCTGGATTATTTTTACGAATGCATGTTGCTCAAGCTGCTTCCAGGTTTGTTTTTTGGCGACTTGCTGTGAGATTTTTACAAGTTGAGCCATCGCCACATTTTTGGATGCATCTGCAGGCGATGAAGAAAGCGCAAGAATGTTAAAAGCAAAAAGTCTTTCCTCTTGCCTTTCAATATCAAATCCATAATAGGTTGCATATTCACCAATGGCTCGAAGGTTTAGAGCAATTAGCGTTGGGATATCAATTGCAATTCCAGCTATACCTGCAGCACCGGCGCCAGCACCTTCAGCAAGAGCTAAGCTTTTATACTTCGCAGCAAGCCAGCCGACAGTCTTGTCAGCATCTTCCAGCGATAATCCGGAGACGTCTTTTAGAGATTTGACGTGGACGTGTCCATCTGAGCGATATTCCTCAAGGATAGCTTCTGGCCTGACAGACCATTGTGCCGCCTCATTGCAGACACTAATAAGCCCTTTAACCGCTTTCTGGATTGCTTCACCCACTAGAGGCGTTGAAAGAACTGAATTGCCGGCGGCATTCAAAGGTTCATTAATTACCTTCAGAGCCTTATCAAACCATCCTATCTGAGGGTTTTTCCATTGATGAATCTCTTTAAGTGCCTTCTGATCATACGCCGTAATTTTCATAGCAATCCCTGAGTTGTCCGCATGTTTGTAAAGCAGAATGAATTAACGCCTTTAATGAATATTTATCGGAAGAGATTGCAGTTTATTTACTACTAAATTTAGTGGTAGCCCCCTCGTTCGATTCGAGTCAGTTTCTGCAAAGAGCGAGGCGATTATCTGAGGTTTGAATTGAAGACCTTAACTCCTAAACAAGAAATGTTTTGTCGTGAGTACCTAGTTGATCTAAACGCTTCACAGGCCGCCATTCGGGCAGGATACAGCCAGAAAACAGCAAGCCGCATGGGTTCTGAAAACCTCTCTAAACCTGATATTGCGAAGCGCATCATTGAACTTAAATCAGCGCGAAATGAAAGGGTAGAGATTAATGCAGATTACGTTCTGCAGCGGTTGGTTCAGATCGATGAAATGGACGTACTCGACATTCTGAAAGACGACGGTAGCCTTAAACTTGTTCATGAGTGGCCAAAAGTCTGGCGCACGACACTGAGTGGCCTGGATGTGCTGACGACCGTCACAAACTTCGACGAAACCACCACTGAAAACATACTCAAAAAAATTAAGTGGCCGGATAAAGTGAAGAACCTTGAACTGCTGGGTAAGCACATCTCAGTGCAGGCCTTCAGAGAGCAGGCCACGCATGCGCTAACGGGCAAGGATGGTGGTCCGGTTGATGTTAAGCTGCTCTCCCGCGAGGAATACCGGCAGGCACGCCGGGAAATGTTAGAGGATGACGACTGCTGACTTTAAGACCGCTGCACGCCGTATAGAGTGTGAAGAGGACGGGATGTACTTCGCCCGCTACTTCTTCAGGCAGCGCACCGGCAGCAGAATGATTGTGGCGCCACATCATCAGGTCATACAGCAGACGCTGGACCGCGTGATTGATGGTGACATCCAGCGACTAATCATCAACGTTCCACCGGGCTACACCAAGACCGAACTGGCCACCATCAACATGATGGGCCGGGGGCTGGCGCTGAACCGACGTGCCCGCTTTATGCACCTATCGTATTCCCACAATCTGGCGTTACTGAACTCTTCGACCACGCGCAGCATTGTTAAATCGTCTGCCTATCAGGCCATGTGGCCTATGGCACTTCGCGATGATGCGGACAGTAAAGCCATGTGGTGGACCGAATATGGCGGCGGGGTGTATGCCTCGTCGGCTGCGGGACAGGTGACCGGCTTTCGTGCCGGGCACATGGAGCCAGGCTGGCAGGGCGCGCTCATTATTGATGACGCAGTAAAGCCTGACGATGCCTACAGCGAAATCATCCGCGACGGGGTGAATACCCGCTTCAACGAAACCATCCGCTCCCGTTTGGCCATTGAGACCACGCCTATCGTGGTCATCATGCAGCGCATTCACTATCACGACCTGAGCGGTTATCTGCTGCGGGGTGGCAGCGGTGAAGAGTGGCATCACCTGAATCTGCCGGTGATTATCGATAACAGTCAGTCTTACAGCGCGCTTTACCCTGAGAACACCCACGCGATACCGATTGACCACGGGCTCCCTGACGGATGGCTATGGCCGTATAAGCATAACGAGTCGCACCGGGTTTCCCTGTTTTCACACCGCCGCACTGCCGAAGCGCAGTACATGCAGCGTCCGCGCCGGTTTAATGCAGAAGGCGCACTGTGGACAGAAACCATGGTGTCGGGTGCCCGAGCGCTGGAGATTGCGCTTCAGCCGTCCCGTACCGTTGTGGCTATCGACCCACAGGCCACCAACAGCGAAGAGAGTGACGAAACGGGCATTGTCGTGGCGAGCAGTTACGGGCGCGGTAATGACCGGCTGTTCTCCGCTGATGCTGATTATTCGGGCAAATACTCACCTAACGGCTGGGCGAAGCGTGCCATCCGGGCTTATGAGGAGCACCGGGCTGAAGCCATCGTTATCGAAACCAATCAGGGCGGTGACATGGCGGAATATACGCTGCGTAATGCGGGCTATCGCTGGCGCATCATTCGCGTCCATGCCAGCAAAGGCAAATTTGCCCGCGCTGAACCTATCTCGGCGCTATATGAACAGGGGCGGGTGGCGCACCGTGGCAATCTCTATCAACTGGAGAATCAGCTGCTGGAGTACGTACCTGCCACCGCTAAAAAATCACCAGATCGCCTCGATGCGCTGGTCTGGGCCATTACTGAGCTGTTCCAGCCAAAAGGCACAACAGTCCGTCCATTCACTGCATAACTGAATATCATCATGAACAACGACGTCCGGAAGCGATCGCCCAGAATTGAGTCGATGGCCGGATGCTGGCCGATGATCAGCGCACTGCTGGGTGGCACGGCGGCAATGCGTAAGGCAGGAAAAACGTATCTGCCACGGTGGCCCAACGAAGAAGATGCGTTCTATCAGAACCGCCTGAGTACGGCCACGCTGTTTCCGGCGTTCAGCCGAACCGTTGAAGTGCTCAGCGGCAAACCCTTCTCCCGCCCGGTGACCTGGGATGAGAAGGTTGTGCCTGCCCGCATCCGAGAAATGTTCGCCGATATCGACCTGCAGGGTACAAATCTGCACTCGTTTCTGGCTGACATCTGTGAAGAGGCGATGGCGTATGGCCTGTGTGGCATTCTGGTTGAGCACCCGCCCTCGGATAAACGCATTTCTCTGGCTGAGGAGCGTTACCGGGGGCTGCGTCCTTACTTCGTGAAGGTGACCGCCAACAGCCTGCTGGACTTCGACTCCGAACGAGTCAATGGTCAGGAGACGTTCACCATGCTGCGCTTTATCGAGACGGTGAGCGAGCGCGATCCGGACAATGAATTTGTTGTTAAAAGCATTGAACAGGTCAGGGTGCTGAACCCCGGCCGCTGGCGTGTTTACCGTGAAAAACCCAATACCACAACCGGTACTCTGGAGTGGCAGCTGCACGATGAGGGTAAAACCAGCCTGCAAAAAATCACCTTTGTCCCGGTTTATGGCGATAAGCGTGGTTTCATGCACGGCAGGCCGCCGCTGACTGAGCTTGCATGGCTCAATGTCGAGCACTGGCAGTCCCGCAGTGACCAGCAGACCATTTTGCACGTGGCGCGGGTGCCGGTCCTGTTTGGTAAAAAACTCGGCGATGGGCCGATATCTGTTGGGGCTGCGTCTGCCATCATGGCTGAAGAAGACGATGCAGACCTGCGCTATGTCGAGCACAGCGGTAAAGCCATCGAAGCCGGGCGCACTGACATTCTCGACCTTGAGGAGAAGATGCGTCAGATAGGGGCGGAATTGCTGGTGATTAAACCCGGCCACCGAACCGTGGTGCAGACGCTGGCAGATAACGAGGCGGGTACCAGTGCTTTGCAGCGTATGGTCTGTGACCTGACCGATGCCGCTCGTCTGGCGCTGCAGTACCTGGCGGAGTGGATGGGTGAGAAAGACGGTGGTCACGTCACGATATTCAGCGACTTTGGAGCCACCACTCTCGCTGAAGCTTCCGCAGACTTCCTGGTGGGCATGCATAAATCCCGGGCTTTGTCAGATGAAACGCTGTTCAACGAAATTCAGCGCCGTGGCCTCATCAACAGCGAACTCCGCTGGACTGAAGAACAGGTGCGTATCCGATCAATGCCACCTCCCATTAATGACAAGCCGGTACCAGACCCGGTTTAAACCTCTCAGGCCTGTGCAAACGCATGGGCCTTTTTTATTGCCGACCGCTGCGGATGCAGCTCGGCGCCACGAGCCGGATGGCTCTTACCCGGTTGGATGACCTGTATGAAACTTAAACTCGATGAGAACGGCAATGTTGTCGTGAACGATGGTAAACCTGTGTACATGCAGGATGACGGCAAAGAAATCGTATTCGATGCGCCGGGAACTCTGCAGACCATCTCGCGCCTGAATGGTGAGGCTAAGTCGCACCGCGAACGTGCGGAGACGGCGGAGACCGCGCTTAAGACGTTCGAAGGCATCACTGATCCGGCCGCTGCTCTGGCGGCGCTGGAGACCGTTAAAAACCTGGATGACAAAACGCTGGTTGATGCCGGTGAAGTCGAAAAGGTCCGCACTGAAGCCGTACGTGCGCTGGAAGAGAAGTATGCCCCCATCGTGAAAGAACGCGACGACCTGAGCCAGAAGCTCACGGCGGAGAAAATTGGCGGCAGTTTTGCCCGTTCAAAATTCATCGCTGAGAAGATGAGTATTCCGGCTGACCTGGTGGAAGCCCGTTTCGGCAGTAACTTCCAGGTGGTCGGTGACGCCGTCACGGCATTCGACCGTGAAGGCAACAAAATCTTCAGTGCGGTGAAACCCGGAGAAGCGGCGGGGTTTGATGAAGCGCTGAGCATTCTCGTTGAGCACTACCCGTATAAAGACCAGATCCTCAAGGGCACCGGCGCATCAGGCGGCGGCTCCTCCGGCGGAAATGGCAACAGCAGCTCAAACACACTTACCCGTGCACAGTTCGAATCACTCAGCCCTCACGAGCAAAGCGAACGCGCCTGTGCGGGTGTACAGATTACCGATTAACTGGATAACCCTGCATGTCTAATACCCTGACTCAACTCATTCCCGACCTGTACCAGTCGCTGGATATCGTCTCGCGCGAACTCTGCGGTTTCATTCCCTCTGTTACACTGGACGCCACGGCAGAGCGTGCAGCGCTGAATCAGCCGATTCGTATCCCTGTGACGCCGGCTTCAGACGCTGAAGATGTTAAGCCCGGTCAGCTGCCGCCGGATGACGGTGACCAGGATATCGGTAATGTGCCGCTGGCCATAACGAAATCGCGCATGGTGCCGTTCCGCTGGGAAGGCGAACAGCAGAAGGGCATTAAATCCGGCCCGGGTTATCACGGTATCCGCCGTGACCAGGTCACTCAGGCGATGCGCACACTGGTTAATGAAATCGAAGTCGACCTGGGACAGCTCTTTCGTCGCGCCTCACGTGCGGCGGGTGAGGCGGGTAAAACGCCTTTCAAAGACACGCTTACCGATACGGCACAGGTGCGTAAAATTCTCACCGATAACGGTGCACCGCTCAGTGACCTGCAATGTGTTATCGACACGACTGCAGGTGCAGCACTGCGCACCATGGCGCAGCTGACCAGAGCCAACGAAGCGGGCACCACATCGCTGCGTGCGCAGGGCACACTGCTCGAATTGCATGGCTTTACGTTGCGCGAGTCGGCGGGGGTGGCTTCACTGAATGGCCAGGCAGGTGCAGCCTCTAAACTGGCCGGAGATGAAAAAATTGCTGTCGGTTCCACATTTATCCCCTTAGCGATCACATCCCAGCAGGCTTCCCTGGGTGATGTTCTTGTTGCCGGCAATCATAAATATGTCATTGCTAAGGTGGACTCTGAAAAAGGGGTGCATATTTTTGCGCCTGGCGTACGTGAAGAGATACTGAAAGGAACCGAGCTTAAAGTCGTCGGTAAGTTCACGGCCAACTTTGCTTTCAGCCGTTCTGCGATCATCCTCGCTACACGTGCGCCCGCGCTGCCTGAAGAGGGGGATATGGCAGACGACCGTATCATGATCACCGACCCACGCACCAACATGTCATTCGAAGTCTCGATGTATAAGCAATACCGCCGTGTTCGTTATGAAATCGCTGCTGCGTGGGGATGTCAGAACATCAAACCAGAACACACCGCCGTTTTGCTGGGCTAGCCTTTAGCTGCCATTTCCGGTGACATCTCACTGAATGAGGTATCTCATGCTGACTCCCCAACAGCAGGCGGACGCACGCCGTTATATGGGCTATCCGATGCTGGGTGATACCACTCCCGACGATCGCTCAGATGTGGCGTACGCGCAGGTCACCTCCGGACGCTATCAGACGCTGGCGCATCGACTGAACACGCTGCGGGATGAGGAGGAACAGATAGTGGCAAGTTTCCTCATTACGCTGGCGGGGCTGGAGAGTGGCATTGCCCGCGCTGCGGAAAATCTCGATACGGACAAAGCAGCAGTATGGCAGCGCAACCGATCTGAAGTGGCCGATCGCACACGCCTCTACAACCAGTGGCGACGTCAGTTGTGCGGCTTGCTGGCCATCACTCCCGGTCCGTCGCTGGGCGATGGCTCAGCACGACTGGTCAGGAGCTGATATGGATGCGTTACAGCTTTCAGCAAGGGTAAGCATGGGTAATCGCAAGGCAGCAAAACGTCTTGGCAGTATCGCCCGGCATTACCGGGCAGTGAACCCGTTCAGCCCGCTCAAAACGGAACCATTGCAGGTGCTTGCAGCGTCCTTCACGACTGATTACGGCTACATGCGTGCTGCGCGTTTTGGTCAGGCCGCCCGCATTGGTATCTTTGACGCGGCGGGGTTCGAGGCAGGCGATATCCTGGTGTCCACAGAGGGGACCTTTTACGTGGCAGCCATGCCGCTGTTACAACCCATCCTGTGTGTCAAAGCCGAGCGGCTTGTCAGCATCAGGCGAACTATTCAGTCAGGTTCCGATACCGGGCTGCAGGATTACGGTGGCACGACTGCAGCAAATGAAGCGCTCATCATGTCCGGCTGGCCCGCCAGTATTCTGCTGAGCCGGGGCGGTGAGCACAGCCCGCTGAAGCTGCCGGGTGAAACGCGCAGCGCGTGGCATAACATTATGATGCCCGCGTTCAGAGGCGTCTTTGTTCATGCCGGGGATTTTATAACGGATGACGCCGGGCATCGTTTTGTCATCAGCGGCTCGGAGCTTACCGACATGGGCTGGCGTCTGACAGCGCTTCAGGTGACGGTGTAGCATGGCCAGTACCGATGATGTTGCCCGTTACCTGGCCCGTCGGGTAGCCGAGGTGGTGTATCCGGGTGGCAGCCGGTTACCCGGTATTGTTAACCCCTCAGTGAAAATCTATCCGGGCTGGCCGGTGCCGGGAACACTGCAGCAGGATATTGATAACGGTGGTGTGCACATCTCCGTCTGGCCGCTGCCGACAGAGCGTAAAATTAGCACGGCGCTTGGCAGGCCGTTCCGTTTGATGGCTAAGGGCAAACCGACACTGCAGTTCACAGTGAACGGCACCGCGATAAGTGTTACAGGTGTGGCGTCGGCACTTACAAACGTGCTGATAACCCTAAACAGGAAAACGTTCAGTTTCCATTTCCGGGCGGGAACCACGGCTGGACGGGCAATTCACGCGCTGTCTGTAGCACTGCCGAAGTCATTCACTGTGCTCAGCAGTGTATGTATCCCGCTGGCAGAGCATCTCAGTATTTCCGTTACCACCTCGGGCACGGCTGTAAAAGAGCTGCGCAGGCAGATAAAGGATTTTCATATTACTGTCTGGGCACCTGCGCCCGACCTCCGGGACCGCATCGGCAGTGCCATTGATACGGCGCTCTCTGAACAGTGTCACATTGACCTCAACGACGGCGCGCCCGCGCAGCTCCTTTATGCCCGGCAGTTTGATTCGGATGCTGCTGAAAACTGGCACGTGTACCGCCGTGACCTGATTTTCAGTGTTAATTACGCCACGACTCAGACCATCAGTGCGCCTGAGGTGACGGAGATCGCTGTCACCTTAAATAGCCACAACCTCAGGCATTGATGACTGCCTTTCACGCATCAGCTTCAACCCGCTACCCGCATTACTGATTTATTACGGAGTAATTCTCATGCCGATTTATCCTTCGGGCAGCCTTAACACGTCTGCACTGACGGCACCCGATTTGTACGTGCAGGTCGTGCCGCCCCGCACACAGTATATAAATGGCGTACCCACAGATGGACTGGGACTGGTGGGCGTGGCCAGCTGGGGACCGGTAAACAGCGCATTCCGCATCAGTTCCGATACTGACATGGCTTTCTTTCTGGGATCACCCAGGAATCGCCAGTACGATTTATCCACCGCTGCGGCGATCTCACTGCAGCTCGGCGCCTCGAATCTGAACTGTGTCCGCGTTACCAACGGACGGGATACGTCTGCCAGCGCCATGCTCTTTGATAACGGGAGCAAGGCTTCACTGCTGCTTACGGCACTGTACAGCGGCACGCGCGGTAATCAGATCAGCGCAGGCATCAGTAACGGTACCGCCGTCGGTTCACGAAAGCTCACCATCAGCCTGCCGGGTGTCAGTGCTGAGGTCTTCGATAACCTGAAAGGTGAAGGGGATGCGATGTGGAAAGCCATGGCAGAGGCGGTGAACCACGGGCAGATGAATATTCGCGGTCCCAGCCAGCTAGTCAGGGCAAAAGTCACCGAGTCAGAGGCGACGACGCCGTCACCGGCTACTGAGGTCACCCTGAGTGGCGGTACCGATGGCGTAACAGGAATTAATGACACAATTCTCCTTGGTCAGGACGGTATTGATACCCCTCGTAAAGGCATGTTTGCCTTGCGAGGTACGAACTCGCAGGTCATCAACCTGATTGATGTGACGGATAAAAATTGCTGGCCTACGATGGCTGCGTTTGCGGAGTCAGAAGGGGCATATATCATCACCCAGGGCGGTGTTTCCACCGACTACAAAACCCTGTCTGAAGCGCTTAACGGTTCTGGTGTGGATGACTGGCACCTGAAACTGATTGTTGGTGACTGGCCGTTCTGGAAGGATTGCGCCAACGGTATAAACCGCATGATTGCGCCAGCCACCTTCGAAGCGGCGAATATTGCATCCCGATCACCGCATATCTCTACCCTGAACAAGCGTATCCCTGGCATCATTGCCACGGATCGCCAACAGGCGGGGCGTCCCTATTCTGTACCGGAAATCGGCGCGATTAACTCAGCGCGTCTTGATGTCATCACCAATCCCTGTCCGGGCGGCCATTATTTTGGCATGCGCTCGGGGCGGAATACCTCATCCAACCCGAACCAGAATGATGACACTTACACCCGCATGACCAACTTCCTGTCGCTGACGATTGCGGCAAGCTTTGGGGGCGTGGTGGGTGACAACCAGACGGTGGATTTGCGCCGGGAAACGAAAAGCACGCTGGAGTCATTCCTGTCAAACCTGGAAGGGGTGAAGATGATCGGCGATCCGAACGGCGGGCCGGCTTTCTCAGTGCGCCTCGATGCGACCAACAACCCGGATTCCCGCGTTGCGCTGGGCTATATGACGGCCGATGTGCAGGTCAAATATCTGAATGTGGTGCGCTATTTCCTGGTGAATATGGAAGGGGGCGGCAGCGTGGCCATCTCCGTCTCAAACGACTCACACCGCTAATGCTGCTAATGCTGCTAATGCTGCTGCACTATTAATCCGGAGATAAACCATGCCAACCCTTGGCTATACCGTGGGCCGCGATATCGCTGTTGATATCAATACGCACACGGGCAAGCTGCGCATTCCCAAAATAATGAGCTTTGACTCCAAGCCGCAGGTTTCGACACAGAAGATTACCCCGCTAAACGGCATTACTGATGAATTACAAATCCCTGTTGGCTGGCATGGGACCATTACGGCTGAACGTATGGATGCCACGCTGGATGACTTCTGGGCGAAGTGGGAAGACAACTACTACAACGGTATTGATCAGCCGCGCGGCACCATTACCGAAACCATTACTGAAGCGAATGGCTCAGTGAGCGTGTATCGCTATGAAGGGGTGTCATTTCACCTCACCGATGCCGGCAACAAGCAGGGTGAGAAAACCGTCAACCAGACGCTGACGTTCACTGCCAGCCGTCGTAAAAAAGTTAACTGAGGTTACTGAGTGAAAGTCACAGTCCATGAAAAACCGAGATCTGATGAACCCTCGGTTGCTGTATCAAATCAGGTAACTGACACTCGCGGTCGCGTTATCCGCTATCGCGAGCTTGACCCGTTACAGGAATCACGTCTGATTCTGGCAATTGGCGCGCAGGCCGCAATGAACCCGGTTTATGTGAATGTGTATGCCATTCCTGCAGCGCGGGTCTCAGATATTGATGGGGATGAGTACGCCATTCCTCAGACGCAGGCTCAGGTAGATGCCATGATCAGCATTCTGGGGCGCGAGGGCATGGACGCGCTGGCCACCCAATTTTTCCCGACCGGAGACTGCAATCAAGGTGATGACATTCCCAGGGCAGCCACAAAAAACTCGCCCTGAACCCTGATTTTCGCAGTCGTTGCTGGCTGCTGAAGAACGGGGTTCCATTCTCAATGGTATTTGATGTGACAGAGATGGTGATGCACGAACGGCACGCGATGGCGATCGTCTTTTCGGAGCTGGAAGGGGCACAGTTCAACTGGCAGACATGGGCCTGGGAGAAACAGACGTGAAAGAGTTAGAAGGATTCCTCGGTGCGGCACTGCAATTTGCGGCGCTGGAAGTCGCGCTGCACAAGCGACTGGCTGACGGACTCGAAGACGTCGCAGAATCTATCGCACAGACCGCGAAAGATGAAATCGGTTTTTATCAGCCGGCGGTGGGTCCTTTTCAGGAATGGGCTCCGCTGGCTGAGAGTACCGAAGCGGACAAGGCGAGAAAAGGCTTTCCACTGGAAGCCCCGCTTCTGCGTACCGGTGAGTTCCGCGATACGTGGGAGCATGAGATCAGTGGTTTCGAGGCGGTGGTGGGTTCAAAAGATAAAAGAGCTCTCTGGTTTGAATTCGGTACCGTCAATATGCCTCCTCGTCCGGTGCTTGGCCCGGCAGTCATCCACAATGAGCGCACTATCCGCCGGATACTGGGGCGTGCTGCAGTTACGGGTATCACTGAAGGCACAGCCATCCACAGTGTTCTGGGATATGACCGCCAGATATAAATCCCGCAACGAAACTTCATCGCCAAACTTAAGTCAAATTAGCGGCCCAATCTCATTACGGCCAATAGTTGACCTTCTCACGGGGCCGGCCGATGAACTGTTTCGGGAGTAATTATGCTGAAAGCCCTGATTGTCCCAATGATGTTACTGCCTGTTTTACCTGCACCTGCGCAGATTGTTTCCATCGCATCAGGTCACACCCATCGCGTGCCTGCTCCGGAGCTGGTGGCATATACGCCCGAAAGGATTCCGGAGACGGAGGCATTAATTCGCAGCAACCTGCTTGATGATCCTCATTCACCGCGAGTCGGGGCGCTGCAACCGGCGCTGACGCTGGTATGTTTTACCGATTACAGTTGCAAAGCCTGTAAATTCCTGGATGAAAAACTGCATCGGCTGCTGGCGCTGCATCCTCAGCTGGCTGTGACTTACAAATTCAGTCCATCCATGTTTCAGCCACTTAACCCTTCGCGTATGGCTCTGACCTTATGGGAACAACAGCCCTCAAAATTTGAGGCCTTTCATCGCTATCTGATGCGTTATCAGGGCTTACTGGATGATTACAGTATCCGGAATGCAGTCCGCTCTGCAGGCTCAACCATTTATCAACTCAGCCCGGATGTCACGCATACCCTGGCGCTGAACAAAGCATTGATGAAAAAACTCAATATCACTCATACGCCCGCGACCCTTATCGGCGACACCGTTTTGACGGGTGATGTGCCTTTCAGTGAACTTGAAGAGGCGGTGAAGCGCGCACAGACGGAAACATGATGAGTGAATACGAACGAAAAGCATTTTTGCGGAAAACTTAATGCTGTCAGTGTCAGCTTATAGTCTCGGCATTTTTCGGGGCGAAAGAGTATGAACTCATTATCAGTATTATCTTTACTGGCGCTGACGATGGTTGGCGCTGGCATGGATGCGAATGACAGTGAAACCTACTACGGAGACAGCTGGGACAACACCATGGCTAAAATTCATGGAACATGCACACGTGTAACATGCCCGCCAGGTACACGCGTCGAAGTGGATGTGGTGCCAGGCGATACCGGTATCGCAGAAACCTGGGACAGAAAGGTCGTCGAACTGCTTAACCTGGTCGGAGTGACGTTCGTGGTGATGGGCACAGATGGACACTCTTCGTCTTCGTGGGTTCTGGCTCCCGGCGGTGTGGCCTACAGCATTCAGTGGATGTTCCTGAAAAAAGTGGACGATAAGAAAACCAAAGGCTAAAAATTAATACCTAGCACTGGTGGGTGGACGGGCTGGGCATAATACTGCGTCAAACATATTCAATAAGAGCATTGCCGCATTACAGGGATGTAAGAGCCGAAGTTAATTTAGCCGGTACACTGGATATGGCACGCTAAGCGGCAAGATAATATATTACGGTAAGGCTGTGCCAGACAGTATGCTAAACTGTTGACAATGATCTGTAGGGTTAAATATCAGCGAAGAGTTTTTGGTGTACAGTAAATTTTATTATCAGACACTTTATGAATTCGGTCTAATCGAAATAAATAGGCACTCCTTAAATATGGTTCCAAAGATTTCATTTTATTGTCAAGCCGCGATTTCAACAATCCTTTGGGCTGCTTGAGAAGCAGTATGAACTGTGATGAAATTGATATTCTCTCTAAACGCTAATTCAGTCATTTCATCTACATGCCCACGCATGCTTTCTACAGTCTTAGGTGGAATAGTAGGATCATCAAAAGAAGGTATGCCAACAATTACATCAAGAACTTGTGGCTTTAATACCATTTCAGAACGGATTAATGATTCCAAATCATACACTTTCGCCTTAATAGAACTTATTGACGCCGACAATCTACTTGGTACTAACAACCCAAAGTTTGAAGCGTACTTATCATTATAAAACCCAAACTTTGTATGTAGCTTAGTGCTTGAAAGTTGAATGCGGCTACCAAACGAGTCTGCTAATCTTGGGTTAAGGATTAGTGCTTCGTCATAAATTTTTCTTGCCCATTGTTCAGCTTGTTTCTGGTTTGGGCGATCATCTTCCTCTTCCCGTTCTGCTTCGAGAGTTAGTGTCCCTAGACTGGCGGTAAATCTCATCGCTTGTTTAGCGATTCCTAATAATGTGTCATCTAAGGCATCGGAAGTTCTTGTGACTAAAAATCCGGAAACTGGAGATGACCATTCTGATAGGTGAGTACGGATTTCAAGGTGAGATTGCAGAGATTTTTTGACCCATAAAATCATATCTCTTATAGCGTAAGATTTGGTGCCATAAATGGCCTCAAGAACCTCATCTCTAATAGATTGAATTATAGATATTTTTCCATCATCGCCCCTGACTACAATGATGACATTGATTTTTTCTCCAGACCCAATAATTGGTTCAAAAGAAATCGCCCACCATTTCCCTGAATAGGTGGGTTTGGCTGGGAAAATTGATAGGTCAATTGACATCGAACATGTCCACTTGTGAGATGCATAATCTTGATCTTACCAGAGTTTCAATGGCTGACAATCTATCAGTAAGAAAGGCCAAGATATCAGTCATAACTTCGTTAGGAACGTATCTTGATGACTGAGTACACTCCATTACTTGCTGAAGGTCCAAACTGCGATACACAGGTGTAATGGATTGGGTGGTGGTTCTAAAGTCTCGAAATTTATCCAACTCCGACTTTATTGCAAACAATACCCTCAGGATATTATTATCTTTTGCAGGACTACCAGACAGCAAACCTTGAGGTAAG
The DNA here is from genome assembly GCF_056491525.1 of Candidatus Pantoea symbiotica. Lineage (NCBI taxonomy): Bacteria > Pseudomonadati > Pseudomonadota > Gammaproteobacteria > Enterobacterales > Erwiniaceae > Pantoea > Candidatus Pantoea symbiotica. The sequence continues at coordinate 70,267 of NZ_JBSZHR010000003.1, forward strand.
GCTAGACCATGGTCAATGAATAAGAAATCATCGCCTCCATCATATAGGATATTCCCGACATTTCGGTCATGATTAGCTATCCACTCATCAAAGACTCCAACGTCTAAAGAGGCCTTGAATTTTTGTAATTTTTCATAAGATTCTTGGCAATCAGCATATCTTCTGAAACTGGGATAAGCCGCATCTTCAGAGCCAAACATTAATGCATGCTTTCCTCTTGGGATTATATCTAGGGTTTCACTGTCAGCAAGTATCAAGAATGGTTTTGGGATCGGTAAACCAATTTCTCTGCCAAGAATTGCACAAAACGCCTCGACGCAAATCTCACGGGGCTCAATTATTTTTGCAAACACGACTACAGTATCGTTGGCAGTTCTTACATGACCTTTCCAAGTCTGATTTACGTTTTTGTCACTGAAACGATTTGCTCCAGGTAAAAGCGTGGCAATCTCGATTTTTTCCATAATCGATCCGTTTATAAATTTTTCCATTAGATTACACGGATTAATCTCATTGCATATCCTGATGAATGATCAGTGCTTAACGATATGGTGCTGTTGGCCACTTTTTGTATGCAAAGACGTAAAGCATGAAGAAATGAATGCCCGGGCATGACAGCAGCAGCGCCATTTTCCACCCGAAGCCAGCCTTTTGAGCCATGCGAAAGCAGGGGATGAACATCAGAAACCAGATGATTAGTGACAGGGCTGCGAGAGGGTTAGGCTGTTCCATTGAAAGTTCTCCATGAGTTATTTGCCAATAGGTATCGGCAGACCGTTGTGATCATTTAGCAAAAGTGGTTGGTGTTTATGATTTCGTAGTAAAATCAACCCGCTGAAATCATTTGGTAGTTGGATGTCTATGGGTGTGAACTATTGGTTCATCGTGGTTGTTTCGTTTGTCATTGGTTCTTTAATGCTTGGTGAAGCCATTGTGTATATAAGGCGAGGAATTTACACAAAGACATTTAAAGGCGTCAGTCGTCGTGAATATATTCCTAGAGCTGACAGACCCTATGCGTTCTGGTTTAACTTGATTGCCCATATGATCGCCGGAACTGCAATGATTTATGCTGGATTCTGGTTTCTGAGCTTTAACCCTGAAGTAAGCCGTTGGTACGCAGAATTTCGTGCGCTCATTAATATTTGACCTTTATCCTTATCCAGCACTGAGCTTGGGTTTTCCGCAACACGATTGAAGGTGAGAAGTTTTACGCTTTATGGGGCAAAACGTAGCGTAAAAGTCTTAATATTCCTTATTTATGCTGATACACCATCCCATGGACATTTACATGGGAGAAGTAAAAATGACTAAACAGTTCTCCAATAAGCAATACATAGCCTGCTTTATTGCTGTGGGAGTATTCGTAGTAACAGCCGATGCACAGCATCTACCTGCAGCGATAGATTACGGACTTAATGCGGTACTGCTGGCAAAGGCAACCTAACTTATCCAACCCGCAAAGGCGGGTTTTTTATTGCCTGAAGACGGAGTGGAGATGGATTTAGAGGCCTATAAGGTTGCCGTCAGGCTCAGTCTGACTGAAAACATCTCCGCTGGTTTACTGGCTGTCTCCCGCAGGTTTGCAGACACCCACCAGCAGGCTGCATTGTTTCAGGTGCAGATGAAACAGATCGGGAGAATGACGATTGGTGGTGGAGGTCTGACAGCTGTTGGCCTGGGTATTACAAAAGGACTGGACGCAACCCTTAAGGCTGCACGAGACCTGGTGCGTGCTCAGACTGATTTCCGCACGCTTAATCTTTCCGCTCAGGATAATGCCGCTGTAACGGGGCAGGCGCAGTTGCTGGCACACCAGACGCTGGGTACCACGATTGCAGGTAATATTCGCCTGATTCAGGACCTGCATACAGCCTTTGGTGACCTGCACCATGCCGTTGAGACCGCGCCAGAATTTGCCCGCTATGAAGCGACAGTACGTATGGCGCTTGGTAAAGGCGCAACTGACGGACTGGTCAATGCCGCAGCGAAGGCTTTAGAGCACCGTGGCGGTGCGGTGATTAATGATCCCGCCCGATTCCTGAATGAGCTGTCAATGATGTCTCAGGTACAGCTAGCATCACGCGGACGTGTCAGCCCGAAAGACTTTCTTGCCGCCTCGCAGACGGGCAAAGCCGCTTATATGATGCTCGATCCGCAATATCTGTATGGTCAGTTTGCTGGCCTGATGAGCATGGACAAAGGGGGTAACAAATCCGGTACTGCGCTTATGACAGCATTCAGTTCGCTGATTGGTGGGCACATGGACCGGAAGGCAAAGGGTTTGCTCGCTGAAATAGGCATGCTGGAAGAGGGTGTCAGTCCTGTACGACTGAAGATGATGCGCGAAGCTATGCGCAACATGTCGGCTGAAGAGAGGGATTTATACCGGCAGAGTCTTGGCAGTGAGTCCGTTACCAGTAGCGGTCTGAAGCCGGAGTATGCGAGGTTGTTTTCCCGCCCCGATAAACTTGCTGCCGTGATGGCGGATAAAATCCGACAGCGTTACGGCAGCGGGCTTACCGATGATGAAGTCGGAAACATGCTCGGTGAATACCTGAACCGTAACGCCGGACAGTTTTATGGCCAGCACATTAAGAATGCCGCTAAGCTGAGAAAAGACGCTACGGTATTCCACCGTGCGCAGAGTTACAGTGCGGCTTACGGCACTTATCTGAATTCACCTGACGGGGCCGCTGTTGGGCTCACGGCAGCCTGGACCAACCTGAAAGCCATCCTGGGCATCCAGCTGCTGCCCACGGTAACCAGCCTGACGTTGGGACTTACACGATTTATCGACAAGCTCAGCCAGTTCGCCGAAGACAATCCATGGGCCACCCGGATTGCGGCTTACTCTGCGACTGCGCTCGCGGGTCTGACACTGCTGTCCGGTGGCATTCTGTTGTTAAGTGCCACCATTGCCGGAGCAAGGCTGGTGGGCAGTCTCGGCGTTGTAACTTCTGTTGCCGCCATGCTGGGTGGTCCGGTGACGCTGGCCATCGCAGCAGTTGCAGGTGCCAGCGTACTGATTTACAGCAACTGGGCACGCGTCCGTCCCGCTCTGACGGGAATGTGGAGAGAGTTCAGCGAAGTGGGCAGTACCACCTGGTCCGCAATAAAGGGAATGGGGCAGCATTTCATTGGCTGGTGGGAAGGCATTGAGAGCAGGGCGGATAAGTTCGGAGAAAGTATGCAGTCAGGCTTTAACCGGTTGTTTGACTACATCATCGGCCTGCTCAACAACCTGCCAGGCGTCAACATTCCGACAACGGCTCAACGCCAGCTGAAGAAGAGCGCGTACACGCTGTACGATGATATTGAGGCCATAACCCGTGGTACACGCGTTTCCGGAACTCATTCAGCATTAGCGATCGCCATGGCAACGCAGGGAAGAAATAAGGGTGGGACAGATTATGCTAAAGGTATGCAAAGCTTACATCGCGGTAATGACGTCCCGCCACTGCCAGACAGAATTCAGCAGATGATACAGGTTCACAGCAAGGTCTATCTGGATAAAAAATCAGTGGGCGAGGCCGTAACGCAACATCAGGTACGTGAGGCGACTCGTGCAACAGAAGGGAGCAGTAGATTCGATCCATCTATGCTAATGACTCATCCGGGCCAGGTCAGTAATGTATTTATGCCTTAACTGTAATTAAATTATCCTGGCACCGTACGAAACATAAGGAGAAAGGCCTTATGATACTTATTTAATGCCGAATCGTATTCAACATTAAAAGGTAATAAAAGAAGTTCATTGCCAAAATTGGTGGTGAAATTATCAACAATAAAGAAGCTCTCTAATTCCTTAATTGTATATGACTGTAGAATTAAAAGGCCCTAATAATAGGGAGTAGGACAGGTATTTATGCCAATCCATGGCACATATCTTATTAATGCGTCATGTAGATGCGTTTGGAGGGCGACGGCTTATACGTCCTCCTTTACGTCCAGCTTCGATTGCTCGTTCCGGGTTGTTTCTAAAGTTACCACCGCTGACACGTCCTCCTCGCTTACCGGCCTCACTCGCTCTATTAGGATCGTTAGCAAAATTACCTGCACCGCCTCTGAGTTTTACTTCTGCCATAGTCAGTCCTCAATTAATCTTGGATAAAGGTTAGTGTTAGGCCACTCACAAAAAAATATTAGGCAGCTTGTGTGTTTTTTCCACCCTCATGCAAGGGAATAGAATGATGCAGATCAAATAAGCAACCAAAATTTGACTTAAGGGGCGGGGTCAGGCTGAGTTTCGTATGCATCTTAAAATTCATCGTCATCATTATGCCCGCCATACTGTTCCTAATCATTTTTTATGCATCAATTGTAGCGATCGACGATTCATGCGGGCGACAAGCTAAAGCGGCAGTAACGTGAAACAAAACTTCAGTTATCTGATAGCCGTCAATTGCTAATAATCTTGTGAGAAGTAAAGCATCTGATTAAAGACAATGAGGGATGAGAAGGGCTGATAAAAATAAAAGCCCGGTAGTGGTGGCAACCGGGCTGGGCACAATCCTGTGCCAAATTTCCAACAAGAGCGGGTCTCATCACAGGGGGTGATAAAGACAATTATGATTGTAGATTATGTTGAGAGAAGTACATGTAAAGCGGAAAAGTTTCATCTTTTATCGGACAGGGGCCGTGATCATCTCAGTGTGGATGAACCATGAAACGAGGTGTGAATCCCTCTACATGGGATTCGAAAGGGCAGCGCATTGATACTCCTCAATATTTCCTTTTTTCTTATTGGAATTTATCTTATATTCATCCACTCTTAGTTAAGACTAACAACCAGAAATTAAGAGCCAATGGTGTCTAAATTAAGTAAACAACTCGAACAGAATTTTGATGATGCGTGTCAGATTATAGGGCAGGTAGCTATACAAAAAGCTGCCAGGGGAGAAGAGACCACCCGTCTATTGTTAGTTGAAGAGATTGAAAAGCTTGCAGCACGATACAAAATTCTTACCGGAGAGGAACATCAGGCTATGCGGATGGCAATTGAATCTCTGGAGAACAACTTATGATCACAAACTTATTCTGACATTGATTCAGGAACAGCAAAACGCGTACGCACTACATCAATAACCCCACAATGTACTTTATAAGCATTTGTGTTAAGTAATTTGGGGGCCTGACTCACTGAACCTTCATGCATCGCGCGCAGTATTGCATCCTCAATAATTTTAGCAGTTAACCCACCAGTTAGTTATCGAACCTTCAAGCGTCGCACGGATCTCAGAATCAGCAAGACCACAATTTACGGCGTGCTCAGCATCAATAAATGAAGCACTTTCTATTTTCGCAGACCAGTCTGTACCAGAATTTTTCGTCTCTGCGGTGAGGATATCAATGAAGCGTTTCATATCATTATCGAGACTTCTCACCCACTCTGCTATTCGGGCGTGGTCAGCAGCATGATTAGTGAAGCCCCACTGAAGAGGGTGGATCAAGAAGCGCGAACCTGGGTTTACCCGGCGGTCACTACCAGCCAGATAAATTACCGTTGCAATGGACTCAACGTTACTGAGATTGTGTGTATGCACCGGAACAGGTAGGGATTTTAAAAAGTGATAAGCCGTAAAACCGGCTAACAATTCACCGCCAGGGCTGGAGATGTGCAGGTTAATTTGCGTTGCACCACTCCCCAAAGCTTTCAGACACGCGTCCTGAAGACCTGACACAGTGGACATGTTAACCGGACACAAAAAATGGACAGTGTGACGCATGCAATCCCCTTAGCCCTCATTAGGCGTAAATCCCTGAACACCGATTTTTAATGCCTCTTACCGGAAAAGTCCAGTCATCATCGTATGAGTATTCAATATGAAAATTTATCTTTCACCGGTGGTGGAGATCCGACCGCCACACGTCTGATGTTAGGCGAATTCGAATTTATGGAATTCGAAGTGCCGGAACGTGTGGTTATTCCCGGTCGGCAGAAGACAGTTCAGCACCAACTAATTGGAGGGAGGCGCATCATTGATGTGCTGGGTACCGAATACGATCCGTTGACCTGGTCTGGCGTCATCACTGGCTTGCAGGCCAGTGAACGCGTTAGTGCTCTTGAACGGATGCGGGATGAAGGGCGACCAACAGTGCTCACTTTCGACGATTACCGCTTTACGGTAATTATTACCCGATTCACATCAGTGTATGAGTTTATCTGGCGCCGACCTTATTCAATTGAAGTGGCCGTTGTGAGCAATGACGGTGCACCGACAAAAGTTGATGCGCTAATTGGAGCGTTGCAAGGACTGATTGACAGTGACCTTGGACGTGCGCTGGGTCTGTCCAGTATGATCAGCATCGATGCTGTCACCAGGGCAGTAAAAGATTTCCATCAGGCGGTAAAACAGATTACGGACTTTGCCCATGCTACCGTCGCGCAGATTCAGTCTGTAATCAAACCCCTCATTGCCGCCCGTAATATTATCCAGCATGAGCTGGCATTACTGGAAGCCGCTGCCAGCGATATCACCTCACTCGGTGGCCTGGTTCCAGGTAATCCGGTATCAAAAACTGTGAATAACCTGCTTATCCATCTGGACTGCAGCACGCGTATTTTAGCGTTGTATCGGTTACAGGAAGTGCTGGAAAGACTGAATAAAAACGTCAGAACAGGTCAGTCTGCGGAGGGGGTTAAAGCCGTAACCCTTGCTGGAGGCAATCTGTATCAGGTGGCATCAGAACAGTACGGGGACGCATCTATGTGGACCAGAATTGCGGAAGCTAACGACCTGACCGATCCGCAACTGAGCGGTATCAACACTCTTCAAATACCCTCAGGAACGACGAGCTAACTATGGACGTCAACGATCCTCTTTTTTTATCCAGCGCCCGCCAAATCAGCGGGCGTTGTCTTTTAAATGGCACTGACGTGTCTTTCATATCGTTTAGTGTTGAGGCTCATGCCTTTCGCGGCGCCGGGACGTTTGATCTGACGCTGGCCATCACAGCTCTGCCAGCCGCCATGCAGATGTTGAACTGGTGGGCAGTGCAGACGACTATCCGGGTTGAACTGTTCATCTCGGTCAGCACGCGAGCAGGCATTGATGAGAAGAAGCACATCACTGGCAACATTGATACCTGGCACTTCGAACCCGCGCGCTTTGTGATATCGGCTGAAGGACGTGACTTTGCCGCAAAGCTTATTGATGCGAAGACCACAGGGGAAAGCTTTAAAAACCTGACCAGTTCACAGATAGCGACCATGCTGGCCAAACGGCACAGCCTGACGCCGGTTGTTACCGCAACCAGCAGGCGTGTTGGCGAATTTTACCAGATTGATACTGCACACCTGACAGGTGAGCAGACGGAGTGGGACCTCATCACAACGCTTGCGGCCATTGAGAATTTCTTGGTTTACGTGGATGGCGACAACCTGCACTTTGAGCCGAAACGGGATCCGGCTGAAGCTGAGAACTATGTCATTCGATGGCAGCCTCCCGGATTGCTGGCGTATCCACAGTGCAATACCTCCGACGACCTGTCGTTTTCACGCGCGCTGACCATTTCCCGGGGGATTACGGTTGAGGTGCTGAGCTGGAATGCAAAACTGAAAAATAAGCAGTTTGTAGTGTCCTTTCCGGCTTCGGCTAAAAGTATCGCACCAGGAAAAGCCACATCCCAAAAGCAGGTCTATCGGGTCATCCGCAACGGGTTGTCAGAAAAGGGTGCTCACGCGCTGGCGCAATCCATTTACCGGCAGGTGGTACAGCATGAGATGAAGTTCAGTGGATCAACGGCAGGCGACAATCTGCTTATGCCGGGTACACATGTACGTATTGAGGGAACACAGAGTCCTTTCGACCAGATTTACCACTGTGATCGTGTACGCCGGACGCTGAGCTGGGAAACGGGGTACACCATGGACATATCAGGGAAAAACCACAGCCCAGCGCTGGGAGTCTGGCTTTGAGAGCATTACTGAATATCATGGCGGCGACAGCACAACAGAGTGCCGCCGGTGAAAGTGGCACACGCCAGGGCATCATCACTGCCTATGATCCTGACAATTATGCCGTGAAGGTTCAGTTGCAACCTACGGGTGAAGAAACAGGCTGGATATCACTGAGTTCTCCCTGGGTAGGCAATGGCTGGGGCATGGCCGCTGGACCGATGATCGGTGCAGTGGTGGAGATTGAGTTTGATAGTGGTCTGACAGGCGTCGGCATGGCAGCAGGGCAATTTTATAACGATGAAGACCGTTGTCCTGGGCCGCCATCAGGCGAGTTCTGGCTGATGCATAAGAGTGGCTCCCTCCTGAAGTTCCTGAACAGCGGTGAAGTTAAGTTAAGTGCGAAAATCAAACTCACCTTTAACGCACCGGCGCATCACTTTACCGGCGGTGATGTGACGATCGAGAAAAACCTCAGGGTCGTTAAAGAGATCTTCGACAAAAACGGCAGGTTTGGATCGTTACATCGCATCCGCACTGTTTATGGCGGTCATACCCACCTTGAAAAAGGTCGGGGTAACCGTACTGACCCTCCCGAGCAGCAGATTAAATCAACGCGGGCGCCTTAGTGCATGTACGACATCTATCATTTCACAGGTGGCGACCTCGAGGAGGCGCCTACTGGAGACCTGCGCACAGTTAAAGGAAGCGAGCGCACTAAGCAACGAATTTTACGTCGCCTACTGACTAATCCGGGCGACTACGTTTTTCACCCCCAATATGGCGCCGGACTGGCAAAAAAAATTGGTGAGACGGTTAACCCTGGAGAGTGGAAAGCGCTCATCACCGGGCAGATGCTACTGGAGGAATCGGTGGCCAGTAATCCATCTCCGGTAATCAGGCTGACAACTATTGAAGGTGGGGTCAGTGTCTCAATTGCTTACACCGACGCCAAGACCAGGGTCAATGAATTTCTCCATTTCGACGTCACGAGGTAAAGCGATGGCTTCCCTTAACACCAGGTCATTCTCTGAACTCGTCAGTGAACAGGTCACGGCTATTCAGGCCCGAGCGGAAAAATTGCTGGATTTTTCGATCGGTAGCATCCTGCGATCGCTGGCGGAATCAAACGCTGGGGTGGCCATGTGGCTACAGCAGATGATAGTGAAGTTGCTGGTCACGACACGTGCAGCTACCTGCTCTGGCGAAGACCTGGACAGCTGGATGGCGGACTTCAGTTTTTTCCGCCTTCAGGCCGTTCAGGCCAGTGGGATAGTGACGTTTAGCCGGTTTACTCCAGGCAGCGAGGCATTGATTAAGGAAGGCGCGCAGGTGACAACATTTGACGGCTCTCAGACCTATTCAGTCATACCCAACACTTTGATTAAAGAGTGGGATGCAGCACGGGCTGCGTATGTCATCGCCCCCGGTGTCAGTTCACTAGCCGTCCCGGTGCGTGCGAATATTGCCGGGACTGAAGGTAACGCGCAGGCGAAGACAGTTACTGTCATAACGGGCTCGGTAATGTCGGTTGATGCCGTGACCAACAACGATGCTTTTACAAACGGTAAGGATGCTGAATCCGATGACAGCTACCGCGCGCGCTTTGTGCTGTGGATTGCTTCACTGTCCAGAGCCACGAAAGCGGCTATTGGTTTTGCGATCAGTAATCTGCAAAGCGGTATCAGTTATACGCTGACTGAAAATGTCACGCCGGAAGGAGAGTTTAAGCCCGGCTATTTTTTTGCTGTGGTGGATGATGGCACAGGGCTGCCCGCACCTGCATTACTGAAAAAAACCTATCAGGCTATCGAAAATACCCGGGGATTCACGGTGTCGTTCGGCGTGTTCCCCCCAGAAACCATCGAAGTCGATGTCGTTTTAATGGTAACTACTGAGGCCACTGCTAATCACGCGGAGATCGTCAATCAGGTGCGCGCTTCTCTTAATCAATACCTGTCGAGCCTGTCACTGGGCAAATTGCTTGCCTACACCCAGCTGGTAAGAGTGGCTTATGCCGCCAGCCCATGTGTAATCAACGTTACTTCTCTGACGGTAAACGGTGGCATGGCGGATTTTGCGGTTTCTGCCAGACAGATTATTCGTGCCGGGAAAATCGTGGTGAGCTGAATGGCCAAAGGTGATCAGAACGACTTTTACACCAGACTCAAGGTGTTGCTTCCTCCCGCATGGTTTGCAGAGGAAAGCACCATTCTGAATGGACCGCTTTCAGCATGCGCGGCGGCGTTATCCTGGTGCTACACCCTGTATCTTTACGCCAAAACACAGATCCGTATCTCTTCCGCCAGTGATGGCTGGCTGGATATAGCGGCGTATGATTTTTTCGGGAACTCTCTTACGCGGCCTGTGAATATGACTGATGACGTCTTTCGCACGGTGATTAAACGGGCACTGTTACGGGAGCGGGGAACACGACAGGCTATCCACGATGTTCTTGCAGAACTGACGGGTAATTCACCGACGATATTTGAGCCGCAGCGGGTGCAGGACACGGGAGCATATAGTCGGCCGACAATGGGTTATGGCGCGGCTGGTGGTTATGGTTCATCCCTTTTACCTTACCAGGCATTTGTTACTGTCCAGCGTTCAAAGAAGGCGGGCATTCCGTGGGTAGCGGGCTACCGGACTTCTACAGCGGCATACGGGCGATCATCTCAGGGGGAGTATGTTTCTCGTGAGATGGTTGCCTGCAGTATCACGGATGCACAGATTTACGCTGCTATTGAAGCAGTGAAGATGGAAGGCACTCTCGTATGGGTGCGACTGCAGTAAATAGTCAATTCAGATAAATGGCGTCATTAAGGACACTTAAGCAAATGCCATTTCTATGGGGAAATCATGGATCGTCTCATCGTTTATCCGGGCGCAATTCCGCTCGAAACTGACCTGCTTAACACCAACAAATTCGCCATGACAGGGATGGCCAAACTGGCATCAGTCATTATGGGAGATAATACCTATCTTCATGGACTCGTCTGTACACCAGATGTTGCCGAATCATTGGCAGTGAGCATAGGAGAAGGGCAGATTTACAGTCTGCACAACACAGACGGTACGCCGTATTCATCGCTGGCAGCAGACACGACACATACACTGCTGAAGCAGGGACTTAATCCTGATTCAGTTACATTCCACCTGTCTGCACCAGCGACGCCTGGCCACAGCATCAACTATCTGATTCAGGTAGCCTATAACGATGTGGATGGCGGCCAAACTGTTCTACCTTATTACAACGCTGCAGATCCTGCTATGGCATTTAGCGGCCCTGATAACACGGGCAATGCTCAGAGTACGGTGCGTTCAGGTGCATGTATTGTTCGTCTCAAAGCTGGAGTAGCTGCTGCATCTGGCTCTCAGATTACGCCTCTTCCCGATGCAGGCTATACATCTGCCTGGGTCATCACGATTAACTATGGCGATCGTCATGTTAATGCGGCGGATATCCGTCCCGCTGATGGCGCTCCCTTTCTACCCGTAAATGGTCTCATCGGTGCGATTCAGCAGGGCAGGCTAACTTACGGAATGGATTCGGGAACCGTAAATCACTATCAGGTCTCTTTTCAGCCAACAATAGGCCATATCAGCGACGGTATGCGATTACATTTTCGTGCGAAAAATACAAATTCGGGTCCGTCGGCACTGGCGGTAAGTCATTTTCCAGCGGCCAGCATCCTCACTGCTGAACACCAGGAATTGCCGCCTGGTCAGATTTCTCAGGGAAATACTACGGAAGTTGAATGGAATAGCGCAATCGGCGCCTGGATTCTCAGTTCACCTAAAAGCAGCTACACCAAAGATGAATCGGACCAAAAGTATTATTCCCGCGATGGAGGACATATTGGCGGCGATGTCGTTGTACAGGGCAATCTGACAATCGAAAAAAGTTTGAAGGTAGGGGAGGCCGAACTGACTGAGGAAGGTGATGTAGGAGGTAAACTTTGGGACGGAAGTCTGGAAAAATGGCTTAAACGACTGTTGCCTGTAACTGCAGGCGTTAAGAAAGCCTGGTACTATAAATCACCCAATAAGCGACTCATTATTCAGGGTGGGAGTTTTGAACGCTCCAGCAACAGCACCAACGTTAGTTTTCCCATCGCATTTCCTTCTGGCTGCCTCAACGTTCAGTTTTCATTGAACAGAACACATAAAAAGAGTGTCGTGAACCCGTATATCAGTGTGATTGATGCCACACACTTTGAGTTGAACGCCGGTTCTGGTGAAACCGGATTCTACTGGGTTGCGTTTGGTCACTGAAAGCAGAGTGTAATAATATGAATATTGGATTCAGTGCAACAACAAAAGCCTTTTATGACCTGGATGAGAAAGCGGTATACATTCAGAATGGTTCATGGAGTGATGATGTCATAAAAATATCAGAAGCGCTCTGGCTAAATTACCACGGGGAGCCTCCACACGGAAAAACTCGTGGTGCCGATAGGAATGGTATGCCTTGCTGGGCTGATGCTCCTGAACCTTCCGAACAGGAGCGTATAGCGGATGCAGTGAGTAAAAGAAATTCGATGTTAATGACGGCTGACACCGAAATTCGACAGCTGAAGATTGTTGAAGAATTTCATGCATTAACGGATGAAGAAACCCTAAAACTTTTATCATGGAAGAAGCATTTTGTTGATGTATACCGCATTGAACCGGGAAATGTTAGTTCCATTCGCTGGCCAGACGTCCCGGAATAAAAAATGTTTAAGCTGAGGCAAATCTAGCTGAGGGAGCTGATTTAATCAGCTCAATGCTTTAAGGCAGGAATTGTTTAAAAATGATACCCCATACTCAGTGATGCGGCGTTCAGGCTGTGGTAATCCTGATTTTTCTCTGCTAGCGCCCCTTCATATCCTGCTGCAAGCGTGAGCGTATCCGTCACATTCAGGATTACGCCAGCACCAAAGGCAACGTTGTTGTAAGAGTGGGAACCATTTCTTCCGATCTTATTCGTGACCGGGTCATGTATAAGGGGCTTATCCATTCTCAAATGATACAACCCAAAAGTGCCATAAACAGTCAAAAAATCGTTTATGCGGAAGGATGGGCCGAACATGGCAGAATAATACTTTGTATCCTGTGTGGCTTTTTTATCAGTCTTGACTCTGATGCGTTTGCCATTGATGTTCTTCTCATTGTGAAACTCATCCGTGTTATCCCATATATTTCTGAGAGCCGTCAAAGAGCCGACAATACCAAACACGCTCTCAGGCTCGTAAATCATCTTAAAGTTGGGTCCGTGGAGGCTGCCATAACCCTCAATTGATCCGTACTCATAACCAAATAACATCGTGGCGCGGTCTGGAATATACACTGCTTTTGCTGTCATGCAAAAAACACAGGCCAATGCGGCGATCATTTTAATCAAATTATTTTTCATTTCTGGTTCCTTTGAAATCCAACATGATATGAATGATAAAGGCCCCATTACGTGTATTGAGGGGGGGGTAACGTAATCAGAAGCGATAGCCGGCACTCAGCATGACGGTATTAATGGGATGTGATTTTTCATCGAACCTGACACTGGAACCTTCATATCCCATACTGAGATTTAGATGGTCTGTTACGTTAGCAGTCATGCCGATGCCGTAGGCGAATCTGTTAGTGTTTGAGCTAGTGGAGGAAGTTTTGCCACTAATTGAGTTAGCAACTGAGGCTTTATCGACTTTGCCATGCGATATACCAGCCAGTGCATAAATGCTAATGGATTTATTTAACCGAAGAGTTGGACCAAACATCGCCGAGTAATACTCAGCACTGTTGCCAGGTTTTGTTGATGATGATCCTTTATGTTTTCTAATGCCGCTAGTAATTACGTCCAGGTCTGACCGCAGAGCTGTCACTGAACCCATGATTCCTACTGGTAGATCGGGTTCATACTGTACCGTTAGATTTCCCCCATAGAGAGAACCGAAGTCACGAAGTTCTCCTTGCGAATAGCCCATGGAGATGGTCGTCCTGTTTGCATTAACATTGTAATCAACAGGTGAAGCAATAGCTGCCCCACTTGTAATTGAGGCCAAGATTAAAAAAGCGCAAAATATTTTACTGTGCATCTCAATTGCCCTGCGTTAGCTATTAGATTAAGGAGGTCGCCTTAATCAGTAAAGAGGTTACAGATATTTTTAGTCATAAAAATGAATATTTATGGTTTGCGAGAGTTCAAACACAACCTATATAGTAAGATGTTGTCAGTAGATTGATGTATATACATGACTTATTTTCTGCTTTTGTATTCGTTACTCGTGATGTCGTGTTTTATACGGGAGATTTCAAACACCTCTCATGTTGGTCGACGCGGATTTAATGGCCCACTTCGTCGTCACAATAACGGCCATTTTATTGAGATATAATCCTGATATTGTTCAGTCAATCGCCAAACATAATATTCTTAAATGCTAAATATCAGTTGTCTCTATCAGGATAAAGGGGGAAATATGAAAAGGGCTATAGCTTATCTACGTTTTTCATCTTTACAGCAGGTCCAGGGAGATTCAGTCAGAAGACAGAAGAAATTAATTGATGAATGGCTTAAACATAACGCTGACTACTACCTTGATCCGGTAACATTCGAGGACCTTGGGCTGAGCGCATACAGGGGACAGCATGCTATTTCAGGCGCATTTTCTGAATTTATGGAAGCGGTGCAACGGGAGTTAATTGAAGCGGGCAGTGTACTCCTTGTAGAAAGTCTGGATCGTCTATCAAGAGAAAAAATAGGTGATGCGTCCGACAGACTCCGTACAATCCTCAAAGCGGGGATCGATGTGGTCACACTCACTGATGGCACGCATTATACCCGCGATTCACTTGACGACCCTTACTCGATCATCAAAGCAATTCTGATAGCACAGCGCGCTAACGAAGAAAGCGAGATCAAATCTAAACGACAGCGAGCAGTCTGGGCCGAAAAGCGTAAACAGGCCGCTGAAAAGGGGGAAATAATGACCCGCCATTGCCCCTCTTGGTTGAAAGTAAACGCTGCTGGTAATGGTTTTGAGGTAATTGAAGACAAAGCAGACATTATCAGAACCATTTTCGAAATGAGACTCGATGGCCGCTCCTTTGAGAAAATCAGTCAGGCACTGAATGTTCAGGGTAAGAAAAATCTTCGTGGAAAAGTTTCACAATGGAATTCAGCTTCAATTGAAAGACTGGTTAAATCTAAAGCTGTGATTGGCGTTCTTTCTCCGTCATATCGCATAACAGTTCCCGATGTTGAGGACATTTCTAATTATTACCCTTCAATCATTAGTATCGATGATTTTGAGCGGGTAAGACGTATAAGTTACGAACCTGAAAGCAGAAGGAACACCAATTTTAATCCCCATCTAATAAATATTTTTAAAGGGCTGATGCACTGTAAAGAGTGTGGGCATGCCATTATACTGACGGGGATCAACACAAAGGGTTATGGCTACTATGTTTGCTCAATGCGGCGTCAGCACAGATGTAAAACTGAAGCGATCAGAAGAGATTTAACCGATCGCTACCTGATTACTGGAGTAATAAAAGGTGCTTCAGGAATGGACCTGCATTTATCAAGCGAAACTGCATTAACTTCAATGACAGCCAGGCAGCTGGAATTAACTGGTAAGCTTCAGAACGTGATTAAGGCCATAGAGCTTGCGCCAGATGTCAGAGAGCTGACAGTAAGAGCTGCTGAAATTTCTGCTGAGATAATCAAGTTAAAGAGTGACATGGCTGAAATACAGGATGAGCGCGACATGAAGGCTGCTTCTGCATTAAATGTACTCAACGTAGCCGACCGCAAGGAATTTCAATTAATAGCTCGCAGAATAATACTGGATATCAAAATTGATGGTAAATCAAAAACCTGTGATATCTATCTGCATAACGGGATGAAAGTTCTGAATTATCCCCTCACAAAGTCTACAGGCTGGTCATCTATACTTGATGCAATGGCATATTTAGAACAGACTGAAATTATTCTCTGATAAGCCACACCATTAGAATAACTTAAAAAATAATATCGAGAAAACTTAAGTATCTTAATAAAAATAATGGGCTAAATCATTTTTAATCTGTGAGTCATTAATTATGTAAAGTTTAGGTTCTAGGTTAAGTCACCATGAGAGTGGGGAAGGTTGAATAGTAACTTTTTTGGTTTCTTCAAAATGATAAGTAACGTCTTGATATCTAAACAATAAAAATTTAACGAAAAGCATCCAGAACTTAAGTTTTAAATGATTCATTACCCTTTAAATACAGTGAGTTATATCAATACTTAAATCCTTTAGAAGTGTGAGTAAACAAACAAATCACACGATGGCATAGTAATCCTCCTTAGTTATCAGTGGGTGAATAAGTGAGCTGATAATAGTGTCGAAAATCGAGACTTTCCAGTGAAAAATGCCTGAAGTGTGGCGGCACTTGTTATGACTTACCGGGCAGGGTGTTGGCATCCATGATGAGCCTCATCGTTGAAAATCGACGTGAGAGGTCTTCTGCAAAACTCCAGCAAAACTCTTCTGCAAAACTGGTTAAAAAATGAGTTTCCTTTGAGTTTGGGTGTTCTTATTAGATTGCAGATCAAAATAAAGTGGGGAAGGCCGCTTCGTGCTGTGAGTTCAACGGATGGCTCTGGCTGAGGAGTTAATAGATAAGGCTGTGCAGAGAAAAAGCAATGAGCATCATCCCGCCGACAATGTTGACGTATTTTTTCAGCATTAATGGGTTGGTTTTTTTGGCTGAGAATATGAGCATTTGAGTGATTGCAAAAAGCCAGAAGCTCATAACCACTATATGAACTGATGCCAGTATAAGGTAGTTGCTAACGCCACCCTTCGCGCCTGCGAACTGTGAAACGACTGTCAGATAAAAAAGGATGGCTTTAGGGTTCAAAACATTAGCCAGCCAAGCCTCTTTTAAAGTCACGGAATGCCTTGCGCCACTAACCCCGCCTGAATTTACCGTTATCCCACTGCGGATGAGCATCGCGCCTAACCAAAGCAGATAGACAGTTCCGGTTACTTTAAGCACAGCAAACGCTGCTGGCGATGAGATGAGCACTGCCGTAATACCAAGCCCTATAAAAAATGCATGGGTATATATGCCCAGAGCTGTTCCTGTGAGAGTTCTGAATAAACCTTTGTTACCTCCTGCCAGAGCACTGTTCATAACGAGAGTAAAGCTCGCTCCGGGGGACAGTGCAACAGGGAGTAATGCTGGCATAAAGCCAAAAATGTTCACATCCATAGATTCTGGATAGTAATTGGGACTCCCTGAAATTGCCAGTCCAGGCGTTTCGCATATAGGTAATGTTCAGCTAAGCAAAAACAGGGAATCGTCATGAATCAAAAGTCCGCTTCACGCCCTGAGACATACGACAAGCTTTTTATGGCTGCCAGCCAGTTCCTTTGATTTCCTGAAGATGTTTAAGCCGCCGTACTGCATGCCTGGTTAGAAAACGCAGCGTGTCCAAGGCGGCGCGGATTTAACTGTAATGGCTCTGATTTGCCTGAAAGGGGTAAGGCTTGGATGCGTCAAGGCTGTATCTGGGCAGGCGCTGCTGAAAATTGGTTCACTGGACAAGATATGCGGTCTGTCCAGGACGTGACTGAATTAACGCGCTGGGTCTCTGAGGCATAGATGGTGCGTGACTTTTTCTATGCCAGTTAAAGCAATAAAGCCAGCTCGTTCATAGAAGGTGAATGCCGATGGAGGAGCGTTTGTGTTGATAAAATCAAACCAGTGGCCAGAATCCATAAGTATTTCACTGAGCAGGGCGCTGCCAACCTGCCTTTTTCTCCATCCTGAGTCTACATAGAGATGTCGCAGACGTCCGATGCCAGTTTTTAGCGTAGATGGATCAACGTTGAGTCCACAGACGCCAACGATCAACCCATTTACAGAAGCCCCAATTAGTTTTTCTCCGGGTCTGTCAAAGCGGTTCAGTCCGCTAAGCCAGTTATCTTCCAGTCGTCGTAACATGTTAAATCCTTCAGCCATGCTCTGCGATTTTAACTCAGCAAATCCTGGGCTCTCCGGGGTAACGTTTGTGAGTTGGATATCCATGATTCTCCCACTGATTTCAATCTGCATATTCCGGACAGAATTAGGATTGTGTCCAGTATGACAATGGCACTCTCATACTTCTAATGCCATCAATGCCCGCTCTGTGCCAGAAGCGGAAGTGAGGTCTGATAAATATAATCAGCACAATACCTTTGAGAAGCAGATAGCCTCTTCTCTGCCTACGTATGGGCCATAATTCTCAATTTGGATGTATCCATTTCTCTCGTAAAAACTGATGGCCCGATGGTTGATATATCGTGTTTCCAGCTTTAGTTCACGATATCCCATTTGTTTTGCGGAAGTTTCCAGAAAAGTGAGTAAAGCAAGACCTACTCCTGGCTCGCTTCGGTCTGAAAACATTCTTTTAAGCTCAGCTATGTTTTGTGTTAATGGGCGGATTGCACCGCATCCTATCGCATCGCCATGTGCATTTTTTGCTAATACCCATAATGCTTTGTCATTGTTCATAGCTTCAACGGTGAAGTTGGTTTTGCCATTATCGCCAGTAATAGCGGCAAGTTCAGCTGACAGCATTTCGATTAAGCGATGGGATTCTGAAGAAAATGGATCTGATTTCTCTACGGTTATCATGGTTAGATCCTGTAAAAGGAGTTTAACCAGAATAAAGTACGCTGCCTGAAAAATCACCATTTCAGAACAGATAATGGGACAACACTGATCCCTGACTTTATCGGGGATGCAATGTCCGTGCTTCGCTCATAGTAGACGTGGCATACGCGTCCGCTTCGTGCCAAGAGCTGAAGTAGCTAACAACAATCTGTGTTGAGCAAAGGGGAGCGGCCATTATGCGAAAATTTCATACTCGCCAATAACCAATATTTCCCTGACCGGAAACAGCGAGTTTCTTCTTAGAAAAACCACTAAGGTGATGCTGATACTACTGGAGGCATCATGAAATATAGAATTTCTGGCTTAGAGCCGAGCATTTTACTCATCTTTTTGGGCGTAGTGATGGCTATCTGGGAAGATACGGAGCCGTAAGACAAATTGTCACTAGTTACCCCGGTTATCCCGACAGGATCTCATTATGCGATATACCTGTTGGCGAAACCGCTCTGCTTATCAACCACATTTATCAGCCAGCAGATACACCTTATCGCGGCTCTCATGCAATATATATTTGGGAGGGATGTACCGAGCAAGGAATTTATATCAACGAATTACCTGAAGTTATGAATGGCAGAGTCCTTTCATTACGAGCATATAACGAAAAGCACTTTCTAATTAAGGCAGATATTTGCGAAGGCCAATCTGTAGAAAATTTCATAGAGATTTTCTTTGCCGACCCGCAGATTAGCTATATCCAGATACACAATGCGAAACAGGGATGCTACGCGTGTTTGGCGGAGCGTTTTGAATGAAATTACAAAATAGAAGAGCCTACAGCGTTCAGTAAGGCACTTTTATGTTAGAAGAGAGCATCCGATAGGATCACTTGAGGATAAGCAGAATGCTTCTGGAAAAGCTCAGGTTGCTGGAATGCAGCCTTCACGATGACAGGCGAAACGACCGGGAGTGGCTTGAGCGGCTTCTCCACCCTGAATTCCTGGAAATCACAAGGTCAGGCGTGATGGTTGATCGTGCAGAGACGATCACGTCGCTATTAAACGAGAAAACTGCATCACCTATTATCAGCAGTAATTTCCGACTCACCGAAATGGGGGTAGGCTGCGCCATGCTTCACTACCGGACGTCTTATGATGACGGCAGTCGTCCTGCATTGCGTTCTTCCTGCTGGCTGTATTCGGATAAAGGACACTGGACTCTGGTTTTTCACCAGGGAACGCCAGCTGAAGACACTGCTTAGGTTCGCTGCTGAGATGTTCTGTTCAATGTGCCTGTATAACGGTTCAGATACAAAAAAGGCCGCCCGTGGGCGACCTTTCCTGGCACTTCCTTTTGCGACCATCCGTTATTTGTACAGCTCAGCGGTCATGTGAACGACGTTGCCGTTGCTGGCCTCAATGATTTTGTACTGCGCACCCTGCTGCTGGGCCTGCGCGGCAATTTTGGCCTCGGCACCGTCCATAGTCAGGGACGTTGCGGTAACGCTCTGCGCGAAGCTGGCTGCTGACATCAGTGAAAGAGCTGCAACGGCGGCGATAGACATAGCTTTGATAGTTTTCATGGTCTTTATCCTTGGTTTTTATGGTTGAAAGCGTGTTTGCTTTCGATGAGATAATGATAACCAAGGTTACTATTAGCATATTAACAATAAGTGCTGATATTGTGATCGCGCTAACTATCAAGGCAATAGGTGTACTCGATGAATGGTTCGGCGCTGGGTTATTATGTTTAATGCGGAGAACATCCCTGTAGCTATCATTTTGACGTCCGCTATTCGCTCACAGTGGACCTTCAGGTCTGTCAGATAACCGCTTCGTGCCAGAAGCGGACTGGCAAATACTCGCGAGCTGTCAGTAGGGTGAAGGAAGGTCAGAACGATCCCCTCGTGTTGTCGGATGCGAAATTACAATAAACTCTACGGGAGACCCAGTGTCATTTCTGGCTTGATGCTTTGAACCCGGTGGGATTTCCAGGCCCTGCAGAGCCTTAATATTATGAATTTCTCCTTCCAACTCCATGGAAAGAATGCCAGTAATAACAAAGAAAAACTGCCTTGAAACGGAGTGAAAGTGTCGTTTTTCAAAAGTGCCTGGCGGCATTTGTTCATGAATAACCAGCATGTCCGGGCGGTTTAACAAATACCAACCGTCGCAATCGTCGCCCCAGACATAATGCTCTGCATTATCCTTTGAAATCATTATCCTTCTCCTCTATACCTGTGTGCGTCTCTCTATACCTTAAGAAGGTTATACCGAGAGATTCTTTAGATTCACAATAGGTTATGCTTTTTGTTAATTCCTTTAAGTCCCGAACTGCATCATTCAACCTATCTGGCCGTCATGAATGAAATGGTATAGCAGTGTCCAGGCAGCACCGTAACGTCCGTTCTTCGCACATTGCAGACCGTGCAGCGCACAGGTCAGCTTCGCGTCAATAGCGGACATTTTGTAAGCTCTCCTGGATAAATTGAAAATATGATCATGTGTAAACTTGAGCTGAATTTTAACGCTCAAGAAAAAGCTTCAGCGGAGAACATCTAATTGTTTACTCATATGCGTATTGCCAAACCCGTCTCCAATCTTGAACGCTCTTTTCTGATGTACAGTCAGGGACTGGATTTACACAAAATAGCTGAATTCAATGATCATGACGGTTTCAATGGACTGATGTTAGGACGGAAGGGCTTAGACTGGCACATTGAATTCACCTTTTGCCTTAGTCATCCCATTCAACCTTTGCAAACTGAGGAGGATTTACTCGTTCTTTATTATTCAGATGAAAATGCGTGGATAGATGCCTGTGCAAGGATGATAGAAGCCGGATTCAACATGACGAATTCATTTAACCCTTACTGGGATATCAACGGAAGGACATTTGTTGACCCAGATGGATACAGAGTGGTTATCCAAAATAAGGCATGGGTATAATTTCAATTATTATTGCCAGTTCACTGGCCGTCTTGCTGCAAACCTGACGGTCTGCTCGTCGCTCACAGCGGACGGTGTTCAAATTAGTTGTCCGCTAAGTGCCATGAGCGGAAATCGATGAAAATTCTGTGAATTAAACGTCACGAGATTTCTCTAATTTGATGTCTGTGCCATTGAGATCTGTTTCATTACCCCAACCGAGTTGCATATAAAATTTCGCCGCGCGACTATTCTTATCGGTTTCCAACCAGGCAATTTCATGATGTTGGAATAACTCCTACTCGGCGAGCATAACAAGCCTGCGACCTATTCCTTTGCCTTCATATTCAGGCAGAACAAAGGCCGCAAACAGACAGCCTTCATCCGGAAATATCATGGAGAAGCCAATGATTTTATTATTTTCAGTCGCAACCCATGCGCAAAGACTTTTTTCAACCATATCGCCTACGACGCTTTCGGTAATACCCATCTGCCGCATCTCTTCACGGCTCAGGTGATTCTCGATTACCGATGTTCTGACGTCGAACATACCCTCGATATCAGAAAGTCGAGCTGTTCTTATGTAGATACTCATTAGTCTTACTCCATGTATGACGAAATAATTTTGATAATAATATCAAAAAAACCAACGGAAAATAAAATTTAAGGCGGCTAATTAAGTCAGCTTTTCGCTCACAGCAGACGTCGTTTTCCTCGGGTTTGGCCGCTTTGTGATGTGAGTTCAACCGATGGATGCAACACACTTATTGAACCGCTCAGTTTTTAATGTAGAGAACGGCCTCCTAAAGTTAACCCAGCATATGATAAAAATAATATTCACTCATTTACAGTATTAGCGCCTCTCTCTGGTCGCTGACGCATAGCGCCCGGCGGATAGCCATTGATGCGCTTAAAAGCTCTGCTAAACGCTGCCTGTGAGGCATAACCGAGGCGTAGAGCAACGGTATCGATTGAGATCTTATCGTGCATAATCCAGTGACCTGCGATGCGCATTCGCACTTCCCTTACATAGCGCAGAGGAGGTATGCCGATGATTGATTTGAAGCGTTCAGCAAAAACAGAACGCGACACATGCGACTGGGCCGCAAGCTCAGCAACAGACCACTCGCGACTCGTATCGCGATGAATGGACAGAATAGCCTGGGCAAGTCGTGGATCACGTAACGCAGCGATCAGGCCAGCGGCGTTCTCGCTGCCGTTTTCGATCCATCCACGCACAATCATGGCAGCCGCCACTTCTGCAAGGCGTGCCAGGATGCCCGCGAAGCCAGCGCGTCCGGAACAGATTTCAGCTTTCATCGCGCCCAGAATGGGAACCAGCCCCGGATAAATCTGTTCATTTGCCTCAACCACTATCGCTTGCGGCATCAGTTTACCAAGGCCCTGCATTCCACCGAGATCGAACTCCATACAGCCATAAAACAGAACCGTGCTGGGTGTTGGATGCGAACTCGGGCAAGTATTGATTCCGCTGACGGCCTCGCCTAAAGGAGCAGAGCCGAACGTATCGATATGTTGAAATGAGCAGCTGACATCCGATAAAAGCTGATGTTCCTCACCCTGCGGCATGAACACCATGCTGCCGGCGTTCAGTTCGTGCAACTTACCATCGCTGGTGCGAAGCAGAGCAGTACCCACGGCGATGTAATGAAAATAGGCGTGTCCCGGCCTGTTGCTAAAACCGACGCCAAACTCAGAACCCGTCTGCAAACGGCGATACTGCACACCACGTAGCCGCATTTCCAACAGCAATTCACTGATGAGCTCGGATGACAGGGCAAAATGTTTGTTCACATGCATATTCGGAGTTTCGGGTAAAAAATCAGGGTAAGGCATCATAGATCGTCCAGTTGCTCGACTCTAGACTTGGAGCTGTGATTTTTTACTCCAGAAAGAGTGTGTTATGAGAAACGAAGCAACTGAAGCTGTATCCGCGAGTTTAACCTGTTCTGAACCCAAAGAATCCGCATGGATGGCTGTGATATCACTGACTATGGGCGTATTTGGCTTACTGACAGCAGAATATCTTCCTGCCAGCCTGCTGACACCCATGGCCGCCGATCTCGGTGTGACGGAAGCGCTCGCTGGTCAGGCTGTGACGGTAACGGCTGTGGTGGCCCTGTTTGCGGGTCTGATGGTTCCCCGCCTGACGCGTAATTATGATCGCCGAACTGTTTTGCTGGGTTTTACCGTGCTGATGATTGCCTCTAACCTGCTTGTCGCACTTTCATCCAGTCTGGCTGTTCTGTTAATCATGCGCATTTTGCTGGGTATCGCGCTGGGAGGCTTCTGGAGCATGGCAGCTGCTGTAGCTATGCGGCTGGTTCAAGCTCAAAGCGTCCCGCGTGCTCTCTCCATTATTTTTAGCGGTATCGCTGTCGGAACCGTAGTTTCGATCCCACTGGGAAGCTATTTAGGTGGGCTTTATGGCTGGCGTAGCGCTTTTATCGCTGCAACCGCAGTAGGTGTGCTAACACTGCTCTTTCAGCTATTTACCCTTCCCGGAATGGCTCCGCGTAAAATGATGGTAACGGCATCTGTCATGGATTTACTCCGCCGCCCAGGCATTGCGATGGGAATGACGGGGTGTGTAATTGCCCATACGGGTCAGTATGCGCTGTTTACCTATATTCGGCCGGCTCTTGAAAATATTGTTCAACTTGATGTGGATCGTTTGTCTTTGATATTGCTTGGATTTGGCGTCGCTAATTTTATCGGAACGCTGCTGGCCGGGTGTCTGATGGAGAAAAGCCTGCGTCTTACCCTGATACTGATGCCAGCGCTTGTTGGTGTGGCGGCACTAAGTATGATTTTGCTGCCGCTGGAGGAAACAGGATTGATGTTGTTCGTCGCGTTGTGGGGGATGGCATTTGGTGGCGTACCCGTTGCGTGGTCAAACTGGGTAGCGCGTTCCGTTCCCGATCAGGCTGAAACCGCTGGCGGCATGGTAGTCGCAGCCGTTCAGTCCTCGATTGCTGCGGGCGCAGCGTTGGGAGGATTACTCTTTGGTATCAGCGGCGTAACAGGTGTTTTCATCACCGCGGGTTGCATAATGTTTTTTGCAACGCTAGTTATAGGACTAAAGGTGAGGGACACGCTGACCTGAACATTTCCCTACAACAACGCGTCAAATGAAGGCCAGCTGCATCCTTTATTGATTTAAGAATGACGTTACCGCGCGGGAAAACCGTTCTGGCTGATCAAGCATGACAAAGTGAAAGCTGTCATCGATGCGCGTGAAATGGATATCGGATGCAGATGCATAGGCTTGACGGTACATGGCATCCACGCTGGCTGCAGAAACGCCGAATAAAGCGTCATACGCGTACACGATCTCCATCGGCGCTTTAATGCGTGTGAGCTCGGGACGCAGATCGGTAATCATTAATTCATACACGGCATCCACCACAGTTTTGCGATCAGAATTGAGCCCCGCAGTCACCAAAGCCGGTCTCACCGCCTCAGTCTTCGCTAAGCGGATGATGGATGTTTTCTGAAACTCCTTGAATTGCTGCGGCGACTGTCCCAGCAGCCAATCCCGCGTCGCTGTTGCATGCCGCGCAGCAGTCTCGGTGGTCGCCGCAGGATCAATCATCAACGTATAGAATGGCAAGGCATCGACGATCATCAAACGACTGACATGGTCGGGATGACGGGCCCCGATCATCAGTGCAATCTCACCCCCAAGCGAATGGCCAATGATCGCCGGTGCTGTGATGTGCTGCGTTTGAATGTAATCCGCGATGGCATCAACTGCCGGAGCGATGACCTTTCCCTCTGGATTGGAAAGTGCAGGTGTGCTTGCAAAGCCAGCAAGTTCAACAAGATGAACTCGGTGGCTTTTACGTAAAGTTGCTGCTAAATCAGTCCAAACTTCGCGAGACGACGCCAGCCCCGGAATCAATATGACATCCGGTCCTGAGCCTTGCGTCTCTACAGAGATGCGTTGCGAGTTCGAATGCACTGCAGGTATCGGCTGAGTTTCTGATGCTGAAACTAAAACGGACATCAACAGAAGCGCCCCTCCGAGCGTGGCACGTATATTTGCGCTAGGCATGAATTTAGTCCTTTATATTTTATCCCTGATAAACCGGGTTTGGCTGACATAAGAGTATGTCATAAAAGGTAAAATTATTAAGGGATGGATACAAAGGTTTTTAATGTGCCGGTTACAGTATCGTGTCAAAAATGTGGGTAACTGACAGTATTCTGAGTTGAATAAAAGGTAATAATTCACCCGCCATAAGCAATATGGCCTGTACCCGATTAGATAAACGTTTTATTTTTGTCGGTTTCAAAACCCATATATATCGCATTGAGTCGCTTCCTGAACAACACGGGATCGTGATCCAGACATATTCGCGCGAGTGAGTTTTTAGTGCGCTCTGATACGATTTTTCTGTCGCTGATGATTTGCAATATGTAGGTTTTCAATTGAGATATGATGGCACTTCTCAGAACGGTTTTGTCCCTCAATGAGGATACTGTTAGCTCTGACATCGGATTCAGGGGGCAGCGGATCAACCAGCCGGCATTTTCTGGATTGATTTCTGGCAGTGCCCGGACATTCGTCGTTATAACCGGGCAGCCGCATGCCTGCATCTCCAGAACGGAAAAGCCGTACGTCTCCTGCCAGGTTGGTAGTAGCCCGACATCAGAGGTCTTAATTAACGCCAGCACCGCGTCGTTGGTCAACGACGTGTGGTGACGGAATATCGGGCAATCACGCAGCTTATCTTCCACGCATTTTCTAAAAACGTCGTCGTCCTGGAATGCCTGGTGAGCCACGTTATGCGTTCTACCAAGATCACCAACCAGATTAACGCGCACGTCGTTCACACTTATCAGGTTTTCCCTTAATAGCTGGGTAAAGGCCAGCACAACTTCTGCACCTCCCTTGCGATAGAACTCATTACCCACGAAGGTGAAAGTCACCGGTCCTTCCTGAACCACCACGCTTTTTTTATGCAGTATCGGCTGCGGAGGATGGAGTACGTGCAGTTTGGGCCCAATTATGGCCTGCTCTTCAGGAAAATGTTCCAGCAGCCGCAGCTGGATCTGCCGTGTGGCTTCTGAGATGGCGATAATGCCCTTACAGCGCGGAGAGCAGACGTACCTGAGTTCCCGCGCCAGTTCGGGGTTGGCAAATTTTTGTACTCCGCCAACGGGCAGAACACGGGGCAGTTCGGTTTCAAAGGTCGCCACCCAGTCACCTGACCCCGCAGAGACTTCATTAAAAAGGTGGATAATGTCCGCATCAACGGAAGAGATCAGGGGCAATGGACGGAAAATAAAGAGCTTATTTTTATGTAATAAGCGCTGCCTTATGACGTTAATCCAGGTCCAGATGTTTCTGGGACGGTAATCAATATAGCTATGTGAAGGGTCTGTAATGATGTTTCTCTTTTCCGGGTAGCCATTACCACCCACGATAATCTTCATGCTTCCCCCTGCTGGCGAGTGCAAAAAATTAACAGGATTAATTGAAATATTTTTGCAATTAAAAAGGGTAAATAGGTATTTGCGATCTATATGTAGTTATGGTGTTTAAGAAAAAGTCTGAATGCGTCATGGTTACACAGGTTGTTGATACCAAAGAAAAATCAGACCTATTCTTCTGCTTCCCGACACGCTTAATTATGCACGGACATGCAGACAAAAGACGTGTATTTGCAGATGTTTAATGGCTTTCCAGAATACTTCGGGAGAGAGAGTACCAATGCTAATTAAAAAGGTTATGTGGCTGATAATCGATGAAACAGGATATCTGCTTTGCATTAAGCAAGAATCCAATCTGTTTTATCAGGTAATAGCAAAATATTATGAGAAGAGTGCAATAAGCCTGAAAGCTGGGAAAGCCTCTAATTAAATATTGTCCCGATCCTTTTGATCTACACAACAAAAAGAGTCTGCGGATGCTTAGGGCTCTTATCCCCTAAATTCTCAGCGTATCAATCACCGCGCGCAAAGCGGGCGACACATTGCGATGTGGATAATAGAGAAATGAACCTTCCAGACGTTGGCTGTAACCGAAGATGCAGAGGCCGGTGGTGGCCTGATGGTTGCTGTCATCCAGCTCTCCATTGCGCTGGGTTCAACAGTAGGAGGTCTGATATTCGACAGCCTGGGATGGCAAAGTGCTTTCGGCTTGAGTGGTTTATTACTTCTTGGTGCGGTGGCAATGACGTTTGTGATATTCCGTCAAGATTGCAACACGCGCTAGCGCAATTAAATTCTTTCAAGCGTGCTCTTTGCCATAGCATTCGGCGTAAAGTCGAATATACGATTTTCGCTCATAGGGGACATTCGTCAGTCAAATTGCCAGTAAGGTTTGGGGCCATAAACCTCCAGAAAGTAATCAATAACCGCTCTGACATTCAGCGGTGGATGACGGGCATTAGGATAAATAGCGGCAATATGTTGCGGCTCTGTTTTTATGGCAGCTTCAAGATTGGGCATAATTCTGACTAGCTCCCCTTTATGAATGCTGTCTCCAATCAGCCAGTCCGGGAAGAGCACCATCCCCATTCCACCTAACGCGGCGGTAAGAAGCGTCTCTGCATTGTTAGAAATCAGCAATGCAGATACCGGGTAGTGAACCCAGCTGTCATTCTGTTCTCTGAATAACCATCGGTTAGGGCCGGATGAGCCCGCATAAACCAGACATTTATGCTGCGCTAAATCTGAAGGGATAACTGGCTTTCCCCACTTTTGAACGTATTTAGGAGACGCAACAAGATGGTAGCGCTGGGTGCATAATACGCGAGCGTGAAATGATGAGTCGGTAAGTGTCCCAATGCGAAAAATAATGTCGGAAGCATCGCGGTGGGGATCGATGTAGTCATCTGTCTGAGCCAACTCGATCAACAGCTTAGGGTAGCGCTCGCATAGGCCTGTCAGCCAGGGCGCAATGTGCCGCTGTCCAAAAAAAACTGGCGCATTAATTCTTATTAACCCTGAAGGCTCAAGCGATCTGTCCTGCAGTTCTTTTCTTGCTTCGCTGAGCTGCTCACACATTATTCGGGCATATTCTACGAACAATCGTCCAGCTTCGGTTGGAATGACAGCGCGGGTATTACGATAGAACAGCTGCTGTCCGAGAGTATCTTCCAGCTGCAGAATCACTCGCGACACCATCGACGCTGATACTCCTTCTCGCCTGGCAACCTCTGAAAAACTTTGCGAGTCAAAAACACCAATAAAAAACAATAGACTACGAAAGTTTATTGAACTGGCATCATACATTATCTCGATTCCTGCAAAGGTGTTTCACGGATTATACTGTTTTTCATTACTTTGAGCGCCATTATCATCAGCCTCCTAAACCAAGTTGGAGACTGTTTTATGCAGCTTTTATTCATATTACTCGTCGTTGCTGGCGGGATGGGATTATCCGTTGAAGCAGGGTTATTAGGACCGCTGGGGAGTGAAGTTGGAGATTTGTGGGCCACATTCAGTATTTTTGGTGTCGGTGCCGCGCTGACATTCATGCTGATGCTTTTCTTCAGTCCGCGTAATAGCCCCTCTTTTTTCTCGCAACCTGCGTGGACGTTAGTCGGCGGCATCCTTGGACCGGTATATGTGGTGATTCTCACCATTGCTGTTCCCAGTATTGGTATTGCGATGACCATGATTGGCATTTTAGCCGGGCAGGTGTTTAAAAGTCTGGTGATTGACCACTACGGACTTTTTGGTACCGCTCACCGCAAAATTGACCAGAAACGAATCATTGCACTTATTTTTATTGTTGCTGCGCTGGCTCTTGTGGCAAAAGGCTGAGGTGAAATTATGAATATTTTGATGATCATTCTTGCAGTGGTTGGTGGAGCATTTCTGAGTATGCAGGCCGCAATTGGTGGAAAGTTGGGCAGCAATGTCGGCGTGTTCCGAAGCGCATTCCTGACGTTTTCTACCGGGGCATTGGTAACTGCTCTGTTGATCTTTTTCTTTGAACCAAAGCATGCACTTACGCTGCTTGACGTACCAAAATGGCAATTACTGGGCGCGCTCTGTGGTGTGCCTTACATCGTTATTATGGTTATTGCAGTCCAGCGGATCGGCTCAGCGGTAGCAACTGTTGCGGTTATCTTTGGGCAACTGGCAATGAGCATGCTGATCGATAACTTCGGTTGGTTGGGAAATGAAGCAATTCACTTCTCCTCAACACGACTGGGAGCAGTAATGTGCTTGGGGATTGCGCTGTTCTTTATCTACTCGAGCAGTAAAGCCAAAACAGCGCCGGTGGATAAGTCACTGAAGAAAGCCGCCGTACGCGACTGAGAAAACAGCAGCGAGTCAGGCACTATTGCACAACGTTTATTACCGGATTAGCGGTACAGGATCTATTGCTAATCCGGTTTATCAGACCAGATATATACTCATCGATATGGCGTAACACCTAACGTCAGGGCATTACGCCATATCATTTGCAAAACACGCTTACGCTTTTCTCTTACTCTCGTGGTTGTCTAATTGCCGGCTGAACTCTTGCGCTGAACAGCGTTGCTGTAATGCTTCCAGTAACAGTTGCTGTTGTGTTTTTGGGACGAGGCCTCCCAGCGGTGGATCGGTATCCAGATTGGTCGGGAAGGAGTAGCCTTCACCGCTCGCCGCCACAATTGCCTGTAACTCTTCATCGCTCAGATCTTTACTCAGCAGGGTTGGATAAATCGCTTCCATCACTTTAACGTGATTCACTTTCTCCATGGTTTTGCCAAAAGCGGATGAGACCTGCAGTAAATTGGCCGTACGCACGTGATCCTTCGTGACATTATTGCCGGCGGCATGGAACAGAGCCGGATTGAAGAACAGCCCATCACCTTTTTTCAGCGGCAACTGAATGGCATGCTGCTGGAAGAATTCAATAAAGCGCGGATCGCGCCACGCCAGATAACCCTCAGCATATTGCTGCGACCAGGGCAAAAGTTGCGTCGGACCTGATTCAATCGGCATATCACTGTGAGCCACCGCGCCCTGAAGCGTCAGATATTGCGACAGGATCTGCAACGGCAGCGGGAAGCGAGCAACCACGTCATTTACCTGAAAACCGAGATGGTAATCCCGATGCGGCTGCTGCGCTTTGCCGCCCGGACGCACCTGATTGACCTGCGCCGTAATTTCATATCCCGGCCCAACCCAGGCTTCACAAATCAGCGCCAGCAACGGATTGCTGTAGTAATCGATGAAGGCATCAGCATCCCGCTCCGCCACTTTTTGCAGCGCATTCCAGATACGCCCGTTACTGCCCGCTTTGGCAAAGTGATCGCCACCGCCGCCGTTTGCCGCTTCACTGGCGAGGATATCCTCAAAGACTTTACTGCTGCGATCAACGGCTGATACATCGCCATATAACCCCTGAACTACCAGAACGCCGGGGCCGCTGGACAATGCACGATGCAGTTCAGCCAGCATATTTTGACGGTCTGCTGTTGCAGCCGCCAGCAGGTCGTCGCGATGATAGATCAGCACATTTTTATCAGCCGAACGTGCCAGCGGGAAATTGTCTTTACGCAGGGTTTGCGCGCAAATCGTGGCGAAATCATCGAGAGAAATGTGGCTGTCATTAATGTAGATATTATTCATTTTTTTGCCTCACAGAGTCAGAGCATGTGATGGCTGGAAGCCACCGTTATCACCACAACCAACCACACTTTGATCAAAATCGATCACCGCACCCGTCATCATTCCTGACTCCTCAGAAAGGAGAAATGCTACGCCACGCGCGACTTCGGCGGGTTTCAGCAGGCGACCAAAAGGCTGCGCCTGCTCAGCGTTGCGAAGCCAGTTTTCATCAGCGTCATGATATTGCCGCTGGATGTCGTGTTCGTGCGGCGTATCCATCCAGCCAATATTCAGACCATTTACCCGGATGCGATTGCGCATGGTGCTGAAGGCCACGTTTTTAGTCAGCGTGACCAGCGCACCTTTGGATGCGGCATATGCCGTTAAGAAGCTCTGACCGCCATGAGAAGTCATGGTGATGATATTGACGATGCTGCCTCCAATGCCTTTGGCAATCATCAGTTTGATTGCTGCCTGCATCAGGAAAAAAGGCGCGCGAACGTTGACGGCCATAATTGCATCAAATAATTCCGGAGAAGTGTTGAGGATGGTGCCACGATCGGACATGCCTGCGCAGTTCACCAGCCCGTGCAGGGTTCCAAACGCCGTTTCTGCGGTCGCCACTACTTTTTCGCAGGCTTCTGGCGAGCTGATATCCGCTTCAACAAATATCACTTCACAACCGGTTTGGCTGAGGATATCCACCTGTTCTTGTCCGGCTTTAACGTTACGACCGCAAATCACAATGCCCCGGGCTCCGCGAATTGCCAGAAGACTGGCAACGGCTGCGCCTAATCCCTGTGTTCCGCCGGTCACGACGAACACTTTGTTTTTAAATCTGCTGCTTTCACTCAGGCTCATTCGTTGTCCTTTGTTATTTTGGGTGAGGTAAGGTCTGTCTGCTTGCTCACAATGACCTTAGCAATTACATTCGATTAACAATACGGCCACATAACCTCAAAAAGACCTCAACTTATGGCAAGGTCATTCTCCATTAAGCAAATCGCGGCACAGTCTGGTGTCAGCAAAGCCACGGTCGACAGAGCATTGCATCAACGCGGCAGTGTGAGCCCGCGCACTGGTCGACGCATTGCTCAGGCGATCCGCGACCTGGAATTACAGCAGCGCGCCAGCCTGGCAAGCGGTCGCACGCTACCGATCGATCTGGTGATGCACGCGCCAGAGCGATTCAGTTCGCTAGTGCTGGCGGCACTGCTTAGTCAAATCAACAGCTTCGCACCTTTCCGACTGACGCTGCGCTGCCATATTTTTGAAGAAATCTCGCCTGAAGAGCTGCAGCGTGAGCTGCGCCGCTGTGGCAATGACAGTTATGGCGTGCTGCTCAAAGCAAGCGATCACCCTTTGCTGCAGAGTACGATTGCGGAGCTGGCGGCGCTCAATGTTCCGGTGGTCACGCTCGTTACTGATTTACCTTCAAGCGAGCGCATCAGCTATGTCGGCATGGATAATGAAGGTGCCGGTCGAACGGCGGCCTGGCTGATGTCGCGGTGGCTGCCTGCTGCAGTGCAAACGGTCGCCGTAGTGATCAGCAGCACGGGTTTTCGTGGAGAAGAGCAGCGAATGGAGGGCTTCATTCAGGCGTTAAGTCAGCGAGCGCCATATTTGCAGATTAAAGCTGTCAGTGAAGGTTACGGTATCGATTCACTCACTTTTACGCAGATGTGCACAGCGCTGGAACAGGATCCCTCAATCCAATCTATTTACAGCGTGGGGGGCGGAAATAGTGCCATTTTGCAGGCTTTTTCAGCGATGCACCGCGAGGTAAACGTTTTCATTGGCCATGATCTGGATGAAGAAAATCGCCGGCTACTGGCTGCTGAAGAGATGGATGCGGTGATTGATCATGATCTTCATGAAGATGCGCGATCGGCGTTTAAAGCAATCCTGCGTTTTCACGGCTTTTTGCCCGAAGCCGAAGATGAAACGGCATCATCACGCGTTATTGTCGTCACGCCGTTCAATATTTGAGGCACTAGCGATTGCTAAGTGGCAATATCGACGCCAAACCGCTATTGCTCTGAGGATTCTGACATGACCACCTTTCATCAACTCAACGCCATCAGCCTGCGTGGCCAGCCCATCGCTATGGCCGATTTCGCCGGCAAGCTGGTTCTGGTGGTTAACACCGCCAGCCATTGTGGATTCACGCCACAATACGCCGGCCTTGAAGCGCTCTACAGGAAGTACGCCGCTCAAGGTCTGGTGATCCTGGGTTTCCCCTGCAACCAGTTCGGTAAGCAGGAACCCGGCAGCGCCGATGATATCGCGCAGACCTGCCAAATTAACTACGGCGTGAGCTTCCCGATGTTTGAGAAAGTGGAAGTTAACGGCGCCGCAACGCATCCGCTATTTCGCTATCTAAAAGACGAGTTGCCCGGCGTGCTCGGCGGGCGGATTAAATGGAACTTCACAAAGTTTCTCATCGGACGTGACGGCAAACCGCTCAAGCGTTTTGCGCCAATCACCACTCCGGAGAAAATGGAAGCCGCAATCCTTGCTGCACTTGAAATCTAATAGTCATTCCGTCTCTCGCCGTCCGAAATGTGCGAGCTATCACAATTAACAACATTTCTTTTTGAGCACTAAGCCTGTTTTTCACCTTAAACATCACCTGCATGTCACGGTTTGTGACATGATAAACGTCATAAATGACCTGCCAGGATGTTTAAATATATGTTTGACGCCAGAAAGCTATCCACTTTAAATGCCCTCGAAAGCAGCGTGCACAATTATATTATCAAAAATATTAACGCTGTTATTTATATGACCATAAGGGAGCTTGCCGATAATTCTGGTGTGTCTACCGCAACTGTTCTGAGATTCTGTAAAAAAATGGGTTTCAAGGGTTATTCAGAACTCAAAGCCAGTATGAAGTTGCACCTGAACAGAAATAGCACATTACTCATTCCTCATGGCGCTGAGGAAATATTGACCTTTTTTAAGAGCATCAGAAATGATGAGTTTGATGAGATGATTAATCAGGCGGCAGAATACATTCGTGATGCAGAACGGGTGTTCTTTGCCGGCGCAGGCAGCTCTGGCACGCTCGGCAGGTATGGTGCCCGTTTCTTCTCTAACATGGGCAAGTTCAGTAATCACATTGACGATCCCTATTATCCGGTGAGCTCGGACATGGTGCAGAGTTCAGTGGCCATCGTGCTTTCTGTCTCTGGCGAAACCCCAGAAATAGTGAAACTCGCCAGACAATTTGTAATTCACCATTGCAAAGTGATTGCGATAACCTGTAACCCGGATTCAACCCTGGCAAAACTCGCTGACTTTATTGTTCCCTATCATGTATCACGTATTTTGATTGATGAAGAATATGACATTACCACTCAGGTTCCGGTTATTTTTATTCTCGAATCAATAGGCAGGAAGCTGGTGGTGAATAATGTCAGTGAGATGTCACGCAGTGTGACATTTTTGTAATTATCGACCGGTTATAACATATTGTGACTTCGTGACATTGCCGAAGCGATTTTCTAACATTGCCGCGATTAGTTCGCCTCTGACGGACTGAATTCCCTCTGGCAATGGAAGAAAACCATGGCAATAAATTATGCGGATTCTGCAAAAGAGATCGTAAAGCTGATAGGTAGCGATAATAACGTGATAAGTGTCACGCATTGCGCTACGCGTCTGAGGTTTGTGCTTAAAGATTATGCTCTGGTCGAGGTTGAATCACTCAAGCGGGTTAAAGGGGTGATTACTGCGATGCAGGCCAGCGGCCAGATGCAGGTGGTTATTGGCAATCACGTCGGTGATGCTTACCGCGAAGTGCAGAATCTACTCAATATCGACGAAAGTGTTGCGGTAACACCGCCGAATGTCGGTATCGTAAGCCGCGTTATGGATATCATCTCCAGCATATTTGCGCCTTTCCTCTATCCGCTGGCAGCCTGCGGTGTGCTGCAGGGCATCATTTCGCTGCTGACCGCCATCGGCTGGATGGATCCGGCAAGCGGCACCTATCGCATTCTTAATTTTGTTTCGTGGACCGGCTTTACCTTCCTGCCCGTCATGGTGGCTTTTACCGCCGCAAAAAAATTCAACGTAAATCCGTTTACAGCGGTAATCGCCGCCTGTGCGTTGGTGTCGCCGGACTACCTGAATATGCTGACGGCCAACAAAATACTCACCGCCAACTCAGCCGATCCAGCTGTGCATGCTTTGATGCAGAGCGCAGTTGAAAACCCGGCTATTTCAAAGGTGTTGGTGGAGATTGCCGGCATTCCGCTAGATGCGGCGCCGCTGACCTTTATGGGCTTGCCGGTTCAGTATCTGAGTTACACCTCGTCGGTGATCCCGATTATTTTGATGGTCTGGGGCATGTCGTATGTTCAGCGCTTCTTTGAGCGCCTGCTGCCGATGGTGATACGCAACCTGTTCACGCCGATGTTTTGCCTCGCCATCATGGTTCCTCTCACGCTGCTGGCATTTGGTCCGGTCGGTAACATGATTGGTGGCGCTATCGGTGGCGTCTACAACACGCTCTATCACCTCAGTCCTTCTGTTGCCGGATTTGTGGTCGGTGCCTTGTGGATGCCGCTGGTTACGTTAGGCGTGCATTGGGGCATTACGCCCGTGGCCGTCGGCAATTATGCAACCTTGGGCTACGACACCTTTACCGGATTACAAGCCTCTGCGGTATTTGGCATGGCGGGCGCGGTGCTTGGCGTCTACCTGAAGGCGAAAGATGCTGAGCTCAAGCGTATGGCGCTCTCTGCAGGTGTGACGGCGTTGTTCGGCATCACTGAACCTGCCATTTACGGTGTTGCATTACGCCTCAAACGGCCAATGATCTGTGGCTGCCTCGCGGGCGCAGCTGGCGGCATGATCGCCGGTGCATTCAACGCGGTTTCCTGGAGTTACTGCATTCCAGGCATTGCCGTCCTGCCGGTGTTCTTTAAAGAAGGGCACATGACGCAATTCCTCGGCTTCCTGATATCCATTTTCGTTGCATTCGTTTTGGGCATGGTCTTCTCCTGGGTCGCGGGATTCAAAGAAGACAGCCAGCCTGACGTTCGCCCTGTGCCGCAGCCTGGCACCATCTGATCAAGAGATACTTATTATGAATAATCAATTCCCGGAAAATTTCATGTGGGGCGGCGCGGTTGCCGCTCACCAGGTTGAGGGAGCGTGGGACAAGGGCGGAAAAGGCCCGAGCATTGTCGATGTGCTGACCAGCGGGGCGCACGGCGTTGATCGCGTTATCACCTCGGGCATTCAGGATGACTGCTTTTATGCCAATCATGAGGCATCTGACTTTTACCATCGTTATCCTGAAGACATCGCGCTGCTGGCCGAAATGGGCTTCCGCTGCTTCCGTACATCGATCGCCTGGTCGCGTATTTTTCCGCGCGGCGATGAAGCCGAGCCGAACCAAGAGGGGCTGCGTTTTTACGATGCGTTGTTCGATGAGCTGTTGAAATACGGGATTGAACCGGTTATTACGCTGTCCCATTTTGAAATGCCCAATTTCCTGGTCACCGAATATGGCGGCTGGAAAAGTAGAAAAGTTTTGGACTTCTTTGTCCGCTTCAGCACGGTGGTGATTGAACGCTTCCAGCACAAAGTAAAATACTGGATGACCTTCAATGAAATTAATAATCAGCGCAACTGGAAAACCCCACTTTTCGGTTATTGCTGTTCCGGCGTTATTTTCACCCACGAGCCTAATCCTGAAGAGTGCATGTATCAGGTTCTGCATCATCAATTTGTTGCCAGTGCTCAAGTGGTGAAGTTAGGACACGACATTAATCCTGAACTGAAAATTGGCTGCATGATCGCCATGGTGCCGCTGTATCCGTTTTCCTGTCATCCGGATGATGTGATGTATGCCCAGGAAGCGATGAGGGAACGATTCCTTTTTAGTGATGTTCACATGCGCGGTCATTATCCGGCTTATATCCTCAATGAATGGCAGCGCAAGGGATACCACATTGCGATGGAGCCCGGTGATGCGCAGATCCTGCGTGAAGGATGTGCCGATTATATCGGGCTGAGCTATTACATGAGTAATGCAGTCAGTAAAGAAAATGCCGGCAGCGGGACCGCACTTTCAGGATTCGAAGGAAGCGTGCCGAATCCACACGTTAAGGCCTCCGATTGGGGCTGGCAGATCGATCCGGTAGGCCTGCGTTATGTGCTGAATATTCTCTATGAGCGTTACGAAAAGCCGCTTTTCGTGGTTGAAAACGGTTTTGGTGCCATCGACAAATTGGATGAAAAGGGCGAGGTCAATGATGACTACCGCATCGACTATCTGCGCGCGCATATTGAACAGATGAAGAAAGCCGTGACCGAGGACGGTGTCGATCTTATGGGATATACCCCTTGGGGATGTATTGACTGTGTATCCTTTACCACCGGCCAATACAGCAAGCGTTATGGCTTTATCTACGTAAATAAAAACGATGATGGTAGCGGAGATTTTGCCCGCTCGAAGAAGAAGAGTTTTGACTGGTATCGCCGGGTCATCGCCAGCAACGGCGAAGAACTCTAACCAAATTAGGTGCGACAAGGATGTCGCACCTACAAAATTTTTAAGGCTTCTCTTTCTCGTCTTCAGCCGGAATCAGCGGTTCATCAATGGCGATGGATGAATTAGATTTCAGCAGCTGAATATCCAGAATCACGTAGGTCATGGTGGTGATGAATAACGAAATCACGCTGCCAATCACGCCGCTGGTGGTGAAGGTGAAATAGTTATACATCACCACCCAGGTCACACAAATAAACAGCGCCAGCGCAACGTTAATTGCCGACTGCGAATAATCTGTGGTGCGTGAACCCATTTCATTAATTTGCCGAGTGAAATTCGTGCCGCTGTATTTCTCCAGTACAAAAATTCCCTGTTCCCAATTACGCAAACGACGTGCGCCGCTGCGGGTGAGAAATACGTAGAGCAGCGAGACAAATAAACCGGAGAAGGCGATCAGTACCGGCACCGCTTCCAGCGCGTAAGCGAGGCTTTTATGGCTGGATGCCTGCGGCGTGAGATCCAATGTTAATGACGCACCCAGCGCGGCATATAAAAACACAAACAGCAGCAGAAACAGCGCGTTGCGTCGCCAGTCGAGATCGGCTTCGTGATCCTTCTGCTGACGTGCGCTGTGCAGCGCCTGCTGTAATAACGTGGCATTGGTGGATGCGGTGTCAATACTCTCAATCTCTTCACCCAATAAGCGGTGAATAAACGGCTGATCGGCCGGTTCAATGGTGATGCGCATAGATTTCTCGGTAACTTAACGATCAAAGGCGTCAGTGTAACGTAAATCGTCTGGCACGCGCAGAATCTGCGAGTAAGCGCGCAATTTTCCATCTATGTTTCGGCTCGTATTACACATTATTTGTACAATTAGTGGGCGGTTATTACTGACCGCGTAAATCACGACGGAGTAACGAGCTATGTCGTATGTTGATGGTTTTGTCGTAGCGGTGCCGGAAGCCAATAAGGAGGATTATCGTGCCATGGCGGCCAAAGCCGCACCGCTGTTTAAAGAGTTTGGCGCCATGCGTATCGTCGAGTGCTGGGCAGACGATGTGCCTGAAGGCACGCAGACCGATTTCTATCGCGCGGTAAAAGCCGAAGAGGGTGAAACGGTGGTATTCAGCTGGATCGAATATCCCTCGCGAGAAGCGCGTGACGCCGCCAATGCCAAAATGATGTCCGATCCGCGCATGAAAGAGATGGGCGAGAATATGCCGTTCGATGGCAAACGCATGATCTATGGCGGATTCGCGATTTTGCTGGATGAGTAGTTGAGAGCATAGGCGTTGAGATGGTCGCCATGAATGGCGACCCTACGACTTGGTGCTGTATCACCGTCCGATATCATTTATGATCTTCAAAATCTGAACTGACCTCTAAGCGATTGGCGCTCGCGGATTATTCGGGTAACGTGGAATGCTTAACTTTGTTACCTACAAATAATTACCGCACGCTAAGTTGCAGGAGAGTCAGTCCATGGCCGTTAATTCCAACATCGTCGGCATTGTCAGCGATGAGTTCACTAATCCCAATACCGTAAAGCTGCTCAATGAAGTTACGCGCCAGCTGAATGAACGCGGCTTGATTACGCTGCTGCTCAATGCCAATTCCCGTGAAAGTTATCAAAGCGCGCTTCGTAACGCCGCGCAACTTCCTGTCAGCGCTTTAGTGTTTCTTACCTCGCTGTTTAGTGATGAGCTGAGTGTGGCAGCCGATATTCTGCCGCAGGCGACATCCGTCCATCTCAGCCACAGCGCCAGCGCGGATGCCAACGTCGTGATTGCCGATAGTTATGACGCAGGTGCAGAGATGGGATTATTGCTGCTGTCGCAAGGTCACCAACGTTTCGGCTTTATGCACAGCCAGGAAAACAGCGCGCCTGTGCGCCAGCTGGACGGTTTTGTCGCCAGCCTGCAAGCAGAACAGAAAGAACTGAAAATCGAGCTCTCCGCCGGTGGCAACGATCGCGAACTGGCTTATCAGGCGATGATGGCGTATTTGAAGAAAACTCGTGCTGCCGAGCGCATCAATGCGCTGTTCTGCGAAAGCGATGTGCTGGCTTTTGGCGCGTTACAAGCAGTGCGTGACTTCGCGCAAGGCGCACATGTTGCGGTGGTGGGTTTTGATGATGTCGATGAAGCGCGCGCGTCAACCTGGCATCTCACCAGCTGGGCGCAGCGTCGTGATTTGCTGGTGGCCGAAGCGCTTAATCGTTTACTGGAAAACCGTGCCGATACCAGTAACGCCTGGCAGCAGGGCGAATTGCAGGTGCGCCATTCGCATCACGGCAAGCATGTGCCGGGCGAAATGTCGCAGTGCGGATGTGCGATTCGGCATTGATAGCCGAAACAGGAACGGAAGGAGATGTTAATGCTGTGGCTTATCGCCAAATATGCCATTACTGCCGGCATGGTGGTGCTGATATCTGAAGTGGCTAAGCGTAGCGATCGCCTCGGTGGACTGATTGCCGCGCTCCCATTGGTGACCGTGCTGGTGCTGATCTGGATGAAGCTGGAAGGACAAAGTCAGGCCAAAATTGCCAGCCACGCGTGGTACACCTTCTGGTATGTGGTGCCGACTTTACCAATGTTTGTCGCCTTTCCGTTTCTCTATCAACGCCTCGGATTCTGGCCGACGCTGATTGCGAGCTGCGTGCTCACCATCTTGTTATTTCTGCTGTGGGCCACGCTGCTCAAGCGCTTTGGCATTGAGCTGATGTAATTTTGCTAAGTGAAAAGAGGGCGTTTGCCCTCATTTCCAGTCACTCAGAAAGCATATGCGGCGCTTGAAACTAGCTGTACAAAGGGCCCAGCAAGGGTTTGATTATGGTGCGCAATAATCTGCTCAGCGCTCAGCACGCCGTTATCCATCGAAGTATGTCCATCCTCAATCAGCACCACGCGAAAACCTAAATCTGCGGCAGCGCGACAAGTGGTATCCACGCAGTATTCGCTCTTCATTCCAACAATTACTAACTCTTGAATATCAGCACTTTTTAGCGCTGCCAGTAATTCAGTGTCGCGGAAACAGTTGGGATAGCGCTTCACAAATACCCGATCGCGCGATGCATTCATCTGCAGTTCAGGAATCAGCTGAGTCAGCGGGCTGCTTTCGGCGAAGGGCGATCCATCCGGTCCGATGTGGCGCGCGAAGAAAATGGGCGCATGCGCTTGATGGGCTAACGCGATTAGCTGATTGATATTGGCTAGAACAGTGTCCGCAGCAAAGGGCGCTGGCGAAGCGTGAAATAACCCATTCTGCATATCAATGACTAACAAGGCTTTGTGTTGCGATGGCTGCATGGTGTGTCTCCTTTCTGCATGCTATGAACGGAGACCATTCCCCGTCCAGTGATTGACGGGGCTGAGGATGCTGGAGCTTATCTCTTCGCTACAGATGCACACACGCCGCCGCCATATGCGGTGGTGGTTGTGGTCTCTGTGGTTAATGCGTTGAAGATAGACATAAAAGCTCGCCAGAATGTGGTGTGAGTTTTGAATCTAACAGAGTGCCGCGAGAAAACAAGCGTGAAGTGTTAACAGCTGTGAAACAAAAAGGCGAGC
Source organism: Candidatus Pantoea symbiotica (assembly GCF_056491525.1). Classification (NCBI taxonomy): domain Bacteria; kingdom Pseudomonadati; phylum Pseudomonadota; class Gammaproteobacteria; order Enterobacterales; family Erwiniaceae; genus Pantoea; species Candidatus Pantoea symbiotica. The sequence goes on from NZ_JBSZHR010000003.1 coordinate 111,379, forward strand.
GCGGATTAACATGCGTTCGCCTGGTGTTTAATGCTTGGTTCCATTACCTGAACCGTCACGATTGCGGAAAATATGCGTCACGTTGTCAGTATTCTTGATCGCCACGCCGCTCGACTGCGGTGTTTCAATATGATTCATCACTTCCGACATCGCGCGGCTTAGTGCTTGCTGGCGCGGAGGATCGCGCTCAATCGACGCCATCCCACGCAATTTATCCAGCAGCGCGCGAGGTGAAAGCGGGCCGGATTTTTTCAGCAACTGTAAAATTGCATCGCCCATGATGATGTCGGTGAGCCGTTCTTCATCACTTCTGTACATAGATTCTCTCTGGTTACCGCGGCAGACCTGCGGCAAATAACAAAGTGGATTCAGTCTTACCAGTGTGCGAATGAGGCGGAAACCACTTGGTTAATTCTCAGGCCAGCTACGCCTGGTTAGGATTCTCGTTCTACGGAAAACATCAGTCCAATTAATTGCTGATAGTGAATTTCTGCTTCAGTACCGCGCGCTTGTTCCATGCGGCACAGCAACTTGGTACACAGTGTTTTACGGCTTAGCGTCCGTCCGGAACGCAAGATTTCAACCACAATCTGCCCCAGCGTTTCCTGCTGCGAAGGCAAAGAGGCTTCTTTGAAGTAGCGCGCAATAGCTTCCGACGCGGGGGAAAAGTTACGATCCTGACGCATGGTTCCATCCTTAAGGTTGACGTATACACTTTAGCCAACAAACTTATACAAGTTTAATTAATATGTACAGGAATATGGCGAATCAGCTACGTAGTGATTTGGCCAAAAGTGCTAATTTATTGTTAACAATAACTTAAGGAATGGATAGGCAATGCTGAGTGTATTCAGCGCAATACTCGTCACTTAAGCGTCTTTAGGTCGCCATGAATGGCGACCCTACAAAGGCTTGGCGCGTTTTTTGTAGGTTGCGCATTCATGCGCACCTGCATATTACCGTTTATCTTCCATCAGCCATCCGTCGATCGCGTCAGCGTTTCCCAGCGATCAATCTCTGCGCTAAATGATTCAATCTTCTGCCGCACCAATGCCAAAGCATCGCTGCCTAACAACAGATGCGCCGGGGGATTGCTACTTTCGATCACATCCAGTATCGCACTGGCGGCTTTGAGCGGATCGCCCAGCTGTTTGCCGCTTTTCTCCTCTCGCGCCTGCCGAATCGGGTCGAAAAGCGCGTCATAGTCGGCGATGCTGCGTGCGCTACGCACCATCGAACGGCCAGCCCAATCGGTGCGAAACGATCCTGGTGCGACGGCGGTCACGTGAATGTTGAAAGGTGCAAGTTCTTTGCTCAGGGTTTCCGAAATCCCTTCCAGCGCAAACTTGCTGCCGCAGTAATAACTGATCCCGGGCATGGTGATGAACCCGCCCATTGAGGTTATGTTGATGATGTGGCCGTGACGGCGCTGGCGCATAAAGGGCAGCAAGGCTTTAATCATCGCCACCGCGCCAAACACGTTGACGTCAAACTGGCGGCGCATCTCATCCAGCGATGATTCTTCCATCACGCCTTCATGACCGTAACCGGCGTTATTTACCAACACATCTATTGGGCCAACGTGGGATTCAACATCGGCAATCACCGCATCAATGGCGCCGAAATGGGTGACATCCAACTCATAGGCGAAAGCATTTTCCGCATGCAAACTTTCAAACTCAGCCTTTGCGGCAGCATTGCGCACGGTACCGACCACGCGATAGCCACGACTTAGTGCAACTTGTGCCAATGCGCGACCAAATCCGCTGCTGACGCCGGTAATGAATAAAGTTTTAGTCCTGGACATTTGCGGTTTCTCCTCAAAAAGTAGAGGATGCATAATATTCTGGCGATTAAACGGCTTTAAGACCTTATCTTGTATATTCCTTGCCTAATCTTATGAGAGTGATGTTGCGCGATGAAAGAAACGCTCCAGCAGCAAACGGTAGAACTGCTTAAAACGCTAGCGCCGCAGGAAGGTTACAACCTGACCGCGCTGCCGGACGTGCGCATCCTGCGTTCCGATCGGCCGCTGGCGCGCACGCCGGTGCTGTACGATCCGGGCATCGTGATTGTGTGTCAGGGATCGAAGCGCGGTTTCTTTGGCGAACAGATCTATCTGTACGATGAGCAACATTATCTGGCGGTTTCGGTGCCGGTGCCTTTTACCATGGAAACGGCGGCGTCAGCGGAACATCCGCTGCTGGCGATTTACCTGCATCTCGACTTCAATGTGGCGACTGAATTGCTGTTGCAGTTGGAGCAGCAGGATGTGGCGTTTGAGAGCCAGGCGGCGCAGAGCATGATGTCGAGTCCGATGGATCAGACGCTGCGCGAGACGGTATTGCGCTTTCTCACCACGCTAAATCATCCGCTGGATGCGAAGATGCTCGGTCCTGCGCTGGTGCGTGAACTCTATTATCGCGTGCTGACCGGTGCGCAGGGCAGCGCGATGCGAGCGGCGCTCACCTTGCAAGGGCAGTTTGGCAAAGTGGGCAAAGCGCTGAGCCACATTCACGCACACTATGCGCAGCCGCTAACGCTCGGACAACTGGCGGCGTTGGCGGGCATGAGTGTGCCCACTTTCCACACCCATTTCAAAAGCATCACCAATCAGCCGCCGATGCAGTATGTGAAGTCGGTACGATTGCATCAGGCGCGCATGTTGATGGTGCGTCAGGAGATAACTGCAGCAGCGGCCGGCCATGCGGTGGGCTATGAAAGCGCTTCGCAGTTTAATCGCGAGTTCAAACGTCTGTTCGGTTTGCCGCCAGCAGAAGAGATCAAACGCATGCAGCGTAACTTTGCCGTGCCGCCGGCGCACCAGGCATCGCTGTACGTATCCTCACATTAACGCCAGTCTATGCTATAAATGATAACCATTATCATTTTTGGCGTGAGGCACAGGATGCAGTCAGCACAGGAAAATGCGTTAAGCGCGGATTGTTGTATCGTTGGCGGCGGTCCGGCGGGATTGATGTTGGGCTATTTACTGGCGCGCGCGGGCTTGCGTGCCGTGGTAATCGAAAAACATCCCGACTTTCTGCGCGATTTTCGCGGCGACACCATTCATCCCTCAACGCTGGAGATCATGCGCCAGCTTGGCTTGCTGGATGAGCTGCTAACCTTGCCACATCAGCGCGCGGAGAAGCTGCAAGCGGAAGTGGCTGGCGAAGAGATCACCATGGCCGATTTCTCGCGTTTACCGGTTCAGTGCCGCTTTATCGCCTTTATGCCGCAGTGGGATTTCCTCAACTTTCTCGCCAAAAAAGCCGCTGAATTTCCGGGATTTACTCTGCTGCAATCCACTGCATTTGATGGCTTCGTTTATGAGGATGGCGCAATCAGCGGCGTGCAAACGTTACAGGGTAACGAGCGTCACATCATTCTCACTTCGTTAGTGATAGGTGCAGATGGCCGCAATTCTCAGGTCAAAGCCAAAGCCGGACTTACCGGAAAAAGCTTCGGTGCGCGACGCGATGTGTTGTGGTTCCGGCTGGAAAAACATCCCGATGATCCGCAGTTGGGCATGGGCCATAAAGGGCCGAAGCAGAACTTCATTGTCATCGATCGCGGTGAGTACTGGCAATGCGGCTACACCATTCAGAAAAACCAGTTCGACGAGTTAAAACTGGCGGGATTGCATGCACTGAAAAGCACCATGGCGCAGGTGGCACCGTTCAGCGCAGAGCGCATGGCGGAAGTCGATGAGTGGGACAAACTCAAGCTATTGTCGATTCGCATCGATCGCCTCGATCACTGGATGAAACCTGGCGTGCTCTGTATCGGCGATGCTGCGCATGCGATGTCGCCGATTGGCGGCGTTGGGGTTAACCTGGCGATTCAGGATGCGGTGGCCGCAGCGAATATGCTGACCAAACCGCTGCAGCAGGGCAAGGTTGCCTTGCACGATCTGCAAAAAGTGCAGCAGCGCCGCCAGTTTCCAACGGTCGCTACCCAGTTCCTGCAAATCAAAATGAGCAGCAACAAACGCAAACGTTCTACACCGAGCAAAGTGCCACAGATGATCAGCCGCTTTCCGTTCCTGCGCCATCTGTTTGGCCGCTTAATTGGCCTGGGATTCCGCACCGAAAAGCCGCGTTATTTATAACCGGCAAAAAAAAGCCCGCTAAGCGCGGGCCAGGTAAACGTTACCAATCTGAAATTCTCGTAGCAACGCATTGCTGTGTGTTGCGTCGCTATAGTAGCAACAGATCGCTATCTGTGCAGGAAATGATCAATGAGTAAATTTTGTGCTAAGGATTAGTATTACGCTTTCCGCACGCGCGTTGACCACCAGCACATTAGCGATCCGAGGCTAACCATCGCGGTGCCTTGCCAGAAGGCGACGGTGAGATGCGAGCGCAGAATAAAGGCGGCGAGAAGCGAGGAGATGATCGGAATGAAGTAAGACGCGGCGGCCAAAATGGTGACGTTACCATGTAGAATACCGACATTCCATGCGGCATAGCCAAAGCCCATCGCCATCGCCGCTAGCGCCAGACTGACGCAAACCCCAACGGATAATACAAACGGCGGCTGTGGCGAGAACAAAAACTTCAGCCAAAGCGTCAGTGCGGTTAGGATAAAGAACAGCGTTATGCCATTGCTGCCATTAGCAATTTTTTTGGTTACCACACAATATACCGCCCAGATCACCGCGCCGCTTAATGCCAGGCCGTAACTCAACGGATTATCCATCACGTTATTGGCGATCTCGCTGAATGAAAAACCCTGATCGCCGCCCAAAACGCGACAAATGCCCGCAACCGCCAGCAACACGCCCGGAATAATCAGCGGATGGGTTTTTTGCCGATTCACTATCACCGCTAAAACGATGGTCAAACTTGGCCAGAGATAATTGACCATGCCGACTTCAATCGCCTGGCGTCCGCTGTGGGTAAAGCCTAGTGAAAGCGACAGGCAGAGTTCATAACAGACGAACAGTACGCTGCCGATAATCAAATAGCGGCGCGGAAAAGAGCGCAGTTTTGGCAAGCCTACGGTGAAAATCAGCAAAACCGCGCTGGCGCTGTATATCAGTGCCGCACCGCCCACCGGGCCGAATCCTTCACTGACATTTTTAATTAGTCCTACAATCGCGCTCCACAGCAGAATGGCCATTAAACCAATCAGCGTCGCTCTCTTTTGGGGCATGACCCGCAACCTTATTTCGCAAATTCGGGCCAAAATCCTATCAAATCAAACGCGCTTTGTATTTGCTGGATTATCTGCGGTCTTTCGAGAGGTCGCCATGAATGGCGACCCTACAAGAGAATGGTGCGGTCTTTCGAGAGGTCGCCATGAATGGCGACCCTACATGGGATTTGAGCAGTTTTTCGTAGGGGCGCCATTTATGGCGACCTCACTCACTGAAACATCCATTACCACTTCATCTCGCCGGTATTCACTTTGGCGCTCAGATCCAACGAACTCTCCTCCGGCAGATGCGGATAAGCGGCTTTCATGGTCTCGATCACCTGGGCCGAACCTTTATGCTGCTGTAACGCTTTCTCAAAGGTTTGCAGGTAGTTCAAGGTAAAGGTAATCGCCGCATCACCCGCCGGGCGCTCGCCGAGATAATGGCCCGGAATCACCTGTTTAGGTTGCAGTTTTTGCATCTCGCTCAGCACATTACGCCACTGCTGACGAATAGCTGGCGTTTGTGTATCGGCGGTCCAGACGTGAATGCCGGAAGCCACACCGGTGCCACCGAGAATCGCTTTGTTGGCCGGGATCCACACGTAAGCGGCGTAATCATCGGCGTGACGCAGTTCCAGCGTTTCACCGTCGATTTTAAAGCTGGTGGCATGCGTAACCTGCGGAACATACAACTGCTTTGGTGCGCCGTTCTTCATCTGCGGACCCCAATACGCCAGTTTGGCGGCTTTGGTCGCTTCGATGTGTTTCACCACGTCCGACGTCGCCACAATCTTCACCTGCGGGAACGCTTTTACAATCGGTTCCAGACCGAAATAGAAGTCAGGATCGCCGGAGGTGATGACAATCTGCGTCAGCTTTTTGCCGCTGGCTTTAATCATCTGCACCAGCTTTTCACCGTCTTTAGTGCTGAACTGCGCATCAAACAATATTGTTTCATGCGGTCCGGAAACCAGCGTCGAAGAGACCGGGAAAATGCCGTTCTCCTGCGGGTTATACACCTCTAAATTGAGCGGCGCAGCGAAGGCAGGCAGGGCGGCGAAGGCCAAAGCCAGTGTCATCGTTTTCATTTTCATCGAATTTTCCTTTATCCGGCACCTCGCCGTATTTGTGGGCTCTATTGTAGGGAAATCGCTGGCTGGTAGAATTCCCGAAACTGGATATGATCAGTTTCATAAAACGATCAGATGGAGCCAACATGGACAGAGTCACGGCGGCAACAGTGTTTAACCGCATTTGCGAGCTGGGCAGCTTAAGTGCTGCGGCGCGTGCGTTGGATATTTCGCGGCCGATGGTCAGCCGCTATCTGGATGAAATGGAGAAGTGGGCTGGCGCGCGTTTACTGCACCGGTCATCACGCAAGCTAACCATCACGCCCGCTGGGGAGAAGATCCTCGAAAAATCGCGCGCGCTAGCCAGATTGGCTGAAGAGATTGCCGATCAGGGCGCGGATAGCGAGCCGCACGGCACGTTGCGCGTCGCCTGTGCGCACTCCACCGCCACGCATATTTTGGGCCCGATGATCCCGGCATTCCTGGCGCGTTTCCCGGCGGTGCGCATCGAGCTGGAGATCAATAATCAGCCGGTGAGTTTGATCGGTGAGCGCATTGATGTGGCGATGCGCATTACCGACGATCCCGAACCTGGCGCCATTGCCCGACGTTTAGGCGAGTGTGTTTCGGTGGTATGTGCATCACCGGGCTATCTGCAGGCGCATGGTTCGCCGCACACGCCAGCCGATCTCGCGCAGCATAACTGCCTGCATTACAGCCGTTTCGCTGGGCAGAGCTGGCAATTTTCAGATGCGCAGGGCGAAACGATCTCCGCAGCGGTGCACGGCAATTTCAGCGCCGGCATCTCGTCGGTTCTATGTGATGCGGCGATTGCCGGTTGTGGAGTGGCGATGGTGCCGGAAATGGAAGCGCGTCTCGCCATAGACAACGGACAGCTGCAAACCGTATTGCCGGCTTATCAGCCAAAAACGCTGGCGATCTATGGTCTTTACATGTCGCGTGAACGGCAACCGGCGGCGCTGCGGGCGTTTTTAGATGCGGTGCAGCAGCAGTTAAGCGCCTGAAAGTTCGACATGCATTTGGGCTTGAAGGAATGACCAAATAATCAGTGTGTTAGGCAAATAATTCTGGCTACGAAAAGCCGGTTTTCAGCCTGAAATCGCCAAAGCTGTGGCGAAAATTTGCTCAATTGTGGCCGATGTAAAATGATGGCACCTGACCGGTGACGCGACGAAACATAGTGGAGAAAGCGGAGCTGCTGTCATAGCCGAGTGACAGCGCCACCTCGTTAACCGATTTGCCCGCCACCAGCCACGCCAGCGCCGTCACCACGCAGGCGCGCTGTCGCCAGGCCGAGAAAGACAAGCCGGTTTGCTGTAAGAAATGGCGGCGGAAGGTACTGGGGCTCATACACATCGCGCTGGCCCAGCCATCGGCGGCATCATGAATGGTTGGCGCCAGTAAGAATTCCTGACATTGCGCCAACAGCGCCGGATGCTGGGGCAGCGGAATATCGAATTCCCGTGCTGGCATCGCCGCTAGCTCCAATAGCAGCAACTGCACCAGCGATTGATCGCGATCGGATGCATATAACAGCGGTAAATCAACGGCTTCAATCAACAGCTGTCGCAGTAGCGGCGAGACGCTAATGACGCTACAGCGATCGCGCAATGCTGCCGTACAAGCCGGCTCGATATACAGGCTGCGCGTCGAGACGCCGACAAACTTCACGCTGTGCACAGTGTTCGGCGGAATCCACACCGCATGCTGTGGCGGTACCACCCATTCGCCCGCCTGCGTTGCGAAGTGCATTAAACCTGTCGCGCCATATAGCAGCTGCGCGCGGCGATGGCGATGCTCTGGCAGCACAAATCCCTGCGCGTAGTCATTGCCCAGCGCCACCACGTCACGATCAATATGGTCGTATTCATCAATGTGACTATTTCGCATCCCCGACATCCACCGCAAATTGACTGATTTGCAAGGGTAAATGAGCGCTGCGCAAATGGGAAGCGGGCTGCTTGCTGCGTAAGCTGCATCACTCTTTTCATGATGCAGAGAAAGGCGATGAACGAGCTGTTAATTATTGGGTTGGCGGGTTTTGCCACCGGCATCACCACGGTGTTGTTTGGCTTTGGCGGCGGTTTTGTGGTGGTGCCGTTTGTCTATCAATTGCTGTTGCAGCAGCCACTGCTGGCGGCGCAGGCGATGCATATCGCGGTGGCAACCTCGACCGCCGTGATGATTTTCAACGCCGGTTGGGCCAGCTATAAAAACTGGCGGGCGGGCAAATTGCATGATGTCCCTTTGTTGCCGCTAATCTGGTTTATCGCGCTCGGTGCGGTGATCGGATCCTGGCTGGCGGGCGTGATGAGCGACATTTGGGTGCGCAGGCTGTTTATGCTTTACATGGTGGTGACTATCGCTGATTGCCTGCTGCGGAAAGGCTTCTTTAGCCGCACTGCACCGCGAATGTTGTCGCGGCTGACCGTCAGCGCAGGCGGCACAGTAATTGGTGTGATCGCCGCCATGCTCGGCGTTGGCGGCAGCGTAATGACCGTGCCGCTGCTGCGTCGTCATGGTTATGCCATGCGCGATTGCGTCAGCGCGGCTAATCCACTGTCGCTGCCGGTCGCCATTTTTGGCGCGATAACGTATGGCATCAGCGGCTGGCAGCAGATTCCTGCCAGCGGTTATCTCGGCTTTATCAGCCTGAAAATTTTACTGCTGCTGGTGGTCGCCGGTTTTATCGGGATGGTGTTTGCCCGCCGCTGTATTCCGGCGGTGCCCGATGTCTGGCATGCGCGTACCTATGTTCTGCTGCTATGCATAGTGTTAGTGGCTATCGCCGTGTAAACCGGTTAATCGTTAAGCCAATTTTAAGCTTTGCCACGTACAGTGCCCTCATTGTTACAACCATCAGTAAACGAAGTCAGAATTAGAGGGCGATCGCCGAACTCCTGCAGATTGCCCGCGTCTACAGAGCGTACTGAGCTTTGAGTTAAGCGCTGGAGTGTTCATTTGTTGCGATTACTGTTTCTGCTGATGGGTGGGCCGGCACTCAGATCCGGCTGGCCTTATCTCGCCGCGTTAGGTGTGATTTGTCTGGGGGCCAGTGCCGGGATCGTCATGGATCTGCTGCAACATGGAACGGTCTCCTTTCCCTTGCAACTTTTAGGCATGTTTTTGGCGTTAGAGGGCGGAGCGGAAGCGCTAAATGCATTTTATGCCCCCGCCGGTATCGCCTGGCCGTCTTTGATGAAATCGACGATATTGCTGATCTTTGGCACGCTGGTGTTTCTCGCTCCCCACGACAGCGGCGTTTGTCTTTCACTGGCATTCGCCACAGTATTTTTACTCGATGGCGGTTTTCGCGTCATCTCATGTTGTCTGATGCGCTGTCGGCGCTGGACGCGCAAGTTAACGCTCGGCTGTAGCGAGTTGGTGTTCAGCGTGCTGATTGCCACCAACTGGCCGCTATCACCGCATGTGATTGTGCCACTGTGTTTTGCGCTGTTGCTGTTGGGTTGGGGCATCAATCTGTTGGTGATGACGGCACAAATCCACGCCTTGCCCGCCAACACCAGCGTCACCGCATTGCCAATGTTTACGCGTGCCGGTCTGCGTGCGCCGCACGGATTAGGCTATGTGCATCCGCCGATGAGTCAGAATGCGGTGAGCACGCCACTTAACGTCTACATCTGGACGCCGGTGGGTTCCGGCGATGTGGCAGGTCGTCGTCCGTGGTTTGATCGCTGGGTGGCGGCGATTGACCATCGCGGCGAAGTCTCTACCGGCCATACCTCGCTGGAAATGGGCGAAGAGATTTACATCAGCCTCTATCCTGCGGATGACGTTTCCCGCGATTTTCGTGGCTTTCTGAAAACGTTACGCGCGAAAGAGGAGTTTGATGTAGAAGGTTGTTTCCTGCCTTCACTGGAGAAAGAGATTAAGGCGTGGTGTCGGCCCGACAAACGCCTGACGCTGCCACATTATAATCAGCAAGCGCTGCGTAATTTCTGGCTCAGCAACGCCAGCGACACGCGCTATAACCTGACCTCACGTAACTGTTCCACCAGCGTGATTCAGGCGCTGGATGTCGCCACCGAAGGTTTGCTGGGCGAGCGCGGTTTGCAGGGTTTATGGGTGCTGTTTAATCCTGACTTCTGGCTGTTGAGCCTGGTGCGCAGTCGCGCCGAAGGCATGACCTGGACGCCGGGATTGGTGATGGATTATTGCCTGCTGCTGCGCCAGGTTTTGGCACCGGCACAGCGCTTGAGTCGCTATAAAAGGGCGGCGAGTTGGCTGCAGCAGCAGCTTGGAAATAAGCGTTCGGCTACCGATCCGTAAACGGTATAAAACCGTGCTGCTGCAGAATTGTTTGCGCCGCAGCGGATGAGAGAAATGCCGCGAAAGGCTGTGCGGCAGCTGAGCAGTACGCCCAACCGTATTCGGCCTGAACGTTGAAGGGCGCGGGGATGTTTATCACCTGTAACTGCGGGCAGCGCCGCAAGCGCGGCGCATAGCTGGCGTAACCGATAAACATGTCAGCGTGTTGCTGCTCAATCAACCATTGTGCTGCCAGTTCACCAGCGGGCACCACCAAACTGTCTGGACCGCCGACCAAAGCACGCGCTTTGGTTTTCAGCATCATTCCTAATCCGGGATGCCGTTGCTTAATGTTATCAAACAGTTGCCAGGTGTAATCACCCGAAGGATCGCTGAGCGGCGTTGTGGTCGCTAAGCGCAAATCATCCCGGCACAGCAGCGATAACCAATCATCATTTTGCGTGACAATGTCACGCTTTACCGTCAGGCACAGCGTATTAGCGGCAAACAATCCTACTTCTGATGCGCGTCCAGACTGCAAAAGCGCCTCAGGATGCTGCTTGTTGGCGGAAGCAAAAAAGTCGCAGGGTTCACCTGCTTCGATCCGCTGGCGCAGCAGGCCCGCTGGACCGAAATTGGTGGTGACTGTAAGGCCGCAAAGCGCGCTAAATGCCGCCACCAAATCCGGCCACACGGCGCGCAAGCTACCGGCGGCCAGAATCTTCAGCGTGGTCATGATAATGCGTCCGGTAGAAGCGCTGATACCAGCGATCGGCTTGTTGTTGCATATCGATGTCGCGGAATTTTTCCGGATAGAGCTTTTTCGCCATCCAAAGTTCGCCGAGGCCAATCGCTTCTGGCATCGGATAGCCCCATGCTTTGGCGTATTCCGGCATTAGCCACACCCGATGATTTTTCACCGCGTCAATGGTTTGCCAGCGCGCATCCTGTTGGATCTCCGGCACCACGTTGGGATAGCGATCCTGCACGAAAATCACCTGCGGATTCCACGCCACAACCTGTTCCATGCTGACCTGTTTGAAACCTTGCACGGTCGCGGCCGCCACGTTGAATGCGCCCGCATGCGCCATCATCAAGCCGGTGTATTTGCCCGAGCCGTACGTGGTGATGTCGGGATTCGCCATATAGGCGCGTACGCGCTGTTGTTCGGGCAGATTCTTCAAACGATCGCTGACGATTTTGCGTCCGGCAAAGGCGGCATCAATCAATTCCTGTGCCTGTTTTGGCTTGTTAACCACATTGCCAATCAGCGTGATGCCTTCCTTAATGCCGAGATCGTAAGCCTGGTCTTCATTCTGCATGCTGGGATTGATTTTGCCTTGCTGACCGGCGTCATCGTGACGCAGTGAAATCGCCAGCACCGGAATGCCCAAGGCAGAAATCTGGTCGATCATCTCTTTCGGCGCATAGTTGGTGACAAACACCACCTGCGGATGCAGCGCCACCAGCTTTTCCAAATCGACATGCGTCAAATCGCCCAGCATCGCTTTTTGCGTTAGTTCCGGCACCAATTGCGCATAACCCTCACCTAATTGCTGCTTCCAGTTCGCCAAAATCCCGACGATTTTATCGGTGGCGTTGAGCTGCACCAGCAGGTTCAGGGTTTGATGTTGCAGCACCACCACGCGATCAATCTTGTCCGGAATCGTCACCTGACGGCCAATTTGATCGGTGACGACGCGGCTGGCATAGCTGTGCAACGAGGCGAAAGTGAGTAATCCCGCGAGAATAATCCGCTTAAAAGAGATGTGCATAAAGGCTCCTGAATTCGATATGCACCGGAGTATATAGCGATTAACCAGGCGGAGATATGGCTGTTTTGAACATCACAATACGCGGTGTTACTCGCACATCACTGCGTCGATCATCTTATCGATCATACTGTTAATCACCTTCTGATCAGGATTATCCAGCGCCATCAGGGCTAAACCGCTTTCGAAAGTCAGAATAAATTCAGCGGTTTCTCCAGGAGATAATTTGCCTGAAAGGGTGTTGTTCTGCTGTGCACGCTGCGCTTCCTCGATGATCCACACTTTAAATGCATGACGTTCATTGAATAACTCAGCGCCTAACGATGAGGCTTCAGGGCGAAATGAGAGCGCGGAAAACACCAACAAGCAGCCTGGCGGTTTGCCTTCGCAGGAAAAAAGGTTAAACGCCGAAAACAGGAACTGCTTAATCTTATTGTTAAAACTCAACTCCTCTGAGGAAAGAATCTTCTCCAGATCCGCCAGCCACGTCGTTTTGTAGTGTTCAAGCGCAGCGATAAACATCCCTTCTTTATTACCAAAGGCCTGGTACAAGGTGGCGGGTTTAGTACCCGTTGCCTGGGTAAGATCGTTGAGTGAGGTGGCTTCATAACCTTTGTTCGCAAAGATCGAGAACATGATCGCCGCCAGCTCTTCTTTAGGTAACAGACGCGGTCTGCCTGATTTTTTGTTGACATTCATTGACATAACTCCCTCTCGACCTGAACTTTCTGATAAAGTCATCACATATTTTAGTGTTCACTAATAAAATGTGATGCGTTTGCTCTTAAGCTGCGTTATATATTTTAGCGAACACTAACAAAAGGAAGATATTATGAAAAGCGCAATCATCGCAGTTTTGGTTTTGATCCCATTTTTCTCTAACGCAGCTCAGGAACTCACGCGTAACAGCAGTGAAAATGTGGTGCGTACCGGCAGTATCAGCGTGCAGGGCGGTACGCACAGTGAACTGGTGACAAAATTGGCGGCGAAAGCCGAGATGAAGGGCAGTGATTTTTATCGCGTGACCTATATCAACACGCGTAATCAGGGTTATGCCTCCGCCACCTTATATGACAGCGTTGAGATGTAATCGACATCATGAACCATGACTTTATGCCAGCTCATTTCTTATTGAGCTGGCTGCATAAATCACTGGAGAGTTTATTATGACAACAGCTAAACAAGTCTGTACTTCACGAGTGGTCCATTTTCTCGCGAGCAAAGAACCGATGGTGTTGAGATTATCGGTGATTATTATTTTCCTGGTATTTGGTATGGCAAAGTGGTTTGAATTTGAAGTTCAGGCGCTGGAGCCCATATTTACCAAAACATGGCTGAGTATTTTTCCCTACTTCCTTGGCCTGCACGGCAGCAGTTATTTTCTTGGTGTGGTTGAACTCATCACGGTTATTCTGCTTATTGCGGGTTTTAAACGTCCGGATTTAGGCATGATAGGCGCGGGATTGTTGATTCTTACCGGATTAGTCACGCTAAGCCTGTTACCGCAGTTGGGCGGACTCGATTCGTTTATTTTCAAAGATATTATGGTGGTGGCGATTGGTCTGACGTTACTAAAGCGCGATCTAATCCGTTGGAAAAACAACCTCTAACAGCTACTCTATAATGCGTGTTTACTCTCGGGTATTTAAGAGGGCTTTATGAATAATGTTTACGTGATACTGGCGATATCCATCGTCGCTGAGACGATTGCCACAACCATGATGAAGGCTTCGCAAGGATTCTCACGCCTTATTCCCAGCGTGGTTGTGGTAATCGGTTATGCCATTTCATTTTATGGATTATCTCAAGTGGTTAAACAGATGAATGTCGGCATTGCTTATTCTATCTGGGCCGGAATGGGCATATTTTTGGTGTCGGTCATGTCTTATTTTTTCTACAACCAGAAACTGGATTTTGCTGCAATGGCGGGCTTAATGTTAATCGGGCTGGGCATTGTAGTGATTCAGGTTTTCTCTAAAACTATTTTGCATTAATCGATTAATAACAGGGAAGCGCAGGCTTCCCTGTTGGCTTAAGGGATAATGCGTGCTGCGCGTAACTGCGTAAACAGCGTAAAGAACATCTCATCCGTTGCCTGATATCCGCTAAAACCCGCGCGCCGCAATTTGCTGCCGTCACCAAACATGTCGTAATCCCAGCCAAAGACAAAATCGGCAAATTGCCCATCATTCAGTTGCAAGATATCCGGCTCGATCAGCTGATATTGCTCAGCGAGAGTTTGCCATTGATCGCGGTAATCCTGGAAAAGCTGATGAAACGACAGATTTACCGCTGGCGCGCATTCCAGTTCAAACCAGCGGGCGATCGCCGGCCATAATTCGCTCCAGCGCCACAAATCGCCGTTGTTGACGTTAAATGCCTGATTGTGGGCGCCAGGCGCATTGGCCGCCCACAGCGTGGCCTGCGCCAGCAATCCGCCATCGGTGTGATCGACCATGCTGTGCCAGGCGAGTGAAGAACCGGGAAAACGTAGCGGCAAACCCTGAGATTTACACAGCGATGCATACAGCGCGATGCTCAGCGCCAGGTTCATGGCATTGCCGGGCAGCGCGCTGCCGACCACGCCGGGTCGCAGGGCATGCCAGTGCCAGCTTTTTCCGCGTTGAAAGTCACTGAGCCAGCGCAGCTGTTCCGCATTGAATTCGGCTCCCGCCACGCCGGGATCGCTTTCTCGCGCGGGCGTTTTAAACGGCCCTAAATGCGCGCCATACACTTTGTATCCCTGCATCAAACTGACGCTGCGCAGCAGCGCGACCTTATCGATGTTAACTACCAGATTGCGCAGCATCGTCACGTTAGGCTCGACCATCTCGCGCCAGCTGGCGGCATTCAGCCACGCGCTGTAGAAGATATGCGTGACCTTATTGAGCGGGGCCAGCGCCTGCGCGCTCTGTTGCGCATCCAGCAGATCAACGTGGATGAAAGGGATATCGTGCGTTGAGATTGCGGGCTGGCGCGTCAGGCCGATTATCTGCCAATCCTGCTGACGCAGTGCGGTGACCAGCTGACTGCCAACAATCCCGGTCGCGCCTGCTACCAATGCGACGTTATGTGTTTGCGACATGATGATTCTCCTGTGAACAAGACAGCTGCAGTGTTATCTATTATTTTTATTGCTGATATCCCACAATTCAGATGTCACTTATCAGAAAAATCATTAAATGAATAACAAACTCAACGCCATCAACACCTTCATTCGCGTGGCGCAAGCCGGATCGTTTTCGGCGGCGGCGCGCCTGTGCGGCATGAAACAGTCCGCCGTGAGCCAGCAAATCGCCGCGCTGGAGGATGAACTCGGGATCGTGTTGCTGCACCGCACTACGCGCGCCATGAAATTGACCGAGCAGGGCGAGCGTTATTTGCAGCAGATGCAGCCGCTGCTTGCTGCCATGCAGGAAGTGGAGAGCCAGTTGCGACCGGCGCAGCAAGCGTTGCATGGCAGCGTGCATATCCAGTTACCCAGCGGATTAGGCCAGCGCTTTCTGCCGCATTTGCTGGCGCTGCAAACAGCAAATCCCGAACTGCATCTGACCATTGCGCTCGACGATCGTGTGGCTGAACTGGTGAGTGAAGGCGTGGATATCGCGTTGCGCCTGAGTGAAATGCCGCCTGAGATGTTTCCGGCGCGATTACTGGCGCGTATTGAAACGCCGCTGTTCGCTGCGCCTGAACGGGTACGCGCGACGTCGATTACCACGCTGACAGAGTTGGCGGCGCATCCGCATGTCCGCTTCAGCGGCATCGATAAAGAGGCGCCGCTGCGCCTGATATCCCATCAGGAAAGCGTGGCGATGGCGGTCAATACCGTGTTTCGTGCCAACAGCAGCGAAGGATTGTTGCAGGCGCTGCAGGCGAATATTGGTGTCGGCGGCATGCAATTACCGCTGGTGCACGAAGCGTTGCAATCAGGAAAGCTGGTGCGCATCCTGCCACAATATCGCCTGCCAGATCGTTTTCTCTACGCGGTGTTTCCCGACGCGCGCTTCATCCCGCTGCGCGTTAGACGCGTGGTTGAAGTGATCGAACAGGTTCTGGTGGATTTAATCCCGGCTGCTGATTAAGCCGCTCTCCATTGTGGCGCATGGCTGCGCCATTTTCGTGCTTCTTTTCTCCACATCTGCATTGTAAAGAAACATAAGTATTCGATCTTGTATCCAAGAGCGTATCCCATCTGGCCTGGCAGCCAGCACTCTCATTTTCGGCGTTTTTTGGCACGCAAACTGCAACGTTTCCGATAAGTCATAAATCGGGAGTATTCGCATGTTTGATGCACTGTTGGATGAAGATGCCACCACGCTGGCGGCGTTAATTCGCAGCGGCGACGTTTCGGCGCAGGAAGTGACGCAAGCCGCAATCGATCGCATGGAGCAGCGCGAGCCGCAGATTCAGGCGTTTTGTACCGCCACGCCACAGCTGGCGCTGCAACAGGCGGCCGCCGTTGATGCAAAGCGCGCGCGCGGCGAACCGCTGGGTGCGCTGGCGGGCGTGCCGCTGGCGGTGAAAGACCTGATTTGCACCGCAGGTGTAAAAACCACCTCGGGATCGCATGCCTACGCCGATTTTGTCCCGGAAGAGGATGACATCACGGTTGAACGTCTGCTGGCAGCCGATGCCGTACTGCTGGGGAAAACCACCGCGCCGGAGTTTGGTTATAGCGGCGTCGGGCATAATCCGCTGTTTCCTTCACCGCGCAATCCGTGGGATCTCAGCAAAACGCCGGGCGGTTCCAGCGCCGGTTCCGGTGCGGCATTGGCAGCGCGCCTGTGTCCGATTGCCTTAGGCAGCGACGGCGGCGGTTCGGTGCGCATCCCTGCTGCGCACTGCGGCGTGTTTGGTCTGAAAGCCTCTATGGGGCGTGTACCTTTGTGGCCGGGATGTCGTGATGAGCGTTATCCCGGCGTTTCCAGTTGGGAATCGCTGGAGCATATCGGCCCGATGACGCGTTCAGTGCGCGACAGCGCGCTAATGATGTCGGTGATGGCGGGGCCCGATATGCGCGATCGCCACTCGATTCCCTGCAATGACGTCGATTGGCTGGCCGCGCTGGAAAAGCCGCTCAGCGGTCTGCGCATCGCCTTTAGCGCAGATTTCGGTTACATCGCCGTCGATGCTGAAGTGCGTGACGTTGTCACTCAGGCCGCACGCCGTTTTGCCCGTGAACTGGGTGCGCAGCTTGATGAAGTTGATCCCGGCATCGCCGATGAAGGCGCCACCTTCGCTGCGCTGGTGGCCTTTGAAAGCGATCTTTCCGGCATGCGTAACATGCAAGCTGAACTCGGTTCACGTATGTCACCGCATCTCAGCGCCATGCTGCAACGCGACTGGCGCGCTGAAAACTTTACCGACGCCAACACCACGCGCAAAAAGCTGTGCAACCAGATGTGGCGCTTTATGCAGCACTACGATCTGCTGCTATCGCCAACGCTGGCGGTGCCGCCATTCCCGCTCAATATGCAGGGACCGGAGATTATCGATGGCCGCATGGTGCGCAGCGATCACTGGCTCTCCTTCTGCTTCCCATTCAATTTTACCGGCCAACCGGCGGCGTCTGTTCCCGCGGGCTTTACCGCCAGCGGATTGCCGATTGGCATGCAAATCGTTGGTCGTCATCTGGACGATGGCCTGGTGCTGGCGGCAAGTGCCGCATTCGAGCGCATACAACCCTGGAATCACATCACACCTGTTTCAATCGGAGTTGCCCATGACTAACAAAAATTCACCGGCTTTAGAGCAGGAGTTCGAGCACGAACCGGTTCCGCTCAGCCATCGCCACTCGACCGGTTCGGTGTCGGCGGTGTGGTTTGGTTTTCCGATGATCCTCACCAATGCGCTGTTTGGCGGCATCATTACCTGGCATCTCGGCTTCTGGCCGGCGCTGATTGCCATTTTGCTCGGCAATCTGGTGCTGTTTGCCTATGTCGGCGCGCTCAGCTGGTTCGCGGGTAACACCGGCATGAACTTCGCGCTGCAGGCGAAACGGACTTTTGGTACCAAAGGCTACATTTTGGTTTCGGGCTTCCTTTCTACCGTGGTGATTGGCTGGTACGCCTTTCAGACTGGTTTAACCGGCACGGTGATCAATCAAACCTTTGGCTGGAACGCGCTGGCGGTGACGGCGTTTGCCATGGTGCTGTATACCGCCATCACTTTCCTCGGCGTGCGCGCGTTGTCAGTGCTCGGCATGATCGCGGCACCGCTGTTCGTGGTATTGGGTTTGGTGGCGCTGTGGCTGATTGGGAAGGATCATGATTTTAGCACCATCACGCAGTTTACCGGCAGCAGCAGCGCGGTAGGTGCGATGAGCATGGGCACCGCCGTGACAATGGTGGTGGCCGGATTCGCCGATTCCGGCACCATGACGGCAGATTTCACCCGCTGGTCGAAAGACGGTAAATCCGCGGTGATTGCCGCGTTCTCCGCGTTCCCGGTGGCGAACGTTATCTCTTATTTGTTTGGCGTGGTGATTGTGGCGGTGGGCGCGGCTGTCGATCCGGCGAGCAACGGCGGCAACTTCCTGCCAATGCTAATGGGTCACGGCATGCTGCTCTCGGTGATTGCCTTCCTGTTTGTGTTTATCAATCTCGGTTCGGTGTGTACGCACTGCCTGTATAACGGCGCGGTCGGCTTTAGCCATCTGTTCAGCAGTAAAATGCGTTTGTGGACGGTGCTCCTCGGCGTGATCGGCGGGGCGCTGGCGCTGGCTGGTGTGTGGTCCTATTTCCTCGAATGGCTGAGCTTGCTCGGCATCGTGGTGCCGCCGTTTGGCGCGGTGATGATTGTCGATTTGATCTTCATGGCCAAAATCAGCGAGCAGCGCAAATTGCGCCGCATGCGCGGCAGCGCCTTTGCCGCCTGGGCGATCGGCAGCTTGTGTGCGGTGATTGCGCATATCGCCTTCCCGCAGTTTGGTGAAGCGGTGATTGGCCTGGTCACTGCCGCCGCCAGTTACACGCTGATTGTGAAACTGAAACGTGAAAGTACGGTAAATGTAATGGAGGAAAAAAATGCCTGATTACGCCATTGATTCAACCCCTTACTCGTGGCCGTATGACGGCCGCTGCAGCCCGCAGGACACCGCATTGATCGTGATCGATATGCAAACCGATTTCTGTGGTAAGGGCGGTTACGTCGATAGCATGGGCTACGACATTGCTTTAACGCGCGCGCCGATTAAGCCGCTGCAGCAAGTGCTGGCAACGATGCGCGAATTGGGCTTCCCGATCATCCATACACGCGAAGGACATCGGCCGGATTTAAGTGATTTACCCGCCAACAAGCGCTGGCGATCAAAGCGTATGCAGGCAGAAATCGGCGCGCCCGGTCCATGCGGGCGGATTCTGGTGCGCGGTGAACCGGGCTGGGAGATTATCCCGGAGCTTGCGCCGCTGCCGGGGGAAGTCATCATTGATAAACCGGGCAAAGGTTCGTTTTATGCCACCGATCTCGAACTGATCCTGCGCAGTCGTGGCATTCGCAATCTGATCATCAGCGGCATCACCACCGATGTCTGCGTTCATACCACGCTGCGCGAAGCCAACGATCGCGGCTTTGAGTGTCTGGTGTTGTCAGATTGCTGTGCGGCGACCGAGCTAAAACACCACGAAGCGGCGCTCAGCATGATCCATATGCAAGGCGGGATTTTTGGTGCAGTAGCCAGTTCGCAGACCTTGCTGGCGGGGTTGGCCAGCAAGCAAACGGTGGCGGTGGATTAGCTGTTTATTGGTGTTTTTCGGCAAACATCGCCGAGAACCAGTCGATAAATACCCTGACCTTCGGTGCAAGATAGCGGCGGTCAGGGTACACAATTGAGACAGGTTTGGTGACGGGGGTGAAATCGGTTAACACTTCCGTCAAGCAACCCGACTGAATATGCGGTTCCAGTGCCGCGCGTAATGCATGCACCATTCCCATCCCCGCCAGCCCGCAGGACAGCAGCACATCAGAATTATTCACCAACATCTGGCTGCCGGGACGTCGCGAGATAATGTCGCCTGCACTGACAAACTTCCACTCCATCACTTCACGGCTGTGCTCACTGAAAAAGTTGATGGCTTTGTGATGCCTTAAATCATCTGGTGTCAGCGGCGTACCGCATTTTTCGAGGTATGACGGCGCAGCGCAGGTCGCCATTACAACGTTACCTACGCGTCGCGAAATAAAGCTGGAATCATCAAGTTCGCCCAGACGAATCACGCAGTCGATCCCTTCCTGGATTAAATCTGTCAGGCTATCTGAAGCCGTCAATACGATTTCAATTTCAGGATAGCGCGCCTGAAACTCGGCTAACGAAGGGATAAGGATCGTGTGCGTCAGCGCCAGCGGCGCGTCAATGCGCAGAAGCCCGCGCGGTGGTTGATTCGAAGAATAGGAGGCCTTCATGTCATTGACGTCAGCGAGCAGGGCTTTTGCGCGTTGATAAATCTCATCACCTTCAGTCGTGGTATTCAGGCTGCGCGTGGTGCGATGCAACAGTTTTACGCCTAGCTCATCTTCTAAATGCTGTACGGCTTTACTCACCGCAGGACGATGCAACTGCAAAGCATCAGCGGCTTTAGTGAAACTGCGTAATTCCACTATCTGCACAAAAATACCCATTAACTCAAACATATTGCCGCGCATTGTCTATTTTCCGCTGCATGAGATTAACCCTTGCTGCGAATTATACCCCAGCCGCATTGTTTCCCCTGCAATAACAGTGACGTTCTTTTTTGTGGCTTTTTCCAACAGCCTGCGCTCACTACTCTTGTCCTCTCTGACTTGTTCATCGTGGAAGCGACAGAAATGAAAGCATGGTTACTGAAAGATTTTGGTCTGGAAAATTTGCAGCTTGATGAGGTGCCAACGCCAACGCCAGGACCCGGAGAATTGCTGGTTAAAGTGGGCGCGGTATCCCTGAACTTCAGAGATAAAGCGATTATTGAAGGATTTTATGAACCGCATCTGGTGCCTAAGCCGCTCATTCCGGTGTCGGATGCCGCAGGCACCGTGGTCGCAGTCGGTGAGGACGTCACTCGCTTTAGCGTAGGCGAACGGGTTAATTCCCATCTCTATTCTCGCTGGTTAGACGGCGAGCCTGCCGCAGATGAACCTGCCTGGTGTCTGGGCATGCCACTGCCCGGTGGCCTGGCGGAATATATGATCATTCATGAAAACAGCGCAGTGAAAGCGCCAGACAGCATGTCTGATGAGGAAGCCGCCACGCTGCCGATCGCCGCGTTAACCGCATGGTACTCGCTAATGGATATTGGCAATCTGCAACCTGGACAAACGGTGCTGGTGCAAGGAACCGGCGGTGTCTCGGTTTTTGCCGCGCAGATAGCCCATGCGTTCGGCGCTCGCGTTATTGCGACATCGAGCAGCGATGCCAATCTTGAGCGAATTAAGGCGCTGGGCGCTGATGAAGGGATCAACTATAAAACGCATCCCGAATGGGAAAAACAGGTGCTGGCGTTGACCGGCGGAAAAGGCGCCGATATTACCGTTGAAGTCGCGGGCGGGGCCGGTATCAATCAGTCTATCGCCGCGACAAAAGTTGCCGGCACCATCGCGCAAGTTGGGTTCCTGACGGGGCAAACATCGCAGCTGGATTTAATGCCGCTGATTTTCCGTCAGACAACGCTTCGCGGTATTGCTGTTGCACCACGTTCATCCTTTGATCGTATGAGTCCGTTTCTTGATGAGCATAATATCAAGCCCGTGATTGAGCAGGTTTATCGCTTCAACGACGCGATCGATGCGTTCAAACACCTTTCACGCGGTGCATTTGGCAAAATTGTTATCAAGATGGACAGCTAAAATCAGAGATTAGCCATCAACCACTTCTGATAGCGCTCCGGCCACGCCATTGTGGGCGTGCCGGGCCTGCCCATACCAAATCCATGTCCGCCACTGCTGTAGCGATGCATCTCCACGGGCACGTGCTGGCGCTTACAGGCGTCAGCCATAATCAGCGTGTTATGCGGATCGGAAATCGGATCATCCTCTGCCTGCACCAGAAAGAAGGGCGGCGATTGCGGATTAACAAACTCCTGCACCGACCATGCGGCATCTTCACTGGCGGGCGCATTTTTACCAACCAGGATTTTGTGGGTTGAGGTGTGCGTGTAAGGCGGCTCTAACGTGATGATGGGATAGATCAGCGCAGCGCGATCGGCCGTGGCGGGAAGGTTATCCAGTGCATCGGTGGCACTATACGAGCGGAGATCCGCGCGCGTGACCGCCATACCAAGCAGATGCCCACCGGCGGAAAATCCCAGCACACTGACATGCTTTTCACGCTGCCGCACCACGCGCAGCGCGCGCTGTGCATCCTGCAGTGAAACCATCGCGCCATCTTTCCAGCCTTCATGCGGCAAACGATAGCTCAGCACATAAGCAGTATACCCGCGCGCCGTCAACCAGGCTGCGGCGGGCCAGGCTTCTTTGCCCATTTCAATGCGCGTATAACCGCCACCAGCGGCGATCAATACCGCTCGGCCATTGCGCGAGGGCGGCGTCATTACTGTAAGCGTCGGCCGCACGATATTGCGCTGCGCACCTTTGGCTGAAATCACCAGATCGCCAGCAGGGCCGCCGCCGCCCGGCGGTAAATCCGGCCATAGCGGTATAACTTGAGTTGTTACGCGCGCTGGAGCTGCCCAGGTTAGTCCGCTGCGTACGGCCAGCGTGGAAAGTGTCAGATACGATAAAAAGTGGCGGCGGTTCATGGCGAATCCTCATGAAATTAGAGGCTTATTGAAGCAGATAAATCAGTAGAGAAGATGAAGAGGGCGTTGCTTTGTATTACCAAATGCAACGGAGGGATAATTAAGGTTTATAGTTACAACATACTTTTAGTGGGTTGTTAATTGTAAGTTGTAGACATTGTGCGGAGTTCAATTTGTCCAATGCTTAAGGCACGAGTTGCAGCTTGATTTGTGACAAAAGAAAAGGGCGACTAACGTCGCCCCCGAATCAATTTCACCCACGCATCGGTTCAGCGCGCACCGGTTTATCACCGGCAACAAAGTAATCCGCTTCGCTGCGCGGCAGCGGCTGGCGGCCACGAATGTTGTCTGCGATTTTCTCGCCGATCATGATGGTAGTGGCATTGAGGTTACCGGTGATGATCAACGGCATGATTGAGGCATCCACCACGCGCAGCGCTTCGACGCCATGCACGCGGCCTTCGCCATCAACTACCGACATCTCGTCAGAACCCATTTTACAGGTGCCACACGGGTGATAAGCCGTTTCGCCGTGATTGCGCACAAACTCATCCAACTGCTCATCGGTCTGGCAATCCAGGCCTGGGCTGATTTCTTTGCCGCGATATTTATCCAGCGCCGGCTGGTTAATGATCTGACGCGTGATACGAATCGCATCGCGGAATTCCTGCCAATCCTGTTCGTGTGACATGTAGTTGAACAGAATCGCCGGATGGCGGCGCGGATCGCGTGATTTCAGGCGCACATGGCCGCGGCTCGGTGAGCGCATCGAACCAACGTGACACTGGAAACCGTGCGCTTCCACCGCGTTCGAGCCATTGTAGTTAATCGCTACCGGCAGGAAGTGATACTGAATATTCGGCCAGCTGAACTCTTCACGGCTGCGAATAAAACCACCGCCTTCAAAGTGGTTGCTGGCGCCGACGCCGGTGCCGTTAAACAGCCACTCCGCACCAATTTTCGGCTGGTTCCACCACTTCAATGCCGGATAGAGCGATACCGGCTCTTTGCACTCATATTGCAGGTACATTTCGAGGTGATCCTGCAAGTTCTCGCCTACGCCCGGTAAATCATGCACCAGCGGGATATCAAACTGTTTCAGCAGTTCAGCGGAACCGACACCGGAACGTTGCAGAATCTGCGGCGAGGCGATGGCACCGGCGCACAGCAGCACTTCACGGCGCGCATGTGCTTGATGCGACGTATTGCTGGAACCCAGCAGATACTGCACGCCTACCGCGCGTTTGCCTTCAAACAGAATGCGGTCAGTGGTTGCATGGGTGACGATTTTCAGGTTCGGGCGCGTTTTCGCGGTATCGAGATAGCCGCGCGCGGTGCTGGAGCGGCGACCTTTCGGCGTCACAAAGCGATCCATTGGCCCGAAGCCTTCCTGCTGATAACCGTTGAGATCGTCAGTGCGCGGATAACCCGCCTGCACGCCGGCTTCAATCATTGCGGCGAACAGCGGATTGTTACCTGGTTTACAGGTGGTGATGCTCACCGGACCTTCGCCGCCGTGATAATCATTGGCACCGATATCGCGCGTTTCAGATTTACGATAGTAGGGCAGGCAGTTCAGGTAGCTCCAGTTTTCCAGGCCAGGTTCATTGGCCCAGTTATCGAGATCCATCGCGTTACCACGGATGTAGCACATGCCGTTGATCAGCGACGATCCGCCCAAACCTTTACCGCGTCCGCACTCCATGCGGCGATTGTTCATATACGGCTCAGGTTCGGTTTCGTACGCCCAGTTGTAGCGTTTTCCCTGCAGTGGGAAAGCCAGCGCCGCAGGCATCTGCGTGCGGAAGTCGAAGCGGTAATCTGGGCCGCCCGCTTCTAAAAGCAGCACATTGACGCTGCTATCTTCGGTCAGTCTTGTTGCCAAAACGTTCCCTGCGGATCCGGCTCCGATAATGATGTAATCAAATTCCATTAGTCGTTCCTCAGGTTAAAAGCCAAAATTAAAATACGGACTGAAAACGGGTCATTTCGAGCTGCACAGATTTCACCTGCGTGTAGTTTTGCAGCGTCATCAGGCCATTTTCGCGGCCGACACCCGAATGCTTGTAACCGCCGACAGGCATCGCGGCGTCAGATTCGCCCCAGGTATTGATCCAGCAGATACCTGCTTCAATCTGATGAATCACGCGGTGCGCGCGGTTGAGATCCTGAGTTACCACACCGGCAGCCAAGCCAAATTCGGTGGCGTTGGCGCGGCGAATCACTTCTTCTTCACTTTCGTAGCTCAGAATCGACATCACCGGTCCGAAGATCTCTTCGCGCACAATGGTCATCTCATCGCGACAGTCGGTGAACACGGTCGGTTCCACCCATGCGCCGTTATCGAAAGCTGCGCCGCTCAGGCGTTTACCGCCGCACAGCAGACGCGCCCCTTCGCTGATGCCGGATTCGATAAAGCGCATTACGTTGTCGCGATGTGCGAAGCTCACCAGCGGACCGAAGTTGGTATCAGGATGGTTGAGATCGCCCGCCTTGATACGCGCCACGCGCTCGGCGATTTTCGCTTCAAACGCCGCTTGCAACGTAGCCGGGATAAACACGCGCGTGCCGTTGGTGCAAACCTGTCCCGAGCTATAGAAGTTCGCCATCATGGCGATATCAGCGGCGAGGTCGAGGTCGGCGTCATCGAAGATGATCAGCGGTGATTTACCGCCCAGCTCCATGGTGACGTCTTTCAGCGTGGAACCAGCCGCATTCGCCATCACTTTCTTACCGCTGGCGACGCCGCCGGTGAAGGAGACTTTATCGATGCCCGGATGATCGGTGAGCAGTTGGCCAGTAACCGCGCCGCGACCGTTCAGCACATTGAACACGCCGTTTGGTACGCCCGCTTCGGTGTAGATTTCTGCCAGCTTCAGCGCGGTGAGCGGCGTGACTTCGCTTGGTTTGAAGATCATCGCGTTACCGGCGGCCAGCGCAGGTGCTGATTTCCACAAGGCGATCTGAATCGGGTAGTTCCACGCGCCGATACCAGCCACCACGCCCAATGGTTCGCGGCGGGTATACACGAAAGAAGTATCGCGCAGCGGGATTTGCTGGCCTTCCAGAGAAGGAATCAAGCCCGCGTAGTACTCCAGCACGTCGGCACCGGTCACGATATCCACATATTGAGTTTCACTCAGCGGTTTACCGGTATCGAGAGTTTCCAGCGCGGCCAGTTCGTCGTTGCGCTCACGCAGAATATCGACCGCACGACGCAGGATGCGCGAACGTTCCATGGCGGTCATCGCCGCCCAGACTTTCTGGCCTTTTTTCGCTGCGGCAACGGCGCGATCAACGTCTGCGCGATCGGCTTCATGCACGTCGGCCAGCACTTCGCCGTTTGCCGGGTTGATGGTCTGGAATGTGTTACCTGCCGCAGCGGGAACCAATGCGCCATCAATATAAAGGTGTTGCTCGGTGAATCGGGACATGATTTCTCCTTCCTCAGTGATTCTGGTCAGCCAATTGCTGACGAATGAATTGGGTGGTGAGCTGTCTGGCGATAGCCAAATCGAACGGTTTACCGCTGAGCGCAGCGCGCAGCCACAGGCCATCAATCAGCGAGGCGAGGCCATGTGCCGCCAGGCGCGCCTTTTCGCGCGGAATAACGCGACGAAATTCGGCTGCCAGCGTGGAAAACAGACGACGGCTGCTTACGCGCTCTAAGCGGCCCAACTGTGGCTGATGCATGCTGCTGGCCCAGAAATCCAGCCAGGCTTTCATCGCGGCGCTGTGCACCTGCGAATCATCAAAGTTGCCTTCCACAATCGCCAGCAGGCGCGCTTCGGTGCTGGCGTCGGCCAGCGGTTTTAACCTTGCTGCTACCGCATCACGCAGCTGACGGGTTACGTCACGCATCGTGGCTTCCAGCAGACCGTTCTTGTCTTTGAAGTAGTGGCTGATGATGCCTGTCGATACACCAGCACGTCGCGCAATCTGCGCAATGGTGGCGTCGTTGATCCCGACTTCGTTAATGGTGCTCAGGGTCGCATCAATCAGTTGCCGACGACGTATCGGCTGCATTCCCACCTTTGGCATAACACTCCAGCTCCACCGCAATGTAAGGACACTATTAAAACTTTTTTTGATTGCACGTTCAATATAAAAAAGAAATTTGTTAGGATGCTGTGCTTGGATTGTTACAAAAACGAAGCGGTGAGTTGAAGGGATCTCAGCAGGTGCGTACTCACGCGCACCCCACGAAAACCGCACTTTCCCTCGTCGGGACGCCATTAATGGCGACCTAATCAGGGTTCATTGGCACGTACTACAGGAAATTAACCAGAGGTAATCGATGATTAATCCACCTGCCAGTGAAAAAGACAGAATCAATCCTGTGGTGTTTTACACCTCAGCCGGACTGATTCTGACATTTTCACTTGTCACGATTTTTTACAGCGAACTCGCTGCCAGCTGGCTTCTGACCGCCGTCAATTGGGTCACGTCCACGTTTGGCTGGTACTACATGCTCGCTGCCACGCTGTACATCGTGTTCGTCATCTATATGGCGTGTTCGCGCTACGGCGCGATCAAACTCGGGCCGGAGCAATCTAAACCCGAGTTCAGTTTGCTGAGCTGGTCGGCGATGCTGTTTGCCGCCGGTATCGGTATTGACCTGATGTTCTTCTCGGTTGCCGAACCGGTAACGCAATATATGCAGCCGCCAGAAGGTGCAGGGCAGACCATGGAAGCCGCGCGTCAGGCGATGGTGTGGACGCTGTTCCACTATGGCGTCACCGGCTGGTCGATGTACGCATTGATGGGCATCGCGCTCGGCTACTTCAGCTATCGCTACAACCTGCCGCTCACTATACGTTCAGCGCTTTATCCAATTTTCGGCAAACGCATTAATGGCCCGATTGGTCACACGGTGGATATCGCTGCCGTGATCGGCACCATCTTTGGTATCGCCACCACCTTAGGGATTGGTGTGGTGCAGCTGAACTACGGCCTCAACGTGCTGTTCGATGTGCCGGAAGGTTTCACGGCGCAGGCGGCGCTGATTGTGCTGTCGGTGATCATCGCCACCATTTCAGTGACCTCCGGCGTGGATAAAGGCATCCGTATTCTCTCTGAGTTAAATGTCGCGCTGGCGCTGGGCTTGATTCTGTTCGTGCTGTTTATGGGCAAAACCGATTTCCTGCTCAACGCGCTGGTGCTGAACGTCGGTGATTACGTCAATCGCTTTATGGGTATGACGCTGAATACTTTTGCCTTCGATCAGCCACGCGAGTGGATGAATAGCTGGACGCTGTTCTTCTGGGCGTGGTGGGTTGCCTGGTCACCGTTTGTCGGCTTGTTCCTCGCACGTATCTCGCGCGGTCGTACTATTCGTGAGTTTGTGTTGGGTACGCTGATAATCCCGTTCACCTTTACGTTGCTGTGGCTGTCGGTGTTTGGTAACGCGGCGCTGTATGAAATCATCCACGGCGACGCGGGCTTTGCCCAGGAAGTGATGGCGCATGCCGAGCGCGGCTTCTACAGCCTGCTGGCTCAGTATCCGGCGTTCAAGTTCAGTGCTTCGGTGGCCACCATCACCGGCATGCTGTTCTACGTGACCTCGGCGGATTCCGGTTCGCTGGTGCTGGGTAACTTCACCTCGAAGCTGAAAGACATCAACAGCGATGCACCGAACTGGCTGCGTATCTTCTGGTCGATTGCGATTGGTGTGCTAACGATGGGTATGCTGATGACCAACGGTATTTCTGCGCTGCAGAATGCCACGGTAATCATGGGCTTACCGTTTAGCTTTGTGATCTTCTTTGTGATGGCCGGCCTGTATAAATCGCTGAAGGTGGAAGATCATCGCCGTGCCAGCGCCAGCCGCGACACTGCGCCGTACATTCCGGCCAGTAACGATCGCCTGAGCTGGAAAAAACGTCTGTCGCGCCTGATGAACTATCCGGGCACGCGCTACACGCAGAAGATGATGGAAGAGGTGCTGTTCCCGGCGATGCAGGATGTGGCGAAAGAGCTGGAGCTGCGCGGCGGACGTATCTCGCTGGAGCGCGCCGAGCCAGAAGAGGGGCAGCCGCTGGGGCACCTTGATCTGCGTGTATTGCTGGGCGAAGAGCAGGATTTCGTGTATCAAATCTGGCCGCAGCAGTATTCGGTTCCGGGCTTTACCTATCGTGCACGCAGCGGTAAGTCGACCTATTACCGTCTGGAAACCTTCCTGCTGGAAGGCAGCCAGGGCAACGATTTGATGGACTACAACAAAGAGCAGGTGATTATCGATATACTCGATCAGTACGAACGTCACCTGAACTTTATCCATCTGCATCGCGAAGCACCGGGCAGCAATATGACGTTCCCGGACGTGTGATTTATCCAGGTCGCCATAAATGGCGACCCTACAAAATACTGCTCATGTCACCTTGCGGTCGCCATAAATGGTGACCCTACAAAACCACTTATCTCACCGTAGGGTCGCCATTCATGGCGACCTTCTCATATCGCTCGTAAATGCTTCATTCCTGGCTTTGGCCCGTGCACATTCTCCAATCACAGCTACACTATCAGGCTGATTAAATGGGGGATGAAATGAAATTAGGCTTTGCTTGTAAGTATCTGGATCAACAGGCTAAACAGCCGTATCCCTTCAAAAGCACCACGCGCACGCGCTTTCTCGGCCTTGACGATGATTCACGCATCACGCTGCTGAACCAGCTGGCGCAAAACAATCTGCACAATCTCCTTCTCACGCTCGAACAGCTTGTCACTCAGCCGGAAGCGCTGCGCATGATGCGCATCGGCAGCGATCTATTGCCGCTGTATACCGTGCCGGAAGCAACGCAGCTATATGGTGAATTATTGTCCGACCTCACGCCGTTATTTCGTCGTTGTGGCGAGCTGGCGCGTGCCAATAATATCCGCCTGTCATTCCATCCCGGCCAATATACGGTGCTGGCATCCGATAACGATGGTGTGGTCGATCGTGCAATTGAAGACGTGGAGTATCACACCACCTGCGCGGTATTAATGGGTTATGGCCGCCAGTTTCAGGATTTCAAAATCAATATCCATATGAACGGTAAAAAGGGTTTCGAGGGATTTCGCGCTGCATTTCTGCGGCTGAGTCCTGAAGCGCGCAATATGCTAACGGTGGAGAATGATGAAATATCCTGTTCACTGGACGATGTGTTGCAGGCGCGTGAGCTGTGTCCGGTGGTGTTGGATATTCACCATCATTGGGTGAAAGAGAATCACTATATTCAGGCAGACGATACGCGCATCGCGCTAATCAAAGAATCGTGGCGCGGAGTAAGGCCAGTTTTGCACTATTCAATTGCGCAGGAAGGTCTGATTCCCGATTACGGTTTTCCGGACCAGCAGGATTTGGCGGTATCGAAAAGCAAACTTCGCGCCCATGCCGATTATTACTTTAATCAAAGCTTAAATGATTGGGCGCTGTCGTTTAACGCCTTCGATATTATGTGCGAAGTGAAGATGAAGAATTTAGCGCGCGACCGCCTTTATGATTATGCGATTGCGCGCCAGATTATCACGGCGCCGTAATCACAATCGCCACGCGGCGATTTTGTGCGCGGTCCTGCGCGTTGTTATTGCTGGCAATCGGTGCGCTCATGCCTAATCCGCGCGTAATAATATTTTCGCGCGGAATCGCGGCGCCTGTTGCCCATTGTGTTGCGACGGCGTTGGCTCTTTTCAATGAGAGTTGCTGGTTGTAATCCGCTTTGCCGTAATTATCGGTATGACCATCGATACGCACATGGTTAATACCGGTCGCCGCCAGATTTTTCGCCATCGACTGAATATTCTCTTTGCTGGCGGGAGTGAGTTGCGCTTCATTGACGCCAAACAGGATTTTGTCCGACAAGCCTAATCCCCAGCCTTCAGTATTTTGGCTGAATCCGGCATTGCGCATTGCCGCAATCTGCTCGTCACTGAAACGTCCCTTTGTCTGGCAACCGACCAGCGCTAACACACACACCATCAGGAAAATTTTCATCTTCATATCCGCACCTTACTCATTCCCTTGTTTTTGTACATGTTCATATCTGCGCGTTCCAGAATCGACTCAACGGTATCACCGTGCTGCGACCAGGCGTAACCAATGGTCACCGAAGTAGAAATCGGTGTGCCTTCCGCAATAATGATTTTCTGGCTGATCGATTCGCTAATATCCTGCATCAACAACTGCAGTTGTGCGTCGCTGGCGCGGCTGCTTATCAGCATGGCAAACTCATCGCCGCCTAATCGGGCGACCAGATCCTGCTTATAAGCCAATGTCGAAAGCCGTGAACCAATGGCTTTCAGCACCTCATCACCGGCCGCATGGCCCCAATTATCGTTGATGCTTTTAAAGCGATCGCCATCGAGAAACAGCAAAACGAAGCGCTCTTTCGCCAATTGCTGATCGAGCAACTGTGTTAAGCGCGCCACAAAGGCGGCGCGATTGGCGAGGCCGGTTAAAGGATCTTCCAGCGCTTTAGCCGCCAGCGTGCGGTTATCGCGCATCAGAGAAGCCTGCAGCGTCTGCATCTCGGTCAGCAACGAGTTGAGGTCATTTGAAAACAGCTGAAACTCGCGCGTTGGACTCTCCGGAATACGTAAGGAAAAATCACCGGAATGGATCACATAGTGAATCGAGCTGGTGATGTTGCGCAGCGAGGCGAGAATGCCGCGATGGAGAAACTCACTCAGCAGGAATGAAATGATTAATACACATAGCATGCCGCTGGTCAGAATCATCAGCGAATAACGAATGAAATCAGCCGCGCCGGTCACCGTACCTTCCAGCGTCAGCGTACCGACATTGGTTTCAGAGTGGATAATATTAACGCTAAACGGTTTGAGATAAATCCACTCACGTAATAAACGCGGATACCAGCCGGTTTGTTCCTGTTGATCATGCCAGTCCACTAAAACGGTTTGATCGTCAGTCACTAATTTCGCCGAATCAAACATACCTTCATTGCCGAGACGCGCGATTTTATTATGCGCGTCGTAGCTGTCTTCAAAAACCGTGGCGGCGGTCAGCGTGGTACTGAGCGTGGCGGCAATTAATTCGAGGTTTCTTTTCTCATAGCTTTTAATAAACAGCAGGGAAGTTGACGAGAGCAACAGCCAGCACAGCAATAAAATAACCGCCGAATTAATGGTGCTGATCTTGCGTAACTTGTTGCGAATCGATGATTTATCGTTGATTGAATTTTCTAATTTCATCTTATTTGCTTCCATTGCGGGACAGCAACAGCACGTCCGGACTCACCTTGACGCCGCTCCTGGCAAGCGAATCAAGGTTGACTGAGAACAGCGTGTGATCTGATTTAAAAATCAGGCAGAAAGCCGCCCCGACGGTACATTCCGCATTGTTCTCTGCAAGGGTTAATACCGCTTTACCCTTGAAGTGATTTAACAGTTCTAACTGTTGTTCTGGTGTCTGATCGCCAAAATAGACCGCATCGCACTGTTGCGTCGTTAGTTCGCTCTCGCTGGCAAGATAAACCACGCTGAACGGTACCGCTGAGGGCACTTTATTTTGTGGCAGCGAAAGATGCTGTGCAGAAGAAAATACGCAAAGCTGAGGCGCGCGGGTTAATCCCGGCCAATGGGTAAAACTAATAATGCCGCTGACAATGCGATTAGCTTTATCGTCTTTTATTTCAGCGATTGCTGAGCGAGAAATAAACAGCAGCAGAAAAAGGGCCATAATGACGATTTTGCAAATGTGGAGCAGGGAAAGCAGCACGTCGGCTTCCCGATGAATTTGATGTTTACGTAACATACTGCGTTCCCGAAAGTTCTTCGCATTATTCAGCGCGCAAATATTACCATCGCTGCGGTTAAAAAAGTACACATGTCCCCCGTAGGGTCGCCATTCATGGCGACCTTGCATGCATAAATGCACACCCTGAGAAAATCCCAGTGATATTAGTACCTGTCGATGCGCGAAATTATTTTATGGATAAACGGCCAAAAAGGGCGCATTTCGCGAAAATGTGATCCAGCACACATTTATCGACCTGATAACTAATGTGCGTTAAAGCGGCTCAAAACGCTGATGATGAGTAAATTAGCAACAAAAGCGCATCTTTACCGTGCGTTTCCATTAGCAGAACTTACACTTCCCAGCCACGTACAAACCGCGCGATGAACATGGTTTTCGATTACGAAACAATTCGACATATTTATCGAGGTGAGGCTTTTTCACATTCTGGCAGGATACGCAACATTCAGTACATCCTGGTCACCGTGTCATGCAGTGGTTTTCAAAAAACGCCGTTTTTTTTGCTGTAAAAACCTGTCTGGCCGCCTTTCTGGCACTCTATTTCGCACTCGAATTGAACCTGGATAAACCGGCCTGGGCGGTGACCACGGTTTTGCTCGCGTCACAGCTCTATTCCGCCTCAACCATTTCCAAATCGGTGTTCCGCTTGCTGGGCACCTTATTAGGTGGCGTGTTCGTTTTCTTTATTTTTCCGCCAACCGTGCAGCATCCGCTGCTGTTCTGTTTCTGCATTTCGCTGTGGGTCAGCGTTTGCCTTTATCTGTCGCTGCACGACCGCACGCCGAAAAGTTACGTGTTTATGCTGGCCGGTTACAGCGCGGCGATCATGGGTTTTCCGGAAGTCACCACGCCGTTGTCGATCACCAGCACGGTGATTTCCCGGATAGAAGAGATCACACTCGGCATCGTCTGCAGCAGCCTGGTGCACGCGCTGCTGTTTCCGGTGTCGATGCGCAGCCTGCTGGAGCAGAGCGTCAGCCACTG
The DNA here is from genome assembly GCF_056491525.1 of Candidatus Pantoea symbiotica. Taxonomy (NCBI): domain Bacteria; kingdom Pseudomonadati; phylum Pseudomonadota; class Gammaproteobacteria; order Enterobacterales; family Erwiniaceae; genus Pantoea; species Candidatus Pantoea symbiotica. Next base: position 145,121 of record NZ_JBSZHR010000003.1, read on the forward strand.
GTATCTCAACGCGCGCAAACTGTGCAGCGATCTGCTTTCCGGTATTCCAAGCGACAGTTCGCCCGAGCGTGACGACATTCTGATCCGCATGGCGACCCATCCGCAGCAGGTAGAAGTGCTGATCACTCATTGCGTCTATGAAGGTGATGCTGCGCGGCGACTGATTCGGCTGGTGAGCGTGCAGTACCAACATCTTTCTTACTTAATCCCAACGTTAACGGCCATCGAGATGCGCCTGCAGCGGCTCTCGACACTGCAAATCGCCTTTCCGGAAAATGTGGCGCAAACCTTTCAGCTGTTTCTGCAGTGGCTCAACGACGGTGAAGCGGTAGGGGAAACCAGCGGCATTCAACAGACGTTGAGTGATTGCCAGGCTGAAATTAATCTCGCCTGGCAAAATGGCGAATTGCCCACCGAAAACTGGCTGCTGTTTACCGGATTAATGGAGCGGCTGGCGGATTTCGTGCGCATTGCGGGTGCCTATCAAAGCGTCGGCGGATTGGTGAGCGATCTCTCGGGCGACACCACACTGGCGCGCGGCAAACGCACGCACCGCTTTTTCGATAAAGGATTAATCCGGCTGTCGGCATTAACCGCGTTCTGTGCCACCTTTGGTTCCTGCTTGTTGTGGATGGGAACGGGTTGGCGTGATGGCGCATCGGCGCCGGTGATGGCGGCAATCCTCTGCTCATTGCTTGCCAGCCAGGATACGCCGCTGACGTCGATGAAGCTGTTTGTGCGTGGCGTGATCGTGGCGATCATTATCAGCGTGATTTACGTGGCGCTTTTGATCCCGCAAGCCACCTCGTTTGAAGCCCTGATGATTTGCCTCGCGCCCGGCCTGATGTTGCTGGCGCTGATGATTGCGCGTCCCTCCACCAACATGATTGGCCTGAGCGTGGCGATTCAGATCCCCGGCTTTATTGGCCTTGGCCACCATTTAAAACCCGATCTGGTGCTGCTGATCAACAACGCGATTGCCACCATGGCGGGCGTAATGTTTGCGGTAATCATCACCGCCATCATGCGCAATAAGCGACCATCATGGACCGCGCGCCGCGCCGTGCGGCAAGGTCTGCGCGAGCTGCTGCGCTTTATTAAAGAGACGGAACGAAACGGTTCGTCACTGCTGGGACGTCAACGCTTTATCAGCCTGATGCTGGATAAAGTGAACGTGGTGTTGCCGCGTTTACGCCTCGATCCGCATCCCGATATGCGTTCGGCTGGCATGTTGCTCAAGGAAGTGTGGCTGGGCGTTAACAGCTTTGACTATTACGCGCGCCACAAGGAGTTACTACAGCAATATCAGCTGGATAGCGGTCAGATGTTTCATGAGCTGGCGCTGTTTCTCAAGCGCCGCCTAAAGTCTCTGCAAACGCCGCCGCATGCGGATTTGCAGGAGGAGCTGGATTTGCTGCTGCTGAAGCTGGAACAACTGGCGAAACGCGACGAAAGGGTGCTAACGCCGCTGTTCCATCTGTTCAGTATTCGGCTCTATCTGTTCCCGCAACAAGCGTGGCCAACCGCAACGCCGCGCCGCACTTAGTAGGGTCGCCATTCATGGCGACCACCTATTTAAATCGCGTCCAGATTCCGCCCGTTGCTGGCGATCACTTGCTTGTACCACCAGAACGATTTCTTGCGGATGCGTTCAAGGCTGCCGTTGCCTTTATCATCACGATCGACATAAACAAATCCGTAGCGCTTACTCATCTCGCCAGTCGATGCCGCCACCAAATCAATGCAGCCCCACGTGGTATAACCGATCAGCGGAATACCATCGGCAATCGCTTCGCCCATCGCCTGAATATGCTCTTTCAGATAGCTGATACGGTAATCATCGTGAATCTCGCCGTCGGCGTTGATTTCATCGTGCGCGCCGAGCCCGTTTTCCACCAGGAACAGCGGTTTTTGGTAGCGGTCATACATCATGTTCATGGTGATGCGCAGGCCGAGCGGATCGATGCCCCAGCCCCAATCGCTGCGTTTGACATGCGGATTGGTCAGCGATTTCACCACGTTGGCGGCGCTGCTGTTTTGCTCGTTCATCTCTGCCGAGGCGCAGCGTGAAGCGTAATAGCTGAAGGAGACGAAATCGACGGTGTGACGTAGCGTGGCGGCATCTTCCGCTTCCATCGCAATCTCCACGCCTTTTTCGCGGAACACCCGCGCGGCATAGGAAGGGTAAGCGCCGCGCGCCTGCACATCGATAAAGAACAGGTTTTCGCGATCCTTCTCCAGCGCCGCCCACACGTCTTCCGGCTTGCACGACCACGGATAGAAGTTGCCGCCCGCCAGCATGCAGCCAACCTGGTTTTCCGGGTTGATTTCATGGGCGATTTTAGTCACCAGCGCGCTTGCCACCAGCTCATGATGCGCCGCCTGATACTTCACTTGCTCCGGGTTTTCGCCCGGTTCGAACACCAAACCTGCGCCGGAAAACGGGCTGTGCAGTAGGATATTGATCTCGTTAAAGGTCAGCCAATACTTCACCAGACCGTTGAATTCTTCAAAGCAGGTACGCGCGTAGCGGCTGAAAAATTCGATCATTTTGCGATTGCGCCACGAACCGTATTCGGTCACCAAATGCATTGGCACATCGAAGTGGCACAGCGTCACCAGCGGCGTGATGCCATATTTCTGGCACTCTTCAAACAGGCTGCGATAGAAGGCGATGCCTTCTGCGTTGGGCGTCAATTCATCGCCCCGCGGATAAATACGGCTCCAGGCAATCGAGGTGCGAAACACGGTGAAGCCCATTTCCGCCATCAGCGCGATATCGTCTTTGTAGCGACGGTAAAAATCGATGGCGTCATGGCTTGGATAATATTCATCACTGCGCAGCGCGAAGCGCTTCTCCTGACCCAGCTTTACCGGCATGCGATGCGCGCCGTGCGGGATCATATCCACCGTGGTCAAGCCTTTACCGCCCGCCAGATAGCTCCCCTCTGACTGATTGGCAGCTAACGCGCCGCCCCACAAAAATCCCTCTGGAAATGTCACTTCAGACATAAAAACCTCTTTTACACCTTGGATAAATTAACGTTGGTGGGTTTGGCCTCATCCGTTACCGGCTTAGCCTGCGCGGGCTCGGTGACCGGAATATCTTCAAAGCCCAGAATCAACGTAAGAATGAAGGAGAGCACCACCGACAGCACCATCACGCCGCCGACCCACACGATGCTCATGGGATTGGTGGGATCGAAAAACTGCACGCTGGTGAACAAGCCGGGCGAGGCCATCGAATGGCTGGCGAGTCCACCAATCCCGGCCACCGCGCCGCAGATAAAGCCGCTGATCAGGCTGGCGATCAGTGGGCGTTTCAACCTGACCGCTACGCCATACAGCGCCGGTTCAGAGATGCCCGCGACAATCGCCGATGCCGCCGCCGCAAACGCGGTTTGACGCAATTCAGGGTTTTTGGTTTTGAATGCTACCGCCAGCGAGGAACCGCCCAGCGACAGATTGGCGCCGATTTCCGACGGCATCACCATGCCTTCTTTGCCGGTTTCGGCGATGGTTTGAATGATGGTTGGGGTAAACACGCGATGCATGCCGGTCATCACAAGCAGCGGCCACAGCGCGCCCATGATCGCCACCGACAACCAGCCAAGATAGCCGTGAATGGTGTAAACCAGCGCTGAAATACCACTACCGATCCAGATGCCGAGCGGACCGATCAGCACAATGGCGATCGGCGCAGCCACCAGCACAATCAGCATCGGCTTAAGGAAGTTCTTGGTAACCGCCGGCGTGATGCGATCGATCCAGTATTCGATGTGCGACAGGATCCACGTCATCACTAACGCCGGAATCACCGTGTAGGTGTATTTCACCGCCGTCACTGGAATGTAGGCAAATTCCACCGCCTGGCCTTGCGCCGCTTTCGCCATCAAATCGACAAAGTTGGGATGCACCAGCACGCCCGCAATGGCAATCGCCAGCGACATGTTGGTTTTGAATTTCAGCGCGGCGGAGGCGGCCACCATAATCGGCAGGAAGAAGAACGCGCCGTCACCAATCACGTTGAGGATGATCAGTGTGGAAGAGCCTTTCTCCAGCACGCCGCTCATCTCCAGCATCATCGCCAGCAGCTTCACCATCGAGCCACCAATGATCGCCGGGATCAGCGGCGACATGGTGCCCACCAGCGCATCCAGAATCCCGGCACCGATGCTGCGCAGGGTGATTTTGCGTTTCACTGGCGCCGCGCCATCGCTGTTCGGTGTGCCGAGCTTCAACACTTCCTGATAGGCGAGGTTCACGTTGTTGCCAATGATCACCTGACATTGCGTATCGGTATGCACCACGCCCATCACACCGGGAATGGCTTTCAGCACGGCGTTATCAATGTGCGCGCTGTCTTTCACCACGAAACGCAGGCGCGTCATGCAATGCGTCACCGCTTCGATATTGTTCAGGCCGCCGAGCGCAGCCACGATGGCGCGCGAGACGTCCGCATAATTTTTAGCCATGGATTTTTGATCTCTGATTATTTGGTAGAGGTACAGCGGTTTTCTGCGTGATTTTTAATCATGAGAAACCGGTTTCACAAAATCATGAAGATGTGATGTAAACCAGGCAAGAGATTTAAAATTCAATGATTGAAAGTGTGAAGTTGATCGCTGAAGGTGAAAGGGCACTTATGGCGCGATGGCAGAAAAATTGCCGTACATTTCGTCGCTTAGGTACACTGATGCGATGAGCATGGAAAAAGAGTGAAACATGGCGACCATAATCGAGGTGGCAAAAGTAGCCGGCGTATCAAAAGCAACCGTTTCGCGCGTGTTGTCTGGCAATGGTTATGTCAGTCAGGAAAAACGCGAGAAGGTTTATCAGGCGATTGCCGCCACCGATTTCCGCCCCAACTTGCTGGCGCGTAACCTGGCGACCAAATCCAGCCAGACGATTGGGCTGGTGATCACCAACACCCTGTATACCGGCAGCTACTTCACCGAGTTGATGCAGCACTCCGCGCGCCTGATGGAACAGCAAGGCCGTCAGCTGCTGCTGGTGGATGGTAAACACAGCGCCGAAGAGGAGCGCGCGGCCATTCAGTTCCTGCTTGATTTGCGTTGCGATGGCGTGATCATCTATCCGCGTTTTCTCAGCACCGATGAAATGGACAGCATCATCGCGCAGCACAAACACCCGATATTGGTGATTAACCGCCGTCTGCGGCAGCACGACAGTTACTGCATCTACTCCGATCAGCAGCACAGCAGTAGCGCTGCGGTGGAGCAGCTGATTGCGCTGGGTCATCGCGATATTGCCTTTATCACCGGTTCGCTGGATTCGCCGACCGGGCGCGAACGTTTGGCGGGCTACCAGGCAGCACTGACCAAACATGGCATTCCAATTAATGATGCGCTGGTGGTCGAAGGAAAATGGCAGGCGCAAAACGGCATGACAGCGGTGGAACAGTTGCTGAAGCAGGGCAGGAATTTCACGGCGCTGGTGGCCAGCAACGATGATATGGCGGTAGGCGCGTTAAAAGCGCTGGCGGCCGCGCAGATTGCGGTGCCTGCTCAAGTGGCGGTGATTGGGTTCGATGATATCCCGTTGGCGCCGTTTACCATTCCAGCATTATCCAGTGTGAAAATGCCGGTCACCGAGATGATTCAGGAAACCATTGAACGCCTGATTTCTATGCTCGATGGCGGCGAAATGCGCAATGACAAAACCTTTGCCGGTGAATTAATTGTGCGTGAATCTGTCGGGCCGGGACCGCATTACAATCTGTAATGGAAAGTTTTGGTTTCTGATTCCATTAATTTAGTTACTGATATTTTATGGGAATCTTTTTATTTCTCCATTAATGAGTGGCTTTGTTTTTTTAAAGAGACTCTTATTTTAATCTGCGTTAATCAGAATTAGCCTGATTGATTGTAAAACTCTGTCAGTGCTAATTTGACTTTACTCTTCCAGTCATCTTTCCTGAGGGAATTATGCACGCACGTATAACGCACCTTGATGGTATGCGCGGCCTGGCGATCCTGTTAGTTATCGGTTACCACGCTTACGCACGATGGCCGGAATTATTGCCTTATGTCGCGCAAACACAACATATCCCACTTTTCAGCTTTGGCTGGCTCGGCGTAGAACTGTTTTTCATGATCTCGGGATTTGTCATTTTTATGACGCTGGATAAATCGCAGAGTTATGTCAGCTTCCTGAAGAAGCGCTGGCTGCGCCTGTTTCCCGCCATGTTTATCGCCAGCATGCTGCTGTTCGCGGTGGGCGGTTTCTTCCCGGAATGGTCAGCGATGACGCCTTACGTCAGGAATCTGCTGCCTGGCTTGATATTTACCAATCCGGAAACCCTGACGCAATTAACCGGCATTGAATTTAAATCGATGGCGGGATCGTTCTGGTCGCTGTATGTCGAAGCAGTTTTCTATCTGATTATTGGCGCCGTCTACTTTACCCTGGGCCGGAAATATTGTTTGCCTGCTTTGCTGGTGCCAATGCTGCTGTTATCTGCTTCGTCGGTATTAAAATCGCTCGGCCATCCGCTGCTCATCGATATTATTTCTAAGTTTGGTTTTATTCATTATTCCTGGTTTATGGTCGGCTGCCTGGTTTATGAACGTATGCACGGCCGCGATAAACTGTTCCATTACGCGATTGTGGTGCTGGCGATGCTGATAAACTTGAGCTATTTCGTGAAGAATGCTGGCGCGATAACCGTAATTCCGTTGCTGATAGTGATGTTGTTCTTTGTCGCCAGTTTCTACTCAAAGCAGATGGAGCGCTGGCTTTCGATACGCTTCCTGACTGCTGTTGGATTTGCCAGTTACGCATTTTATCTGATTCACGAAAACCTGATGATCGCCACGCTGATTAAACTTAACTTTTATATCAAAAGTGAAGTTGTCATGCTGCTGATGCCTATCGTGGTGGCCACAGTGCTGTACTACATCGCTTTCCTAATCACCAAATATGCCGAACCGGCACTGCGAAATATGCTGAAGGGGAAACGCATCCCCGCGGCACCGCAATCTGGCGCGGGCGCTTAGTACAAAACATATCCTTCTTCCCCATCCCTGGCGTGATTATCGCCGGGGATTTTTTTTTCACTTCTTGCGCTCCGCTATCAACACTCATCATCTCCCATCTGCGCTTTAACATATTTTCACATGCTTAAGAACCTTCACCCTCGCCATCGTGCAAATCCAAACTCACCCCTTTGGGTTAGGCGTTGCAGCGTGCGGCTGTGCGGGTTTGTAGAGATATGAAAGGTAATGTGAAGAATTGTTATTTCAAGCGCTTTACGGTGGGTTTTGTGAAGCCTGACACGTTTATTTAACAACAAAGATGTCAGGATTCACACTAACAAACAAATATTAACGTAATTTAACAAGGAGGGTTGCGAGTGTTACTGACCTACATGTTTGAAAACGGTTTGGGTTCATCGATAGATAAAAAGTAACCCAATGAAAGATTCATATCCCGTTGGGATGAGTCGTTTTTAGCTTCACATTGCGCCAACACCATTTTTACCTGCTGAAAAAAATTATTAGAGGTCTTACTGATGTCTACGACGTTGTTGTTAACCATCGCGCTGGCAAGCGTGATTTTGCTGTTACTTCTGGTGATAAAAGCAAAAGTTCATCCCTTTATTGCTCTGCTGGTTTCCAGCTTGTTTGTGGCGATAACCACCGGAATTCCTAACGGCGAGATCATGAAGGTGATTCTCGGCGGCATGGGCGGTTTGCTCGGTAACATCGCGCTGATTATTGTTCTGGGCGCGATACTCGGAGCGATTATTGAAGCATCAGGCGGTGCGGATGCGCTGGCCAATCGCTTCGCGAAGCTGTGCGGACCACAGCGCATGGTGGCGGCATTGACCACGGTCGCCTTCATCCTTGGCTTGCCGGTGTTCTTTGATGTTGGCTTTATCATTGTGGTACCGCTGATTTACGGTTTCACCAAGGTGCTGCGGGTATCAACGCTGAAGTTCGGTTTACCGATGGCCGGCATGATGTTGATGGTACATGTCACCGTGCCAACCCATCCAGGCCCAGCGGCGGCCGCTGCGCTACTGAATGCGGATTTGGGTTGGTTGATGCTGCTGGGCATTGCGCTTTCTATTCCCGTCGGTGTGGTTGGCTACTTCGCGGCCAAAGCGATTAATCGCAAAAATTACGCGTTGTCAGTTCAGGTGCTGGAGCAGCTGCAATTAACGGAAAGCAGCGAGAAGACATTATCCAGCGAGGAAAAACAAAATGTGCCGGGCGCATGGGTGATCTCTGGCTTGATCGTTCTGCCTATTTTCCTGATTACCTTGGGCACGCTGCTACCGCCATACTTAACCCCAGATAGTGTGTTACTGAACACCTTAACCTTGCTCGGCTCGCCAGGCATTGCTTTGCTGGTGACTGTGGCGTTAGCAGCATGGTTGCTGGGTATTCGCCGTGGCTGGACGAAAGACAAACTGGAAAGCCTATCGAATAACGCCATTTCAACTGCGGCAGGCGTAATTTTGGTATCCGGCGCGGGCGGTGCATTTGGCCGCGTGCTGGTTGAATCTGGCGTCGGTAAAGCGCTGGCGGGTTCGCTGCAAACCATTAATCTGCCGCTCATTCCAGCCGCATTTATCCTTTCATTAGCGCTGCGCGCCTCACAGGGCTCCGCCACCGTTGCCATCGTCACCACCTGCGGCTTGTTAAGCACCGCTGCCGCCGGGCTGGGTGACATGCAGCTGGTATTGGTCGCGCTGGCAGCATGCTTCGGTGCGCTGGGCTTGTCGCATGTCAATGATTCCGGCTTCTGGGTGGTCACGCGCTATCTCGGCTTGTCGGTTGCAGATGGCTTGAAAACCTGGACGGTACTAACCACGATCATGGGATTAAGTGGTTTTGCGCTGACCTGGCTGATTTGGTCGTTTATTTGATAGTAAGGGCAGGATGGCTCATCCTGCCCATTACGCTTATCTCACCCTTAATAAATAAAAAGACCAGACTCTTGCTCGCTAGTCTTTTTATCTTATAGCTCAATGAATATCAGTTAACCTTTGCGCTTCTGCAATCCGCACCTATTGCAGAATGTCGCCACCGGTGAAATCACATTGTTGCAGTTGGGGCAGATGGCATTGGTTTCTCCACCACACTTTCCGCAAAAGCGATCGTCTTTATTGCATTGGTATTGGCAATATGGGCAAGGTATCGTCAGGGATTCATTAGCAGAGGGTGAATATCTGCTGGAATCACTACCCTTGTGATGATGATGTCCATGTCCGCCATGGTGCCCACTTGCAATGCCCGCAAAGAGTGATTTGAATAATCCCATTACACATCATCCCTAATTATTTTTCGCCATATTATTTCTCGGCGAATAAATGGCTGCATTCGCACTCCAGAAACCATTATTCATCATTTGAAGGCGAGTTACATAATACCCAACGGCGCCACGTTTTTGCGCTTCAATTCTGATTGACTCAAGCACTTCTTCAGAAGTTCTTCTTTGGTTGGTAAAGGAGATGTCACCAATATGCTCCCAGTTTCCCCCCTTTGTTTCCTTGTAAGAAATTTCAACCGGAAAATCATCCTGCGCTTGAGAAATTACAGGTAAAATCAATGTGGTAGCAAACATCGCGACAGCAAGCATCATTTTTTTCATATTACACTCTCCATTTACGCCTGGTATTCAGGCTTCCGCTTTTAGTTTTGCATTAAATATACCCAGTCGGGCAACATGTAAACGTCATTATTTACATGAATTTAGTAATTGCATTTATTTTATCGCGCAAAACAATTTATATTTCGTTTAGTGAGTGGGTCTTTGTTTATTTAATTCATGTCGTTATGTTTGTTGTAATAAAACCTTCATGTAATTATTTGTAATTCACGTTGAGCGATTGGAATGATCTGTTGTTTATCTTCTCCCTCGACATGTGTCGCTAATTTGGAGCTGAAGGTGAAAAAGAACATGATATTTAGATCTGGTTTAAATGATTTATTTAAACCTATTGCTGGCTTTTCAATTCTGCTGCTGACTGCCTGGTCGATGCAGATTCTCTCAATCAGATTTTCACAACTGCTCTTTATATTTTTCGTACTCTTTGCGTTGTGGCCAGTTGCCCGCAAAGCATGGAGGAAATCTCTTGAAGGCAATATTTTCAGCATGGAAACCTTAATGAGTTTCGCATCGCTGGGGGCATTGATGATCAATGCCGTATACGAAGCGGCAGTGGTGCTTTGGCTGTTTCATATCGGTGAAAGTCTTGAGCATTACGCTACGCAGCGAGCGCGAGCGGGGGTTTCTTCTCTGATGGCCATAATGCCGGAAACCGTCATGCTTTTGGATGATGGAATCTTGAGGGCGGTACCCGTTAGTCAATTGAAGCCAGGTGATGAAATTGAAATTGCGCCCGGCGGTAGGTTACCGGCTGATGCCATTTTGCAGGACAGCATGGCCGCATTCGATGAGAGTGCATTGACGGGAGAATCTCTTCCGGTGGAATACGCAAAAGGACAACAGATTTATGCCGGTAGCGTGATCGTTGATCGTGTTTGTCGGTTCATCGTCACCTCTGAACAAGGCTGTAACGCCATTGATCGCATTCTGAAATTGATTGATGAAGCCGATGCGCATAAATCACCGACAGAACGATTCATTGATGTGTTCAGCCGCACCTACACGCCGATCATTGCTCTGCTTTCCATGATGGTGATGATTATTCCTCCCTTTTTCTACGACCAACCCTGGGATATGTGGCTCTACCGGGGATTGGCGGTGATGTTAATCGGCTGTCCCTGTGCGCTGGTGATCTCAGTGCCTGCCGCAATTACCTCCGGTTTGGCTGCGGCAGCCCGTCGCGGGATTCTGATTAAAGGGGGAGCCGCATTAGAGAAGTTGGCCGAGATAAAAGTTATCGCCATGGACAAAACAGGCACGTTGACAGAAGGGCGTCCAACAGTGGTTTGCATTATCACCGATAAACCCGACGATGAAGATCGGGTGTTAAGCCTCGCCGCGGGTGTAGAGGAAGGATCATCCCATCCGCTGGCGCAAGCCATTATCCGTCAAGCCAGAAAGCGCTTTAATGATTATCCGATTGCTGGCAATCGCCAGGCGTTATCGGGTCAGGGGGTAAAAGGCGATATTGGTGGTCGGGACGTCAACGTCATGGCACCTACGTTTGCGCCGCCATTCGCACCTGATAGCATCTTGCAGGGTGAAATTGAACGTTTGCAGGACGCCGGATTAACGGTGGTGGTGGTCGCATTAGAGAATGTGCCGCTGGGCATTATTGCACTGCAGGATACGTTGCGTGTCGATGCCAAAAAAACCATTCAGGCTTTAACCGCTATGAATGTTGAGAGCATGATGCTGACAGGTGATAACCCACGAGCGGCTGCGGCTATCGCCGGACAACTTGGGATGAAATATCAGGCTGGTTTATTACCCAGGCACAAAGTGGAAGCGGTCTATCTGCAACAAATCGTAGCGCCAACGGCCATGGTTGGTGACGGTATCAACGATGCGCCTGCATTGCGGGCGGCAGATATTGGCATTGCGATGAGTGGCGGAACCGACGTAGCGCTTGAAACCGCTGACGTCGCGCTAACGCATGATCGCCTTGCTGGATTACCTGAGCTTCTGCATTTAGCCCGTCGCACCCGAACCATCATTGGTCAGAATGTGACGCTCTCCATTGGCTTAAAAATCATTTTTCTTCTGACCAGCATGCTCGGTGTGACCGGTCTTTGGGTGGCTATTCTGGCCGATTCGGGTGCCACGGTGGTGGTAACGTTTAATGCGCTCAGATTATTACGCACTGAGAAAACGCCGCCACAAATGATCCTAAAGGAGAATAGCTAATGCCTAACGCCACATTAGAACTCCTGCTGGCGCGTAACCGCATCCACGCGGCGCGCGTCAGTCGTCACGACGCCGAATACTTTTCCCGTCATGAGGCGGGGCAAGCGCCACGTTGCCTGTGGATTGGCTGTGCTGATAGCCGGGTGCCGGTAGATACTTTGGTTCAGGCATCGCCGGGTGAATTATTTGTCATGCGTAATGTCGCGAATCAGGTGCTGGCAGAGGACGACAGCATTATGAGCGGCATTGAATATGCTCTGAATACGTTACGCGTCGATACCGTGATCATTTGCGGCCATACCCACTGCGGCGGTGTTGATTTTGCCGGATTGATGGCAGTGGTACCGGGCGAAGAAAAAAAGGATACGCCACTCACCCGACAAATGTTTCCTCTCAGCCAGGCCTTGCGCCAGCAGATCAAGCAGCATCCGGAGTGGAGGCAGTTATCCAAAGATCACCTCAAACGATTCTTTGTAGAAGCTAACGTGCGTCAGCAGATTGTCCATTTGCAGCAAACTTCGCTGTTTCAATCGGCAAAACGGCAGCGCCCGCTGGAGATTTTTGGCTGCATTTATGATTTAAAAACAGGGATTCTGGACGTTTTGTCGGACGAGAACGGTGAGGTCACGCTATGAAGACACCTCTTTTTTCTCATTTAGCGACGGTGAAACAGGATGTATTTGCTGGCGTGGTGGTGTTTTTGGTTGCGTTACCATTATGTTTGGGTGTGGCTCAGGCAAGTGGCATGCCACCTTTGGCAGGGCTGCTCAGTGGAATTATTGGCGGTTTATTGATTACAGCCATCAGTCCTTCTCCGCTCTCCGTCAGTGGGCCAGCAGCAGGAATGATAGCGCTAGTGGTGACGAGCATTGCAACACTCGGCAGCATATCAGCCATGTTAGTTGCGCTGATTCTGGCGGGATCACTGCAGATTGCGGCGGGGCTATTTCGTTTAGGCCGGTTGGCTGGCTTAATCCCCGGAACCGTGATTCGTGGTTTGCTGGCGGGCATTGGCATTTTACTAATCGTTCAGCAGATACCTGTCGCGTTTGGTTATGTACCAGACAGACCAGCAGGCAGTGAGATTTCGCTGCACTTTTTCCATGACATCACCGGCGGATCGGTGCTGATTATGGCGGTGAGTTTGGTGTTGCTTGTCCTGATGGAGATGCCACGATTTAAGCAAAGCCGATGGTCTGCGCTGCCAGCACCACTGGTCGTTGTATTGTGGGGAATAGCGGCGCAATTTTTATTATCCACTTCAGAAGGTTGGCAGTTACCATTATCGCAGCGGGTGCAGCTGCCTGACTGGTCATGGGATGAAGCATGGCCACTCTCAGCGCCCGATTGGTCGGCATTATCACAGCCTTCGCTCTATCAGATTGCTTTCAGTCTTGCTCTGCTGGCAAGCCTGGAAACCTTACTCAGCCTCGAGGCGACGTCACGTATAGATCCCCTCAAGCGCGCACCGCACTCCGATCGTGAACTGGTTGCGCAGGGCGCAGGTAATATGGTGAGCGGCTTATTGGGAGGTCTGCCGCTAACGGCGGTTATTGTGCGTAGTTCTGCGAATGTGTATGCCGGCGCTCGCACGCGTTTTTCGGCGATCTTTCACGGTCTGCTCCTGGCATTGAGCGCGCTGTTACTGGGCCCGATATTGAATACGATCCCCTTTGCCAGCCTTTCCGCCATTCTAATTTTCACCGGTTTTAAACTCGCCTCTCCGTCATTGTTCATCAGAGAATGGCGGCAAGGTAAGACGCTATTCATTCCCTTTATGGTTACGGTGACTGGAATTGTCGGAATAGGCCTGCTGCAAGGTATTGGTCTTGGCGTATTGTGCCAGCTATTAATTAGCGTCATGAAAGCCGAGAAAAATACTTTAACGCTCACACAGCACGGCAGCATTCATTTGCTGCGTATTCACCAGAACATTACCTTCATCAGCAAACCCGAACTCTGCCGCTTATTAGACAGTATCCCCAATGAAAGTACCGTCTATATTGAGGTGGCTGATGGCATTACGCTGGCACCCGATCTCCGTGAAGCGATACAAGCATTTGCATCGCAGGCAGAACAACGCAAGCTCACGCTGTTTTTGCCAACTATGATGCAGTGATTTTATCTTCAGACAACGCCTTGCAAGGTAGCTTGCAAGGCGTTGTCTATTATTTCTTTTGCAAAGCATTAAACTCATTAAACCCAGAATCAATTGGCATCCGAAAATAGTCGCCATTGGCGATTAGCATGATGATGCCCATCACACTTTTCACATTCTCTGGCTCTTTTAATCGCGCTCATGTTGAAAATTGATAGTTGCGTCAAAATAACTCTACCTATAATAATAACGAATTAACCTCCCGTAGAGTTTAAATCCATGTTTCTATATTAGTTGAATTTAAGTGTTCAACGATATGTCCATCTTCTGCCCATCATTTAGTATTTTCCTCGTTGCTTATCTCTCGTATAAACGTATCCATAGTGGGTAACGGTGAAAAACAACCAAGGGCGTCAAGAATGACAGCACTGAACCAACGACAAAACGGAATTATTGATTTTCTGATCGCAGAGAATGATTGGGTTCCGGCGAATCGGGTTGCCGAATCTCTCGACATTTCTGTCAGTACGCTGCGAAGAGATATTGAAGTTATCAATGAATTTTTTTCTGACAATCAACGTCGCATCATCAGTAAGCCGGGATTGGGTTTGCGCTTTGATGGCGGATCGGTTTTCTTACGCGGCACACCTGCTGTCTCTGAACCGCACCATGAAATATTGAGTACTAAACGTTTAGTGGGTATTACCACTGATTTATTGACGCAATCACCCGCGCCATTATCGCTCAGCGCGCTGTCTGAGAAATTTTTTGTCAGCCGATCTTCAATTGTGGAAGATTTAAAAAAGGTCGAGACCTGGCTGGCTACATTCGGTTTGACGTTGATTCGCGACCAAACAGGCACGTATATCCACGGTAACGATCTGGATATACGTATGGCATTAAAAGATATCATCACCGTAAGCGTATTGAGTCAGTATCAAACGGCGGATAGCCGAATTGACCGTTTCTCCAGAACCAAATTAGTCGATCAATTTGGCAAGGTGAACGTGGATAATTGCATCTCGCTCATTGGATTAATTGAAGATGAATTAACCTGTGCAATCAGTGAGCCTTATTACACCAATCTCTTTTCACATCTGCTGGTGACGATTCGACGCGCGGCGGGTCTCACGGCGCAATCGGACGTACAAACCTATACGCGACATGAGGGCAAAGAGTGGACGATTGCCGAGAAAGCCGTCAGCTGGTTGCAGGATGAGTACCGAATAACCTTACCGGCGATTGAAGTGAGTTATATCTATCAATATCTGATTTCATCGGGCCGCCATACGCTGACGCCTGGCGATAGCATTCCGTTACCACTCAACAGCGAAGCCGATCGCTACGCCGATGGGCTGATTCGTGAATCATCAGAAGATTTAGGCCTCGACCTTAGCCTGGATAAGAAACTGCGTCACGATTTAGCTCAGCATATTAAGCCAATGCTCAACCGACTTGCCTATGGCATCGCTATTCACAATCCATTGCTGGATGAAATTAAAAGTGAGCTGAGTAGCGCCTTTAATGCAGTGAAAAAGGCGGCTGACCGTATTAATCAAAAATATGGCTATGCGGATATCTCTGATGATGAAGTGGCTTATCTGACGATTTATCTACAAACTGCGCTGGATAAATTCCGTGCCGCTAAGAAGATCATTATCGTTTGTTCCAGTGGCGTAGGAACATCGCAGCTGCTATCCAGTCGTATCAATCGTGCGTTTCCAGAATGGGAAATTATTGCCATCGTTCCCGGCAGTCAGCTCTCAAACACACTGGAAATGAAAGCGTGCGATTTAATTATCTCAACCATCAAGTTAGAGGATGTTGAGTTACCGGTTGCCTATGTCTCAGCAATTTTCTCTAAGAAAGATATTGCGAGAGTTTCAGAAAGACTTTTTTCTGATGAAAATATGAAGGAGAAACATCATGCTGGATAAAGTCATAGTGTCAGATATTTTAACCCGCTCATGCGTGGTTACTGATTTAGTGGCGAGTAATAAATTTGAGGTGATAGAGGCATTATCTTCTCTACTCTATGCCGAGAATATTATTAACGATAAAGCCTTATTTATTGAGGATGTGATTGCGCGAGAAGCGCTGGGGCCAACCGGTTTTGATAATCAGGTGGCGATACCACATGGTAAATCGGTGGCAGTGAATGAAACCCGTATGGCGGTAGCTAATTTACGCACGCCGGTTGACTGGGAAACCGAAGAGGACGTAGCGGTAAAGTTGGTGATTTTATTTGCGGTACGCAATGCCGATAGCGGCATTGGTCATATTAGAGTATTAGCCCGTGTGTCTGTAGCATTGGGTGATGATGAAATTGTTGAGCGATTAATTAATGCGAAAACTAACGAAGAGTTGTATCGGTTAATCGTCAATAATACCGGAGTATAAACTTTTTACCTGGAGTTTATAATGAAACTGATCGCTATTACCGCCTGTCCGACAGGCGTCGCCCACACTTACATTGCAGAAGCCAATCTGAAAAAAAGTGCAGCGAAGATGGGCATCGACATTGTAGTTGAAACCCACGGCGCGGTGGAGAGTGAATATCACTTCACTCAGGATGATATTAGCCAGGCGGATGCGGTATTGATCGCTGCCGATAAAGTCATCGACCTACGCCGATTTAAAGGAAAGCGCATCTTTAAAGTGCCGGTGGCGCGCGCTGCGAAAGATGCCAGCGGATTATTAAGCAATATCATGAGTGGCGCGCTAAAGCCGGAGATGAACAGCAATAGCGAAGTGCTAAACAGCGATGATAGCGAGACGCAGAGCGGAAAATCCACCTTGTCGCAGCTCTATATTCATCTCATTACCGGCGTGAATCTGATGATTCCATTTGTGATAGCCGGAGGCATATTAATTGCCCTCAGCTTTTCCTTTGGTATTACTGCAGCAACGCCGGGCGATGCGAATTTTAGTCCGATTGCGAAAATGCTGTCTGATATCGGTGGCGGTGCGGCCTTTGCGCTGATGTTACCGATTCTGTCGCTCGGCATCAGTAAATCAATCAGCGGCAACCTGGGTATTGTGTCTGGCGCGGTCGGCGGCATGCTCGCGGTGCACACCGGTGCGGGTTTTCTTGGGGCGTTATTTGCTGGCTTCCTCGCCGGATATATCACATTACTGGTGGTGAAATATATCCATCTGCCCAAGGCGATTGCGGGTTTAAAACCGATTCTGATTGTGCCACTGCTGACGGTGTTATTAACCGGCGCATTAATGATTTTAGTTATCGGTCAGCCAATCAGAATGTTGCTTGAAGCGCTGACCTCTTTCCTGCAAAGCATGGGCAATATGAATGCCGCCATTATGGGGTTGATGATTGGCGTAATGGTCGCATTTGATATGGGCGGCCCGTTAAATAAAACCGTGTGCATGTTTGCCATCGGATTAATGTCCACCGGCATTTATGAACCTATCGCCGCTTGTATGGCGGCAGGCATGGTTCCGCCATTAGGTATTGCGCTGGCTACCACGCTGTTTGGTCGCAAATTCACGGCACAAGAGCGTGAAACCGGCAAAGTCACCTATGTCTTAGGGCTGTCATTTATCACTGAAGGCGCGATTCCCTATGCGGTTGCGGATCCGCTGCGCGTGATTCCCGCGATTTGTGCCGGTTCAGGTTTGGCGGGTGCGCTCTCCATGGCGTTAGGTTGCGCTTCACGCGCACCGCACGGCGGCGTGTTCGTCCTGTTTATACCCAATGTGATTACGCATGTATTGGCCTATATGTTTGCCATCTCAGCGGGTGCGCTATTCACTGCGGTGATCCTGCGATTTATTAAGAAAGACGTAAATGAAACCCTTACCGAAGGAGTGAATGATGTTAATCAACATGAAGAATCTTTTGAGCGTGGCTAAGAATAATAAGTTTGGTGTCGGTGCTTTTAATATCGCCTCCGCTGAGTTTGCTCGTCTGGTAATTGAAGTGGCGGAAGAACTTAAATCACCGGTTATTCTGGAAGTACACCCGGTAGAACATGATTTCGTTGGTGATGCTTTTATTGTTTATCTGCGTGAGTTAGGCGCTAAAGCCAGCGTGCCGGTGGTGATTCATCAGGATCACGGTCAATCGCTGGAGCACAATATTAAAGCCATTCAAACCGGCTACACCTCAGTGATGATTGATGCGTCATTACTGCCGTTTGAAGAGAATATTGCGCTGACGCGTAAAATGACAGAAATCGCCCACGCTGCAGATGTGTCAGTGGAAGCGGAATTGGGCACCATTGGCGTTGCTGAAGGCAGTGCGGAAGGCGGGCACAGCGAAATCCTCTTTACCGATCCCGATCAGGCGGAACGATTTGTCAAAGAGACCGGCGTCGATACCTTAGCCGTTGCTATTGGCACATCGCACGGGCTTTATCCAGCTGGCAAACAACCGAAGCTGGATATTCCTCGTTTGAAAGAAATTGCCGCACGCGTGGATATTCCGCTGGTACTGCATGGCGGTTCCGGTAATAAAGACAGCGAAGTTGCCGAAGCCATTCAACATGGTGTCAGTAAAATCAATATATCCAGCGATATGAAGAAAGCCTTTTTTGTCATGCTGGAAGATGAGATTAAACGCGGTGGGCATGAGCCGAGTGAATTGTTCCTGAAACCGATTGCCGCCGCTAAAGAGGTGGTCGCGCACAAGATGCGGTTGTTCTCTTCAGTGGGTAAAGCCGAGCTCTATGCCTAAATGTACGTAGGGTCGCCATTCATGGCGACCCTTACCAAAACCGCATCACGCACCCGCTAACGCATTCATCACCGCATCAGGCATGGAAGGGCGTCCATTCTGCAGGCAGGTGGCAACAAAAGTCGCATCGGCATACACCACGCCATTGACCAGAATCTGTTGCACAAAATTGACGCGATTGCGTTTCTCATTCTTCGCCAGCACACAGGTCACTTCAACCTTGTCACCTTTCACCAGGCTCTTACGAAAGCGCAGGGAGTACTCCAGCACCATGTAAATTTTGCCCTGCTTAAACTCTTCTTCCATATCGATACCCAAGGCTTCACGCATGTAAGCATGGCGCGTCCACTCCATATAAAACGGATAATAGAGGCCATCGACCACGCCCTGAAAATCGATATGTTTTTCATCAACCTCATACTGCTTTGTAAACATTTTTTATCCTTATCTGAGAGTTAGGTGAAGAAGGAGGGTGGTATACCTCAGAACGCGCGTCCGGTAAACGCCGGTTAGGCGACGGGTGATGATGGTCACAATTTAATGCTAAAAAATCATCACCGTGAGCTCCTTCGGATTTTTTAAAGCAACACCTCGGTTAATGCTGTTTTCGCTGCCACGCGTGGGAAGGTATACCTTGCGCAAATCCTTTTCGCATAGCAGGCAAGCATGACCACACATACTCGCATCCGTAAATTCAACACCAAAGAAACCTATCCCAATCAGGCGCTGGATAACGATCTCTGTCAGGCGGTGCGTGCGGGCAACACCGTGTATGTCCGTGGGCAGATTGGCACCGACTTTGCGGGCAATCTGGTGGGTTTAGGCGATCCCGCCGCGCAAGCCGAGCAGGCGATGAAGAACGTAAAACAGCTCCTTGAAGAAGCGGGCAGCGACTTGTCGCACATCGTCAAAACCACCACTTACATCATTGACCCACGTTATCGCGAGCCGGTGTATCAGGTGGTCGGCAAATGGCTGAAAGGCGTGTTTCCCATCTCCACCGGTTTGGTGATTTCCGGTTTAGGTCAGCCGCAATGGTTGATGGAAATCGATGTGATCGCGGTTATTCCAGACGACTGGCAAGCGGAATAAGAGGCAGGAGACGATGACGTTATCCATTGTGGGACGCTGCGATCAAACCGGACAAATCGGCATTGCCATTAGCTCATCCAGCATTGCGGTGGGCGCACGTTGCCCATGGCTACGCTCAGCGGTAGGCGCGGTATCAACCCAAAACATCACCTTACCGGCGTTAGGTCCGCGCATTCTTGATCGCCTGCAACAAGGCGATAGCGCAGAAGCCGCGCTCAAAGCCGGTTTAGCCAGTGATGATTATCACCATTTTCGCCAGGTTACGGTGTTAGCTGCGAATGGCCAAACGGCCTGCTTTAGCGGTGATAAAACCTTGGGAATCAATAACGCGCATACCGGTCATCATTGTGTTGCGGCGGGCAATCTGCTGGCTAGCCCTGAGGTGATTCCGGCGATGGTAAGCGCCTTCGAGCAGCATTCCGGGCATTTAGCCGAGCGCTTAATCGCGGCGATGCAAGCGGGCATGCAAGCTGGCGGCGAAGCGGGGCCGGTGCACTCCTCGGCATTGTCGATCGTAGATGATCAGGTGTGGCCGATTGTCGATCTGCGCGTTGACTGGACGGACGGCGATCCGATTGGCGAACTCGAGCAGCTGTGGCTGGCCTATCAGCCACAAATGAACGATTACGTGACGCGCGCCATCGATCCAACGCAGGCACCTCGTTACGGCGTGCCGGGCGACGAGTAGGAGTTTCCATGTTTACCAGCCGACAACTGCTTGAAAAGCTAGTGGCGTTTGACACCACCAGCCGTGAATCCAACCTGGCAATGATCGATTTCGTCTGGCGCTACCTGAGTGATTTAGGTGTGAGCTGTGAGCTAATCCACAACGCGGAACGCAGTAAAGCCAATTTGTATGCCCGTCTTGGGCCCGCTGGCGATGGCGGTGTGATGCTCTCCGGCCATAGCGATGTAGTGCCGGTGGATGGGCAAAACTGGAGCGTGCCACCGTTTGCTCTCACCGAACGTGACGGCAAGTTATACGGGCGCGGCACCGCCGATATGAAAGGCTACATCGCCTGCATGCTGGCGGCAGTGCCCCATTTTCTGGCGCAACCGCTGACACAGCCGCTGCATCTGGCGATCTCCTACGACGAAGAAGTCGGCTGCCTTGGCGTGCGCACCTTGCTGGATGCGCTGTCGCAGCGCCCGGAAAAACCGGCTATCTGCCTGATTGGTGAACCTACCGAATTGCAACCGGTGCTGGGTCATAAGGGCAAATTGGGCATGCGCTGTGAAGTGAAGGGTGCGGCTTGCCATTCGGCCTATGCGCCGCAGGGCGTTAATGCCATCGAATATGCCGCGAGATTGATTCAGCAGTTAACGGCGATTGGCGAGCGGATGGCACAACATCAGGATGCTCGTTTTGATCCGCCGTTTACCACCGTACAAACCGGCATCATCAGCGGCGGCCGCGCATTGAACATTGTGCCCGCCGAATGCGCCTTTGATTTTGAAGTGCGTACCTTGCCGCAGGATGATGCGCACGCCATCGCCGCTGAGCTGGATGCGTTCGCCCAAGCAGAACTGTTGCCGCGCATGCAGGCCATCGCAGCGGACAGCGCGATCCGTTTTTATCCGATTAGCGGCTATCCAGGATTATTGACCGATGCCCAAAGTGAGGCCGCGCGACTGATCGCCTATTTAACCCAATCCAGCGACTTCAGCACCGTGGCATTTGGCACCGAAGGCGGGCTATTCAATCAAGCCGGTATTTCCAGCGTAATTTGTGGGCCAGGCAGCATGGCGCAAGGACATAAACCGGACGAATTCATCAGCATCGCGCAGTTGGAAGCCTGTGACGCCATGTTGCAGCGCTTAGCCGCATGGATGAGTCAATAATTTCTGTGACATTGTCACGCAAAACAGTTTTGGAGAGTTCATGGTCAGTGCAGAAGTTACCCGATTCCCGCAGCCCGACATGCCGCATCAGGCAGTGAAAGCCAGTAACGTCGCCGTGCAGTTAGATGGCGTGCTGAAAAAATTTGGCGACGCTATCGCGCTGCACAAAATTTCCCTGACCATTGAAGAAGGGGAATTTATTACGCTACTCGGCCCGTCGGGCTGCGGCAAAACCACGCTGCTAAACCTGATGGCCGGTTTTGCCGAGGCTGATGGCGGCGAGATTTTTATCGATGGCGATCTGGTGACCGAGATTCCACCTTACCAGCGTGAAATCGGCATCGTATTCCAAAACTACGCGCTGTTCCCGCACATGACGGTAGAGAAAAACGTCGGTTACGGCCTGCGTATGCGCGGCGTGTCAAAGGCCGAAATCGCCGAGCGCGTTGAGCAAGCATTAGCCTTGGTCAAATTGGCGGGTTACGGCCATCGCAAACCACGTGAACTCTCCGGTGGACAACAGCAGCGTGTGGCGCTAGCGCGTGCGCTGGTGATCCGGCCCAAAGTGTTGCTGCTGGATGAGCCGTTTTCGGCG
Organism: Candidatus Pantoea symbiotica; assembly: GCF_056491525.1. Lineage (NCBI taxonomy): Bacteria > Pseudomonadati > Pseudomonadota > Gammaproteobacteria > Enterobacterales > Erwiniaceae > Pantoea > Candidatus Pantoea symbiotica. Next base: position 167,270 of record NZ_JBSZHR010000003.1, read on the forward strand.
CTGGATAAAAATCTGCGTTTATCAATGCAGGTCGAACTGAAAGCGATCCAGCGCAAATTGGGCGTCACCACGGTGTTTGTCACCCACGATCAAGGTGAAGCGCTGAGCATGAGCGATCGCGTGGTGGTGATGTCGGCGGGACACGTGCGCCAAATCGGTACGCCGGATGAGATCTATCGCCAGCCGCGCGATCCTTTTGTTGCGGGCTTTGTCGGAGACGTCAATATTCTTCCGGGACGCTATGCCGGGCGCGATCACGCGGCGGTGCTTGAGCTGGGTGGCAACACGCTGCGTCTGCCAGCAGAACGTGTGCAGGCGAGCGTTGGTGAGCGTCTGGATGTGTATGTTCGCCCGGAAAACATTCAGTTGGGGCCGCTGTCTTCGCACTCCTTCCTGAGCGCCACGGTGATCACCCATGTTTTTCAGGGTGATCACGTGGATGTGCATCTTGATGTTCCGGCGCTCGGCAGCGCATCGCTGTTTGCGCGTCAGTCTGGGCTCGATTCCCTGACGCGTTGGCCGGTTGGCAGCGTGGTGGGAATCACCTTTGATGATGAAGGCGTGTGCGCCTTTACCACCGCTAAGCAGGGATAAGATCTGATGTTGCCTGAAATGATGAAAGCGGTAATAGCCAGCCAACCGGGCGGCGCAGAGGTTTTAACGGTTGTGGAACGTGCTGTGCCACAACCTGCGGTGGGTGAAGTGCTGATTCGCGTCGCCAGCGCGGGTGTTAATCGTCCGGATATTATGCAGCGCAACGGCATGCCCATTCCGCCGGGTTGTTCAGATGTGTTAGGTCTGGAAGTAGCAGGAAAAGTGGTGGCGTTAGGTGCAGACGTAATTGGCTTCGCCATCGGCGACGCGGTGATGGCGCTGCTCAACGGTGGTGGCTATGGCGAATATTGCGTGGCGCGCGCTGAGTTGTGTTTGCCGGTGCCCGGTAATCTGCCGTTGGCGCATGCCGCAGGCGTGCCCGAAGCGGCGTTTACCGTATGGCACAACTTGTTTGAGCTGGGGCGCTTAGCACCCGGCGAAACGGTGCTGATTCACGGTGCCGCCAGCGGCGTCGGCACTTTTGCCATCCAATGCGCGCAAGCCTGTGGCGCACGGGTGATTGCCACTGCGGGCGGTATCGACAAAATTGCGGCACTGCAACGGCTTGGCGTCTGGCGCGCCATTGATCGCTATAAAGAGGATTTTGTCGCGGTGATTGCAGCGGAAACCGCAGGTCGGGGCGTGGATGTAGTGCTGGATAACGTCGGCGGAGATTACGTGGCGCGTAATCTTAGCGTGTTAGCGCAGGGCGGACGTCATGTGAGTTTGTCATTTATGCAGGGCGCGAAGATCGAACTCGATCTGCAATTGGTGATGCGTAAAGGATTGAGTTTGACCTCTTCGACGCTGCGTCCCAAAAGCGCTGCTGAAAAGACGCGCCTGGCCGAGTGCATCCGCAAGCATCTGCTGCCGCTCATCGCTGCAGGCAAAATCGTCCCCACGCTGCATCAAGTTTTGCCGTTGTCGCAGGCGGCTGATGCGCATCGCATCCTCGAAGCCAATGCAAACATTGGCAAAGTGCTGCTCAGCGTGGATAAGCCGGGAGCGCTGGCATGATGCAACTGTTTTACGCCACTACGTCCGCCTATGTGCGCAAAGTGATGGTCACCGCACATTGTCTTGGGCTGACGAATGAGATCGCGCTGTTAGATTCGGCGGCGCATCCGATTGAACGTGATGAGCGCATTGCTACCTTTAATCCGTTAGCTAAAGTGCCGGCGCTGCGCACGGGAGATGGTTTATGTCTCTACGACAGCCGCGTGATTTGCGAATATCTCAATGCCCGCGCGCAAGGTGATTTAATCCCGCCGCACGGCGACGCGCGCTGGTTGAGTTTGTCGCGCCAGGCGCTGGGCGATGGTTTGATCGATGCCGCTTTGCTGGCGCGTTATGAATTCAGTGCGCGTCCAGCGGAAAAACAGTGGCAAGGTTGGGCCGATGGACAACTGAAGAAAGTCAGCGCCGCGTTGCGGGAAATTGAACGTCAGGTCGCCAGTTTTAGCACGCAGCCGAATGACCTGGGTTTGATCGCCATTGGGTGCGCGCTGGGTTATCTCGATTTCCGCTTCGAAGTCCTTAACTGGCGTGCAGATCATCCGCAAACCGCCGCCTGGTTTGCCATGTTCGATGCCTATCCAGCGATGGCCAGCACGCGCCCGCATTGATTGCCGTTAATCGTAATTCGGTCACCATAAATGGCGACCCTACGAATAACAGGCACTTTAACCGTAGGGTCGCCATTTATGGTGACCAGAAAATCGCACAGAACATTTGTAGGGTCGCCATTTATGGTGACCACCGCATAGCGACTCAGGAACTCACATGAATCAGCAAATCTATTTCCTTAACGGCCCAAACGCCAACCTGTACGGCATGGACAAAAGCGGCACCTACGGCACAGAAAGCTTTGCCAGCATCGGTGAACGCTGCCAGCGCCGAGCGGACTCGCACAACATCACGCTGCAATTTCGCCAGAGCAATCACGAAGGCGTGTTGGTTGATTGGATTCAGGAAGCGCGTCAGCAGGCCGCTGGATTGATCATCAACGCCGCCGGTTTAACCTACAGTTCGGTGCCGATTCTCGATGCGTTGCTGATGTTTGATGGCCCAATCATCGAAGCGCACATGAGCAACATCTGGAAGCGCGAGCCGTTCCGCCATCATTCAATGGTATCGAAAGCCGCCACCGGCGTGATCGCCGGCTTGGGCGTGATCGGTTACGAACTGGCGATTGATGCAGTGGTCGAGTTGATCAAGGCGAATGCGGCATGAGTATCCTGGTGTTTTACAGCGAGTTCGACAGCTTTGAACAGTGGTCAGCGTTGCTCGCGCCGCATCTGCCAGGCGTGACCATCTGTCGCGCGGAAGAGGTGCAAAACGTCGACCAAGTGCATTTCGCGTTGGTGTGGAAACCGCCGCACGGCTTTTTCGCTGCGTACCGTAACCTGAAACTATTGGTGAATCTGGGGGCGGGCGTTGATTCGCTGGTCGGACGCGATGATTTGCCGGATATCCCGATTGTTCGTTTGTCTGACCCGCATATGGCGCGCATGATGGCCGGCTTCGTGCTGTTTGCCGTGCTGCGTTATGTGCGCGACATTCCGGCGTTTGAGCGGGCACAACGTGAACGGCGCTGGCATTACCTGCATCCACGTTCGCCGGAAACCGTGCGCGTTGGCGTGCTGGGATTGGGTGAACTGGGCGCGCACGCCGCGCAGGAGTTGGCGCGTCAGGGCTTGGATGTGCGTGGCTGGTCGCGATCGCAGAAAACCATCGAAGGCATTACCTGTAGCAGCGGAATAGACGCGCTGGATGATTTTCTCGCCAACAGCGACATTTTGGTGGTGATGCTGCCACTCACGCCGCAAACCCAGGGATTGCTGAGTGCTGAACGACTGGCTCGCTTACCGCACGGCAGCGCGTTTATTAATGTATCGCGCGGGGCGATTGTCGATCAGGTGGCGTTAACGCAGGCATTGCAGCGTGGGGATATTGGTCAAGCCACCCTGGATGTATTCGATCGCGAACCGTTGCCGCCGGAAGATGCATTGTGGTCGATGGATAATGTATTGATTACACCGCATCTGGCTTCGGTCGCCATTCCCGCCAGCGCCGCACCGCAGGTCGCCGATAATATCCAACGCGCCGCGCGCGGCGAACCTGTTTTAAATCAGGTATTCCCGCAGCAGGGTTATTAACTAGCGGTGCCATTATGGCGACCGCCCGCATCACGCCACCCGCACCACTTGCGGATCGAAATAACTCGGTGCCGCCATGCCGGGAATATATTGGTCGGAAATAAACATGCGGCAACGCTCGGCAAACGCGCTCACCACCATGGATTGCTGCACATGCGCCATGGTGGCATAACCCAACTGCATCGCCTTGTTAACGCCCGCCAAACGCACGCGAATCAAGCGTTTACCATCCTGCGACAAGTGCGCTTTGGGTCGGACGTTAGCGATACCAAAGCCGACACCGTTCGCCACCATCGCACGTACCGTTTCCATACTGCTGGATCGCATCACCACATTCGGCGTCACACCGGCTTCGCTGAACAAGCCAAGAAAATATTCGCGACTCCACGGCATATCCAGCAGCACCATCGGCACTTCAGCCAGATCCTGCATCGAAACCGCGGATTGTGTGGCGAACGGATGATGCTCACCCACCATTACATAGGGCGGCAGTTGCGCCAGCGACTGGAAAGTCACATCGCTGGCGGGCACCAAATCATAGGTGAGGGCGATATCGATATCGGCTGAGCGCAGCTGTTTTAACAGCAACTCATGATTGCCTTCCACCAGCGAGATGCGCACGCCGGGAAAGGCGCGGCCAAAGCCAAACACCAATTCCGGCGTCAACATCGGCGCCAGCGTATCGAGGCAACCGACGCGCAGCGGGCCGCGTACGTTGTTCATCGATTCCGATGCAATGGTGTAAAGGTTCGACATCTGTTCGAGGATCAGTTTGGCCTCTTTTAATACCTGGTGGCCGATGGCGGTGAGTGAAACGCCCTGGGCATGGTGTCGCACAAACAGCTGCACGCCAAGCTCAGACTCAATATGGGTGATGGCGGCGGAAATCGACGGAGAGGAGACGTGAATACGCTCCGAGGCGCCAATAATGCTGCCCGCTTCACCGGAAGCGACAAAATATTCCAGCTGACGCTGGGTGATGCGACTGAGCATGCAGGTTCTCCTGAGATCGCTGACACGCTCATGTCGCGTCAGTCATTCTAATAGTGTCGATTTAGCTCAAGCATTTCTCATGCCAAATTCCGACTCACATCATAATCACCTGTCCATGCGCCAGCGCCCATTCGCTTCTGCCTCACCACTGCTTAAGAAAATCCTTGCTAAGCAGGCCGCTTTTTTAGCCTCAGAAATTCTGATGCAACAGCGAGGGAAATGCTGTTTTACCCAATCTCACCGCAACGGCATTATCGCTTCAACACCCGAGAGCCGCCTTCGCACTGTTTTAGTGCATTGCGACGCGATAGACCAGACGGTGGTGCAAAGCAGCTACAACAGCCATTTCATTCATTGGGGACGAGAATATGTTGCGTAAGATTGGTGCCTTAACGTTGTTGACCACGTGTGTATTGAGCGCAGGGAATGCGATGGCCGCAGATAAGCTGATTGTCAGCACCTGGGGCGGCAGCTTTAAAGATCTGATTGATCAAACCATCGCCAAAGAGTTCACCAAAGAGACCGGCGTAGAAGTGCAGTTCGTCACCGGCGGCACCATCGATCGCTTAAACAAAGCCAAGCTGGCGGGCGGCTCGCCGGAAACCGACGTCACCTTTACTACCGCGCATGTCGGTTATCTGTATGCCAATAGCGGCCTGTTTGAAAAGCTCGACATGAGCAAAATCCCTAACGCGGTGAATCTGGTGCAGCAGGCCAAAGTCAGCCCGTATCACCTTGGCGTGTGGGGCTACGTTTACACCATCGGCTATCGTCCAGATTTAGTACCGAAGGGCGAAGAATTCACCAGCTGGAACGATCTGTGGCGTCCGGAGCTGAAAAGCTCGATTGCGCTGCCAGATTGGGATCCGAGCCATATCATCGCGGTCTCCGCCAAACTCTCTGGCACTGATGCAGCGCATTGGGAACAAGGTCAGGCCAAGCTGAAAGCGTTGATCCCGAACATCAAATCCTTCTATACCGATGATGCCAACAGCCAGCAGCTGATCTCCACGGGCGAAACGCCGGTGCAGGTGATGCTGTCGATGAACGCCTACAGCATGATTGCCGAAGGCGTCAACATCAAGCTGGCGATTCCAAAAGAGGGCGCGATTTTGGGTGTTGATACCGTTGGTATCAATAAAGGCACCAAACACGCGGAGCTGGCCTACAAGTTCATGAATATCGCGCTGAAACCGGAAATCCAGCAGGAAGTGGCGAAGATTTATCGCGGCAGCCCAACGGTGACCAATGCGCATATCGATCCGGAACTGGCGAAGCTGCCTGGCATGCTGACTACGCCAGAACAGTGGAATGCCACCATCAACACCGATCCACAACTGCGCGCGGAAAAAACCGCCGAGTGGCGTCAGTGGTTCTCTGAAAACATCATGTCGCATTAATAAATAGGGGCGGCCGTTTGGTCGCCCGGTTCGTCGCACCATTTTATTCAGGCAGCAACGTCTATGACGAGAAAACCGACATTCTTACCATGGTTCATTATCCCCGCTACGTTCACGGCGCTTGGGCTGGTGGTAGCCATGTTTGCCGTGATGCAGTTTAGCGTGCGGGCTTATATTCCCGGCTCGCTCGACGTGGGGGGATTCACGCTGGCGAACTTCAACGGCTTATTTAAAAAAATCTATGCCGATGCGTTTATTAATACCGTGATGCTCAGCGCGAAAACCGCGATTTTTGGCCTGCTGATGAGTTATCCGCTGGCGTATGCGCTGGTGAGAACGCGCACCACCTGGATCAAATCCACCATTCTGATTATCGCCATTACGCCGCTGTTTCTTGGCGAAGTGGTACGCACTTATTCGTGGATCATCGTGCTGGGCAATAGCGGCTTCCTCAATAGCTTGCTGCTAGCGATGGGTCTGATTAACAAGCCGATCCAGTTTATGTTTACCCAAACCGGCGTGGTGGTCGCGCTGGTGCATGTGACCATGCCAATCATGGTGATGATGCTGGCGACTGCGCTGTCGCACATCAATCCCGACTATGAAAAAGCCGCCACCAGCCTGGGCGCAGGGCCGATTCGGACCTTGTTGACGGTGACGATTCCGCTGTCGATTCCCGGTATCGTTTCCAGCCTGACCACCGCGTTTGCCTGGACGTTCAGCGCTTTCGCAACCCCGCAGCTGATTGGCGGTGGACGCGTCAGCACCGTGGCAACCATGGTGTATCAGCTGGGCTTCTCTTCGATGAATTTTCCGTTTGCCGCCGCGCTCAGCATTGCCGGTTTGATTCTGACTATTCTGCTGCTGATGGCGCTGAAACGTATGAGCCGCTTTATCCATGCGATGGGAGAGCACTGATATGACCCGATCCCTCAACGATAAATTGATTACTCTGGCGGGACGCACGCTGGTTATCGCGATTTTGTTGTTCGTCTTGCTGCCAACGATTGTGGTGTTCATCTCCTCGTTCAGCAGCACTTCAGTGTTGTTCTTCCCGCCAAAAGGCTGGTCGCTGCGCTGGTTTGAACGTGCGGTAAATTACGATGACTTCCGTCACGGCTTCTATTCGGGGTTGATTGTGACGGCCTGGGCGTCAACGCTGGCGGTGGTTATCGGCGCCACGCTGGCGATCGCCATTGAACGTTACAGTTTCCCGTGTAAACAGGTGCTGGAAGGCGTGCTGCTATCGCCACTGTTTATTCCACATTTCACCATCGGTCTCGGCTTACTGATGCTGGTCTCTCAGTTGGGCATTGGACGCGGTTATCCGCTGGTGATCTTCTGCCACATCGTGCTGGTGCTGCCGTTTGTGCTACGTAGCGTATATGTGTCGCTGAAAAACCTCGAACAGCGTATTGAACTGGCGGCAGCAAGCCTTGGTGCTTCGCCGCTGCGCGTGGTGTGGACCATTACCGTACCGCTGATTTTGCCGGGCCTGTTTGGCGGTTGGTTATTTGCCGCCATTCTGTCCTTCAACGAATTTACCGCTTCGCTGTTTATTACCACGCAAGCCACTCAGACCTTGCCGGTGGCGATGTACAACTATGTGCGTGAGTTTGCCGACCCAACGCTGGCTGCACTGTCGGTTATTTATATTGCGGTGACGGCGACGATGTTAATTATCGCGAATAAGTTTTTAGGCTTAGGAAAAATATTAAACGTCGAAGCAGGGCATTAATGTATTAGCACCGAATGCTGTGCTTATTTAATGGCGCAGCATTTATTAACCTGAATATCATTCATACGGCACCTGATTACTCTTTTCCATGAAAAGATCGGGGTCGATCATCTTTAGGGATCTCACATGTTAGTAGAAAAAATTAATACCGTGGTGGTCGGGGCGGGTCAGGCAGGTATTGCGATGAGTGAACATCTGTCATTAATGGGCGTGCCACATGTGGTATTCGAGCGTAGCCGTATTGCTGAGCGTTGGCGTTCAGAACGTTGGGATTCATTGGTTGCCAATGGCCCAGCCTGGCACGATCGTTTTCCTTCAATGAAATTCGATAATATTTCCCAGGAAGCGTTTCCACCAAAAGAGCGCATGGCGCAATATTTCGAAGACTACGTGGAAATGCTCGATGCGCCGGTGCGTACCGGCGTGGAAGTGTATTCGGTTGAGCGCCTGCCGGAACGTAGCGGTTTTAAAGTGCTGACATCGGTCGGTGAATTTGAAGCTGACAATGTGGTGGCGGCAACCGGTCCCTTCCAGAAACCCGCTTTCCCGCAGATCGTGCCGGAAAGTGCTGCACTGCATCAAATTCACTCATCGGCCTATAAAAATCCGCAGCAGCTGCCGCAGGGCGGCGTGCTGGTGGTGGGCGCAGGCGCTTCAGGCTCACAAATTGCGGAAGAGCTGCGTAAATCTGGCCGTGAAGTGACACTCTCCATCGGCGAACATTACCGTCCACCACGTTCGTATCGCGACCGCGATTATTGCTGGTGGTTGGGCGCGCTGGGCTTGTGGGATGAAGTCAAAATCAAGCCGAAGAAACAGCACGTTGCTTTTGCCGTGAGTGGGTATGAAGGGGGTAAAACGGTCGATTTTCGCCGACTGGCACACATGGGAATTAGGCTTGTGGGTATCACCAAAAGCTGGGATAACGGCGTGCTAAGCTTTGCCGATGGTTTAGTGGAGAATATTGCCGAGGGCGACAAGGCCTATTTCGACGTGCTGCGTGATGCTGATGCTTATATTGAACGTAATGGCCTGGATTTACCGCCCGAACCGCAAGCATGGGAATTACTGCCAGATCCAGAATGTCTAATTAATCCATTATCAGAATTGGATCTGCAGGCTGCAGGCATCACCAGCATTATTTGGGCCACCGGTTTTAAATTTGATTTCAGCTGGCTGAAAGTGAATGCCTTTGATGACAATGGTGTACCGTTCCATAAGCGCGGTATTTCAGCCGAACGTGGTATTTACTTCCTTGGCTTGCCTAATCTGGTGAATCGTGCATCATCGTTTATTTACGGCGTATGGCACGATGCCAAATATATTGCCGATCATGTGGCATTACAAAACGCCTACACCGATTATAAAAAGTCGTAAAAATATCCGTAGGGTCGCCATTCATGGCGACCTCTTCCAAATATTATTGGAATATCCTCTATGACCATCACCTGCATCGAAGAATTACGCCATTTAGCCCGTAAACGCGTACCAAAAATGTTTTATGACTATGTCGATGCAGGTTCATGGACGGAAAGCAGCTATCGCGATAAAGCCGCCAACTTCAGCGCTTTGGTGGCAAAACGAATATGGGGGCGATTGACGCAGATATTCTTCGTTTGTAAGTCGGTCGCCATAAATGGCGACCCTACAAAAACGCGCTAATCAATTGTAGGGTCGCCATTTATGGTGACCGAAAGACGCTTTACTGACGATTATTGCCCCTACAAAAGACAATAAAAAAGCCGGACATTGTCCGGCTTGGTTCACTTCTGGCGAAGATTACAGCGCCATATCCTGTTTGCCTGATTCCGCACGCGGCTTAGCCTGCGTCGGTGCAACAGCTTGATCATCCATGTTGATAACCGGCGGTTTGGTCAACAGCAGCGTCGCTGCGGTGTTATCCCAAACTTGCTGGGTCAGCGCGGTGTTGCCGTTCAGCTTCTGGCCGAAGCTTGGCACGATAGCGCGGATCTTCTGCTGCCACTCTGGCGAAGCGAACTGCTCTGGGAACAGCTTCTTCATCACGTCGAGTGTGATTGGCGCAGCAGTAGAAGCACCCGGAGATGCGCCCAGCAGGGCAGCCAGGGTTTTCTGCTGATCGGTCACGATTTCGGTACCCAGTTTCAGCAAGCCACCTTTTTCGGCATCTTTCTTGATGATCTGTACGCGTTGACCAGCCTGAATCAGTTTCCAGTCTTCTTTACGCGCGTTCGGATAGTACTCTTTCAGCGCAGCAAAGCGGTCGTCGTCATTCAGCATCACCTGACCAATCAGGTATTTCACCAGATCGAAGTTGTCGATGCCCACATGCGTCATCGGCATGATGTTGCTGGTGGTGGTCGCGCTCAGCAGGTCAAACAGCGAACCATTTTTCAGGTACTTGGTAGAGAAGGTCGCGAACGGTCCAAACAGCACCACTTTCTTACCGTCAAGGGTACGTGAATCGATGTGTGGAACCGACATCGGTGGCGCACCCACAGAAGCCTGACCGTACACTTTTTCCAGGTGACGGTTAGCGATTTCAGGGTTCTCGGTCATCAGGAACGAACCGCCGACCGGGAAGCCGCCGTAGTTGTCTGCTTCCGGAATGCCGGTTTTCTGCAGCAGCTTAATCGCGCCGCCGCCAGCACCGATGAACACGTATTTCGCATCAACCGAACGCTTATCGCCGCTCTTCACATCTTTGATGGTGACGTGCCAGGAATTGTCGCCGTTACGTTTGAAATCAGTGACTTCAGATGAGGTTTCCAGCTTGAAGTTCTGATCTTTTTTCAGGCTACCGATCAACTGACGGGTAATTTCACCGTAGTTAACATCGGTGCCAACGGGTGTCCAGGTTGCCGCGACTTTCTGGTTCGGGTCACGACCTTCCATCACCAGCGGTGCCCATTGCTGGATCTGCTGATGATCGGTGGAGAACTTCATGCCCTGGAACAGGGTGGTTTTCTGCAGCGCATCGTAACGCTTGGTCAGGTACTCGACGTTTTTGTCGCCCCAAACGAAGCTCATGTGCGGCGTAGAGTTAATGAAGGAGTGCGGATCGTGCAACACACCGCGCTGCACTTGCGACGTCCAGAACTGACGCGAAATCATGAAGGATTCGTTGATTTCCAGCGCTTTGCTAACGTCGATTGAACCGTCTGCACGCTCAGGCGTGTAGTTCAGCTCCATGTTAGCAGAGTGACCAGTACCGGCGTTGTTCCAGCCATTGGACGATTCCAGCGCGACGCCGTCCAGCTTCTCAACCATCAGCTGTTTCCAGCCCGGTTGCAGCTCTTGCAGCCAGGTGCCGAGCGAGGCGCTCATGATGCCGCCGCCAATCAGCAGAACGTCAGTTTTTTCTGGTGCGTCTTCAGCGCGTACCGCTGAAGAGACAAGCAGCGCTGCCAGCGATAGGGCAGACACGATCTTTTTGGTGTGAGTCATTCCAGTCCTACTTATTATGCAATGCAGGTGAACGTTAAAAATTCGGTTTGCACATTAAGAGATTGTTACGAAATGATTAACTTGTTTTTAGTTAATAAAGTATTGGTGTTAATTAATTAACTTACAAAAAAGAAAATAGCGTGAAATATAAGCAGAAGGGGGAATTAATCGGGGATAAACCGCTTAAGCAGCGCGGTTATTCTTTATATCGGGAGACGCGACTTAGGTCAAATGAAACTCACGTATCCTTCGCTGCACATTCCATAAAACATCACTTCACGAAGCGTGTTCATTGCCCGCACACAAACTGTATTACCCTAACGTCTCTAATGACTTGTTTTACTTTCGCGTGGGCAACGGCATGACTAACAAAACACTGTATGAAAAACTGATCGATCAGCATGTGGTTCGTAAGTTAGACGATGAAGGGCATGTGCTGCTCTACATCGATCGCTCGATTCTGAATGAATACACCAGCCCGCAGGCGTTTAGCGGCCTGCGCGATCACCAGCGTCCGGTACGCAATCCGGGCACCATTCTGCTGAATGTCGATCACGTCAATCCGACGCGACCCGAGCGCGATGAGGCGATGACCGACGCGGGCGGGCAGTTACAAGTCGATTACTTCCGCCAGAACGCCGCGCATTTTGGTATCGAACTGTTCGATGTGCTGGACCCGCGCCAGGGCATTGAACACGTGGTGGCGCACGAACAAGGTTTGGTAATGCCCGGCATGGTAATTGCGGCAGGCGACAGTCATACCACCACTTACGGCGCGTTTGGCGCGCTCGGTTTCGGTATCGGCACCTCGGAAATTGAACATCTGCTGGCGACACAAACCCTGATTTATCGCACGCTGAAAACCATGCTGGTGACGGTGAGCGGCGAGCTGCCGTTTGGTTGCTCGGCGAAGGACATCATCATGGCGCTGATCGAACAGATTGGCGCATCGGGCGCGACCGGATTTGCCATTGAATTTGCGGGTGTTGCCATCGAAGCGCTGAGCATGGAAGGGCGCATGACACTGTGCAACATGGCGGTGGAAGCCGGTGCGCGCGGTGCGATTATCGCGCCGGATGAAAAAGTATTTGCTTATATCGCGGGTAAACCGCAAATGCCGACCGGCGAGCTATGGCAGCAGGCTGTTGCCGAGTGGCGCGATTTGTGTAGCGATGCGGACGCGTGCTTTGACCGCCGCATCGCCATCGATTGCAGCGATCTCGAACCGAAAGTGACCTGGGGAATCAGCCCGGATCAGGCCAGCGCCATCACCGGCCGGGTGCCCGATCCGGCGCAGGAAAAAGATGCGGTAAAACAGCAGACGCTGCGCAGTGCGCTGAAATATATGGGACTTGAGCCCGGCACGCCGTTAGCGGAAATCGCCATCACGCATGCCTTTATTGGTTCCTGCACCAACGGCCGCATTGAGGATCTGCGCGCCGCCGCCGCGATTATCGACGGACACAAAATCGCGCCGCACGTACGCGGCATTATCGTGCCGGGATCGACGCAGGTGCGTCAGCAAGCAGAAGCGGAAGGTTTAGCTGCGATTTTCGTTAATGCCGGTTTCGAATGGCGTCAATCGGGCTGCTCGATGTGCCTGGCGATGAACGAAGATGTGTTAGCGCCCGGCGATCGCTGTGCGTCTGGCACCAACCGCAACTTCCCTGGCCGCCAGGGTGCAGGTGCGCGCACGCACTTAATGAGCCCGGCGATGGTCGCCGCCGCCGCGATTGCCGGTCATCTGGTTGATGTCCGTAAATTCATGACTGCAGAGGTTTAATATGGAAGCATTTAACAACATTACTGGCACGCTCGCGCCATTACCGGCTGCCAATATTGATACTGATGTGATCATGCCCAAGCAGTTTCTCAAAGGCATCGATCGCCAGGATTTGGATCGCGGCGTGTTCTTCGACCTGCGCTTTCTGCCTGACGGCAGCCCGAATCCCGATTTCATTCTGAATCAGCCCGGCTGGGAAAACGCTGCTTTCTTACTGGTCGGCGCCAATTTCGGCTGTGGTTCCAGCCGCGAGCATGCGGTTTGGGGACTCAATCAGCTCGGCATCCGCGCCATAATCGGCACCAGCTTTGCCGGCATCTTCGACGATAACTGCCAGCGTAATGGTGTGTTGACGCTGACGTTAAGCGAAGAGGATTATCAGCGCCTGTGTGCAGTGGCGAACGATGCCGCAAACAACCGCATTACCGTGTCGCTGGAACAACAGGCGATCCTCTTCAATAATCAACGCATTGCCTTTTCGGTCAGTGCCTTGAAGCGCGAGATGTTATTGGGCGGCGGCAGCGCGGTGGACTGGACGTTGCAGTACGAATCCGATATCACCCAGTTTGAAGCACAGCATTTTGCCCAGCGTCCGTGGCTGAAACGCGGCCCAATAGTACAGGATGCCCAAGCATGAGTGAGATAACGCCACGCGGCGATTCACCCTTTATCGACGGCTTTACGCTGAGTGATGTGCGATTGGCGAACGGCGTGACGTTGCGCGTCGCCATCGGCGGAGAAGGCCCGCCGTTACTGATGTTGCACGGACATCCACAAAATCATCTGGCGTGGCGCAAGATTGCGCCGCAGCTGGCGCAGAAATATCGCGTGATCCTGCCGGATCTGCGCGGTTACGGCGACAGCGACAAGCCGGTAAGTGATGAGACGCATCGTGCTTATTCGAAACGCGTGATGGCAGACGATATTAGCCTGCTGATCGACGCATTAGGCCTGGAGCGCGTGGCGTTTGTCGGTCACGATCGCGGCGCACGCGTGGGCCATCGGCTGGCGCTCGATCATCCGGAAAAACTCTCCTGCTGCGTGTTTGTCGATATTGCGCCAACCGCCACCATGTATGCGTTAACCAATAAAGAATTTGCGACGCGTTATTTCTGGTGGTTCTTCCTGATTCAACCTTATCCCTTGCCGGAAACCATGATCGGCCACGATCCGGCGTTATTCCTGCGCAAACACATTGATGGGCAATTAAAAACGCCGGGCGCCACCGAAGAGGTAATATTCTACGATTACCTGCGCTGTTATCAAAAGAAAGAGATGATTCACGCGGTGTGCGAGGATTATCGTGCCGCAGCGACAATTGATTTAGACGATGATGCGCAGGACAGCGATAAACGCATAGAAGCGCCGCTGCTGCTGTTATGGGGAGAAAAGGGCACGGTCGGCCAGTTATATAACGTGGTGGAAACCTGGCAGGATAAAGCGCGCCATATTCAAGGCCACGCATTACCTTGCGGTCATTCACCGCATGAGGAAGTGCCCGAACTGTTTTTAAGCCAGCTTCAGCCCTTCCTGGATTCTGTGTTATAACCGGCTAAATTTCTCTAACGCTGTGATGGTTATGAAGATACTGCTTGCCGGGAAAAGTTATCAGAAGCCGCTTGAGGGCTGGCCGTCGGTTGAAGATCTGTATGTATTTATCAGCGTGGCGCGCTACGAAGGTTTTGGCCGCGCCGCCATTGAACTCGGCCAGTCGCCATCCTATATCAGCAAGCGTATTGCCATCCTTGAAAAGCAGCTGGAAACCCGGCTGTTTTTCCGCACCAACCGTGTGATGCGCCTGACGCCAGAAGGTGAAAAGGCGCTGGAAGGCGCGCTGCAAGTGGTTCACGAGATGGATTCCTTTCTCAATAACTTCCAGCAGTGGCGCGGCGAATTGACCGGCGATCTTACCGTGGCCTGTTCATTTGGTTTTGGTCAGGATTATTTGTCCGATGCGATTGCAGAATTTATGACGCGCCATCCGTCACTGAATATCAAACTGATGCTCAGCGATCGTGATATTGATTTATTGCAATCAGGAACCGATGTGGATATTCGCGTTGGCGATGATGTTAATCATTCCTACATTGCGCGAAAATTAGCCGCCAATCGGCGTATTCTTTGCGCTTCAGCAGATTATTTAGCCCGATCGCGTCCGCTGGAGACGCTGGATGATTTAATCGATCATAGCTGTCTTATTATTAATGAAAATAACAATACCTTTGGGCATTGGACGTTAACCGATGGCGAAAATAAAATCGTCTGTCGCCTGAATAGCCATTACTCATCGAATAGCGGAAAAGTGATTTTGAACTGGGCCTTAAAATCACATGGCATTGCGTTGCGATCGGCCTGGGATGTCGCACCTTATTTAAGTGAAAATCAATTGGTGCACGTTTTACCGCAGTGGTATCAGGAAGCGAATGTTTGGGCGGTTTACACGCAACGTGCTTCTGAATCGCCGCGTATTAAAGTGTTTATTGATTTTCTCGCTGAATATTTTGCAGAAAAAAGCCTGCCGATGATGAAGGGCAGGCTGTAAATTCAAGCAGAACGAAGGTAGACATTAGCCATAAGCCACTTTGCTATTAATGTGATACAACGTTGCTGTGGCGGCCATGATATGTTGACCATCGTGCGCTGGTTCGTGGGATTCCACTTCGGTGATGTGATAACCCACCGCACCGGCGGCAACGGCTTTCTGCACAAAGGCGTCATTCAGCTCTTCCATTGAGGTCGCCCAGCTCACCGAAGTAAATCCTACCGGATGAATTGATGAAAGTTCGCGATGGGTTAAATCAGCGCGAATTAAAACCGGTTTAACGGATTGCGGTGTGAAAATAGATATTACGTCATTAATTAATTGTTTCATGGCGATACTCCTCGCAAATAGTAGCTGAACCAATGGCCGCAGCTACGAATCTTTCAATTGTTGATAATGCGCTTAAACCCTAAATGTTCACGACAGGTGATCATTGCCGGTGAAGTTAATAAACACCTTTTCAGGTTAAGCGTTTTAGCTTTAATTGCTAATTAGATGTTAAGAAAGATTCAGCCACAACTCATTCAAACTTACGCGACTATTTTTGCATCTGGTTACATTTGGCGGAAAAAATAAGGTCGCCATGAATGGCGACCCTACGGTTATTTCGCGGGATTTTGTAGGGTCGCCATTCATGGCGACCGACTAAAACTCGCGCTGCCCGCCCAGCTCGATGACCCGATTCGGCGGGATATTAAATTGCTCATGCGCGCGCTGTGCGTTGCGCTGGCAGAAATGGAAAATACCGCCTTTAACCCGCATCAAACCTTTTCTCTTCTTCATCACCAGCGTGTCGTGCGAGGTGAAGAACGAGGCTTCATTGACGGTACAACCAAATCCTTCCAGCCCGCACAAATGCAGGATCTCCGCCATCGAAGGCGTTTCTCGCCAGCCGTAAGCGGCGGTTACTTGCCAGAACGACGGCGACAACTGAGTGATGCTGAGGCGCTTCTGGTTGTAGACGCGCGGGATATCGGTGGTGCGGATATGCAGCAGCACCACACGTTTATGCAGCACGCGGTTGTGCTTGAGGTTGTGCAGCAGCGCCTGCGGAATCTCATGCTCTTTACGTGAGAGGAAGATGGCAGTGCCAGCTACGCGACTCGGTGGATTGGTTTCCAGCGAACGAATCAATGCCAGCAGGCTTTCGGGATCGTTATTCAATTTGCGAATCAGGCGATTACGCTCGCTGCTCCAAATCAGCATCAATCCCATCATACTCAGCGCCAGCAGCACCGGCACCCAACCGCCAGATAGCAGCTTCATCAGGTTGGCGCTGAACAGCGGCACATCAATGCTTAACATACACAGCAGGAAAACCAGCGCCACCGGCAGCGGCCACTTCCAGTTACGCAGTGCCACCACACCCGCCAGACAAGCGGTAATCACCATGGTGCCGGTCACCACAATGCCGTACGCGGAAGAGAGTGCAGAAGATTGACGGAACGCCAGCACAATCACCGTTACTGCGACAAACAGCAGCCAGTTCACCACCGGAATATAGATCTGACCGGATTCGGTATGCGAAGTGAAAATGACGCGCATCGGCGGCAGGAATCCCTGACGAATCGCCTGATGCGTCAGCGTATACACGCCGCTAATCACCGACTGCGCCGCAATCACCGTCGCCAGCGTTGACAGCACAATCAGCGGAATCTGTCCCCAGCCCGGCGCGAGATTAAAGAATGGATTATTGATGGCCTGCGCATCGGCAATTACCAGCGCGCCCTGACCAAAGTAGTTGAGCACTAGCGCGGGCATTGCGATCACCAGCCAGGCCATGCGAATCGGCGCTTTGCCCAGATGTCCCATATCGGCGTACAGCGCTTCCGCACCGGTCACCGCCAGCACCACCATGCCAAGCGCGGCAAACGACAACGCTTTATGGCTAAGCAGGAACGTCAACGCATAGGAAGGATTGAGTGCATACAGCACCTCAGGATTGAGCAGGATGCCGCGAATACCCAGCAGAGCAATCGATACAAACCAGACAAACATCACCGGGCCGAACACTTTACTGACCTTTTCGGTGCCGTGTTTTTGAATGATGAACAGCAGCGTGAGGATCGCTACCGCCAGCGGCACTACATATTTATCCAGCTCAGGCGACACCACTTCGATACCTTCAATTGCCGAAAGCACCGAAATGGCCGGAGTGATTACGCCATCGCCGTAAAAGAACGCGCCACCAATTAAGCCCGCTAACACAATGATATGCGACGCTTTCGGTCCGACATGCTGGCGTGCCAGTGACATTAACGTCAACACGCCGCCTTCGCCGTCATGATCGGCGCGCATCACGAAGCAGACATATTTCAACGTCACAATCAGCGTCAGCGCCCAGAAAATCAGCGATAAAAATCCCATCACTGCGGTGGTGGAGATCGCGCCGTTAGGCAAAATGGAGAGACACTCTTTGAGGGTATACAGCGGGCTGGTACCGATATCCCCAAACACGATCCCTGCGGCCGCCAGCATGCCAGCAGGCAAGGACTGTTTTTCACTCTGACTCATAGATTTCCTGTGGTTTATCAGGGTTGAAGCTAATGAGGGCGAACATACCTGTTTGCGACCGATGCGAACAGTGGCAGGCGATTTTACGTACAGCATTTTTACGCCAATGACCGAAATTTTTACACCATTTTTATATGGCGCTTATTTTATGAACTGAGCTTAGCTGATTAACGCGGGAAGTCGCGGAAGGATGGATGTTGTCAGTTAAGCGGAAAATCGGTCGCCATGAATGGCGACGCTACAGTGGTTTGCCGGTGTGCATTGATGCGCACCGGCATACATAGGCTTAATTAAACCGTAAATTACCAGCCTTTAATAATATCGCCTTTGTAGATCTCATTAGCCTTATCCAGCACTTCCTGCGACTGGAAAGCTTGTTTCAGCTTCTGCACGTTGGCGCTGTCTTTATTATCTTCTCGCGCCACAATCGCATTCACGTAAGGCGAGGCTTTGCCTTCCATAAACATGCCGTCACGCGAAGCGGAGAGATTAACCAGCGCGGCGAAGTTGTTGTTGATGATCGAAATATACACCTGCGGATCGTCCAGCGTACGCGCCAGTTGCGGCGTATCGACTTCAACAATTTTCAGCTTCTTCGGATTATCGGTGATATCCAGCGTGGTTGGCAGCAGGCCCGCTTCCGGTTTCACTTTGATTAAGCCTTGCGCCTGCAATAGCAGCAGACTGCGGCCGAGCGTGGTGGCTTCGTTGGAGATGGTCACGGTCGCGCCATCCGGCAACTCTTTCAGCGATTTAATCTTGCGCGAGTAACCCGCAATCGGGAACACGAAGGTGTTGGTGACCACGGCAAAGTGGTAGCCGCGCTCTTTGGATTGCATCTCCAGATAAGGCAGGCTCTGGAAGGCGTTGGCATCAACATCTTTGTTGAACAGCGCTTCATTCGGCTGCACGTAATCATTGAAGGCCACCACATCGACATCCAACTGATATTTGTCATGCGCAACTTGCTTCACGGTATCCCACAGCGCCTGATCAGGTCCGGTGTTAATGGCCACTTTGATTTGATTTTCATCGTTTTTATTACAACCACTCAGCAGCGCCACGGAAGCAGCCAACAGAGTCGTTAGTATAATTTTCTTCATTGCGCAGATCCCCTCTTAACGTAGGGAACGAAATATAATGGATGTTTAGACGTCTGTACATCCATCTGCGGCGTGTTTGCTTACTATTCGTTCAGGCGTTCAAGCAGGCAATATATTTCTCGCCCGACTGCATCACGACCTGCTGCGCATCAGCGAGGATTTCCCGCTGTTCAAATGCGCCATAAAGCCGCGCAAATTTCAGCGCCGCCAGACGATGTGTAATATCACTCACCGTAGTGGCTGATAACGGCAGCATATTCGGATAGCTCCACATAAATGACACCGCATTAGCGCCCGGCGTGACTTGCACAATATCGCCGCTCAGCAACACGCCACCATCCTGCGCCCAATGCAATACACATCCGCCGGCAAAATGTCCGCCGAGACGAATCAGCTTCACATTCGGCACAATTTCCAGCTCATCATGTTGCCAAAGCCTAATATGCAGGCTTTCGCGCATAATCCATTCACTATCGTCGGCGTGCAGATAAATTGGCGCATCGAATGCCGCCGCCCAATCTTGCATGGTGCTGTAGTAGTGCGGATGCGAAATAGCGATGGCGTGAACACCGCCGAGCGCGGTGACAATCGCTTTAGTGGCTTCATCGAAATTAGCGATGCAATCCCACAGAATATTGCCGTGCGGCGTTTGCAGCAGAAACGCGCGTTGATTAATGGCGAAGTTGGGTACGGTTTGCAGGCTAAATAAGTTGGCAGCATGCTGCTGCCATTTATTGCAGTGCGTGGATTGCAGGCTATTCAGTGAAATCCATTTTTGCCCGCTGGCCGGCACAAATTGCCGCTCGTCTTCACATATTTTGCAGTGTTCGATTTTTCTCTGCTGCTCATCGTACGATGTGCCGCATGCCGTGCAGATTTTAATCATCATGAATTCCTCTCGTCTATTTGAGATTCATTCTAGAAGGCGAAATCAGGACGTGCGCAGATCACCATCGATTGTATTAAGGGCGTTGCACCGCATTTGGGTGTAAGAGGAAAGTGGGAATTCCGTAGGGTCGCCATTTATGGTGACCAGGTGCGCATGAATGCGCACCCTACGAAATCGGGCTGTGAAGTTAAAGTTGCGGCTGCAACTGATAAATCCACGCCGTGACCAGCTCGCCATTGCTGGTAGTGACATCAACTTCCACCCGATCGTAGCCATCTTCAAACTCATCGAGCATCGGCCAATGGGGTTCAAGCATGTCAGACATAAACAGATAACCCGGTACGCGCGGGCCGTTGTCCTGCAATACAATGCCGGGGAAATCCGCCGCTGCGCCCCAGCCGCGTGCATAGAAGGTGCCGCGAACCGATCCCGCCAGCCATTCACCGCCGATGTTTTCCAGAATATGTGCATTTGAATGGCCGGGCTGCAGCGTACCGTAGACAAATAGACGTTTCATTTTCCCTCATAAAATCAAGCAAAAGGGTGACTTTACCTATCGGCGATGACGATGTCATCAATCGCCCAATATGCGATGTGCGATGCCTTAAAAGTGGCTATTCTGAAGGACCCGCGATGAGAGGTAAAAGATCAATGTTGAATAGTTCAAGCATTTCTCGCTGCAATATAAAAAGCTACCCGCAATCCGCTCAGTTCGATGGCAAAAGGTTTAACAATAAGATCCCACGCCAGCAGTTAGGATTGACTGAATTCGCCAAACTATTCTGGGATTTTGCCTTTAATAAACCGAAAAACACCGCTCCTGAAGCTGCGCTGCCGTTAATACAACTCGACGCGCAGCAGCTTGCAGCGGCGGCGGATAACAGCGTATTTCGCCTTGGCCACTCTTCATTGCTGTTTAAAATGCAGGGGAAATATTGGCTGACCGATCCGGTATTTACCCAGCGCGCGTCGCCGTTTAAGTGGTTTGGTCCCAAACGCTTTCAGCCCGCGCCAATAGCGTTAGAAGATTTGCCGCCCATCGAAGGGATCATTCTTTCGCATGATCATTACGATCATCTGGATTATCACACCATTTTGCAGCTCAAAGATCGTGTGCGCTATTTCCTCACACCGCTTGGTGTGGGCGATTTGCTGATGTCGTGGGGCGTTGCGCAGGAAAAAATTACTCAGCTGGATTGGTGGGAATCAGAGAATATCGGCGGTATTCATTTTGTTGCGACGCCATCGCAGCACTTTTCTGGCCGTGGGATCTTCGACAGCAATAAACGGTTGTGGTGCTCGTGGAGCATTATCAGCGATGAATTCCGCCTGTTCTTTGGCGGGGATTCCGGTTATTTCGATGGTTTCAAACAGATCGGCAATAAATTTGGCCCATTCGACATGGCCTTTTTGGAAAACGGCGCGTATGACCGCCGCTGGGCCGATATTCATATGTTGCCGCAAGACACCATCAAAGCCTTTATCGATCTCAACGCGAAATGGTTGTTCCCGATTCACAATGCCGCTTTCGATTTAGCATTCCATCAATGGAACGATCCGCTTAATCAAATCGTGGCGCTGGCGCAGGAACAGCAAATTAACGTGTCGATGCCGCAAATCGGGCAGGGCGTGCAATTTTTGCAGCCGCAGCAAGAGAAACCGTGGTGGTAAAAAGAGGCCCGATTGCCAGGCAATCGGGCTATCCGGTTATTTCGTCATACAGGTTGCGCAGTCGCGTGCGCAGAAATAAAACCGCTTTGTGCTTGCGCGATAATAACGTCTGCACGCTGCTGCCGCTCTCTTCAGCCAGTTCGTTATAGCTGTAGCCGAGCAGTTCGGTTTTCTCGAACACCTCACGCTGCGCGTCCGGTAATTCGGCTAACGCTGCCTCCAGTTCTTCCCACAGCAGCGTTTTGAGATATTCATCTTCCGGCGTTTGCGGCACGCCAAATAAGGTTTCTGCCAGCTCATCTTCCGGGAAATCATTCTCTTCATTGCCGCCGAAAAAATCGGCCAGCGGCAGCTCACGCTTTTTCCGTGCCCGATCGGTCATTTCATTGCGTGCCGCCCGGAACAGCCAGGCGGCGACATTCTCCACCGGTTGCTCCACCTGCATCAGCTTATAAGTGACTTCCTGCAAGATATCGTCGGCATCTTCACGCACTGCGGTTCGTCCGCGAATAAATGCATTTAGCTTAGTGCGACAGGCGGTGATCGCCGACATCAGCAGTGAATTCTGCGCCATCGCGCTTACTCGGCGTCGCTGGATTTAGGCGGGTTATTCTCCGGCTGTGCGCGCGCTTCGCCTCGCTCATCACGACGACCATGCCAGTCGCAACGATCGCGGTTGCCACGATGACCAAAGCGATTGCGGCGATGCTGCATAAACTCTTCGCGCTGTTCCGGCGTCATCTGCATCCAGCGTTCGTGCATGCGGCGACGCGCCATACCAAACATCCCCGGACGGAATCCCAAACCGCCAAACAAGATGCGGCACAATGCCAGCAAACCCAGTGCTTGCCAGAAGCCGATGCTTTTCACTCCGATGATGCCGGGCAGCAACGCATTCCACAGCGACATCACCAACAAGCCCAGTGCGGCGATAATTACCGCGCCCATCAGCAGCGGCTTCGCCAGGCGATGGCCGCCAAAATGATCACGATGACCGTGTCTGTGCATATCAAAATCTCTCATTGTTTTATTCCTCATTAGATTAACGGATAACTGCTGGTGATGAGGTAGACGAATGAGCGGTGAGAATATTGCTAAAAAATTTAAAAAAAGAAAAAGGCTGCCAGATGGCAGCCTCGAATTGCAGACTATTTGTCGAAGAATCAGCGTTTTGCTTTATCCCTCCGTGGTCTAATTACAATATCTGCAATTTGCGTATCTTCCGGACTGTCCACGATAAAGCGTACGGCGCGTGCCACTGAAGCCGCGTCGAGATATTCCAGCGGATTGATCGGCGCATGGTTGCCCACGCGGGCACGCGAGGCCTGATTCATCGGCGTATCGGTTGGGCCAGGCGCGACTGTCGCGACCCGCACGCCATGTTCGCTCTCTTCGCTACGCAGCGCATGCGCCAGCGCGGTGAGAGCAAATTTCGAGGCGGAGTAAATAACGTGTCCTGCTAACGCCAGCGTTCCCGAACCGGAGTTGATAAACACCACTTTGCCCTGCGAAGCGCGCAGGGCTGGCAAGGTTAAACGCGTGAGTTCAGCAGGCGCGATGACGTTAATATTCAGGTGCTGTTGCCACAGTTCTGGCGTGGCGGAGAAGGTGGTGCTGAGTATCGAGATCGCTGCCGAATGCACCAGCACGTCAATCCGATCTAGCGTGGCGGTGAACGCGGCCACAGCGGCAAAATCCGTGATATCCAGCGCCAGCGGAATGACGTTGGTGACCTGTTCTAAAGCCTGCAATGTTTGCTGATTGCGACCGATGGCGTAAACCTGATGATCGGCCGCCAGTAACTTCACGGTTTCCAGACCAATACCGCTGTTGCCGCCGGTGACAATCGCCACCGGTAATGCTGATGCTGTCATAAGTTCCTCTCCTGTTGATGATTTCAAGCTAAGGAAAAGGACTGCCGCAGGCAAATGCATAAATTGACTATGTTTACCTGGTGCGCATGAATGCGCACCCTACGAAAACCTTGTTCAATTGTAGGGTCGCCATTCATGGCGACCATCATCGGTATTTGCGTGGCGTCTACATCTTCGCCAAACTACCAAACGTCTGTTTACCGTTATAGAACGTCGCCATCACCGGCGCGATGTGCGCAACGGCTTCCGCAGAACAGCTGGCGTTAACCAGCATCATGGTGGCGTGATCCTGCGCTTTCGGCCATTGCTGCTCGCCGTGGCTATTCAGCGGCAACACTTCGTTAGTGGCGATACCTAACGCGCGGCTGAGCGAAAACTCATCCGGCCCACGATAAAGCTGCGAATAGACATTGGCTTTTTCCAGCATGCTGCCGCTACCAAACGGCTGCCAGTGATCGGCGATGGTGTCAGTGCCCGACCACACCGGCACGCCAGCGGCACGCAGCTGCGGCAGCGGCATGATCACCCGGCCAATCGGCACGGTAGTAGCGATGCTGAACTGTTGCTCTTTCAACTCTTCAATCATTGCCGCCAACTCGTTACCCTGTAACGTACCCAGCGCGAAAGCGTGGCTGATGGTCACCTTGCCTTTCAGCTGCGGATTGTCACGCACCGTTTTCAGCATGTAGCGAATCGCCGCCACGCCGTGCGGCTCGGTTTCGTGCAAATGAATATCGATCGGGGCGGCGAAATCGAGCGCGATGCTGAACATGGTATCCAGCGACTTCTCCATCGCGCCGTCAACATTAGTCGGGTCCAGCCCGCCGACATAGTTCGCGCCCATCTTCATCGCTTCGCGCATCATGCCTTCGACGTTTGAGCGCAGCAATCCGTGCTGCGGGAAGGCGACAATCTCCGCATGAAAATCGTCGCGATGGTTAGCAATCGCCTGCTGCAGATGCTCCAGACCTTGTAACTTGCTGACCGGATCGATGTTGCAATGGCTGCGTGCGGAGCTGCTGCCTTTCGATTGCAGCAGGCCAATCAGTTTCTCGGCACGGATTTCTGAAGTCGGCACCAGTTCGGGCAGGATCTGCTCCTCCTGGTGAATCATATCGATCACGCTATGACGCGGCAGCGGGGCACGCCAGCCTTCGCCGTAGAAGGTTTTATCGAGATGGATGTGCATATCGCGCGTGGCGGGCAGCAGCAGATAACCGGCGGCATCCCATGCGGGCAAATTAAGTCTGACGCCTGCGGGATGAACGGCGGCAATATTGCCGGCATTCACCTCGACATCATACAAACCGGTGCGCGTGGCGGTAATCACGTCCTGTTTGCGAATAAAAGCTTCTTCCAGTCGTACATTGCGCAGCAGATAGTGCGTGGCATCCACGCGGCTGGCATTGGCGGGTTGGCAGGTTGCCGCCGCCTGGACGCTGCGGCTCATGCCCGAGCTGAGTAAGGTGCCTGCGGCGGTGAGTTTCATGCCAGCGGAAAGAAAATCCCGGCGATTACCGGGTGATAAGAGGCTCATTAGTCATTCTCCTTGTAGGGGAGAATTACCCTAAAATAGCCGCTGGCAGGGCGCTGCGATATTTTCCACTGCTGGCTATGGTGAAAACTAATGACCGCAGTGATTGCTACTCAGCGAGATGAATTCGTACCTGATGAATCCCAGCTTCACCGCTGAGCGTAATGGCATCATCCGCACTTAGCTCATCATCCAGCCACAGCTGATAACCGCCTGGCGTACGCAGCATCTCAATCTCATAGCGCGCGGCACCTTCATGATAAATCACCTTCCCGCCCGGCCACGCCTTAGGCAGACGTGGACGCAGTTGCAATTTATCGCCGTGGCGCGTAATGCCGAGCAGGGTCTCGATGATCAGCTGATACGTCCAGCCCGCCGAACCGGTGTACCACGTCCAGCCGCCGCGACCTTGGTGGTTCTCAGCGCTGTAGACATCCGCCGCCATCACATAAGGTTCGACTTTGTAGGTTGCAACAGCATTCGCATCAAGGCTGTGATTGATCGGATTGATCAGCGCCAGCAACTCCCATGCGCGATCGACCTGGCCCATTTCCGCGAACGCCATAATCGCCCACAGCGCGCCATGCGTGTATTGCCCGCCGTTTTCGCGAATGCCTGGCAGATAACCACGAATGTATCCCGGATTGGGACCAACGCCATTAAACGGCGGTGTCAGCAGCTTGATCAGGCCGTTATCGCTATCAACTAACTGCTGATCGAGCGCCTGCATCGCCGAGGTGCATTTATCATGATCGCCCGCAGCGGAAAGCACCGACCAACTTTGTGCGATAGCATCAATGCGGCATTCGGCGTTGCGCTGTGAACCCAGGGTTTCGCCGTTATCGAAGTAGCCGCGCAGGAACCATTCACCATCCCAGGCGCGCTGATTCAGTGCCGTTTTCAGCTTTGCAGCCTGCTGTTCGCACAACGTAGCGGCTTCCGCTTGCCCGATACGTGTGGAGAGCGCGGCAAAGCGTGTAAGCACGCTGTAAAGGAAAAAGCCTAGCCAGACGCTCTCGCCTTTGCCGGCAATGCCGACTTCGCTCATGCCGTCGTTCCAGTCGCCAGAACCCATCAGCGGCAAACCATGCTCGCCAAATCTCAGACCATGCTGGATGGCGCGTAAGCCATGCTGCCACAGGTTTTCCTTCAGCTGACTGACGTTAGGCAGGCTGTAAACCGACTCTTCTTCGGCCACGAGCAGCGGCGCTTCAAGATAGCTAACTGGCTGTTCTAACAGCGCCAAATCCTCAGTGGCAGTGATGTAGTGGCAAAGTGCAAAGGGCAGCCAGAGATAATCATCCGAGCAGCGGGTGCGCACGCCGCGTCCGGCTGGCGGATGCCACCAATGCTGTACATCGCCCTCGAGGAACTGGCGGGACGCGCACAGCACCAGCTGATCGCGCAACAAGTGCGGCGCGGCGTGGGTCAGCGATAGCGTGTCCTGCAACTGATCGCGGAAGCCAAACGCGCCGCCCGACTGATAATAACCGCTGCGCGCCAGCAAACGGCTGGCCAGCGTTTGGTACAGCAGCCAGTTGTTCGCCAGCAGGTTCACCGCTGCATCCGGTGTTTGCACCTCGACTTTGTTTAACAGACCGCGCCATTGCTGCTGCACTTTTGCCAGCTCTGCTTCCGCCTGTTCGCTGGGGAGAAATTGCTGCATCAGCGCCAGCGCCGCTGTTGTATCTTCCGCCGCGCCTAATACGAACACCAAGGTGCGCGTGTCGCCATCAATTAAGCTGGTCAGCGTTTGCAAGGTGGCGCAGGGATCGAGCCCCGCGCCGGTGTTACCCGATAAGCCACGCGCTTGCATCATCGCGGGTTTACGCGTTGAACCATTGCGGCCCAGACACTCAAGGCGATTACCGCTGAAAGCAATCTGATTGCCAGATGCGGCGAAGAAAGCGGTGCGCGCCGATCCGGCGCTGGTGTACGGATTCATCGCCAGAATGGCGCTGCCATCGGCCACTATCGCCGATGAGGTTTGCACGTGACGAGCAGATTGGCTCATCAGCTCACCCAGCACCCATTCGACGTAGCCGGTGATCGACAGATGTCGCGTTTTACCCGACAGATTGCTCAGCTGGATCAGCGTGATTTTCGCTGCCTGTTCGCCCGCGACGAAGGTGGTGAGCGTGCTGCGGATGCCTTGCTCCTGATGCACAAAGCGGCTGTAACCCATGCCGTGCTGCGTTAAATAATCACCATTGCCACGCATCGGCAGCGGCATCGGCGACCAGACATCGCCGCTCTCCTCATCGCGCAGATAAAAGGCTTCGCCCGACGTATCGCTGACCGGATCGTTGTGCCACGGCGTCAGGCGGTATTCGTGCGCATTTTCATACCAGGTGTAGGCCTGACCACTTTCCGAGATCACGCTGCCAAACTGTTTATTCGCCAGCACGTTGCACCAGGGCGCGGGCGTCTGAAGATGTGGGGACAGCAGAATGTGATATTCACTGCCATCGACGCTGTAGCCGCCGGTGCCATTGAACAGTTGCAAGGTTTCCGCTGCGGCGAGGCGAGCGGGCGCAGGAAAGGCCTGTTTATGTGGCAGGAAGCGGGAAGGCGGCGCAACCGGCTGCGGTTTTAACAGCACCGTCAGCTGATCGGCCAAACTGCCATTGCGTCCTTCCAGCACCACGGCTGCCACGCTGAGTAACAGCGTGACGTCCTCGGCGGCAAAATGATCGCTTTGCCGCAGGAAGATGCCGCCCGGCTTGTCGGCCAGCAACTGCACCTCGCCGGATGAAATCATCTTGATTAGCTGATTCTGCAACAGCTGCTGATAGCCGCCTTGCTCGCCGTTAAGGATCACCAAATCCGCCGTTAATCCTTTCTGACGCCAGTATTGATGGGCCTTGATCAGATTGCTCACCAGGCTAAGCTGGGTTCCGTTTTCGATGCGTACCAGCACGATAGGCAGATCGCCTGAAATGGAGTAGCGCCATAGCGAGGTTTGCCCCAGACGATTCTGCTGCATACGCTGGCTGTCGCCGCGCATTTCAGGGCTGGCAAAGATCACCGCGCTGGCGAGTTGGTTATACAAACTGGCATCTTCGGCGAGGATATTCAGCTGCCGTAGCGCCACCTGACTGTGCGAAGCCGCCATTTCAAATACCCGATTGGCATAGACATTGTTGCGATACTTCTCAATCAACCCAAGGCAGGCGTCACGCTGCGTAGTAACGCCGTACACCAGATCGAGGGTGATGGATTTACCCGGTTTGAGCGCGATTTTTTGCCGAATCGACATCAGCGGATCGAGCACCGCACCGGCGCTACCGCTGAGTACGCCTTCCGCTGAAATTGCCTGCGGATTGGCGGTGGTTCTGCCACGACCAATAAACTGCGCGCGGTCGGTTTCATAATGCGTATCGCGCTCGCTGGTGCCGTGAATCAGCAGCGCGTGGAACATCCATACTGGCTCAGTTTTTTCATCACGCGGGCGGCGATGCGCCAGAATAGCTTCCAGCTCGGTAACAATCTCGGTTTGCACAAACAGATTACTGAACGCCGGATGCGCCATATCGCTGGCGGCGGAGGCGAGCACCACTTCCGCATAGCTGGTGATATCAATCTCACGCAGCTGGCGTGAATGGTTGGTGAGGACGATGCGGCGAATCTCCACATCATCTTCTGGCGACACCACCACCTGCGTGTGCGTGCTGAGGGTTTCAGCGCGTGACTCAAACTCCGCGCCAGCATCGGTGAAGCGCGCAATGTGTTGCGGTCGCGCATCGCCGCTCGGCTGGAACGTCGGGCTGATCAGCTCGCCGGATTGACGATCGCGGATATAGCAGAAGATGCCGTGCTGATTGCTGGTGCCATCGGCGCGCCAGCGGGTTAACGCTAATCCTTTCCACTGGCTGTAACCGGTGCCGGATTGCGTCA
Source organism: Candidatus Pantoea symbiotica (assembly GCF_056491525.1). Taxonomy (NCBI): domain Bacteria; kingdom Pseudomonadati; phylum Pseudomonadota; class Gammaproteobacteria; order Enterobacterales; family Erwiniaceae; genus Pantoea; species Candidatus Pantoea symbiotica. Next base: position 196,386 of record NZ_JBSZHR010000003.1, read on the forward strand.
CCATCACATGATAATTGGCATTCGACAGCAGCTGCAGCTGCGGCAAGTGCGCAGCCGAACCGCTGAACTCACGCAGTTCAGGCGTGTCCGAACGCGGCTTGATCTCGCTGGTGTCAACGAACTGACGACGCGGCGTATACAGCTCAATGTCATCCGGCACGCGCTCCTGCAACAGTAAATAAGAAGACTGGAAGCGCGCGCTGGACATAAACCGCGCCACCATCGGCGCTTCATGCAGCAGATGCGAGATCGCCAGAAAACCCATTCCCTGGTGATGCGCCATGTAGGTTTTTACCGCGACAAATTGCTGACCGCGCGCCAGCCGATGTGCGGTGAAATCAAGCGCTTCGTAGAAACCGTATTTGCCGCAGGCACCCATTTTTTTTAGCCGCATCAGGTTGTCGCTGGCCTGATGCGGCAGCACCATTAGCGCTAACAGCGAGGCGTAGGGCGCCACCACATGGTCATTATTGAGGCCACGTTTTAGCCCCAACTCGGGGGTACCAAAGGCTTTGTATTGATAGTTCTGGTTGTCATCAAAAGCGGCATAGGCTGATTCGGAAACGCCCCACGGAATCTGTGCGGCGTCGCCAGAGGCGATCTGCTGTTTCACCGCCGAGAGCGCCATTTTCTCCAGCAGCGTATCCGGGTAAACCGGCATCACCAGATGCGGCATCAGATACTCAAACATTGAGCCGCTCCACGACATCACCGCAGGTTTGTTATCCAGCTGGGTAAACAAGCGGCCCAGTACGAACCAACTTTTTACCGGCAGCTGATTGGCGGAGATGGCGTAATAGTGCGTCAGGCGCACTTCGGAGGGGAAGAGATCGTAATGGCCTTTGTCGAGCAGGCCGCTATCGAGATTATAACCGACGCTGAGCAGCGCGTTTTTTTCGACATAGAGAAAACGGAAGTCCATTTTGGCGTGATCTTCCAGACGTCCTTCCAGCTCCAGCAAGGTCGCCATGCGTTCACGCGCGGCCCACATCACGGAAGCGGCGAGCTGGGCATTAAGGCCGGGGCGATGAAGCTTTAATTCACTCAGCCACAGCAACGAGGGCAAAGCGTCAGGCAGCACATCATCCGGCCCGATCCAGCTGAAATAGCGCATCCACTCTTGCTGAAAATCGCTAAGCTGGTGGATGAAGCGTTCAAACCATTTCACCTGCGACGCCGGCAGCTTGAGCTGTGCCAGCAGAATTTCACTCAGCGCGATCAAGGATGAAAGATGATTGGCAATCGCGGCGGGTGCGACATGCTGCAGCGCAACAAACTGCTCGGCGAGCTCATCCCAGCGATCGTGACGCTCTGTGCCCATTTGCGCTTTGGCCAGCGTCAAGGTGTCATTCAGACCAGCCATGATCACCGGCAAACCAATTACTGGCAGATGCTTCCACTGCGCAAGGCCCGCTTGCAAAGTAGCGAGGTGCGCAGCGAGGTTACCGCTATCGACAGTAGAAACGTAGCGTGGATTTAACGGTTTTAGCGTGTAAGTGTCGTACCAGTTGTAGAGATGACCACGGAAATGCTCCATGCGATCGAGGCTATCCAGCGTGGCGAGCGAACGGCTAATTACCTGTTTCTGCGTGATGTAGCCGAAATCCCACGCGGTTAAATTAGCCAGCAGCGACAGACCGATATTGGTCGGCGAAGTACGGTGCGCCACCACCGGCTGCAACACTTCCTGGAAGTTATCCGGCGGCAAGTGGTTATGCTCGGCGATGACGAAATCTTCAAACCATGCCCAGGTATGGCGCGCGGTCTGGCGCAAAAACTGCTGCTGCTCGGCGGAGAGTTTTTTCTGCCGCGATTGCGCCGGTTTACTCAACTGCCATAACAGCCACGGCGTAAACAGCCACAGCAAGGAAAGCGGCAACGCCAACGCGATCAGTTGTGGATTGATCAGCGCGGTTAAAAGTGACAGTGCAACGCCTGCCGCCGGATTAAACCACATCGCCTGATAAAAATGGCGCAGTGACGGCGTGGGCGATGAGCTGCCCGCCGATGCGCTTTTCCATTCATGGAGAAACTGCCCGCTGACGTTCAATCGCCACAGCGTGACGATGATCGCTTTCAGCGACCAGTAGCTTTCATGTGGCAACGCTACCAGAGTCAGTCCTGCGCGGCTCAGGCGCATTAACGCGTCTGAGGACAAGATAGAGAGATGATGTTGCCAGGCGCGCTTTTTGCTTTTGCGCATGCCTTCCATGCTCAGCGCAAAAGCGCTTGGCAGCAGCAGGAACAGCGCAATACAGCCGACCCAAAACGGCGGATTCGCTACCCAAGTGAAGGCCAGAAACATCAGCAGTAACAAGGCAGGAGCCACCAGGCTACGACGCAGGTTATCGAACAATTTCCAGCGCGAAAGTGCGCTCAGCGGATTGGCCTGATAACCGCCATCCTCGAGACGTACGCGCAGTTTTAACCAGTTCAGCAGCTGCCAGTCACCGCGCACCCAGCGGAAACGCCGCGCGACATCGCTGAGATAGTTGTCCGGATAGTGTTCATACAGCACCACATTGCTGACCACGCCGGAACGCGCGTAACAGCCTTCCAGCAGATCGTGACTCAGCACCAGATTTTCCGGGCAGGTATTGCGCGTCGCGCGAGTGAAGGCCGCCACATCGTAAATGCCTTTGCCGACAAACGAACCTTCGCCAAACAGATCCTGATAGATATCGGAAGACATTGATGAATAGGCGTCGTTGCCCGGCACGCTGCTGGAGAGCCGCGCGTAGCGACCTTGCCCAAAGGGCGGGATCTCTTCGGCCAGACGCGGCTGCAGAATGGCGTAGCCTTCCACCACGCGGTTCAGGCGATCGTCAAATACCGGCGCATTAAGTGGATGCGCCATGATGCCAATCAGCTTGTGTGCGGTTTCGCGCGGCAGAATGGTGTCGGCATCAAGCGTGATGACGTATTTCACCGTGCGCATCTGCGCCTGGCTGGCACCGACGATAACGTTAAACATCTCCGCTTCACCTTGCAGCCAGCGATTGAGCGCGTGCAGTTTGCCGCGCTTGCGTTCATAACCCATCCAAACGCCCTGCGAAGGGTTATGAACACGATTACGATGCAGCAGCGAAAACAGCACGTCGTGGTGCGATTTGCTGCTGTAACGGCGGTTAAGCGCCTGAATTTTTAGCACCGCATATCCGATGATTTCATCATCATCAACCTGATGTTCGTCCACGCTGTCGGTGAAGTCGGCCAGCAGCGCAAAGGTGATGTTGTCGAGCGCATTGCCGAGATAGCTGGTTTCCAGCGAGCGCAGCAGCGTATCGGTGCCGTGTTTGCTGCTGATCAAGCAAGGAATCACCACCAAGGTGCGATCGCCATCCGGCACCGCCAGCTCGTAATCGAGTCGCGGAAGGGGAACCGGATGGCGAGTGCGAGTTGTCACTTCGCTGAGCAGCTGTAAGGCAAGCTGGCTGCTGATGAGGATCACCGCCGGTACCAGCAACAGCCACAGCACCACCGACATACCGGCCTGATGGGTGAAAAACAGTGCTTCGGCGCTGAAGGCGGTGGTCAATAAGGTGAGGCTGCCAAGCCAGGAGAGCAGCGGCGTTTGGCTGAGATGATGACGCGCCTGATTGAGCCAGGAGCGGCGCGGCTTTAACTGTTGCTCAAGCTGCGCGCGTCCTTTATCCAGCAAAAAGTAACCTATATGCTGTTGGCGCGGCGGTAATTCGGGCTGATGACTCAGCGCCAGCACCTGATTAGCCACGCTAAGTTCATCAAACGCGCTCTGACGCGCCAGCTCTTCCACCACGTGTCGGTACTGATCGCGGCTGTCAAAATGCATCTGCGGATAAATGCCGGCAGGATCCTTTAGCAGTAGTTGCTCAACCAGACTGAGTGATTCGACTAAATCCTGCCAGTTGATTTCGCCGAGCTGGCGCAATCCGGCAATGCTGTTACTTACTGAGAGCTGGCTCAGTGCCAACTGACGGTTAAATTGTTCAATCACATCCGCGGTATTTCGCCCGGTATTCAGCAGATGTTGCTCCACCCACGTCAGCGCCAGCGAGTGATTCTGACCATTCAGCTTGCGCGCCAGTTCAGCGACGAACGCGCCTGAAAGCTGGTCGTTTTTGTGCGCCATCTCGGCAATTACCTGAATCACCCGCGTGGCGTCTTTAGCGGAGTGATGAACGATCTCATTAATCCACGCTTCGGCCTGGCTGCGCTCCTGATGGATCTCGGCAACGCCTTGCGCAATGCGCGCGAGGTTATCGAGCAGCGCAAAACGCAGCATGGCGGGAAGCGCCCACAGTTCTCCCATCAGCAGCGGCGTAATCCTCTGATAAGCATGAATAAAAGTCGCCAGCACCGTCGATTCTAAGCGGCCGTCGCTGTGACTGATCATCTCATCAGCAATCGCCTGAATACGTAAAGCGTGGGCGGGCTCTTCAAGCGCGGGTAAACCTTGACCAAATTTGGTGGGCAACAGATGGCGTACCATGCGAATTTGCTCTTCGATGATATAAAAATTATCTAAAAGCCATTCGCCAGCCGGCGTCAGATTACGCTTATCACCGGTACTTAATATTTCCGCACTTTTTATCAGCGCCTGTTCGTTTTCAGTCAGCCGCTGCAATAATTTATAACTTTTTTTGGCGTCAGAAAGATGATGCGTCTTTGCCAGTCGCTCGCCATATATTGCCATTTGCTGTTCGGAAAAAACGTCTGGCCGGTTCGCCTGATAGATGCCGCTGTCAGGCAATAATTCAAGACTAGCGCGTGCCGTTGCTGGAAGCGCACTACTGCCGATGATTGATCCGGTGGGAATTTTATTTTTCATAATGGCGTCGCTAAAAATCCAATGGATTATAAAAGTCAGCACTATCAACAGGAAGATTGACGGTATAAGAGAGGGCGAGGGAAATATCTATCTTTTATGAGTATAGCCTTAAAGTGATTTAACGTTTGGCTTTATAAGATAAAAGTTAATTTAAAATATTTAACTGAGCGTAATGATGGGGTTGAAGATCATTAACAATGTTGTCAAGTGTTAGTTGCAGTGAAAAAAATAGGGTGTGTTAGAATGAGTTAACTGAAAAAGGAAAAAATCATGAGCTGGTTAAATCAATTTTTAGAAGGTTTATCGCGCCGGGAAATAAAAACGCAGTGTCCAGTGTGTAAAAAATTCTGCCCGCAATCTTCCTTAAAACAAGCGCGCGGGCAGGCGATGTTGTGCCCGCACTGTAAATCACTGTTTATTGCTGAGGTATAGATGCATGCGCCATATTCTTGAATGGATTGATTTAAATGAACAAGCGCCGGGTTACAAGCAGGAGTGCATTGTGCAATTTGATAATGGCGAGGTGCAGGGCGGCTGGCTTTACGGCGGGCAGTCGCGCAGCGGTGAGCATATTTTTCTTGAGTCACACGCAGAATATGAGACCAGCATGGGGGTTAATTTCTGGATGTCATTGCCACCCGCGCAACCGAACCAACTTGCCACTGTTCACTCTATAATATGAAAACGAAAAATTAATATTATCGCTCATATTCGATAAATGACCGCTGCGCTTCAGCCCGATCGACAAACTGAAATCCCAGTGGATGTATTAATTTTTCATCACAATACCAGCGATCATTTATTCGTTTAAAAATGTCACCCTGATGAAATGATTGATCTTTATCCAGGCGCATAACGGCATATTTGCCGTTATTGAAGATGACTTCGTAAAGAGAAATTAAACCGAGCGGGAGTAAAGTACGTTCGTGAATAATTTCACCGCTGAGTTCGGGTTGTCTTGGTTTTTTCATGATTATGTCTCCGATTGACCTCCTTTAATTCTGGCAATGAATTAAACAATGCGTGGCGTTTATTTTTTTAAGGCTTCGCTTGTTAAATGTGTAATGTCCGCCAGGATTAAGTCAGTCTTATGTGTCGGCGCAATTTATTATTCCTTCTCGCCCACGTTTTACCTACCTGACATCCCACTTTAGCAAAAGGCAATATTATGACGATTAAAACACTGCACGATTTGTTTGTGCATGATCTCTCGGATATTTACAGCGCAGAAAAACAGATCACTAAAGCGCTACCAAAAATGATTCGTGCAGCCACCGATCCTAATCTGGTTGCGGCCTTTAAACAGCATCTGGAAGAGACGCGCGGACAAATTGAACGTATCGATCAACTGGTTGAGCTCACTGAAGGTGTGCAGATCAAACGGATGAAGTGTCATGCGTTGGAAGGTTTGGCTGAAGAAGCGCAGGAGATCATCGATGAAGTGGAGAAAGGGCCGGTTTGCGATGCCGGGCTGATCGGTGCCGCGCAGAAGGTTGAACATTATGAGATCGCCACCTACGGCACTTTGCGCGCGTTAGCCCTGAAACTGGATTATCAGGACGCCGCGAAGTTATTGGGTGAAACGCTGGAAGAAGAAAAAGCCACCGACGAAAAACTGACGCTGATTGCTGAAGAGCAGGATTAATTCCCTGTGGAGGAGGCTAATGCAGCTAGCCTCTTCCAAACTGAAAAATCCGCTTGCGAATTCCTGGGTTAAAAATCACTTTATTCTCAGTATGCTAATGCCTCTTTTCTCAAACTCACGTTTGAACACTGTGATGAAAACAGAGGATTTGCATGCCTGCCAACGGTCACTCCGCAGAGCCCAACACGACATTACGTGCTGGGCGCTTCTTATTGATGCAGAAACTATTACGCCGCGACAAAACGCCCGTCGCGCTGTTGCTGCTGGCCGCGCTGGTCGGTGTGTTAACCGGTTTAGTTGGCGTGGCCTTTGATAAAGCCGTCAATTTTGTGGTGCATACGCGCTTAAGCTGGCTCGATGATGCGGGGGACAATCTGCTGGTTAAAATCGCCGGCGCGTTTCTGCTCTCGGCGCTATTAGGCGCTCTCGGCTACTTGCTGGTGCGACGCTTCGCGCCGGAAGCGGGCGGATCGGGTATTCCCGAAATTGAAGGCGCGCTGGAGGAACTCCGTCCGGTGCGCTGGTGGCGAGTGCTGCCGGTGAAATTTATCGGCGGCATGGGCGCGCTAGGTTCCGGCATGGTGCTGGGGCGCGAAGGTCCAACCGTGCAGTTGGGCGGCAATATTGGCGGCATGTGTGTTGATCTGTTCCGCGTAAAATCTTCTGAGTCTCGCCACACGTTGCTGGCAACCGGCGCTGCCGCGGGTTTGTCAGCCGCCTTCAACGCGCCGCTGGCGGGCATCCTGTTTATTATCGAAGAGATGCGTCCGCAGTTTCGCTACAGCCTGATTTCCATCAAAGCGGTGTTTGTTGGCGTCATCGTTTCCAGCATTGTTTTCCGCGTGTGTAATGGCAATGAAGCGATCATTAATATTGGACAGCTACAGGATGCGCCAACCAATACGCTGTGGCTTTATTTAGTGTTGGGCGTGTTATTTGGTGGCTGCGGCGTGGCGTTTAACCGCTTCATTTTCCTCGCGCAGGATCAGTTTCAGCGCTTACATAATGGCCGCGTGGCACCGTGGGTGATGTGGGGAAGTTTGCTGGCGGGGATGTGTGGCGTGATTGGCCTGTTTCTGCCACAAGCCATTAACGGCGGGATTGCGCTGATTCCTGATTTCTCCAGCGGAGCTTACAGCGCGCTGGCGCTCTTTGCCATTTTCGCATTGCGCACGTTGATAACAATTTGCTGTTTTTCCTCCGGCGCGCCGGGCGGTATTTTTGCCCCGATGCTGACGTTGGGCACGCTATTAGGTACTTGTTTCGGGCAACTCTGCATGCAGTGGCTGCCGGGTTTGCAACTGGAGCCGGCAACCTTTGCTGTGGCTGGTATGGGCGCGCTGTTTGCGGCCTCGGTGCGTGCGCCGCTGACCGGCATTGTGCTGGTGCTGGAGATGACCAACAATTATCAGCTAATTCTGCCGATGATCATTACCTGTCTCGGCGCGACGCTGGCCGCGCAATTCTTCGGCGGCAAACCGTTGTACTCCTCAATTCTTGCGCGCACGCTGGCGAAAGCGAAACAGATAAATGTGCAGTAGGTGAATTGGTCGCCATGAATGGCGACCCTACGGCGTCTGGTGCGCATTTATCAACCAATCTGAAAACGCCATCATCGCGGCGCTTTCTGGCCGCGACTGCAAATGCGTTAACCAGTAGCCACCGAGATCGATCTCTGCGGCGAAAGGGCGCACCAGCTTCTCGCTTTGTAGCAGGTGATTGAAAATCCTCACCGGTGCCAGCGCAATCCCCGCACCTAACAATGCTGCTTCAACCATCGTTAGTGATGAGTCAAAAATCATCACCGGATGCGCAGGCGATGGTGCATGTTCATTAATGCTGTGCAGCCATTGGCTCCACTCATCACGGCGAAACGATCGCAACAGGGTGAATTTGTGCACGTCTGCAGGCTGCTGCAACTGCCGGGCAATGGCGGGATTACACAGCGGCGATAGCGGGGCCGAGCAAATAAACTGCGCCTCGGTGCCGTGCCAGGCGCCACTGCCAAAGCGAATGGTGTAATCGTGGCCCTCGGCGGCTGGATCAACGCGATTATTGTGGGTGGAGAGTTGCAGTTCTATGTGCGGAAAGCGGCGGTTAAAATCCTCTAAACGCGGCAACAGCAAACCGGTTGCAAAGCTTCCCACCACGCCGACTTTCAATTTCTCGCGCATCTGACCCGATGAGAAACGATCCAGCGTATCGGCAATACGATCGAATGAATCGTTTAATACCGGCAATAGGCTTTCGCCTTCGGTGGTCAACATCAATCCGCGCGATACCCGCACAAACAGCTGGCAGCCGAGCTGTTGCTCCAGCGATTTCACCTGCTGGCTCACGGCTGCATGGGTTACATGCAGCTCAATAGCAGCGTTAGTAAAACTTAGATGACGTGCGGCGGCTTCAAAGGCTCTAAGCGCGTTAAGTGGGATATAAGGGCGAGTCATGCGGCGACCTGTAAGAATTTCTATTGTCTGACGCTAAAATTAACAGTTTGTTGCTGCCTGTCAAATTGGGCAAACTGCCCGCGGAACAACAACCCGGAAGGTTAATAACAGTGAAATTGATTTCTCAAACATTGATAGCAACCGCACTGACATCGGTGTGCTCAATGACGTTCGCCGCGACGCCTGATGTGGACGCAATCGTTGATCAGGCCATCAAACCGCTGATGCAGCAGCAAGCCATTCCCGGTATGGCCGTGGCGGTGGTGGTTAAAGGCCAGCCGCACTATTTTACGTGGGGTATGGCGGATGAAAAACAGCAGCGTCCGGTCACGCAAGAGACGCTGTTTGAACTCGGTTCGGTGAGTAAAACCTTCACCGGCGTGCTGAGTGGCGTCGCGGTGAACAAAGGCGAGATCGCACTGAGCGATCGCGCCAGCAAATACTGGCCGGCGCTGAATACGCCGCAGTGGCGTGACATCACGCTGCTGCAATTGGCGACTTACACCGCCGGCGGCTTGCCGCTGCAGGTTCCCGATGCCGTGACTGATGAAAAGGCGCTGGCGAACTTCTATCAACAGTGGCAACCGCAGTGGGCGCCGGGCAACACGCGTCAGTATGCGAACAGCAGCATCGGCTTATTTGGCTGGCTGGCGACGAAACCCAGCGGGCTGACATTTGAGCAAGCGATGCAGCAACGCGTATTTACGCCGTTGCAGCTTAAGCACACCTTTATCACCGTGCCCGACAGCGAGAAGGTTGCTTACGCTTGGGGTTACCGCGAAGGCAAGCCGGTGCGCGTGTCGCCGGGCATGTTGGATGCCGAAGCCTATGGCGTGAAGTCGTCAATTAAAGATATGGCGCGCTGGATGCAGGCCAATATGGATCCGCAGCAGGTTAAAGACAAAACGCTGCAGCAGGCGCTGAATTTCGCGCAAACGCGTTTCTATCGTACCGATGCGTTATATCAGGGTTTGGGTTGGGAGATGCTCGATTGGCCCGCTCAGGCAGAGATGGCGGTGAAGGGCGCAGATAACAAGTTGGCGCTCGGCCCGCAGCCGGTACGGGATGCGAAAGCACATCCGCGTGTAACAGCGTCGTGGGTGCATAAAACCGGCGCAACGGGCGGATTCGGTGCCTACGTCGCCTTCATCCCAGAGAAGCAGATCGGCATTGTGATCCTGGCGAACAAAAATTATCCCAATACCGAGCGGGTTAAAGCGGCGATGCAGATCCTGAAAGCGTTGCAGTAAGCGTGTGGGGCGAACTTATCGCCCCATCCAGATCAACTACACTTTATGGGTGATTAACCAAGGAGCTGCAGATGAGCCATCACCCGAAAGATAAACGTGACGTGAATGACGAAAAACATCCCGCTAAGGACAATCCCAGTGAACACGGTGAGATCCCGAGAACGCGAGATGACAGTGAAGATGACAAAAAAGATCCGTTTAACGACGAATAACCAACATCATCAGCAAGGGTAGCGCGGCAAACAGCATTAATGCGGTCGACGCGCTAGCCTGCGCATAGAGTTGTCCGAACAGCAGCGATCCAATGACCTGGCCCGTAGCCAACATGAAGAACAGAATGCCTACGCCGATGGCGGGGGCATTTTCCGTTGCTGCTGCTCCCCACACCAGCAACACGCCCGAGAGCGTAACGTATGCAGCGCCACCCAGTGCCACGGCGGGAAATAGCCAGATTGAATAGTGATGGCTGATCGCCAGAAGCAGTAAGGGAACGGCGAGGCAGCACTGCGACAGCCAATAAACCCACTTCATCCCTATCCATTTCGCCATCGGGCCTGTGAAGGCACCGATGATGCCTGCTGCGCCACCCATGAGCCACAGCAGGCTCACTATGCGATCGCTGACGTCAATGTGATGCAGCAAATCCGGACCGAAGCTCCACCAGGCTGCACTGGCGATGCCGCTGATCAACGCAATGATAATGAGTTTCTGCAGAGAACGCTGTCGCAGATGGCTTAACCAGGATTCATGCCCGCTGTTTTCACTTTGATGGGGCAGCTGGCGCCAAATCGGCATCAGGCAGATCAACGCCAGCATGGCGAAAACGCCACAGGCGACGCGCCAGCCGCCGGGCAGCCAGTACAAAATTGGCACAGACAGCATAATCCCCATGCTGGTCCCGGCATTAATCACGGTATTCATCTGCGGCTGCTGTTCAGCCTCAATGCGCTGGCTGACGGCGCTCGCTAACGCAGGCGAGGCGAGACCGGCGCTCATGCCGGCGATAAACAATCCCACGCCCAGCATCCACGCTGAAACCGCGATCGAGATAATCAGCAAACCCAATGCGGCACACAGCGCGGCAACGGCAGCAGGAAAACGCGGTCCCGCGCGGGCGGTCATCATCGGCGCGATCAGCACCGCCACGCAGTAAGCGGCAAAGCTGCAGGCTGACAGCACGCCGGAAACGCGCGGCGTGAACGGGATGTCGTGCATCACGTCCGGCATCATCAGGCCCCAGGCGAAACGCGCCATGCCGTAAGTGACGGCGATAAGAGAGAATCCGGTGATGCCGAGCGTCGTGCCCTTCATGACTTTTCACTGAGAGCGATAAGCTGCATAGCTGCATTTTTACCGATTTCGCACGCCTGCGACGCACCAATTATCAGCGCTGAAGTGAGAACACCTTCAAACAGCAGCCACACCGCATCCGCTAACGCCAGATGCTGCTTGCCGATCGCCTGCTTAATGGCGCGCGCAATGTAATCCCGCATCTTGTGACGGTAAGCCAGCGCCTGTTCGGCTAAAGCGGCATCTTCTCCGGCATATTCGCCCCACGCTTTAAGAAATAAGCATCCGTTATTGCCGTATTGCTGCATCCAGTCGGCCATCGCATCAAACATCTGGCTGACCGCTTGCGCATGTTCCGGCGGCGGTAATGCGGCAAAGAAACGATCCTGACGCGTCTCCAGCACCGCAGCCGTTAGCGCTTCACGTGAGGGAAAATAGCGGTACAGCGTGCGCGTCGAGACGTTCGCCTCGCTGCAAATGCGATCGGTGCTGATGGCATGAAAGCCGTTGAGATAGAACAGCCGCTCAGCGGCATTAATGATATCCAGTTTCTTTTTCATACTTAAAAAGTAAACCGATCGTTTTACTTTTGCAAATTTGAGGATGTTATAGATTTAATTAAGGAGTAGTTAATGCTGACTCCAACCGATCCAGCGCAAACAAAATGCCATAACGCCGTGCGTTTTTTGCATCCGGCAGCGGCAGCCAGATATCGGCCTGATTCGCCATGTCTGAGGTCTGCGCACAGAGCGCGATCACCGGCGTTTTTTGAATATGGGCATGATGTACCGCGCTGAGCACGTGGCTGTTGACCGCGTCCGGCGCGAGAATCAGCAACAGATCATCCGGCTGTAAACGACTCAGCGTCATGCTCAGCAGGTTGTCATCCTGAATCCATGCGATGGGCAATCCAGCGCTTTGCAGACGCTGATGGACTTCCGCGACCAGCGGAGTTTGCAGCCCCGACGCGCCAATCAGCAGCACGCTTCTGGCATTGCGCAACATCTCTGCGGCACGTTGCCAGGTTGCGGTTTCCGCTTGCGCGTATTGCTGACTTAATGCCTGAGTAATCGTCTCAATGGGTGCAATCGAGTTGGCTGTTCGCACCTGTGGCGCACGCGCCAGCCGCATGCGCAAATCGCGGATATCTTCGCAACCCAGCGAACGGGCAAAGCGGGTGATGGTGGCGGCGCTGACTTCGGCACGTCCGGCAAGTTGTTCGATGGTGGCGGAGGCGGCAAAAGCGGTGTCGCTGAGAATCGCCTCGGCAACGCGTTTCTCCTGCTGGCTTAGTGAAGATTGCCGCTGGCGAATGACATCAATAAATTCTACGTCCCGCTGTTGACCGGCTTTACGCACCTGATGCAGAAAATCATCGAGATCCTGACAGCCAGCCGACGTGGCAAAGCGTCGCAGCACATCCGGACTCACGCCCGCCTGCGTGGCGAGACTTTCCATGGTGGCCTGCTCAGTCGCACCCAATTTAGCCAGAAAAAACCGCGCCAGCCTCGATTCCTGCGCATCCGCGCGCTCCGATTGCTGCCGTAATTGCCAGACAATATCCATCAGCTCATCACATCCTCAGTAGCGAGTGTCCATCATGCATGAAATTATTTTTCATGTTGAGCTTTTTTTCATCTGATTATCGGGTTTTATCGGCTTTTGTTGGGATTGTGACTGTTAAATTACGGTTAAGATCACACTCGTGAAAAATATTTTCATGATGTTTTTTGTTATATCTCGATGATTTATATTGGTAAATTATCAAACCATCAGAAAATCCTCTGCCCGCAGCCACTTTACAGCTTCTCTGAGACAGGTCTTAAATGGCCGGGACAAATCACAGGAGAAGAAAATATGCGCATCGTACTTTGCTGTGCTGCGGGCATGTCAACCAGCATGCTGGTGAGCAAAATGCAGCACGCCGCTTTAGGTCGCGGTCTGGAAATCGACATCAAAGCCGTGCCGGTGGCGGAATTCGAACGTATTCTGCCGGATGCCGATGTCGTTCTGCTCGGCCCGCAGGTGCAATTTGAAGCCGCCCGTCTTACCGCGATTGCCGCGCCACAGGGCAAATCTGTCGCCGTCATCGATATGATGGATTACGGCATGATGCGTGGCGAACAGGTGCTCGATAAAGCGCTGGCGTTACACACCTCCTAACCGTCCGTTTTAACCCATCCGTCTGACATTACACGGCTTTGTGCTGTGGGGGATTTTGCATGTCTGAAATCGTGGCTATCGAGTTTGAAGAGGAAATTATGCTGCTGCTGGTGCAAGCCGGCGCAGCCCGCAGCGCGGCAATCAGCGCGCTGCGGCTGGCACGAGAAGGGCGCTTCAGCGAGGCGCAGCAGCAGTTAGCGGCGGCGAGCGAAAGCATTAGCGCGGCGCACCAGCAGCAAACCGCGCTGATTGGTCTGGACGAAGGCAGCGGCAAGTTGCCGGTCACGCTGATTTTGGTCCATGCACAGGACCATCTGATGAACGCCATGCTGATTCAGGATTTGGCAGGCGAAATCATTGAACTTTACCGCCGCACTGCGGCAGGAGGCACGAATGCTTAAGATGGCGATTATTGGTGGTGGCAGCAGCTACTCACCGGAGCTGGTAGAAGGCATTATCAATCGCTATGCACAGTTGCCGGTAACGGAACTGGCGCTGGTGGATGTCGAGCAGGGACGTGAAAAGGTGCATGTCATCGCCGATCTCACTCGCCGCATGCTGCAACAAAACGGGCTGGAGCAGGTGAAAGTCAGCGTGCATTTTGAACTCGATGAAGCGATTCGCGGCGCCCGATTTGTTCTGACGCAGCTGCGTGTGGGTCAGCTCGCCGCGCGTGCCGCAGATGAGCGCCTCGGACTGAAATATGGACGGCTCGGCCAGGAAACCACCGGCGTGGGCGGTTTTGCCAAAGCGCTGCGCACCATTCCTGTGATGCTTAACGTGGCGCGCAAAGTGGAAGTGTTGGCGCCAGATGCCTTTATCATCAACTTTACCAATCCGGCGGGCATTGTGACGGAAGCGGTGTCGCGCTACAGCAAGGCGAAAATCATTGGGCTGTGTAATGTGCCAGTGAATATGCACCACATGATTGCCGGTATGCTCGACGCGCCCTGGGATGAGGTGCAACTGCGCTTCGCCGGGCTCAATCATCTGGTGTGGGTGCATCAGGTGACCTGTCGCGGCGAGGATGTCACTTCGCAGGTGATTGAACAACTGTGCGATGGCCAATCGCTCACCATGAATAACATCAAAGATATGCCGTGGTCGCCGCAGTTCCTGCGCGCGCTCAAGGCGATTCCTTGCCCGTATCATCGCTATTACTGGCAAACGCCGCAGATGCTGGCTGAAGAGCAGGAGAAAGCGCAAAACGGTAACGAAGGCACGCGCGCGGAGCAGGTAATGAAAGTGGAAGCCGAGCTGTTCGAACTGTATGCCGATCCGCATCTGGCACATAAACCAGAGCAGCTGAGTTTCCGTGGCGGCGCATATTACTCCGAAGTGGCGGTTGAACTGATCAGCGCGATTCACAATAACAGTGGCAAAAATCTGGTGGTGAACTGTCGCAACAACGGCGCGATTCATGGCCTGCCAGATGATGCGGTGGTGGAAGTGAACTGCCTGGTTGATGCGCAAGGCGCGCATCCACTGGTGTTTGGCGAGTTGCCGCCGCTGATGAATGGCCTGACGCAGCAGATCAAAGCGTTTGAACGCCTGACCATCGAAGCCGCCGTGCACGGCGATCGTCAGCAAGCGCTGCTGGCGCTGCTCGGCAATCCGCTAGTCGGTGATGTCGCAACCGCCGAAGCGTTGCTGGAAGAAGTGCTGACCCTTAATAAGCCGTGGCTGCCGCAGTTCGCCACGCCATAATCCGTTGCGCCACCGAGCCAGAGGAACACTTATGTCTAATCGTACTTTTATAGACCGTTATGTCTTGCCCGTCGCACTGAAAATCGCCGGTCAGAAGCATGTGCTCTCCGTGCGTGACGGCATCATTCTCAACATGCCGTTTATGCTGATTGGCAGCTTCTTCCTGATCTTTGCCTATCTGCCGATTCCGGCGTGGGGCCATTTGATGGCGGATCTGTTTGGCGACACGTGGCGCAACAAACTGCTTTATCCGGTGCGCGCCACCTACGACATCATGGCGCTGATCTCCAGCTTCGGTATTGCCTACCGTTTGGCGGAGAAGTATCGCACTCTCGATCCGCTCACCAGCGGCGCGATGGCGTTAGTGGCATTTGTGATGACCATTCCACAGCAGACGCTGTTTGCCCCGGTGGAAGGCGCGCCGACGCAGTTGGTCACCGGCGTGTTGCCGATTTCGCTGATTGGCAGCCAGGGCTTGTTCGTGGCTATCGTCATTGCGCTGCTTTCCACTGAGATTTATCGCTTTGTGCACAACCGTAATCTGGTGATCAAGATGCCAGAAGGCGTGCCGCCAGCGGTAGCGAAATCCTTCCTCGCACTGGTGCCTGGTTTTTGCGTGCTGGCGGTGGTGTTGATGCTTCGTCTGGCAGTAGAAGCCTCACCGTTCGGCGATATCAATAACCTGATTGCGACTGTGATTGGATTGCCAATGCATCACGTCGGCGGCACGCTGCCCGGCATGATTTTCTCGGTGCTGTTGATTGGCATTCTCTGGACACTTGGGCTGCACGGCGATGCGATTGTGCTGGTGTTTATTCAGCCGGTTTGGCTGTCGAACATGAGTGAAAACCTCGAGGCGTTCCAGCACAACCAACCGATCCCGCACATCTTTACTCAGCAGTTTTACGATTTGTGGATTGCGCCGGGCGGCACCGGCGCGCTGCTGGGATTGGTGATCTTTATGCTGATCCGCTCACGCAGTCGTCAGATGAAGCAGCTCGGTAAAATTGCCGCTCCAGCGGCGCTGTTTAACATCAGCGAGCCATTGGTGTTCGGCATTCCACTGGTGATGAATCCGTATCTGTTCCTGCCTTTCATCCTGACGCCGGTGGTGTTGGTGATTGTGTCATGGGCGGCGATGAGTACCGGATTAGTGGCGCCTCCGGCAGGGATTGCGCTGCCATTTACCACACCGATTTTCGTGAGCGGTTATCTGGCAACCGGCGGGCATATTTCCGGCACCGTATTGCAGGTGGTTAATTTGACGATTTCCCTGGTGATTTACTATCCGTTCTTCCGTGTCTGGGATCGACTAAAGTTCCGAGAGGAAGAGGCGAGCCTGCAGCAAGCAAAAGTGGTTAGCGAAGCGGTAACGCCTTGAATAAATAGGCAGAAGCGCATGAATGTGCGCTTCTGCATCTCAGAAAGCGGTTGCGCAAAATGCAAATTAATCACGGGAAAGGACTAATTTACAATTCTCTTTGAGTTCTAACTATCACCCAACTGACTGTTATCACTGATTTTATTTTAACTGCTTAAAATAACAGCGCTTTTAGCAAAAGAAAATTCTGTACACGGATTACAGCTTTGTATACTTTTGTCGCCAAGCGGAGATGAGATAACTGTCCCCACTTAAACCCGCGCTTTCAAACATTAATCTCAGCAGGCTCTCTTGATAGATATATTCTCAAAAATTAACACTATTCCCCGTTCATCAATTTTAATCAATTTAGTTAGATCTTTAGTGGTCTCTCTTTTTAGACCATTCCATTAAAACATTTATCACTAAATAAAATATTGGCACTACCGTTGCCAGGGGAAATGCATGCAAAAAATCAATATTAGCACCAACTTTATAGCCTATTTCAATTGTGGTTCTGTGCAGCAAAAATCTGAGGCCGAAATACTGGGCTCAATCATCACCGCAATCATTGCGGACAAAAAAACCGTTACTAATAAAAGCATTATCGCCTATCTTCTGGCTGAGCTTGAGACTACCAATGATGCTGCATTCCAGGATTGCCTGCGAAACACGCTGCAAATCGTGCTGGGAAAGACGCCGGATGATGACGGGTTTTTAGGTTAAGAAAAGCCCCCATATATAGGATTATCGGTTTTAAAATGGTTTTCAATTTCAAAAGTTCAGGATTTATCTGACAGTCTACTGCCATGCCAAATGCGTTATAATGACTGGACCGACCAGAATAATCTGGCACACAGATAAATCCATTAATAAGTGATATTTTATGAATTACAGCAATTTTTCAGCAAAAGTGAGTTTCTGGCCAAATATGCATTTCACCGCGATTGAAATTCAACAGTGCGGCGATCTCTATGAGTTATATGCTACGGATATTTCCCGTCTCGCTAAAAGTAAGCTTTTCGTGGGGCGCACCCATGATCAACATTTGGCGGATTCCTACGCTAAACAGTTCGAAGAGTGGCTGCCAAAAGTAAACCGTGAAATGAAGCTGCGGGAAATCGCGCCTTTAGCCAGAAACACAGCTTCTTCGCGGATAAATCACCAAACAGAACTTGAAATTCTGCCGGGCTATTTGCACAACCAACGTGGGATGTAAAAATCTGCGAGCCATTACAGGCTGATTATTGGTCTCCTGCCATGAATGGCTTTTGGTTGTCAGAATGACACAGGTTTCCCAACGATAAATTCGCACAATGGAAAGCTTCTTTTTCCAGTGCGAGAAATGGTTGTGGACAACATTAAAGTCGGACTTTTTGGTATCGGGCTAGAAACCTACTGGCCACAGTTTGCCGGACTTAAGGAGCAACTTGAGCGCTATCTTGCTGTGGTATCCGGGCGGCTGCAACGTTACAACGCTGAGGTCGTGGATGCCGGCCTGATTGATAACAGTGAGAAAACCGAGCAGGCGACGCAATTGTTCTCTAAGGAGAATGTTGACGTTGTAGTTTTATACATCACCACCTATGCGCTCAGTTCTACCGTGCTTCCGCTGGTGCAAAGCCTGAACAAGCCAGTTCTGATATTGGCTTTGCAGCCGGAAATGTCTGTACCTTGTCAGCAAATTAATCTACTTACCAAGCGTGAAGACCGCACCGGCCAATGGCTGGCACACTGTCAGGCTTGTACGGCGCCAGAATTAGTTAATGTATTCCAGCGAACCGGCATTCAGCATCAGCTGGTTGTGGGTTATCTGGATGACGATGTGGCATGGCAACAGATCGCAAACTGGCTCAGCGCTGCGTACGTGGTGCGTTCACTTAAGCGCACGCAAATTGGTATCGCCGGTCACTATTACAACGGCATGTACGATGTCTATTCAGATATCACCAATCTCTCCGGACGCTTTGGCGTGCGTTTCAAAATCGTTGAGTTCTGTGAGTTAGTCACGCTTGCCAGCCAGTTGGAAGAGAGCGAAGCCAGCGCTAAAAGGGATGAGCTTTTCAGCGTGTTGGATGTTGATCCAGCCTGCGAAGAGACTGAAATCCAACGCGCATTAAGTACAGCGGTGGCGCTCGATAAGTTGGTCGATCAACATCAGCTTGGCGCGCTGGCTTATTACTATGAAGGCGCTCCCGGTTCAGCGCATGAAAATATCGTCACGTCGGTGATTGCCGGTAACACCTTGCTGACCAACCAAGGCGTTCCTGTTGCCGGTGAGTGTGAAGTCAAAAACGTGATTGCGATGAAGATCCTTAGCCTTCTCAAGGCTGGCGGATCTTTTTCCGAGCTTTATGGCATCAACTTCCGCGACGACAGCGTGCAGTGGGGCCATGATGGGCCTGCGCATCCAGCCATGTCGTCGGCGAAAGTCCGGCTGGTCCCTTTGCCGGTCTATCACGGCAAGCCCGGGAAGGGGGTTTCGATTCAGATGAACGTGGCCCACGGGCCGGTAACCTTTTTATCGGTGGTGGAGCACCGCGATGGCAACGTCACGCTGCAATACGCGGAAGGCGAAGCTGTGGCAGGTGAAACGCTCGATATCGGCAACACCAACAGTAATTACCGCTTTGCGCTCAGTGCGCGGGATTTAACCCGATTATGGTGTGAAGGCGGAGCCGCACATCACTGCGCAATTGGCCGCGGACATCTCGGCGAGGTGCTTGAAAATATCGCGACGCTATTAAATATTCAGTCAGCCCGAATCACGTAGGGTCGCCATTAATGGCGACCTGACAATTCCCAGGGTGCGCATTTATGCGCACCTGGTCACCATAAATGGCGACCCAACGGGATATTCAGCAACGCCGCCATCTGAAATAAAATCTTACTCACTCAACGATTAAATCGTATACGTTCAACCTGACCATCGCTTTCGCATTCTACAAAACTGAACCAGGCTAAAAAATCCATCGTTATCGATGGGCCGGTTTATTAGATATAAGCGAGGAAGGAATGGATTTTGTACAACGCACTATCGATTTAGCCATGAAGAATGTTGAAGAGGGCGGTCGCCCGTTTGCGACGGTCATTGTCCGAGATGGCAAGGTGATCGCTGAAAGCGCAAACCGCGTGGCTCAGACCAATGACCCGACCGCTCATGCTGAAATTCTGGCCATTCGCGAAGCTTGCCGCGAAACAGGCAGCGAAAACCTCACCGACTGCGACATTTATATTCTCGCCAGCCCTTGTCCAATGTGCCTGGGCGCGCTCTATTATTGCAGTCCAAAACAAGTGATATACATCACCAAGCGCGAAGAGTATTCGACATATTACCGTGACGACCGTAAATATTTTGAACTGGACACCTTTTACGACGAATACAGCAAACCGATTGAACAACGTCGCTTGCCGATGAAATATCAGCCTCGACCGCAGGCGCTTGATGTCTATAAACGCTGGCAGGTTTTAAATAAATAAAAACGCTTTCCACGTACTCTACTGGTGCAAATCCCCCCAGTTTGCACCAGCAAAACTCATAACACCCACTTATTACCCCGCACAAAATTCATGCAATTCAGCATATTAATAATCTGGCACGCACGTTGCTTTTCGATTGGTAGAGATGTTGGACCAATTAAGGCAGTGCCATGCAAATACCGGTTGAGCTCCATCCTATTTCCACGCCGCGTAGCGATACGCTGATTCTCGATGCGCTAACGCGTTATATGGCGCAGTCGGGCGCGCGGCCCGGCAGTCGCTTGCCGCCGGAACGGGTGCTGGCAGAGAAACTTGGCGTAAGCCGTAATACGGTGCGCGAAGCGCTCAAACGCTGGGAAGCGTTAGGCATTATTTTGCGTAAAAAGGGCAGCGGCACTTTTTTACAGGCGGAAGTGGGCGTCAACGACAGCTTCTTATCGCTGCGCTTTAAAAACGATTCGGCCAACATGCTGCATGCGCTGGAAGTGCGCCGCATTATCGAATCGGAATCCTGCGTGTTGGCGGCTCAGCGCGCCACGGCTGACGATCTGATCGAAATCGAGCAACGTCTCGATGAGATGGAGAAAGTGCATCTGGCGATCGGTTCTGCCGGTGCGGAAGACTGGGCATTTCACGCCAGCATCTATCGCGCTGCGGGTAATCCTTTGCTGCTGCAAATGCTCAACGGCATCTACGACTCATTTCATGCCTTTTTCGAATCACCGCCGGAACAGGCGCTGTTTTCGGACTCGTTCCCGCTGCACCGTGAACTCTTCAACGCTATCCGCCAGCGCGATTGCACGGCGGCGCGCGCCATCTGCCATCAAATTCTCGATATCACCGAACGCGACATGAAGGATGTAATCAATGCCAAACGCTAAGCCGATTTCGCAACAAACGCTGCTCACCCACGATCAACGCCATGAAATGGGCGCGGTCACCACGCCGATTTACCAGTCTTCGCTGTTTACCTTCAGCGATTACGACAGCATGATCGCGCGCTTTCGCGGCGAGAGCGATCAGCCGCTCTATTCGCGCGTTGATAACCCCACGGTAAAAGCGCTGCAGGACAAAATGGCGGCGCTGGAAGGCGGCGAAGCTTGTCTGGCCTTCGGCAGCGGCATGGCGGCGATCAGCAACGCGATTCTCAGCGTGGTGGCGCCGGGCAAAAAAGTGGTGTGCGTTAATCACGTATATCCTGATACCTACCGTTTCCTGCGTGGCTTTTGCCAGCGCTTTGGCATCGTTACCGAGTTCGTCGATGGTGATGACGAAGCCGCGATCCGTGCAGCGTTAACTGATGCCAGCCTGCTCTATCTGGAAAGTCCCTCAAGTTGGGTGATGAGCGAACAAAATCTGAATAAGCTCGGCGCGATGGCGCGCGAAGCAGGCGTTGTCAGCATTATTGACAACAGCTGGGCATCCCCGATTTTCCAGCAGCCGCTATTGTGCGGCATCGATATCGTGGTGCACTCGGCGTCGAAATATATCAGCGGTCACAGCGATGTGGTGGCCGGTTTGGTGATTTCCAGCCAGCAGCACATCAACAACATCTCCCGTCATATCAGCCCTTATCTCGGCGGCAAGCTCTCGGCGCATGAAGCGTCACTGCTGATGCGCGGCCTGCGCACGCTGCCGCTGCGCATGAAGCAGCATCACCAAAGTGCGCTGACTGTCGCGGAGAAACTGGCGGCGCATCCGCTGGTGACGGACGTCTGCCATCCGGGGCTGAAACCACAATCGTGGTCCACCTTGCGTGGCTACAGCGGTCTGTTTGCCTTCGAGGTGGCAGAGCAGGTGGATATTCCGCAGTTGTGTAACGCGCTGGAGCTGTTCCACATGGGCGTGAGTTGGGGCGGATTTGAGAGCCTGGTGATGCCAGCAATTTCCGTGATCAACCAGGCCAGTGAATTTAACTCGGCGGTGGACTTCGACGTCTCACCGCGTCTGATCCGCATCTCGGTCGGCCTTGAAGAGACCAACGATTTGTGGGCCGATTTGCAGCAAGCCCTTGCCAGCGCTAATCGCGCGTAATCACTCACCGGAGAAAAGTCATGACGCAACGTTTTGCCGTGAAAGCATTAGTGTTAGCCGTGGGTTTGAGTGCTGCCATGAGCAGCTTCGCCGCCAAACTTACCGTAGTGGAAGTGATTACCAGCCCGCCGCGCACCGCGCTGCTGCAAAAAATGCTCGATGAATATAAAACCCAGCATCCCGGCACGGAGATTGAACTGATCTCTCTGCCGTGGGGCCAGGCATTTGAAAAGCTCGGCACCATGCTGCAAAGCGGTCAGGTACCGGATGTGGTGGAGATGCCTGATACCTGGCAAGGTCTGTATGCCAGCAACAACATGCTGGAAGATCTCGAACCGCGCCTGAAAAGCTGGGATGCCACGCCACAGCTCACCGATAAAACGCTGGCCATGGCGCGCGCCGCTAATGGCAAAGCCACCATGGTGCCGTACGGTTTTTATCTGCGCGCGCTGTTCTGGAATAAAAAGTTGTTCCAGCAGGCCGGTTTAAGCGAACCGCCGAAAACCATGGAGGAGTTCGCCAGCGATGCCCAGCGCATCAGCAAGCTCGGCAACGGCATCAGCGGCTACTGCATGCGCGGTGGCGTGGGTGGCACCAACGCCTGGATGATGTTTATGGCGGCGATGAACGGTTCACCGGAGTTCTTCGACAAACAAGGTAACAGCACACTGACCGAGCCAGGCGCCATGAAAGGTGCGCAGCTGTTGGTGGATATGTACCAAAAGGGCGGCGCCTCAAAAGACAGCGTCAACTGGGGCTTTAATGAGATCGTCTCAGGCTTCTATTCCGGTAAATGTGCGATGCTCGATCAGGATCCTGACGCGCTGATCGCCATTAAAAACAGCATGGCGGCCGATGATTTCGCCGTGGCACCGATGCCGGTTGGTCCTTCTGGCAAAGCCTTCCCAACCATTGGTTATACCGGCTGGTCGATGTTCAAGCAGGGCAAACAGAAGGATCTCGCCTGGCCGCTAATTACCTTCCTCAGTGACAAAACCAACAACCTCGCCTGGTCGAAATTCGTCGGCACGCTGCCGATTTATAAAGGTGCCGAGCAGGATCCGTTCTATCAAACGCCGCAGTTCGCCGGCTGGTTTAAAGAGCTGAACGATCCCAACTATGTGCCGCTCACCATGCCAACCCATCTGAAAGGCTGGGGCTACTTCAACTCGGTGATTGTGAAAGAGAGCAGCCAGGAAACCTTGCTGGGTGAGAACGATACCGCCAGCATGGTGAAGGATTGGGCGAACTATCTCAGTAAAGAGCAGAAAGCCTGGCTTGCCACGCAGTAACCTCTAACCACGCGGAGTTTGATTATGATGCTTGATGCTTCTCTGCCTAACAGTCCCGCGCGCAGCCGCCGCCTTCGCTGGAGTAGGCTGGCTGAGCCGTGGTGGTATTTGTCGCCCGGCCTGTTGCTGATCGCCTTGTTCATTTTTGTGCCGATGGCGATCGGCATCTCCTATGCGTTTCAGAGCATCAACCTGCTTAATCCAATGGAAACCGGTTGGGTGGGCTGGGATAACTTCACCGAGATGTTTGATGACCGGCGCTTTTTCAAAGCGTTGGGACACACGCTGAACTGGACGCTCAGCTCGCTGCTGCTGCAATTCTTCTTTGGCCTGGCGCTGGCGCTGCTACTTAATCGCGAATTCCGCTTTCGCCGTTGGGTGCAGGCGCTGGTGTTCTTGCCGTGGGCGGTTCCGGCGTTTCTCTCTGGCTTGACCTGGTCATGGTTGCTTAATCCGGTAGTCGGGCCGCTGCCGCAGTGGCTGAGCGATTTGGGCGTGCTGAGTGAGCCGTACAACATCTTGTCCGATCCGCAGCTGGCAATGTGGGGACCGGTGATCGCCAACGTCTGGTTTGGTATTCCGTTCTTTGCCATCACGCTGCTGGCGGCGCTGCAGTCGATTCCCAAAGACCTGTACGAAGCGGCCTCAATTGACGGTGCCAGCGGCTGGCAGCAGTTTCGTCGCGTGACGCTGCCGTTTCTGGCGCCGATGATCGCTATCACCGTGATGCTGCGTACCATTTGGATCGCTAACTTTGCCGATTTGATTGTGGTGATGACCGATGGCGGACCGGCGGGATCGACCTCGATTCTTTCCAGCTACATCTTCACCACCGCCTATCGCAAGCTCGACTTCGGCTATGCCTCGGCGATGGCGGTGTTTCTGTTACTGCTGATGACCTGCTATGCGCTGGTGTTGCTGCGCATTCGTCATCAGCTGCTGAAATAGGAAGCGACTATGCGACTCTTACCGCTGATTGGCCATCGCCTGAGTATTGCGGCGTATTTGCTGTTCGCGCTGTTTCCGCTGTATTGGATCATCAAAATCTCGCTGACGCCGGACCAACTGCTGTTCAGTCAGGGCGTTACGCTGCTGCCGAGCGGTGTGACCCTCGGTCATTTCAAAAAAGTGCTGACCGACAGTGATTTCCCGACCTTTTTTACCAACAGCCTGATTGTCTCGTTTAGTACCGCGTTTCTTACCACACTGATTGCCGCTGCGGCCGGATATGCTTTTTCCCGCTTCCAGTTTCGCGGCAAAGTGCTAATTGCCGGGCTGCTGCTGTTCACGCAAATGTTCCCGCTGGTGATGATCATCGCACCGATTTACAAGGTGATGGCGCCGCTGGGCCTGACCAACAGTTTGCTCGGGCTGATTCTGATCTACACCGCCTTCAACGTGCCGTTTGCCACCTTTCTGATGCAATCCTTCTTCGATGCAATTCCAAAAGATCTGGAGGAGTCGGCGATGCTGGAAGGCTGTACGCGCTTTCAGGCGCTGTATCGCGTGCTGATGCCGCTGACCTTGCCGGGCATGGCGGCCACATTGGGCTTTGTGTTTACTGCGGCGTGGAGCGAGCTGCTGTTCTCGCTGATGCTGATCAACAAAAACGAAGTGATGACTTTCCCGGTTGGGCTGCTCAGCTTCGTATCGAAGTTTGCCGTTTCCTGGGGCGAGATGATGGCGGCGGTGGTGCTGGCGCTGATTCCGGCCTGTCTGTTCTTCGCCTTTATTCAACGCTATCTGGTTCAGGGACTCACCGCCGGTGCGGTTAAGGG
Source organism: Candidatus Pantoea symbiotica (assembly GCF_056491525.1). Taxonomy (NCBI): domain Bacteria; kingdom Pseudomonadati; phylum Pseudomonadota; class Gammaproteobacteria; order Enterobacterales; family Erwiniaceae; genus Pantoea; species Candidatus Pantoea symbiotica. The sequence goes on from NZ_JBSZHR010000003.1 coordinate 221,642, forward strand.
GTAATCATGGCTGAAATCACGCTTAAACAGATCGACAAGCGCTATGGCAACGTTGAGGTGCTGCGCGATATTAATCTCACCATTAAAGACGGTGAATTCGTGGTGCTGGTTGGGCCATCGGGTTGCGGCAAATCGACGCTGCTGCGCACCATCGCCGGGCTGGAGCTGGCAACCGGCGGCGATATTCGTATTGGTAGCCAGCTAATGAACGATGTGGCACCGAAAGATCGCGATATCTCAATGGTGTTTCAAAGCTATGCGCTTTATCCGCATCTGACGGTGGCGCGCAACATGGGCTTCAGCCTGGAAATTCAGAAGCGTCCACGCGCGGAGATAGAAGAGAAGGTGAGGCGCGCGGCGGAGATTCTCAGCCTGACACATCTGCTCGATCGTCGACCCAAAGAGTTATCCGGCGGGCAACGCCAGCGCGTGGCGATGGGGCGCGCCATCGTGCGGCAGCCGCAGGTGTTTCTGTTTGATGAACCGCTATCCAACCTTGATGCGCAGCTGCGCGGTCAGATGCGCGTCGAAATCAAGAAGCTGCACCAGCAGATGAACAACACCATTGTTTACGTGACGCACGACCAGGTTGAAGCCATGACACTCGCCGATCGCATTGTGGTTTTGAACAATGGCGTGATTCAGCAGGTCGGTACGCCGCTAGAGTTGTATGACACACCGGCTAACAAGTTTGTCGCCAGTTTTATTGGCTCGCCCTCAATGAACTTCATTAATGGCGTGATGACAGCAAATGGCGTGCGTATTGGCGACAGCACGCAGCTGCCGCTGAACGCGAATTGGGCGCAGCATCAGGTTGGCCGAGCTGTGATTTACGGTATTCGTCCCGAGAACGTGGCGATTGCCGAGGCGGGGACGACCAATGCGCTGCCGCTGGAAGTGTCGCTGGTGGAGCCGACCGGATTATCCGAGTTGATTCATGGTTCGCTGTTGGGACATGACATTATGCTGTTCACCACGCAACGATCCGGTGCGCAGGCGGGAGATATTCTGCCGGTGACGATAGATGCGGATCGCGCGATGTTGTTCGATGCCGATTCGCAAAAGCGGTTGTAATTCGTGAGTTGAGCTGCCTGCTAGCGCAGGCAGCTCAGGTTATTACTTAGATTGCTGCTGTTTACTGTCTTCTTCTTTCTGCTTTTTATTCGCCATATGATGACCAACCGCGCAGCCTGCGGCCGCGCCAGCCACGCCGTGATGCGCCATGTGGCCCGCAACGCCGCCGACTACCGCACCTTTAATACAGCCCTTGGCTTCAACCTGAGAAGTGACCGACAGCAGCATGCCCGCAGTTAACACAATCAGAGAAAATTTACGCACTGGAGTTTTTCCTTTTAAAGTTAATAAAGTGCAACTAACACGTTTCCAGTGTAGTGAGCTGAATAAAATTAGCCGTTATAAACTGTAAAGAAAGATGTCTTATGCGAATGAAATAAAAGGATTTTTTAGGTGGATTCCTAAAGCATCAATTATCTAAGAGGATTTTTCAAGCGACAAGGCGTGATGACTTTGAGATGGATTCAGTTTTACAAAACTACCGTTTTCTCTTAACCTGACCAACGCTTTTTATTTCGCGCTACACCATTTTTAAGCGCTTTTATGCCCAGGTAACAATCATCACACAGAGAGTTAGATGAATAGCAGTCACGACGAACAAATGAAGGACAGAATGATAGGTGAGGCGCTGCTTGCTCTTTTAGAGGATCAAGTTGCGGTATCCGCTGCGGCGCTGATTGCCAGGCTCGAAGAGATGGCGGAAACAGAAGAAGAAACTTACAGAAAAATAGCCTGCCAACGCGCGCTGGCGGATGTCAAGAGCCATAGCATCCGGACAAACAGTTCTGCGAATTACAAACAACCGCGTTTAGTCCCGGATGAACAAAAGCACTGATTCACGTTGTGGCTAAGAAGCTAAACACTTCTCCTCAATTTTGCTAAGAGCGTCGACATAATCCTTCTTTATCTCTGGCGGCGCGATTTCTTTATGCTGTTTCAGTAGCGCGGTAATCAGATCCAGTTGCAAAGGTTGATCGGATTTAAGCAGGCATGACACGGCATGGCCGATCACTGCATGAATGTCATCCATATTTTCCGCTTTATCAACTGACATGACCCTTTCCTTAATTCCGTTGCTAATCAACATTTTTCCAGTAGGTTCCTAAACATCCCCGCATGCTTTCAGGGCAGGGCCTTGATCAGTTTCTGGCGCAGCGTGGCAACGCGTGCAGTGAGATCAGCCAATTCTTCATAAGGCGTATCCATCACTGAAACCATGTCAGCGGGAACGCCGGCAGCCGCTATCTTTAATGTTTGTCCCTGCTCAGTGACGGAGATCAGCACTCTGCGCTCATCGCCACCGACATCTCGTTTTCGACTGATAATGCCAGCCTGCTCCAGTCGCTTTAAAAGTTGGCTCAGCGTGCCTGAATCCAGCTGCACGCGCGCGCCCAATTCTGAAACAGTGACATTGTCTTTTTCCCACAGCGCCAGCAGCACCAGATACTGCGGATAGGTCAAACCCAGTGGTTTCAATCGTGACTGATAAAGTTTGGTCATCGCAAGGGACGCCGAATAGAGCGCAAAGCAGAGAAACTGATCAACAGTCACCGGCGCTTCACTCTCTGGACCTAAACAGCAAACTTCATCGTCTAACTCTTTCATATCACCACTATTTTTAAGACAGAGTTGCAGTCGTTAAGACTGAAAAACGCGAGTATATTGACATAAATTAGATTGAAGTCAATTTAATTAAGATGGGCTGTTTTGACACAATATTCATTGTAAATCATAGGATTAACTATAATTTCATTAACAATTGATGGTAACGCAAGGTTTAAAACATCTATGGATTCAGCAACGCCCGGCATTCTCATCCTCGCGGCAGGTAAAGGTTCGCGCTATATCGCCAGCGGCGGCAGCGGTAATAAATTGCTTGCCAGCATAGGCGATGAGGCGAAGTCGGTGATTGAAACCGTCATCGAACAGGCGAAGCTGAGCGAGTTGCCGGTGGCGCTGGTGACGCGTCCAGAGTATCTGGCGGTACGCGAGCATGCTGAACGCGCGGGCGTGCAACTGGTGCTGTGTGAAAGCGGCGGCAGCGGTGAATCCATTGCGGCGGGCGTGGCGATGACCGATCGCTGGAATGGATGGATCATTACGCTGGGAGATATGCCGTGGCTAACGGCGGCGCATTATCGGCGAGTCAATGAGGCGCTGGAGCAGGGTGCGGCGCAGGCACGTCTTACTCATCAAGGAAAACCCGGCCATCCGGTCGGGTTTGAACGGCGCTACGCTGAGGCGTTACGTAATTTGCACGGCGACGAAGGCGCCAGAGCGCTGCTGGATACGCGCTTACTGATCACCCTTGAAGCGGATGCCAATGTGCATCGTGATATTGATGTGGTGGCTAAACCACGTTGAGCCGGGCCGCAGCGACATCGGCAACAATTGATAATGCCAGCGTACGAGCATCGCGCGCCTGCGCAAAGATGCCAATCGGCGCTTTGATGCGCGCAATCTCACCTTCACTAAATCCTAGCGACAGCAGTTTCTCAACGCGCGTTGCATGCGTGCGTTGGCTGCCTAATGCACCGATATAGAAGGGCGCAGAACGCAGCGCTGCCAGCAGCACCGGCAGTTCACGATCCAGATCGTGATACAGCAGGATCACCGCCGTGAAGGGATCGATAGTCTGCGCCTGCACATCCTCACCGGATAGCACCTCGTAACCGGCGGCCTGCGCAATTGATGCGGTCGCCAGCGCTTCGACCGAACGTCCATATACCGCGACACGCGTTTTTGGCAGATAGCCGATGATAAAGGCATCATCCTGCCAGCCGATTATCTCAGCGCAAGCGGTGCTAGCCAGCCGCTGAAACTTCGGCAAATAGCGCAACGCAGCGGGTTGTCGCTTTGCCAGCAGATCCAGCACGTTTTTCAACGGCTGTGCATCACGTAACCGATGGAAAGCCAGCGCAATCCCGCCGCCACAGGGCAGTACGATGTCCAGATAAGGCGATCCTTCTCCATAGCGCACAACGCGATCTTTTCCGCTGGCGATAACCTGCAACGCTTCGTAAGCCGCCGCCGCTTCCACACAGCCGCCGGAGACATAGCCGCAATAGCGGCCATCTTCCCGCACCACCATTTGCGCACCTAATGCGCGCGCCGCGCCACCGCGGATTTCTACCAGCGTGATCAACACGGCAGCGAAATCCGCCTTCATTGCTTCTAATGCGAAGCGCAAAATAGTTTCGCTGTCATCGGTCTGCAAAGCCTGCTGCGGCTTGATCTGCGGTTGCAGATCTTCATCAATCAGTAGCTGCTGCACTGCTCTTCTCCTCAGCGTTAGACAAGGGCGGGCAAGCCTTTGAGTAACTTATCCAGTGTGACCGGATAGTCACGCACGCGCACGCCGGTAGCGTTATAAATGGCATTGACGATTGCCGCACTGACGCCGCACAAGCCCAGTTCACCGACGCCTTTTGCTTTCATCGGTGAAGAGATGGGATCGGTGTCATCGAGGAAAATCACTTCCTGCTGCGGGATATCAGCGTGAACCGGCACTTCGTAGCCCGCCATATCGTGATTGACGAAATACCCGAGACGCTCATCGACGAACAGTTCCTCCATCAACGCGCCACCAAGGCCCATCGTCATGGCGCCAATCACCTGACTGCGCGCAGTTTTGGGATTGAGAATGCGTCCTGCGGCACAAACCGCCAGCATGCGACGCACGCGCACTTCGCCGGTGGCGACATCCACGCCGACTTCGATGAAGTGTCCGGCGAAGGTGGATTGCTGATATTGCTCATCAAGGTCGCCAAACTCGATGGTGTCTTCCACGGTGAGGGTGGCTTCGGCTGCGGCCTGGGCGAGCGGTGCGCTCTGGCTTCCGTCATGCACCTGACCCTCGCTGAAGGTTGCGCGTTGCGCCTCAAAGCCCAGTTTGCTGGCTACCGCTTCACGTAGTTTGACGCAGGCGGCGTAAACGCCGGAGGTTGAAGTGTTCGCGCCCCATTGGCCGCCGGAACCGGCAGAAACGGGGAAGTCTGAATCGCCTAAGCGAACCACCACACGCTCAATCGGCACGCCCATCATCTCTGCAGCGGTTTGCGCGAGGATGGTGTAGCTGCCGGTGCCGATGTCGGTCATATCGGTTTCAACGGTGATGATGCCTTTGCTGTCCAGATGCACGCGTGCGCCGGAGGGCGTCACCATGTTGTTACGAAATCCCGCCGCAACGCCCATACCGACCAACCAGCGTCCATCCTTAACCATCGCCGGTTTGGCGTTGCGGCGTGACCAGCCAAAACGTTCGGCACCGGTATTCAGACACTCAACCAGCTGACGACGGGAGAAAGGGCGCTCGGGTTTGGCCGGATCGACCTGCGTATCATTGAGGATGCGAAAGGCGATGGGATCAATACCCACTTTTTCTGCGATTTCATCGATGGCAATCTCCAGCGCCATCAATCCCGGCGCTTCGCCCGGTGCGCGCATGGCATTACCTTCAGGCAGATCCAGCGTGGCCAGTCGTAATCCGGTAAAACGGTTGGCACCGGCGTAAAGCAGTTCCGTCTGCTGCACGGCAGTTTCCGGTGTGCCATCCGGCAAATTACCGGACCAGCTTTCATGCGCGATAGCCTGAATCTTGCCGGCTTTATCTGTGCCGATGCGGATGTGCTGAATGGTGGCCGGTCGATGCGTGGTGTTATTGGCGATAAGTGGTCGAGGCAGCATCACTTTGACAGGACGCTGAACGGCGCGCGCGCCCAACGCGGCTAACACCGCATCGCTGCGCAGGAACAACTTGCCGCCAAATCCGCCGCCGATATAGGGCGACACGATGCGGATCTTTTCCATCGGCATGTTGAGGGTGGCGGCCAGATCGGTGCGGCACCAGTCAATCATCTGATTCGAGGTCCAGACGGTAAGTTTGTCACCTTGCCATGTAGCCATCGAGGCGTGCGGTTCCATCGCGGTATGACTTTGGTCCGGCGTGGTGTAGTGCGCATCCAGCTTGACCTCAGACGCAGCAAACGCACCGGCGAAATCACCTACGGCTTTATCGGGCGTGTCTTCGGGTGCGGAAGTGACGCCCGGCTTTTGCTGCGCGAGATCATAAGCACCGCGCTCGCGCTGATAATCGACTTTCACTAAACTCGCCGCTGCACGCGCCTGCTCAAACGTATCGGCTACGACCAATGCGACGGCCTGGTGATAGTGTTCGATGGTGTCGCCAGCCAACAGATTGGCAGTATTTTTATCGCCTTTGCCCAGTGCTCCTGCGTTTTTAGCCGTGACCACCGCTAACACGCCCGGCGCATTTTGCGCGGCCTGCACATCAATGGCGGTGATTTTCCCTTTGGCGATCGGCGCGCCGACCACATAGCCGTATGCCGCATCGGGCGCTTCGCCATGCCATTCGTAGGCGTAAGGCGCCAGGCCGGAGGTTTTCAGCGGTCCGTCGATACGATTAAGTGGCTGACCGACCACTTTGAGCTGATCAATCGGGTTATTGCCTGCAGGTTTTTCGAATTTCATCTGTTATCCCCTCGCTTCTGCCAATACGGAAGCGAGCGTTCGCTGCGCCAGAATGATCTTGAACTCGTTTTCAGCGGTGGGTTGCGCCGTGGCAAACAAACGATCGCTCACCGCCTTAGCGCCCTGAATCACCGCGTTATCCGCTTCTTCCAGCCGCCACGGCTGATGCGCCACGCCACCGAGCGCCACGCGACCGGAGTTATCCGGCTGAATGATGGCAGCGACCGAGACCAGCGCAAAGGCATAGGACGCGCGATCGCGCACCTTGCGGTAAATGTGCGTGCCGCCCAGCGGGGCCGGCAGTGAAACCGCAACAATCAACTCGCCGGGATCGAGCACGGTTTCCAGATGTGGCGTGTTGCCGGGCGCGCGATAGAATTCAGCAATCGGGATGTTGCGCTGACTGCCATCCGGGCTAACTGTTTCTACCACCGCATCCAGCAAACGCATTGCTACTGCCATATCGCTCGGATGGGTGGCGATACAGTCTTGACTAGTGCCGACCACCGCATGCTGACGACTAAAGCCATCCAGCGCCGCGCAGCCGCTGCCGGGTAGACGTTTGTTGCACGGTTGGTTGGTGTCGTAGAAGTAGGGACAACGCGTACGCTGCAGCAAATTTCCTGCGGTGGTCGCCTGATTACGCAGCTGGCCGGAAGCGCCAGCCACTAACGCGCGCGACAGCACGCCATAATCACGGCGAACGCGCGCATCGGCCGCCAGGTCGGTGTTACGCACCAACGCTCCGATGCGTAATCCGCCATCCGCCATGGCTTCGATTTTGTCCAGCTCAAGGCCATTCACATCAATAAGATGCGCGGGCGTTTCAATCTCCAGCTTCATCAGGTCGAGCAAATTGGTGCCGCCAGCGATGAATTTGGCATTGGTATGTTGCAGGGCGCTGGCAGCCGCTTCAGCCGGAGTTTTTACCCGCTGGTATGTGAAGGCTTTCATGATTCCAGGCCCTCCGCGTACTCTTCAATCGCCGCAAGAATGTTGGAATAGGCACCGCAACGACAGATATTGCCGCTCATGCGCTCGCGGATTTCATCCGCAGTGAGTTGCGGTGCGGAGACCAAGTCGTGCGTAACGTGGCTGGGAATGCCCGCTTTGATCTCTTCCAGCACCGCCATCGAGGAACAGATTTGCCCTGGCGTGCAGTAGCCGCACTGATAGCCATCATGTTTGATGAACGCCGCCTGCAAGGGATGCAGTTGGTCAGGATTTCCTAAGCCTTCAATGGTGGTGATTTCCGCATCCTGCTGCATCACGGCGAGCGTCAGGCACGAATTAATACGACGTCCGTTGACCATTACCGTACAGGCGCCGCATTGGCCGTGATCGCAGCCTTTTTTGGTGCCGTTCAGATGCAGATGCTCACGCAATGCATCCAGCAGCGTGGTGCGGGTATCAACCTCTAATTGCTGCTGTATGCCGTTGACTTTGAAGCTGATTGGCATCATTGCAGGCGCGGGTGTTGTTAAGTGTTGGCTGCTCATGCCAAACCTCCAGTAAAAGGGTGAAATGTTGAGGTACAACTTATTTTTGTATGGTTTTAGAAGGGTAAGCATAGTCGGCATCTGCAAAAGCATTATCCGCAATCACTGAATGGGTTTATGAGCGAGAGTAATAAAAGCAGGTTAGGGCGGTGATTGGCCCCTTTTCTGGGGCCACAATTAATAACTATTTCGTCAGGTTTTTGATGTTTTCATCAATGCGCGCCTGCAGAAAGCGCAGCGTTTCCGCAGTGATTTGCTCCGGGAATATATCGGCCGCTTTGCTGGCAAAGCCAGACGCAACAGAACAATAGTGATCGATGATGTCGCCTGCCTGTGAGGGCGTGAGATTGGTTTCCTGTTGTCCCAGAGCTAAAAGATGTGTGCGTTTAATATCCAGCGCTTCACCCATCACATCCATTTGATGATAGCCACCCGGACCTTCGCAATAGGTGACGTCATAGGCCGGTGCTAACTGCCATTGCCCGCTGGCTGACATGATCCAGGCAAAGTTTTTAGGATGATCGTCTCGATTATTGAAAACAACGTTGAACACCACTCTTTCAAATGCGCGCGCTTTTTCCCTGACATCATTGGTGCAGAGCTGGGTGGCGCGCAGAAAGTTGGTGCAATCCAGTGCGCCGGGTGACTGGTAGTTTGCGCCGGTAAACGCCGCCAGACTCTGCATGGGAACGCGCATCCCGTCTTTTCGATCAAAACGCCGTGAAGCGAAAGCCGCCTGACCATTGGGCAAGGCAAAATAAGCGGTATCTGGCGTGCTGATGTTGCATTCATGCAGACACTGCGCATAAGCAGCCTCAATGGCACATACCTCAGGATGTTCCTGCCGCGCCGGAAACTTTATCAACCAGGCTTCTAACTCTGCTGAAGCCGCCGTGGTGAAACCACCGCTGATAGGATCGCGATAAAGCAGGGCTTTAGGTCTTGCACCCTGTGGCGAGCCGCCCATTTGTAGCAATCGCTGCAGAAATTCTCCGCCTTCGCCGTCCAACACCTGCTGTACTTCAGCCGAGAGTTGGTCCAGCGCAATGTCATCAGCTCGTTCATCAGCTTCAGGTTGCGACGGTTCAAATGACATCGCGCCCATCGCGTTGTTGCCTACATAAGTTAACCGCTCTAACGGGCCGATACGTGCGGCATTAAGCCCACGCTGGCGGAACAGGCGATCCATCAGCAACATACCCCAACCATCGGGTAATGCATCATAGACCGGGCCGGGCAGGCCCAACTGATGAGCAGGAAAGTCTCTGCGCAATCGCGGACCTTTCAGAGGCAAAGTAAAGGAAGCGAGTTCCAGACCGCGACGAGCTGCCGCTTCACTGTATTCAAACATAATCACCGGACGACCGGTAAGGGCGGTCGAAGAGACCAGCGTTCCCCAGTGAAAGTGTTCGCCCCAGCCGTCGTACCAGACATCGACTTTACTCACCATCAGCGTTGCTCCTTTTCACCCGCTTGCGGCCGGTGTTTTTTTCGTAGCGAAGCAGGTCATCGAGGCTATCGATCTGCGGGGCAAACAGCGCTTCCAGCTCGTTAACGCGACCGAGCACCATCGCCACTTTCACCAGGTTTTCAAAGCCGACGTTACGACCCGCTTCCAGATTGGAGACCGTATTCACGCCAATTCCCGCTCTGGCCGCGACATCCGCTTGGGTCATCCGCTGTGCGAGACGATCTTTACGTAACCGTCCACATAACAGCTTGACGATTTCTTCGGGTTTAGTGAGGGTTAAATCCAGCATATTGTGGCTTATCGTCCAAAAATGACTTTAACACCCAATATTATAGAGTTAATAATCTCAATGGGCGAGCTGTTGTTCCAAAAAGGCGATGAACGCTCTTACCTTTGAATTTAGCGCCGAACGCTCGTTAACACAGGCATAAATATTCATTGGCAAGGCCGCAACCTCGCTTTTCTCTCCTTGATCTGAGTGGAACAAAGCTATGAGTTGGCCACGCTCAATCAACGGTTGAGCGATAAAACTGGCCAGCCGGGCGATGCCTCCACCGTTTTCGGCGATTTTCGCAATGATATCAATATCATCACTGACGAACTCTGGGTTTAGCTTTGCGCTCACCGGCTGGCCGTTAACCATAAACGTCCACGGAAGAAAGCGTCCGTCGGTCGGATAGCGGAAAACCAAACAAGCGTGCTGGCTCAGCTCTTCAGGCGTTTTAGGAATACCCGCGCGCGCCAGATAAGCGGGTGCCGCACAGAAGATAAAGGGTAGCGAGGCAATTTTGCGGGCGATCAGTTGATCGTTTAGTTGCGCCTCAATACGAATACTGACGTCGACGCCTTCTAAACGGTGATCAACATTGCGGTCGGTACTGATCAGTTCGATATCAATATCCGGGTAAGTTTGTTTAAAAGCGGGCATCAGCGGGGCAAGAACGTGTCTGCCAAAAGCAGCTGTAGTGGCGATGCAAAGTGAGCCCTGCGGTTTGGTTTCAATCGCCGCAGCCTGCGAGGCAAGGTCAATGTCCTGGGGAATATGTCGGACTTTTTCAAAGTAGCGTTTACCGCTCTCGGTTAACGTCATACTGCGGGTGGTGCGTGATAACAACCGCACTCCTAGATGTGTCTCCAGACGTGAAACGCTCTGGCTGACCGCCGCTGGACTCATTCCTTTCGCGCGCGCGGCGGCGGCAATGCTTCCGTTCTCCACTACGCGGATAAAAGTGTTAATCAGTCCCAATAAGTCCATATATCCCTCAATGCATGATTCGTAATCTTTATTTAATAATGATTAAAGCAACAGTGTTCTACCCGCATCATGATTCGCTTGATAAGTTAGCGGCTGTTTTGCTTAAACTTACTGAATAGGATAGCGCTATGACAGCAGAAACCGGTAAGAATACCGCACGTATACGCCTGCCAAAGCACGTTTCACCTTATATCTTTGCGCTTTACATGGCGACCATCATGGCGTTTTTAATGAGCTTAGTCATCACCTTCGCCGAATTTGGTATCGGCCCGCATTATATGGAAAATGTGATGAATGCATATCAAGTTGCAATGCCAGCAGCTTTTGTTTGCATACTGGTAGTGCGCCCGATTGTGGTCCGGTTAGTTGGGTTGACGGTGCATGGTCATTGAGGGGGTTGTAGCTCGCTCGCGTCACTCCTCATTGAGCGCATACAACTCTGTTTTGCAAAAAGTCGATGAACGCTCGTACTTTTTCCGGCACATGGCGAGTGTTGGGGTAGATCGCATAAATCCCCTGGCGGGGAAAATGATGATCTGGCAGTAATTGGATTAAATTCCCCTGGCGCAACTCTTCCTTAACAAGCCAGTCAGGTAAGAGGGCAACTCCAGCCCCTCCAAGAGCAAAAGCCAGGAGTGATGCAGCATTGTCGGCCATGATTGTGGCAGGACTATGCACGTTGAAAATCACGCTTTTACCTGATGGAGTTGTAACTTGCCAGCTCAACGGTGCTGACAGACGGCTATGTGCAATCCATTTCGCATCAGCAAGTTGCTCCAGAGTGGTAATGGGATGTACTTCCATCGTGTTGAGATAGTCTGGGGAAGCCACGGGATAAATATCGAAGCGATCGATGAGCCGTGCATGGTGACTTGAATCGGCAAGTTGGCCAAGCCGGATTGCCACATCAAAACGTCCAGAAATAAGGTCGTCATTCTTTGATGACGAGACTTGTTGAATACGCAGTTGTGGATGTCTGGATGAAAATTCTGCCAGTGCGGGCACAACCACTCGCGGTCCATACTCGGGTGTGGTGGTGATGCGTAGTAGACCAATTAATCCGGAATGATCGCTGCGGACTTCATCAAGGACGCGCTCAGCATCCTGCAGGAGTTGCCGGCAACGCTGATAAAATCGTTCTCCGCTATCCGTAACAGACACTCGTCGCGTGCTACGAGTCAGCAATGAGACACCCAGCTCTCCTTCAAGCTGTTTTATATTGAAGCTGACCACCGCTTTAGTCAGCCCCAGCGTATCTGCTGCTCTGGTGAAACTACCGGCTTCTGCCACTGCAACAAACATCTCAAGACGCTGCAGATTAATCATCAATTACTCCCATTAGAGAATCTGACTGTCAAAATATCTTTGACAGTGTAACAACGGAATACGCATTTATCCTGATAATTAATGCTCCTATAATTCGCGCATTATGCTGTTTTGATGAGAAAAAGATGACTTATCGTGTGCGTGTGGGCTGTGTGTATTTGCTAGGGTTTTTTATCGACCTGGTAAACATGTTTATCGCCAATGTTGCTTATCCTGAAATTGGTCGTGAGTTTGACTCGCCGGTGAATCAACTGGCGTGGATAAGTAACAGCTATATTCTGGCGATTACGCTGGTAATACCGCTCAGCAGTTGGCTGTCTAAACGTTTTGGCACTAAGCGCCTGTTTATGGTTTCCCTGATGATTTTCATTATTGGGAGTTGTGGCGTGGGGTCGTCTTCATCGCTAGTACAGTTGATTACCTGGCGAGGGATACAGGGAATGGGCGGTGGAATGTTGATTCCTCTGGGGCAGACAATGACCTATGCGTTGTTTAAAAGTCATGAACGCGCACGATTATCTTCTGCTGTGATGTTAGTAGCATTACTTGCGCCAGCACTTTCGCCAGCTATCGGAGGGATATTGGTTGAAAGCATCAGCTGGCGCTGGGTATTTTTTGCAAGTGTACCGCTGTCAGTGATCGCACTTGCATTAGCCGCATGCTGGCTTAAATCAGAACAACGTAGCGAAAATCATGAGAGCCTGGATGTAGGAGGTTTGATCGGCGGTTGTACAGGATTGACCTTGATACTACTTGGACTGACGTATCTTGGTGAATCTCAGCATTTCCAGCAAGGTGGTCTACTGCTACTGATGGGCACATTCATCATGGCGGGATACGTATGGAATGCCATGCATAAAACCCATCCTCTCCTAAACCTGCGTCTGGTAAAAGATCCTCTCTTACAGACAGCGATCCTGATTTATCAGTTCATACCGGGTTTATTCATGGGAGTGAGTATGATCGCCATGCTCTACCTGCAAAACCAGCTTGGCATGCATGCCTCATTAGTCGGAGCCATGATGCTACCATGGTCACTGGCATCGTTTGCGGCGATCTCGTTGACCGGCAAAAAATTCAATACATTGGGGCCACGCCCGTTATTTATTTCGGGTTGTCTGGTTCAGGCGACAGGCATTGGGCTGCTGGCCATGTCAGGGCATGATGCTGATGTCGTGATATGTATATCGGCCTTCACACTGATGGGATTCGGTGGGAGTTTATGCAGTAGCACGGCTCAAAGTTCTGCTTTCATTCAAATAGCAGAGAATGAACTTGCTGATGCAAGTGCCATTTGGAATATCAATCGTCAGCTCAGCTTCTGTCTGGGTGTTACCCTCATTAGTCTGTTATTTAACGTTATAGCCGACACCGGGGTACCAATATACCAAGCCTATCATCTGTGTTTTGTCATAGCAGCATGCAGTGTAGTTGTACCCATAGTATGTTGTTTTCGCATAGCTAACCAGGACGTTATATTTATTTTAAAACAGGAGCATAAATGAATCGTTATTTTAAGGAAGTAATGGATGCGCATGAACTGATCCGCAATTGGCTGGGGAATTCAGCAGCGGATGATAAGGTTTGCGAGAATTTACTCGCTCGATTTAGTCCAGCGTATTCGATGATGACGACGGGTGGGGCATTACTCAACATCAACCAATTGAATAGTTTCTTTCGCACTCAGCGTGGCGCACGACCGGGCCTTAATATTGAAATCACTGATTTGCAGATTGTTGCTGAGAGTGAAGGTGGGGCAATCGTAACCTATAAAGAACGGCAGAAAATTTGCGAGCAGGCAGCCACACTTCGTTTTTCGACAGTAATATTTGAACTAAATCAGGATGGCTCGGTTATCTGGCGGCATCTACACGAAACATCGATGCATCTCGATTAAGTCCTATTTTCATTAGGTTAGTGCTGTCATTTTAGATGATGGATTCAAGAGTCTGTGATGGCCTGTTTTCCTTAAAAACTTCTCGCTCGAAATTTATGTTAAATGATGTGCTAGTCAGTGCTGAGTTATTTGCAAGATGAAAGGGCATATCCGATTCTTATTGCCTGTAATGATGCCAACGAGGTAATCGTGTCTATATTAAGAATCGATCATGTGCATATCTATGTAAATGACATCGCGGAGGCAGAGGTCTGGTATAAGGATGTACTGGGATTCATACGCGATGAGTCATTGCTTTTCTGGTTTACTCAGGGCGGTCCGTTAGTACTCAAAAATAACGAAGCAGCGCTTTCACTTTTTGAGAAAAAGGATCGTTCACCGGGCCACACCGTGGCCTTCAGCATAAAACCGAGCTATTTTTCTGAGCTGATGAAATTACTTTCATTACGGTTGATCCCTTTCACCGTTAGCGATCATCAGATCTCAATGTCTGTTTATTTTGAAGATGTCGACGGAAATAAAATTGAAATGACCTCCTATGAATATCTTGAAGCTAAAGAGAATATACAGTCCTATTCGGCTACCTTATGCTTACTTACCGTGAAAATGAAAAAGGAATTATCCAGTGCGTACCCGTGATTCGGCTCGTTTGCTTATTATCAATTCTCTCAATCAGGTTTTATTATTCAGATTCAGGCATGAAAATGATGCGCTGGTAGGTAAAGCATACTGGGCCACCCCCGGTGGAGGCGTGAAATCAGGAGAGACTTTTGAGCAGGCAGCAATCAGGGAGCTTAGTGAAGAAACAGGTATCTATGTTGATGATGTGGGGCGGCCGTTAACGGAGAGAACTTTTGAAATGGCTCTACCCAGCGGTGAGGTGGTTCTGGCAAATGAGCGATTTTATTTAATTAAAGTCGCTGATGAAGAAATCAGTACCAGCGGATGGACTGAAAATGAAAAAACAGTCATTGATGATTATCACTGGTGGAATCTGGTTGAACTGCGGAATACTGAAGACGTAGTTTACCCCTCAAATATTCCTGATATCTGCTCAATGCCGGATCAGCTAGCTATCAAGTGACATTATCAAATAATACCAAATATCGGGTTTAGGTTGGTTTTAAACATCCGCATCTCCCAGGCGGACAACTATTGGGGTTCTACATATTGTCTATCCATATTGATAATGTCACCCTGATTTCCCATTTTTAAATGTCACTTTTTGTTGTTTGCCAATGAAGAGAAAAGGGCAGCGAGCTCATTTTTTCAGGCTGGATTTGAAAAGTGACGGATCAGCCAGAACCGGATTGATTGCCCTAAGTTGTTCCTGAACCTGCGCCCGTCTTTTAGGCATATGACGGCTGCGTTTTCTTTTTCCTGCTGCTTCCAGTTCATCCTGCTTTTCCTGCGCCAGCTTCAGCACTGCGCCGAGCCTTTTATTGTCAACGATGCGCCCCTGGCTGATGCACTCCAGCTTATCGAACATCTGATATTCCAGAATTCTGCTGCCGTGGCGGAATGCGAGCGTACCGTCCGGGTAATCAAAAGCAATGATTTTTTCCCCGGCAATACGTGAGTTTTCCTCCGTAGGTTCAACCAGATATAAAATTTTATCGTACTGAAAAGTCAGTGATTTTGAGAGCGTACGCAGCGTCTGCCAGGCGAAGATATCGTCCAGCTCCTGACCGCTCTCCGAGACGGTGCGGTGCAGGTTTTTCGGATATGTTGCCGGCCTGCCGAAGCGGCGGTTGAAGTCACTGATGAATGTCTCAAGCCAGGCATTCGCGTTATCAATGCCGGAAATGTTCTCGAGCCGCATCTCCTTAACAAGCCGATCCTGAAGCGTAAGATTGGCGCGTTCGACGCGGCCTTTAGCCTGCGAGCTGTTGGCACAGATAAGGTCGATGTTCAGGTCGTGCAAAGCACGTCCGAACTGCGTCATGCCGGTACGGCGTGTTTCTGCCTGGCTAACGCGAAATACCGCGTGCTTATCACTGTAAAACGCCACCGGCTTGCCGTGCTTGTCGATGTAATTGCGCGTGGCCATCATGTAATCAAAGGCCGATTCACTCTGGCAGAAGCGCAGGTGCATCAGACGACCGGTCGCGTCATCGATGTAAACCAGCAGACAGCATTTTGGTGCGCGGCCTTCGAACCAGTCATGGTGAGAGCCGTCGATCTGGATAAGTTCGCCAAGACAATCCCGCCGCTGGCGTGGCTGATAAATCCGGGGCTGACGGCGAGCGTGCGGGATCCAGAGTCCGTCAGCAATCATCCAGCATCGCAGCGTCTCAACGGAGACAGCGATCCCGTGACGCTCCTGAAGCTTTTCTACGGCAAGTGTGGGCCCGAAACCTACGTAATTTTCACGTAGCAGCGTCAGTATCTGGCAGTGCAATGCATCATCAATCCGGTGAGTGCCTGGTTGACCGCGACGCGCGTTAGTCAGCCCGACAGCGCCGGACTCGCGATAGCGGTTCATGAGCCGCTGAACCTGACGCTCGGTAAGATCAAGCTGGGAGGCCGCATCACGACGGCGCAGACGCTTTTCGATGACAGCCTGAATGACGGGAAGGCGGTGAAGTTCTTTGTTCGACATGGTCACCAGCATCAGCAGAGATCTCCCAGAAAAGGTGGCAAAAGCGCCATATCTGGGTGACATTATGAACTAGCTAAAAAGTGACATTATCAAATAGCACTCACATAAGTAGTACGCATAATCATGATTATGTTAAATGAAGTATTTAAGCGCGCACTCAAATCACTATCAGCCCATCACCTGCCTTCAAACACCTCATTCACCAACAATCCGTAACCAGCGATAATTCTGGCAACGGACTGTTGAACTAATTCCCTGCCGGTTTTGCAGCTTCGCCGATGGCGGCGCTACATGAATTCTTAGCAATTTGCAGCACTGCGACTGCGGTAACCGGTTTTCTGTCATTGCCTGCCGATTCAGCCAACAAGGCTCTCTAACGGAATATGGAACTGTTTATGCAGATTACGAATCATAGGTAGCGTTAGCTCGCGTTTACGGTTTAACACTTCATAGACGCGATTCTGACGACCAATTGCCGGAGCCAAATCTTTTGCTGTCAGCCCCATCTGATCCATACGGAATTTAATAGCTTCAATTGGGTCAGGTGGTGCAATTGAGTAATGCTTTGATTCATAGTTTTCAATAAGCAGACACATTACCTCAAAGAGATCGCTTTCAGGTGAGCCCAGCACGGGCTCATTATCAAACATAGGCTCTACGATGCGGAGCGCCTCTTGATAATCCTGCTCGGTTTTAATCGGTTTAATATTCATGTCAGGGCTCCAGTGTTACTGTATTGGCGTCTATCCTGTCGTATTCTTTATGCGTACCGATAAACTTAACGAACAACCTTTTATGAGCATAAGCAACGGCAACAATTAAACGGTAGTCGTTACCTTTTATGTTAAATACAACGCGACTGTTTTTTAATATACTCGCTGTTCCGTACTGCGTCTTTATATCTGCCGGGGTATGCCAGTCGGCCTTTTTAACTTCATCTACCCAAGCGCGTAACGGTTGTTCTGAATCAGGATGAACCGTCCAAAAATCCTTTAATGGTGCGAGTGCAATGATGTTCATGCAAACATAGTAGTCCCAGCGCGGGATATTTGCAACAAAAAAATCCCGCACTGGGACTACCATCACCCTTTCAAGTGACGCTCTGATCAAACACCCGCATTAAGGCGGCTGGTAATAATCTCAAGGCCAATCTGCTGGCCGTATGAAAGCTCAAGCGTATTGCCATCAGGATCGGCGAAGAATGCCCAATAACCCACAGGTGCAGATGATTGCTGCGCGGGTCGGCGTAACACGCCTTCGCGTTCTGCCAAAATAACTTTGGCATCAATCTCTTCTTTGCTGTCACACGCAACGCCAATGTGACCAAACGGCCCCAAAGGCGTATCCACCGTGGTTTGAGATTGCACCAGCACCAGTGCAAACGGACGTGTTAAATCAGAAAGCCATGCGACTTTTTGCGCTTCTGCAATGCCTGGTTCACGCTCATGGATCACCTGCATCCCTGCGTAACGTTGATAGAAGTCGATGCTGCGTTCTAAATCTCTGACTTGCAGCGCTATGTGGCTAAAACCAATATCGTGCTGTTCCATATTCCATTCCTGTGAAATCATCAGAACTGGAATATGTCATAAATTGTTGATGGCACTTGTTCATGAATGCCTAAATATGCAGCTCATACACCACGCAAGGCACATCGTAGTGTTGCTCAATCGCTTTGTAGGTCATGCCCAGCCGCTGCATCACCTTTTGCGATGCGGCATTTTCAGGATCGGCTACCGCGACCAGATATTTAACGCCGACATGTTCAACCGCAAACTTAACCATCGCCTGCGCTGCTTCTGTGGCAAAACCTTTACCGTGATAATTAGCATTAAGACGCCAGCCAATTTCCAAAGGCGCACCATCCTGATTAGCTAAATGTTGCAGGCAACACGCACCAACGATTTCGCCAGACTCTTTTTCCCGCATCGCCCACCAGGAAAAACCATATTGCTGCCAGCGCGATTGAACGCGTTCAATACTCGCCAGGGTTTCTTCTGGCGTTTTAACCACGCCATTACTGATATAACGCATAATTTCCGGGTCGTTTTCCATCGCCCGCAGTCCGTCAAAATGCGCGAGTTCAAAGGGTTCCAGCCGCAGTCGGGTTGTTTCTAATTCCATTATTCCTCCGCTTTATGAAGAGCTTGCACTAGCGTCATGGCATACGGTGACGCTTCAGAAATATCCAGCTGCTGCTCCAGCTCAATAAGATGATCGCGCATCAGTTGCTGCGCCTTAGCGGTATTTCCGGCGATCAGTTCATCAATGATGTGCTGATGCTCGTCACACTGACAAACCGGCATCTCGTTACGCTGATACAGCATCACAATCAACGAACTTAACACCATCAAATTGTTGAGAATATCTTCCAGTACTTTGTTATCAGCGATTTTGCCTAACAGCAGATGAAACGCGCCAAGCTGATACACCACGCGTTGACGCTCCTGGCTGTGAATCGCTTCATGTTCTTCTTTTTGTTGCTGCTGCAATTGCACGGCAAACGCCGTCATTTTTTGCGGTGTAATGCAGGCAATTATGGCCGATTCAATGGCATGGCGGGCGGTGAAGATCTCACGCGCGGTGGTGGCTGACGGCTGCGCGACAATCGCGCCGACATTAGGTTCGATGGTGACGATGTGCTGCAACGCCATGCGCTGCAGTGCCGCCTGCACATGGTTGCGATTGGCTTTCAGCGCATCGACAATCTGCGCCTCAATTAAACGCGTGCCGGGGCGCAGCTTGTGCTGGGCAATCGCCATGGTAAGCGACTCATAGATGCGAGCGATCTCTTTTTGTCTGGGGGTTTGCTTCGCGCCCATACTCAATCCTGTATCGGTCATATTAGTCCCCCGAAATATACATCATTTATGCGCGATAAACCTGCTGGCCACGGAAGTAACTGGCTGAAATTGCTGGCTGACGCGCCACCACTTCAGCGGAACAACTGGCGCTGATCAGGATAAAATCAGCCTCGTCGCCAGCCAGCGGCCAGATACGCGCGCCCTGCTCATCCAGCGGCAAAATATCGCCGGTGGCAATCGCCAACGCTCGATTGAGTGAAAATTCGCTGCCGCGTCCATACAGCTGCGCCCATAAATTGGCTTTCTCCAGCATGCTACCGGTGCCGAAGGGTGACCAGTGATCGATGACGCTGTCGGTGCCGGTCATTAGTTTTACGCCACACTGTTTTAGCCGCGGAAGCGGCATCACATTTTTGCCCAGCGGCAAACCAGACGCCAGGCTCACGCCCAGCGCGGCCATGCGTTCACCCAGCGCCTGCACCTCAATATCACTGATTTGCGCCAGACAATAAGCGTGGCTGAGTGTCACTCGGCCTTGCAGTTCAGGCGCATGTTCCAGCGCGTTCAACAGATAATCAATACACGGAATGCCAGTGCTGGCGTCTTCATGCAGATGAATATCCACGCCGGTGCCGCTCTCATGCGCCAGACTCAGCATGGTGTCGAGTGAACGCGCCATATCGCCATCCACCTTCGAAGGATCGAGTCCGCCGGTCCACTGGCAGCCGAGCGCCAGCGCCTCGCGCATCAGTGAAGTCACGCCAGAACGCAGTAAACCGTGTTGCGGAAACGCCACGATTTCGCACGCAATCTGCCCGTTAAACGTGTTTAACGCCTGCAACAGATGCTCCAGGCTGCGCAGCCCGCTGACCGGATCGATATTGCAGTGGCTGCGAATCACCGTGGTGCCTTTACTCATCAGCAAGGCGATTAACTGCTGCGCATGCTCGACCGAATCGGCAAGCAGCGTCGGCAGCAGCTGTTGTTCCAGCGCGATCATCTGGAAAATATCCTGCTCGTTATTCGGTTTTGCCGCTCGCCATGCGCGGCCGTAGAAGGTTTTATCGAGATGGATATGCATATCGCGCAGAGTTGGCAGCATCAGCATGCCGCCAGCATCACGCTGTGGCAGCGCGCTTTGCACCTCGCTCTGCCCGTGAATCGCCATTATCTGCCCGCGTTTGATTTCTATGGTGAAGAGATCGCATTGGGTGCCCTGAATATGGCCGTTAATTTCGATAAACCCGGTTTCAAGCCTGACGTTGGTGAGCAAATAGTGATCAGTCATGGTTTACCCCTCTGTTCACGCGAGGAAATGAGGAGCTAACGATTTCTTCAACCGGTGGGTGCCCAACGGTTCGTTCGGGATAAGTTGAGATAATGTGCGAAAACACCTGTTGCGATGCGGCGTGTAACGCTTCCGCACCCTGCCCGCTGTTGTCCAGTTCGCGATCCCACACCACTTTGCGTCCAGCCACAATCACGCCGGTGACATCGCGGCCATTGCCATTTAATACCAGCGTGGTAATCGGATCGAACACTTGTCCCAGCGCGGGTTGATCAAGATTGACCATCATCATATCGGCCTGACATCCAGCCGCCAGTCGGCCAAGATCATCGCGTCCCAACGCTTGTGCGCCACCCAAGGTTGCCATGCGGTAATAATCGGCGGCGCTGGCCGCTGAGATATCGCCGGTGACCACGCGCGTCAATACCACGCCCATCTGCATATTGGTGAACATATCGGCGGGAAACGTATCGGTGCCAAGCGCCAAATTAACGCCAGCGGCTTTAAGCGCCGGATAATGTTCGAGATATTTGCCGTGGCGACCGGATACCAGCGGACAAGCCACGATTGAAGCACCTGACTGCGCCAGCCGCGCGATGTCCTCTGCTACACGCGCTGCGTCGGCGTTCAATCCACCGAGAAACTGGCCGTGTGGCAAAAACATGTGGCGGTTGAGTAAACCATTGTCAGCCAGTACTTGCAGCGAACTGCGCCCCTGATAGCGACGGGCGATTTCCCGCACTTCCAGCTCGCTTTGACAACAATGCAGCCGCGTTGGACACGCGAGTGATGTGACAATGTCACCTAAATCTTTCAGCCAAACGGCATCGCCGCCCTCAATACGGTCGGGAGCCAGCATGCCGCTTAAGGTTGAAACGCCGCGCTGCTGTAGGCGCTGATAGAACTTCACCGCATCGTCCAGCCCCTTTTTCGCGCGATCGCGGTTGCCTATCCACGAAAATTGTCCCTGCTCATCACTGGCGTAGTAGCCCGCCATAAAAGCCGGTCCCAGCCATGCTCGCGCGCCTAATGATTCGGCCACATCTGCGGCATACAGGTATTCATCAACATCTTCGGCCCATTCACGATAGAGAATCGAGGTGATGGGCGCAAAGCTGGTGATGCCGTTAAGCAGCAAATGGCTGTAGGCATAATGCTTGGCGAAGTTAAGCTGCTCGCGGCTGTAGAGGTCGCGGCGCTGCCAGTCGGCGGCGACAATGCGCCCTTTTTTCCAGCCAGGCTGGTTGTCGAAGGCCAGCACGGTGGTATCGAGATCGCCGAGTGCATCAAGGTCAATAAATCCCGGCCCCACCAGACAATTCCCGGCATTGATCTCTTCATTCACCTCGCCGGGATAATCAAAACCCACAAACAGAATGCGTTCGCCCTGCCACACCACTTCGCCATCCGCCAGCAGGCAATGATCGCCATCGCGATAGCCCACCACCCACGCGGCGCGCAGTCGGATTACTTTTTCGCTCATCAGAACAGGCACTCCCCGTCAGCAGCGATCAGTTTGCCGCCTTTGATCACCTTACGGTCGCGCGGCAACTCTACCAGCGCTTCCACCATACTGCGGCCGGGAATCAACACTAAATCGGCGCGATTACCAGGCTGCAAACCATAATTGTCCAGCGCCATCACGCGTGCGCCGCCAAAAGTAATGGTGTGCGCCGCGCGCATAATCTCCCGATCCTGACGCCAGCGATAGCGCAGTCCCATGGTGACCGCGCGTTGCAGCATATCGCCGCTGCCGTACGGGCTCCAGGTATCGCGCACGCCGTCATTACCAGCGCAAAACGCCACGCCAGCATCGGTGAGCAATTCATAAGGCGGAACCGCGATATCCGCCGGTGCGGTTGTTGCAACCGACATTCCCAGCTCCGCCATCTCTTCGGCAAACTGCTGTTGGCGCGCCGGTTCGACCATGCCGAGACAGAAGCCGTGGCTGAGTGTGACGCGATTATGCATCTGATAGCGGCGGGTAAAATCAATCAGCAGCTCAAGGCTAAACGCCCCCAGTTCACCGCGTTCGTGCAGATGAATATCCACTTTTTTGCCGTGACGAACCGCCAGCTCGAAGATGATCTCCAGATGGCGTACCGGATCTTTATCGTATGAACAGGGATCTAAGCCGCCCACCAGCTCAGCGCCCATCTGCAGCGCGCGATCCAGCAGCGCTTCGGTGCCGGGACTTTGCAGGATGCCGCTTTGCGGAAACGCCACTATCTCAATATCCACCTGTTCGGCCAGACGACGACGTGTCTCCAGCACGCCTTCCAGATTCGCCAGACCGATTTCGTTATCAATATCGACATGGGTGCGAATAAATGAGGTACCTGCCGCGATAGCGCGACGCGTGATACGTTCTGATTGCACTTGCGGATCGGGCTGCTGCTTGCGGCGATAGTCGCGCTCATTAGCGATGATCGCCGCCAGATTGCGCGGCACTTCGTTGCGATACCAGTCACGTCCCAGCAAGGTTTTATCGAGATGAGCATGGCCATCAACCAGGCCAGGAAATGCCTGCATACCGCTGGCATCGATCACTTTAGCGCCTGCTGGCTCAGGCAAATGGTGGCCACGCGCCGCGATAACGCCATTTTCGAGCAATAGATCAACGGGCTGGCTCTCATCAAACGGCATGACATTTTGAATTAACACACTTTCCATCTGCGATCTCCTTGTGATGATTAAGCTGCGGCGACGGCCGCAGGGAAATGACACTCAATATGATGCTCATCAGACAGATCATGCACCGGCGGCATCGCTTGCTGACACAGCGGCTGGGCGTGGCTGCAGCGGGCGGCAAAGGCACAACCGAGCGGCGGCGACATCGGATTAGGCGCTTCGCCGACGATCGGTTCACGTTCAGTCGAGGGATTATCGAACTGTGGAATCGCGGCAATCAGCAGACGCGTGTACGGGTGCGCGGGACGAGAAAAAATCTCCTCCACCGTGCCTTGCTCGACGATCCGGCCAAGGTACATCACGCCAACTCGGTCGGAGATGTGGGAAATCACCGCCATGTTATGGCTGATGAAAAAGTAGGTCAGCACGTGCTGTTGCTGCAAACGGCGCATCAGATTTAACACCTGCGCCTGCACCGAAACGTCGAGCGCCGACGTCGGTTCGTCACAAATTAGGAAGCCTGGCTGCGTGGCCAGCGCACGGGCAATCGAGATGCGTTGGCGCTGCCCGCCGGAGAACTCATGCGGAAACTTATCCAGATCGTTAGCAGAAAGCCCAACCTGCTCCAGCAGTTGTCCACAATAGCTTCTTGCCTGCCGCGTGCTGCCGACCCTTTTACTCAGCACTAACGGCTCGGCCAGCGAACGTCCGATACGCCAGCGCGGATTGAGGCTGGCATAGGGATCCTGAAAGATCATCTGGGTGCCATTTTGCGCGCTGTGGCTATCACTCACCTCGCCTTGCCAGGCAAATTTTATCGAGCCTTCCGAAGGCGTATAAAGCCCGGCCAGCGCCCGCGCAATGGTGGATTTGCCGCAGCCGGATTCGCCGACGATGCTAAAGGTTTCGCCCTGGCGGATAGAGATATTGATGCCGCGCACCGCATGCAGTTCACGCTTCGCTCCGCGCCGAAACAGCGAAGTCCGCTTTTCGCGTCCGAGCTGAAAACGAATGTGCAGATCGCGCACGCTTAATACTTCCGGCGGCAGCGCTTTTTCACTTTTCATGGCGTCTCTCCATACGGATAAAAGCAGGCGATTTGTGACAAATGGCTGAACTGCATCTCCGGTTGTTGTCGTTGGCAGCGCTCAGTGACATGCGGACAGCGAGGATGAAAGGCGCAGCCGCCCGGCAGCGTATTAAGGCGCGGCATTGCGCCGTCGATCTGAGCCAGAAACTCATGGCGTTCGCGCATGGAAGGAATCGAGCTAATCAGGCCGCGCGTATACGGATGTTTGGGCGAACGAATTACCTCTTCCACTGGCCCCATCTCGACGATGCGACCGGCATAAAGTACCGCCACTCGCGAGCACACTTCCGCTACCACGCCCATATCATGGGTGATAAACATTACTGCGGTGCCATGTTGCTGACATAGACGCTTGAGCACGCGTAATACCTGCGCCTGGACCGACACATCCAGCGCGGTGGTTGGCTCATCGGCGATCACCAACTGCGGATCAACGCACAGTGCCAGCGCAATCACCACACGTTGCCGCATGCCGCCGGAAAGCTGATGCGGATATTGATGCATACGCTGCGCCGGGCTGCTCATCCCCACTTCGGTGAGCAGGTTGATGGCGCGTTCGCTGGCTTGCGCCGCCGAGAGCGGTAAATGAGTGCGGATGGTTTCAGTCAGTTGCTGGCCGATGGTCAGCACCGGATTGAGGCTGGTGAGCGGATCCTGAAAAATACAGCTGATGGCTTTGCCGCGCAGCTGGCGACGCGCATCGTCATCCAGGTTATCAATCCGCTGGCCCTGAAACCAAATCTCACCGTTCTTAACGCGGCCGGGCTCCTGCAACAGGCCGCTGATAGCCGCGCCGGTCAGCGATTTCCCCGCGCCGGATTCGCCGACCATGCCGAGCACTTCTCCCGGCTGCATGCTGAGCGACAGATGGTGTATCGCCTGCAAATTGCCCTTGCGATGGAGAAACTCAATGCTGAGATCTCTGACGTCCAGTAACGTCTCGTTGGCTGGCTGCATCCTGAGGCTCCTAACGTAATTTCGGGTTAAGGGCGTCCAGCAACCAATCGCCCAGCATGTTGAATGAGAGAGACAGGATCACCAGCAGCGCGGCAGGGAAAGCCACAATCCACCACTGTCCGGAGAACAGATACTGATTGCCTTCATTGATTAAGGTGCCTAGCGAAGGTTGATCCGGCGGCATGCCAACGCCGAGAAATGAGAGCGTCGCTTCGGTCAGAATCGCCACGCCCAGATGCAGCGTTGCCATCACCAGCACCGGACGCAGCACGTTCGGCACGATGTGGCGCAGCATAATGTGCAGATGATTGGCGCCGCTGATGCGGGAAGCCATCACGTATTCGCGCCCTTTCTCCAGCATGGTCAAGCCGCGCACCGTGCGGGCGTATTGCATCCAGCCGGTTAGCGCAATCGCGCCGGTGAGAATAGCCGGTGCAAAGTGCCCCATCAGCTCTTTTGGGATCACCACGCGCGCCACACCGCTGACCAGCAGCGTGAACATAATGGTGGGAATGCTCAGCATCGCATCGGCAAAACGCATGATCAGCGTGTCCACTAAGCCGCCGAAATAGCCGCTTAACACGCCCAGCGCCACGCCGAGCACCACCGATAACAGCACGCTGATCCCGCCAATAATCAGCGAGATATTCAGGCCGTAGAGCATCAGCGACAGAATATCGCGCCCCTGCACATCGGTTCCCAGCCAGAAACGCGCGTCTCCACCGCTCATCCACGATGGCGGCAATTCCGAATCCATCAGGTCAAACGTGGTGGTATCGAACACGTTGTGTGGCGCAATCCAGTGGCTGGTCAGCGAACAGAGCAAAATCAGCAGGCAGCAAGTGAAGGCCACCACCGTGCTTTTGCTGCGCCAGAACAGCCACAGCAGATCGCTATCGGTAAAGGCGCGCCACTGCTGAGCCAGGCGGGTACGACGGCGTAACGGGACATTATCGTTAATCATGGCAACTCCTTACTGAGCCCGCATGCGCGGGTCGATCAGGTAATACAACAGATCAACCAGCGTGTTGATCACGATAAAAATCAGGGCGGTAAACAGCAGATAGCCGGAAAGAACCGGTACATCGACGAAATTGATCGACTGAATCAGCAGCAAGCCCATGCCCGGCCACTGGAAGACGGTTTCAATCACAATGGCGAAGGCAATCAAACCGCCAATCTGTAAACCAATTACCGTTACCACCGGCAGCAGCGCGTTCTTCAGCGCATGACGAAACCAGATGCGATAGTTTTCAATGCCGCGCGCGCGGGCAAATTTGACGTAATCGGACTTCATCACTTCCAGCATCTCGGTGCGAATCAGACGCATGATGATGGTTACCATCGACAAACCGAGCGAAAGCGCCGGCAGCACGATCGAGTGCCAACCAGATGCGGTGAGAAAGCCGGTGCTCCAGAAGCCGATTTTCACCACTTCACCGCGACCGCTGGAGGGAAACCAGCCGAGCCACACCGAAAACACGATAATCAGGATGATGCCTGTGAGGAACCACGGCAGCGAAACGCCAATTAGTGAAAGGATTTGCACGCCCTCTTTCAGCAGTTTGTTGCGGCTGATGGCCGACCAAACCCCGAGCGGAAAGCCGATGACCATCGCCATCACCACCGACACAAACACCAGTTCCAGCGTGGCCGGCAGGCGCTCCATGATCAGCTGAAACACCGAAACCTGGTTGTAATAGGAGATGCCAAAGTTGCCGTGCAGCAGGCGCGTGATGTAGTGCCAGAACTGCACAATCACCGGATCGTTGAGGCCAAGACTGGTGCGTAGCGCGGCACGCTCCACCTCTGTGGCGCTCTCCGGCAGCATGCTGGCCACCGGATCGCCAAGATACTGAAACAGAATAAAAGAGAGCAGCGCCACACCCGCCAGCAACATAAATGCCTGCAGTAACTTGCGCACAAAAAACACCATAACGGCCTCCGGAAGGGTCGCCATTTATGGCGACCGATTTACGCTTAACTGAGGTGCATGACCAGGCAGATTTAGTTGCTGACCTTGCCGTACCACAGGCGCTGAACATTATCTGGCGTCTGTTTCAGCGTCAGTTTTTTGCTCATCGCCCAAACGGTGGGTTCAAAGTGCATCGGCAGATAAGGCAGATCTTTATTCGCCAGCGCGACGGCCTGGCTCAGCATGGCAATGCGCTTGGTGTTATCCAGCTCGCCGACCGAGTCGTCGATCAGCTTATCCGCCGCCGGATTGCTGTAGCGCGGGATGTTAAAGGTGCCGAGGCTTTTCCCGTTACTGGTGTGCAGCAGCTGTACCGCCACGCTATAAGGATCCATGATCGGCAGGTTGGCCCAGCCGAGCACGCCGACATCCGTGCGGCCATTGACCAGAATCGGGTCATAGACGCTGGCCGGATGCACATTCAGCGCGGCTTTCACGCCAATCTTCGACCAGTAACTCTGCACCGCCTGGCACCATTGCGCGGCGTTAATGTAAGTGCCTTCCGGGCAATCAAAGTTGAGGTTGAAGCCTTGCGGATAACCGGCTTCCGTCAGCAGCGCTTTGGCCTTAGCCGGATCGTACGGAAAATCCACGCCCGCCTTAGCGTCATAACCCGGAATATCCGGCGCCAGATAGTTGTTGGTCGGTTTAGTCAGACCGCGCATCACTTTTTGCGTGATCGCCTCGCGATTGATCGCCATGTATAGCGCCTGACGCACACGAATATCTTTCAGCGGGTTCTCCGCTTTGGCGTTTTTGGCATTCAGGGTGTCGCGCATATTAAGCGCCAGATAATCAACGCGTAATGACGGGCTCACCTGCAGCTGCACGGCAGGATTGTTTTGCAGACGCTGAATATCCTGCAACGGCACCGAGGTCACCAAATCGTATTCACCCGCCAGCAGGCCAGAGAGGCGCGTGGCATCGGATGAGATTGGTTTGAAAATGATTTTGTCGATATTGGTGGTGCCGGCAGCGGCATTCCACCAGTTGGGATTGCGAACCAGCACCATCTGCGTATCACGCTGGCGGCTCTGCAAAATAAACGGCCCGGTACCGTTGGTATTGTTGGTGGCGTAACCTTCCGTGCCCTGGCTGATATCGGTAGGCTTCAGCGCGTTATGCTCGCTGAGCCACTTCTTATCCATGATCATCACGCCGGTCAGCTCGTTGATGGCGATGCCGGTTTTCTTCACCAGATGAATATCCACGGTGTATTTGTCGACCGCCACCGCGTCTTTAATGGTTGAGGCGTTGGCGCGAATACCCGAAGCCGGATCCGTAACCCTCGCTACCGACGCCACCACATCTTCTGACGTCAGCTCGTCGCCATTATGAAATTTCACCCCTTCGCGCAGTTTGAAGCGCAGCGTGGTGTCATCGATCTGCTGCCAGCTCAGCGCCAGCCACGGCTGGATTTTCAGATCGTTATCGCGCTGCACCAGCGATTCATAAATGTGATTCTGAAAGGTCAGCGCTTTGGTGGATGCGTAGGCATCCGGATCCAGCGTCGGGATATCGGCATCGGTTGCCCAGCGCACCACGTTCTCCGCCAGCGCCGCGTGACTGACCACACCTAACGAACCTGCTACTAACAACGACAGAAAAAGTTGCTTCATCATTGATCTCTCATTAGTTTGCTAAGGTTATTGCTAGCAATGCATGCAAAGCCAATGCCAGTTGATTTGTTTGTTATTAACGTGGTGACTGATTCAGCTCTGGCGTCAGAATCCACTCGGCGCTATCGTTCCACACATCCATTTTTGTAATGCGCCCTGCAATCACTTCATAACGATCGAGATAGCGATTACCGGCGAATTCACGTCCATCCGGCCAAACGCCATAAAGAAAGCCGGTGCAGTACACCACCACATGACCGGGACTTTTCTCCATCCAGTCAAACTCGCCCAACTGCTTTTTCACCCATTGATAGCGCCCGGCGTTAAACGCGGTGACGCCATGCACGGTGGGCATTACGCGCTTGCCGGTAAAAGTGATGACCACATCCGCTGCCATCAGCGCTGCGGCTCGGTCTGGATCCGGCGCCATCGACGCCGCCAGAAACTCTTTCACGATCTCTACTGCTGTTAGTGCTGCGGTCATGCTGTTCTCCAGTGATATCAGGCGACTTTGTTGGTTACGTTCAGTGAATGCGCGGCGATCTCGCCTGGCGTGGTAATCCATACGTCTTCGCACTGCGCGATAATGTTCTTTAGCGTCTGGCGTAAATGATGAAGCCGGAACGGCTGACCGACGATGTAAGGATGCAACGCGATGCCCATCACCTGCGGGCGCTGTTCGGCGCGCAGTTTCATCTCGGCGAACTGGCTTTCGATCATGCTGCAGAAGTTTTCAATCGAGGTGCCGTTAGGAATGATGGTGGGAATGTCGTTGATCTCCTGTGGATACGGCACCGACAGCAGATCGCCGTGCGAAGTTTGCAATGCAACCGGACGATCGTCATGCGCCCAGTTCAGCGTGTAGCTGAAGCCGTTTTGGCGCAGTAAGTCGGGCGTGTCGTGGCTTTCGGAGATCCACGGCGACAGCCAACCCGCTACCGGACGTTGCTGGTATTCGGTGAGTCGCTGCTGGCAGCGGGCGATCAGCGCAAACTCATCTTCACGACTCAGTTCGCCCTGACGCTGCGAGTTGGTATGACCGTGACCGATCAGTTCGCTACCGGGCAGGCTTATCCAGCGATCCAGCAACTGTGGGCAATAATCGATGATCGCTGTGTTGGCGATCACCGCTGGCGGAATAGCCAGTTCGGCAAACAGATCGGCCAGATACCAACCGCCCACCCGATTTCCATAGTCGCGCCACGCATAGTTCAGCACGTCGAGGCGATTCGCCCCTTGCGACAGCTTGGCGCCTTCCGGCAAGCCAAACGCGAAATGCTCCAGATTCATGGCGATATACAGCGCCAGACCTTTGCCTTTGGGCCAGACGGGCAATACCTGATGTTCGATTGAGCTGTAGGCGTAACGCTGGTGGCTGGCGATATCCCACAAAACCTGCGGCGATGACATAACGGCCTCCTGAATGAACACATCTTGCGATGTCAGAAGTAAAGCAAGGGATATGCCACTCTAGCTTTATTGCTAGCAATATTTCTTAACGCGAGGAATTCGTGGGTTTTTCATCGGAATTTTCTTTCTTTGGTTTGAGACTTGCGGGGTCAGGTACGTAGGAAAAAGAGTAAAAGGTGAGCTGTTGGTGCAGCATCTGCCCTAAAAATGCGCAAAAAAGAATTTAGGAAATTTCATACAAACCTCCCTTCCCCTGTCCGATATTTATCGCGCCGCCATCGCGCTTTAATAGCAGCATAATAAGGATGGGGATAACTATGTTGTCATTAACGCTGATAGACAATAACAGATGGATTACCGAAGGGATTTCACGTTACTTTGCCGGGAAATTCATTCAGATTAAAAATATTGATAGTGACGATGTGGACGTAGCGTTAAGCAAAGTGACAGGAACCGATGTGCTTATTAGCGAATTAACCGCTTATGGCCGCGATGTGCAGTACTTCACCGAGCTGCTACTCAAAGTGCAGCGTTCATCTCCGGCAACGCGAATTATCGTGCTGACCGATCTGCATGAGAAAGCGGTAATCAGCTATGTGGTTGGCGTGCTGCCTGGCGTTACCTTTCTGCCGAAAAAGTGCAGCCTCAAGCAACTTTCAGATGCTGTATTAGGTTTGCCGTCGTCTGCGGAATTTGCGGTGGGAGTTCGCCGCACCAAACAAACCCTTTCACCGCGTGAATTTGGCTTATTGCGCATGCTAGGACAAACCAGCAATCTCACCGATATCGGGCATAAACTGCATCTCAGCTGTAAAACCATTAGCCATCACCGGCAAAGTATTATTCGCAAGCTCAATTGCGCCAATAATAAAGAGTTATTCAGCCGGTTAAGCCGTATGGGTTATCAAGCGAAATTATAATTTCATGTGTATGAAGGTGCGCATGAATGCGCACCCTACGAAAACCTGTAGGGCTGATGAATCCCCACAAAAACGAAGCAGGCACAGTGGAAAAATGATCTAATTATTGCGCCAACAAAAAATAAGATCGCCACTATGCCTGCTTCCGCATTTTGCCATAAATTTTTACGGGAATCTTTAGCCAGCACCCATCAGTATCGTCGTAACGCCCTCACTGATATGACGATTTCCCTGACCCGCGGTGCTTCCCTCAATCTGACCAGCATTGGTCGCTCTCTTGCGGGCGATGCCCGCGTTAAGCACAAAATCAAACGCGTTGACCGCCTTATGGGGAATGCTGCCCTCCACCGGGAGGTGCCCGCGCTGTCACGCGACATTATCTGCTGGCTTATCCGGGACATGAAGGAGTGCGTCATTGCCGTGGACTGGAGCGCCTGGCCGACTCAGTCCTTCAGCCTTTTGCGTGCCAGCCTGCTGGCGGACGGACGCGCTATCCCGCTGCTGAGCCTCATCGCAGAAGGCGATAAGCTGGGAAATCCCGACCTTCAGAACCGCTTTCTGGACGAACTGGCCGGGTGTATGGGAGACAGGAAAGTGACCATCGTCACCGATGCCGGGTTCCGCCGCGAGTGGTTTAACCGCGTTCAGTCGCACGGATGGCACTTCATCGGCCGGCTCAGGGGCAACGGCGTTCTGAAGCTGGCCGGAACGGATGAGTGGGTAACGCCGGGTCAGCTAAAAGCCGGCACAACGCCGCGCTGTGCTGGTGCGGCCCGGCTGACGCGATATAAAAAATCACCGGCTTACGGCTTCGTGCACGTTCATAAGAGAGCGCCCAAAAATCGTCACGGAAAGAAAAGCCGGGATCGTTTTTTTTACACGCGCGAAGAGGCAAACCAGAGTCGCCTGGCCCGTGAGCCGTGGGTGCTGTTTACCAGCGATGCGGAGCTGAAGCCACGGACGGTAATGAAGCTTTACAGCCGGAGAATGCAGATAGAACAGAACTTCCGGGATGAAAAGAGTGAACGTTACGGTATGGGGCTGAGAAGCAGCTTCAGCCGGAGTGTGGAAAGGATGTCAGTGCTGAACCTGCTGTCGACGCTGTGCAGCATCTTACTGTGGCTGATGGGCTACGCGCTTGAAAGCAAAGGCGAGCACCGGTTTTATCAGGCGAACACGGTGCAACACCGGCGAGTACTGTCATACCTTACGCTGGCAAGAAATGCGATAAGGCACAACCCGGCAGGGATCAGTCAGCTGGATATAGAAACGGTGCGAGCCGAACTATCAGCGAGTTACAGGAATATCGTATATGTGTATTAACGATATTCCTGGGGATCCCTCAGCCTGTAGGGTCGCCATTAATGGCGACCACCGTTCTTCGCGATCTCCAGCCGAATTTCCGCTAGCAGTTCGCGCCCTGATGCGGACAAAACGGCACGCGAAATCGATTCATCCTCGCAGTTCTCTTCTAGCGCAACGCATTTCGCTACCAGCGCGCTCGCACCGGTAATGCCAGCGCTGCCTTTAATCTTATGCGCCAGTTCACGCAGTTGCTCGCGATCGTCGCTACTCAGCGCGACCGTCAATGCCACGATATCCTGCTGATAGCTTTCGATTAATTCCGCCCGTAATTGCGCGCTCCACTGTTCATCGCCCGCCGCCAGCTGTAATACTCCCTCATTCGCGCTTTGCAGCACGCCCTTACCGAGCCAGTTTTGCAGATCCTGCAAGGTGCTGGGTTTAAACAGGCAGCCATCCATGCCGGCTTCACGGCAGCGATCGCGCTCTTCCGGCAAGGCGTTGGCGGTAAAACCTAAAACCATGCAACGTGACCGATCCCGCTGCTGCTCTTCACGACGAATCGCCTGTGCGAGTCGATAACCATCCATCACCGGCATGCGGCAATCGGTGATCACCACGTCAAAGGGTTGCTGGTGCCATGCCGCCAGCGCCTGCGCGCCCTCTTCCGCTTCAATCACCTGATGACCGAGGAAATGCAGCTGACGAGTTAACAGCAGACGGTTAACGCTGGAATCATCAACAATAAGGATGCGTAGCGGAACGCTGCTATGCTCGGCGGGCAGCTCAGCAATCGGCGTGGCCTCAGCGATGTCATCCGGTAGCGCATCCGCCATCACGCGCACCACAATTTCGCTGCCTTTACCCAGTTCGCTGTGCAGCTGAATATCGCCATCCATCTTTTCACAGAGTGTCTTACAGATGGTCAAACCCAAACCGGTGCCACGTTTTACCTGCTCACCGTTTTGTCCCACCTGACTAAACGGCGTAAACAGTTTTTGCTGATCGGCCAGAGAAATGCCTTTTCCGGTGTCGCGTACGGTGGCGGTAATCTGCCAACGTTCATGATGTGTCAGCCTGACATCCACACTCACGCTGCCGCTGGCGGTGAACTTGATCGCGTTGCCAATCAGATTGGAGAGGATCTGCTTAAAACGCAGCGGATCGAGCCACAGCGCAGGCCCGGTTTGCGGATCGACAGATAGGTGCAGATCGAGGTTTTTCTGCGCCGCCATGCCGGAAAACACGCGCACCACCGACTGACAAAGTGCCTGCACGTTGCAACGCTCTGGCTGCAGCGTTAATTTGCCGGCTTCAATGCGCGCGATGTCGAGAATATCGCCGAGCAGCTCCACCAGCTCATTCGCCGAACTAAAAGCGACGTCTAACGCCTGATGATCAACCCGATTTTTATCTGCTGATTTCCGCGCCATTTCCAGCATGCCGATTACCGCATTGAGCGGCGTACGAATCTCATGACTCATGGTTGAGAGGAACTGAGTTTTGGCGCGGTTAGCGTCCTCGGCTTGCTCTTTGGCCTCGTTCAGCGCTTCAAGTAATACGCGACGCTCACTGACATCCAGCCAGCCGCCAATAACGCCCTTCACATTTCCGCTGGCATCGCGGTAAGGCAGCAGCCAGTGAAAAATCGTTTTCTCCGCACCGGAAGCATGCACAAAGGTACGATCTTTAAAGATGGGCGTGCCGCTGCTCAGCACCTGATAAAAGTCCTGAATATATTGGGTGTTCTGCTGCTTATCGTGAAAAACATCGCGTTTAAATAGCGACTGATTAATCACCTGTTCACGCGTGGCATTGAGAAATTGCAGATAACTTTCATTACATTGGGTTAATGTGCCGCTGGCATCGCGGATATAGGTCGCATTCGGCGTGCCGTTAATCATGTCGTTCATGAATTCCAGCTGATCGTTCAACTCGCGTTGCACGCGTATTTTGATACGAATCTGCCGGCGCAGCCAAATAGCCCAAAGCAATGACACTAAGATCAGCGCCGTGGCGAATGCCGCAGCGCTGTAAATAAAGATGCGATTCTCGCGCCAGAAATTATCTGACGACACCATGTTATTCGGACGCCACAGATTGCCGATGACATCCATTTCATCTGGCGGAATGCTGAGCATTACTTTATCGATAATGCTCAGCAGTTCTGGTGATTGCGGCGGCACGGCAAACGAGAGAAACGCCGGCGATTCATTCAGCGTGGCGCTGATGCGCATGCGATTACGATAATAACGCGCGATTTGATATTCCGAATTAGCGAGCGTATTGGCTGCGGCATCGACATCGCCACGATTCAACATCGCCAGCGCATCACTGGCACTGGCGGCATCGACCAGTTTTACCAACGGATAGCGACTGCGAATATAGGTCGCCATGCCGGTGCCATTGATTACTGCCAGCTTTTTACCATTGAGCTCATTCAGGTTACGCGCGGCATTGGGCTGCTGACGCACCACCATCACGAAGGCGCTGGTAAAATAGGCGCGACTGAACATCAGGTCATTTTTGCGAGTTGTGCTTGGCGTTAATGCACCAATCATATCGGCCTGATTATTTTTCAACATGGCCTGCATTTCGCTGACATCACGCGCGCTCACCATTTCGAAATCGAGTCCGGTGCGCAGACGAATTTGCGCCAGCATATCGACGGTGATGCCGCGATAATTACCCTCGTCATCGGTGAAGGTCAGCGGCGCAAAACCATCAATGGCGACGACACGCACTTTGTTGTGTTGTTTTATCCACTGTTTTTCTGCATCACTCAGTTGGAATATCTGCTGATTTAATACACTGGCGCTGCGGCCTACATGCCATCGCTGCAGGATATTTAATCGCTCTTCATTGTTAATCTCCTGCAGCGCAATATTAACGATTTGCTGCAAAAGCGGATGAGTCGATCGCACGCCAAACGCGAGATCTTTGGCCGGGAAATCGGCGAAGTTAACCACGCGAATATTATTAATAAAATTTCGGCTGATCGGATAAAGATCGCCAAGGAATACGTCGGCATCACCAAACGCCACCGCGCCAATGGCTTGCTGATAACTAGGATAGGTTTGGATACTGGCCAGCGGATATTGTCGCTGAACCCATTCCAGTGGCAGATAACCGCTGGCCATCGCGATATGTTCGCCTGCCAAATCACTGCTTAGGGTGCGGCTGTTATTGCTGCGCATCGCCAGAATCGCCTGTTCGCTTGCGTAAGGTTCAGTGCGCACGACCTTGTTGCCATCATTATCAAATTGGGTGACGGAACCCAGCAAATCCACCGTGCCAGCGTTCAGGGCTTCTTCCGCCGCTTTTTGACTGGAAAACAGACGGATTTTTACCGGTTTATTGATGATGGCCGCCAGAAGTCCCACATAGTCTGCCGTGATCCCTTCCAGTTCCGCATGATTGTTGATGATGGTAAAAGGTGGATATGAAGGCCTGGCTATGCCAACGGTGAGTTGCGGTTTGGTCGCCAGCCACTGCTGCTGTTCTGCATTAAAACCTTGTGACGGAAGATGATTGAGCTGGGGAGAACGGCTCAGCAGTTTGAGGTTCAAAACCTGCTCGGCGGCGGAGACCATCGCTTCATTCAGCACATAGCATGAAGTAAACAGCAGCAGAGCAAGACCGATTTTTTTCAGGGAGTTAGCCATAACGCGCGATTAGCCCACCAGATTATTGCGGTTGGCGATAACAATCAGATCTACCAGAGTTTTGACACCGAGTTTCGTCAGCAATCGGGTTTTGTAGGTACTGATGGTTTTATTGCTCAACGTCAGTTCATTGGCGATTTCGATGTTGCTATAACCTTTGGCGAGGTAGATCAGCACCATCATTTCGCGATCGGTAAGCGTGGCGAGTTTTTCACTCTCCGTATGCGATGAAGCTTGCAACGTCTCAACCTGCAGGAAATCTTCAGCCGGGAAAAAGGTGTATCCCGCTCGCACGGCGCGAATGGCATCCAGTAAGTCTTCTAAGGTTTCCGTTTTTTCCACAAAACCCGACGCGCCGGCTCGGCGACAGCGGCCAGCAAACGAAGCGGCACTCTGAGAAGTAAACACCAGGATTTTAACTGCCATACTGGCGGCCCGAGCACGGGTAATCACTTCAAGTCCATTGATGGTAGGAATAGCTATATCAAGAATCACCAGATCCGGCTGTAAATTTCGCATCATCTGCAGTGCTTCAGCGCCATCTGCAACTTTGCCAACCACCTCAATGTTCTCTCGCGTGAGTAACATTTCCACCGCTGTTCGTACCACCGGATGATCGTCGACAATGAGCGCCGTCACTATTTTGCTGGTTCCCGACATGCCCAGCCTATCCTGTACGGCCATCATTAGCCCCTTTGCAATCAAACATTAACCGCATCTATTACCGTTAAGATTAACCTGGATTTCACAACTATTGCTGTCAGCGAAAAAACCGGGTGAAATTCACCCGGTACGTTGCTGAGCATTATTGCGATTAAAAGCTCAATTTCACACCAATCGCCGCGCTGGTATCACGATAGTGATTATTACCTGCCTGCTGGCCAACGCTGCCCCACAAATTGAGGTTAGAACGCAGTTGGCTATCAACACCGACACGCAGCTCAGCAATATTCTTCTCGCCTTGCGCACTTACTTTCACGCCGTCCAGCGAGGTGGCAAAGGTTTTGCTGTTATTGATCCAGTTGGCTTCCAGATAAGGTTTGAACACCGTCTGACCGTTTTCGCCCGCTGTTTTCATTGAGGCGCGAACACCTAAACGTGACTGCACGTTGCCATCGCCCTGACTAGTGACGCGCGTACCGTTGGCTTCAGTCACATCATCAGCTTTCACGCCCATCCAGATAAACTGCGCGTTAGGCTCGATAAAGTAGCTGTTGTTATAGCTGTCCTGCCCCAGTTTCCAGCTATAACCGCTTTCCAGCGAGGCGGTGAAACCACGTGACTGATAGCGCTCGGCGCTTAAATGATCGCCATTGACGCTGTTATTAAACCAGCTGTACTGCAACCAGCTATCCACATAGGCGCCGGTTTGCTGTTCAGGCTGCTGATACCAGGTGCCGTAAACGCCAAGGTTATAACCGGTGGTATGGCCCTGAGAACGATAACCGGTCACGTTCGAATCGGTGTTGCTGCGCGCGTTGCCATATCCCGCCATAGCGCCAATGTGCAGATTGTCCGTGGTTAACAGATCGCCGCCCAGTTGCAGGACATAACGATTGGTTTCGGTTTTCAGCTGCCCGGAGCTGTCACGCACCTGCTGATGGCCGCCCAGATTACGCATCCACAGACTGGTGACTTTTTTCTCGCCGCTAACGGTATCAACATACTGTGTTTCACCGCCGCGATCGTGCAGGCGCAGGTTGAACAGCGTATTGGAGGCTGCGATGTTAGCAATATAGTTACCGGCCTCAGGACGTAGCGTCATTTTCCCTGCTGGCGGAGGCGTGATTACTGGGCCGCCAATGTCGCCATCGCCGCCTACCGGATCGGGATCGGGTGCAGTAACCGGCGTTTCGCCGCTCACTAGATACCAGTTCTTACTGTTGCTGTCGATTCCACGTTGCAGATGGTAATCATAGGCACCTGCGACGATACGCCCTTGCTGGTTAAATTCGCCATTTGATTCACCGGCAACAGAAATCAGTTCGATACCTTGCAAGGTCTGCGCACCGTTGCCGCCCGCTTTGTTAATCACAACCTGCGTGTTGCCAGATGTATTGCCGTTTACCACCAACTGGTCGTGCGGCGAGTCATCGCCAGCCAGCACGTTGTTCATTACCAGCGTACCGTTGTCACTATTAAAATCACCGTCTACGGTTAGCTCCCTGAAACCGCTATCGTTGTGCATAAAGACGATTTGGCTGTTCTTCAGGTTGATGCTGCCGACATCAGAATCCTCAGTCATTGCCCATTGGCTGCCGTTATCCAGCGTCAGTTGATGCAAGCCTTTTGCCGCACCTTGCCATGCTGAGGCATTGTCCAGCGCAATCAGGCTATCGCGGGTGTAAAGCTTGTCGATTGCCGCATCGCCCAACAGTTGTGAACCATTGGTGGCATTCAGCCGAATAAAACCAACAACAGCATTGGTGCTGTTGGCTGTGCCGCCTTGAATCAGCGTTTTGCCCGTAAGTGTCGAAGCATCGGCGTTG
This sequence comes from Candidatus Pantoea symbiotica, assembly GCF_056491525.1. Lineage (NCBI taxonomy): Bacteria > Pseudomonadati > Pseudomonadota > Gammaproteobacteria > Enterobacterales > Erwiniaceae > Pantoea > Candidatus Pantoea symbiotica. Next base: position 260,406 of record NZ_JBSZHR010000003.1, read on the forward strand.
ATGAGCAGCGCGGAGCTCGCATCGGCTTTGGCTGCCACGTTATCTGAGGCAATCAAGGTGTTGGTGAGATTCACCGTTTGCACCGCGCCAACGTCAGAGCGAATACCAGCCGCATTGCTTCCGTTTACGACTACTTTAGAGTTGCTAACATTTGCAGTGGTCTGGCTTGAACCACGGCTGAGATAAAGTCCTGCAGCATAGTCGTTGTCGGCGTTATTGATGGCGATATCAAGATTGTTGGCATGCAAGGTGCCATTGTAACGGGTGGTAATGCCGGTGCCGCCGCTGTTACCGGTGATAGTTACACCGTCAAGGTTTGCCGTGCCAGCATCAACATAGATACCCTGCGACTTTGACATACCTTCACCCAGCGTTAACACGCTATTCGTCAGATTCAGTTGCGAGCTCGCCAGGCCCCAAATCATCGGACCGTATGCGTCATATTTCTGCGTGATGTGCAGATTGTTAGCATCGACGCGCGCGTTGTTAATCCAGATGGCATTGCCTGCGCTGGTTAGATTGAGGGAATCGGCTTTTACAGAAGCACCGCGATCGGCATAAATAGCTGCAGCGCCATTGTCGCCAGCCTGTCGCATTGCGGTTGTCGTAAGATCCATATTGCTGACATCAACGGACGCGCCCAGAGTTGCCTGAATAGCATGAGCATTGGCACCCTGCGTGTTGATGGAACCCCCGTTCAACGTAACGTGAGTCTCATTACCTGTTGCCAGTACGCCACGTGCGCTGGCATTGGTCGTCGTAATATCAATATTGGTGGCACTAATATCGCTAGCACTGGCATAGATGCCATGCCCGCCAACACCTTCAGTCAACAACGTCGCCGTATTAAGATCGATGTTGCTGCCGTTGGTGGCCGTGATTGCTGTGTTTGTACCGCCGCCGGTACCCGTTGCGTGAATATTAAGTCCACTGATTTTCACACTGGCATTGTCAACTAACATGCCATCTTTGCTACTGGTGATGCGCACGTCATTGCCAGTTACCGTACTATTTTCTCCGACAATTAAAGCCGCAGATCCTGAGATAGTTGATAGCTCACTATTGGCTATTTTCGCTGTTGAGCCACCCAAAACCGTCATCGTAGGCGTCTGGAACGTTTGCATGGTGCTGTTACGAACATCAAAAGTCGCGCCATCCTGCACTTGCACAGCGTTCGCCGTAGGCGCAGATGCGCTGATAAATCCATTATCAAAAATAGCGTTAGCGGCTGAGCCCTTAACGATCATCGCCGACTCGGCTCGCGCAGTCATGACGGTTTCACCTTCGAAAGTTGCCGTTGTGTTATCAACAACCTGTGGATTGGATGCATAGCCTGCGGTGCTGACTGCCAATAATCCGCCAGCCGTTATCAGCTGCAGCATTTTTGGGCATCGAACGACTGCGGGAATAATACCGGCAGTATTGTTGCTTTTGCCGCGACTATTCGCGAGTTCAGAAACCACCACCATGCAACGCTGTGAACTATTCCAGATAACGCGATAAACTTTATTCATTCCAGTTTCTCTTCTCTATTTTCTAGCGCCTCGCAACGGTATGAGGCATGCAGGATTTTGTTGAAGAGGACTATAAGGAAGTCGCACTGGAAGGATTAGTCTGACGCGTCCTATAGGTTTGTAGGACATTTCCGATCGGACGATTCTTAAAAAATGAACGCCATTAAAGGATTGATATGAACACTAATGCAATTGAAATAAGTGTCGGGACAAGCCGAGATATCCAGGGAATTTCGTACTTACAGGAACAGAATCTCGCTGCCAATAACGGCACGCTCTCCGCTGCTCTTCCAGAATCGATAATTGCTGAGATGATGGCTGAAATGCCGGTGATCGTTGCACGTTCTGGCGATAAGGTGCTGGGATTTTTAATGACCTCGACATTAACCAAAAACGCTGACATGCCGATTATTAAAGCTATGCTCGCCAGTTATTCCGGCAGCGATAACGCATTTTTATATGGCCCTATTTGCGTCAGTAGTGAGGCACGAAATCAGGGATTAGCTAAACAGATGTTCGCTGCACTACGTCCACGTGTGGCAGGAAAAGAAGGTGTGTTGTTTATTCGCAATGATAATGTCGCCTCACTTAAAGCGCATGAGAATATGGGCATGAGCGTGGTTGCTGAGTTTGATTTCTCGGGAAAGAGTTATTCGGTATTTTCGTTTATTGGTTAGTCCTTTCTTTTTTGATTTCCCCTTTGCTTTCAAATTGCGCACAAATCCAGGTCGTCATTAATGGCGACCCTACGGTTGCGAGCAAATTTTGTGTGATTGTGGTTGCATTTTCTCCATTGATTGCTGGTTAAGTGCGCATATCGAGGCGCAGAATGGAATATATAATCCAATGTGAATATATATTCACGAATGCAATCATCTGAGGAGAAGGTCGAATGAGTTCCTATACGTATCCGAAATTCGGTGCCGGCTTGTGGCACTTTGCCAACTATATCGATCGTTACGCCGTAGACGGTTACGGACCGGCGCTCAGCACCCTTGATCAGATCAAACTCGCTGGCAGCGTTGAAGACCTTTCCTACGTTGATGTGCCCTATCCGTTTACCGAAGGCGTAACGGTCGCGCAGGTGAAACAAGCGCTAGCGGATGCCGGACTGAAAGCGATTGGCGTGACCCCGGAAATCTATCTGCGCCGCTTCTCACGCGGTGCCTTCACCAATCCAGATGCCGCCATTCGTAAACAGGCGTTTGATTTGATGCATGAAGCGGCCACCGTGGTGCGTGAGTTGGGCGCTAACTACGTGAAAGTCTGGCCAGGTCAGGACGGTTGGGATTATCCGTTCCAGGTCGATCATAAAAACTTGTGGAAGATGGCGGTGGATGGCATGCGCGAACTGGCGAGCGCCAATCCGGACGTCAAATTTGCTATTGAGTACAAGCCGCGTGAACCGCGCGTGAAAATGACCTGGGATTCGGCCGCGCGTACTCTGCTTGGCATCGAGGATATTGGCCTGGATAACGTCGGCGTATTACTGGATTTCGGTCATGCGCTGTTTGCTGGGGAGTCGCCAGCGGATTCCGCCCAGCTGATTATCGATCGCGGCCGCCTGTTTGGCATGGACGTCAACGACAACCTGCGCGGCTGGGATGATGATCTGGTGGTGGGCACAGTGCACATGACCGAGATTTTTGAGTTCTTCTATGTACTGAAGATCAACAACTGGGACGGCGTATGGCAACTCGATCAATTCCCGTTCCGCGAAGATCATGTAGAAGCTGCCAATCTCTCAATTCGTTTCCTCAAGCATATCTATCGCGCGCTGGATAAGCTGGATATCGCCGCATTACAGGAAGCACAGCGCGAGCAAAACCCACTGAAAGCGCAAAGAATTATCCAGAATGCGCTGCTGACCAGCATAGAACAATAAGCATCTAAACGCGCAGCCTGATAGGTTCTGGCTGCGCGTTTAGATTCATCCGACAATCTCGATCAGATTACCATCCGGATCGCGAATGATGGCTTCGTAAAAGCCATCGCCGGTGGTTCGGGCCGGGCTGACTAAAATCCCCTGCTCGCTTGCTTTGGCAACCATCGAATCCACCTCTTGCCTGGAACCGACATGAATCGCGATATGCGCCCATCCCGTCAGCTCTTTCCCATGAGGTCCTGCTGCTAAATCGTCAAGACTCATCAATTCTAAGGTTGGACCTTCGAGCAAACTGATGAAATGAGAGCGAAAACCTGGACGGTTTTTGCTGATGTAAAGTTCATTGGATGTCCCGGCAAAAAAATCCTGCCAGAAGGATTTTTGGGCACTTAAGTTGCGCGTCCACAATGCCACATGTGCGATTTTCATGCGTTATCCCTCGCGGTTGTTTTCTCGCCCAGATTTAGCGTGAGTGACAATGCCGCAACCACCAGCATCAGCGCCATGATCAGTGAAAATGCAAAAGTCAGAGAACTAAAGTGCGCAACATAGCCAATCACTGCGGGTCCACTGAGTACGCCGAGATAACCTAAGGTAGTCATTGCTGGCACCGCGACAGCCTGCGGCATGACTTTTTGCTGCCCAACGGCAGAAAACATCACCGGCACAATGTTGGCGCAGCCTGCGCCAATCAAAACGTAGCCCACCAAAGAGAGCGGCCACGATGGCACATAAGTGACCAATGCCAAGCCAATTGCTGCAGTGATTGCACCCGTCAACACTATAGGTAAACGCCCAAACGTGGAGATAATGCGATCGCCGGTCAACCTGGCCGCAGTCATCGCAATGGCAAAGCAGGTGTAACCCAGTCCACCCAGCGTCTCAGGCATATTTCGCGCCTGGGTCAAATAGACGGCGCTCCAGTCCAGTACCGTTCCTTCGGTCAGGAATACCGCGAAGCAAACGAGTCCTAGCAGCAGTACGCTTCCGCGCGGCACGGCGAAGGCCGGTCCTTCTTTAGGATTGGCATAGGTCAGAAGTCCCGGATAGCTGAGCACGGCGAGGATAATCACCGCAAAAGTCACCAGCAGCGTTCCGGCTAAAACGGTCATTCCCAGCGACAGCAGCAATGTCATTACGCCGGCACCGGCAATACCGCCGAAGCTATACATGCCGTGAAAACCAGACATCAGTGGAACTGAGGATTGTTTCTCCACCAGAATAGCCTGAATGTTCATCGCGCAATCTGTCACGCCGACACCAACGCCAAAAATCAGCAAAGCCAGGCCAAGCAGTAAAGGATCTGCAATCACAGCGAGCAGTGGCGTGCTGAGGATGATTAACCCCATTGCAACGATGATCACCCTACGGCAACCAAAGCGGCTGGTGAGCAATCCGGTAACGGGCATGGCGATTAGCGCACCAAAGCCCAGACATAATAGCAATGTGCCAAGCATCGCCTCGTTAACGCCGGTGTTATTGCGCGCGAATGGCACAATCACTGCCCAGGTCGCAGTCACAAATCCGGCGATAAAGAACGTCAGTCGTGTGGCGTGACTTGGGGTGATGCTTTGGGGTTTATAAACCATTTCATTCCTCGTTTGAGCGGTTAATAAGCATGATTTCTGCAGAGGTACATTGCGATTGACATTGTGTTTGCCATTGCGCGATTATGCTCGTTATAGATTGGTTGTGTTTTTTTAAGGAACTTACATGCTCGATTATGCAGCTTTCCCAGAACAGCGACAAGAGCTGATACGACAAATTTTGCGCGACCAGGGCCGTGTTGTTTGCGTCGATCTGGCCGCCCAGATGCAGGTTTCAGAGCACACCATTCGGCGCGATCTGCATGAGTTGAGTAAAGAAGGCGTGTGCAAAAAGGTGTATGGCGGTGCGGTATTACTGATACCTGAAGCGGGTTCTTTCCAAAGCCGAAAAGAGCACAATCACGCAGCAAAAGACATAATCGCGCAGCAGTGTGCCAGCCTGGTAAAAAACGACACCTGCATTTTCATTGATGCGAGCACCACTAATCTGGCAATGGCGCTGGCGCTACCGGAAAATCTCTCTTTAACCGTCGCAACCAATGCTCCCGATATCGCTGCAGCGCTGTTAAAACACCCGAAAATAGACGTCATCATGCTCGGCGGCCACATTCAGAAAAACAGTGGCGGCAGCGTGGGTCACACGGCGATTGAGCAACTGCGAAATATTATTTTCGACCAGGCGTTTATTGGTGGCTGTGCGATGAGCCCTGAATCCGGGCTGACGGGTTTTGATTTTGCCGACTGCGAATTCAAAAAAGCCGCCATCAAGCAAAGCAATCAAACCATCGTTGGGCTGACAGCGGATAAAATTCCCGGCGTGGCCCGGTTCTCGGTAGCCGGTTGCGAGGATATCGACATTCTTGTGGTAGAAGAGAAACTTAACAAAGAATTTTATAATGCGTTTCGCGCCGAGGATATCACGCTGATTAGCGTATAGAGCGCGGCCTTAGTTGCGTAAATGCGAACGGCGCACACGCATTTCACCGTGGCGCCAACGCTCATCCGCACTCTCGCGACCATCAATCAAGCGGTTTAACGCTTCGGCGATCAGCAAATCAATACGCTGACTAAAGGTGGTGAGCTGGCAGCCTGGCGCGCTGGCTTCTTCGATATCATCGAATCCCACCACCGCAATCTTGGGCATATTCGATGCGGCGCGCATTGCTTCCAACGCGCCTAACGCCAGCACATCGTTTTCACAGAACAGCGCATCGATCACAGGGTCCGGCCGTTGCAGATAATCGCTCATTGCTTGCCAGCTGCGCGCGCGATCGTAACTGCCCGCTTTGAGCAGTACATCAATCTGGAATCCCGCTTGTTGAATCGTCGCTTCAAATCCCTCTTTGCGCAGCAGATGAGAAGTCGGTGTATCCGGACCTTGCATAAAGCCAAAACGCTGCGCGCCCTGCGCCAGCAAAAGTTCGGCGATTTGTTTCCCTGCGGCATAACCATCAATCGCCACCACATCAATGCCCTGCGCATGCGTATTGCGACACAGCTGCACCAGCGGAATGTTGTACATATCCTCCACCAGCGTAATCAGCTGCGCCGATAGCACCGTGCCGAGAAACAGAACGCCGTCGATCTGCAATTGATCCGCCTGCGTCATCACCGATCGATACGGTTCGCCATCGGTGATGTTAAGGATCAGCGCCATGTAACCACGGCGTTGCAGCTGCTGCGTGGCTTCATTCAGAATCATCAGCGTATGCGGATTCTTCAGTTCATCGATCACCACGCCAATGATATGCGTCTTCTTCTTCGCCAGGCTGCGCGCCAGCAAATTGGGGCGATATCCCAGCTCTTTAGCGATGCGCATCACCTTCTCGCGCGCCTTCTCGGAAATCGAAGCGCCAGGCATAAACGCACGCGATACCGTCCATTTCGACACGCCCGCAAGAATGGCCACATCGCTGGCCGTGGCCTTTTTCACTGTTCTCCTCATCGGCTCCCTTCCGCTAGATACCTGGCAAAAAGTGAGCATAGAGTGATTCCCCATGTTAGCAAGAGGCGACTTTTGCAAACTTTGCACCCGGTTGCATTTTTGTAATGCACTCGGGTGCAAATGGTGATGATTTTGTGATCGTGGTGATGAAATCGACTTTTGCTGCGTTGACTATTTTTCAACCGTACCAGAGAGTGAAGACAGCACATCGCGTTGTCCGTCCGAACATGATGTCAATCAGTGGCAGCAATCCCGTTGATTTTGCACCCGGATGCAAAATAATAGAAACCTCCCCTACAGAGATAAAAAAATGAAATTATTCAAGGTAGTAATGCTTATTTGCGGTTTGCTCAGTGTGTTCACTGCCCAGGCGAAAACCTATATGGTTGGCGTCGCTCTGGCTAATCTCGATCTCAATTTCGTTTCCATCCTGCGTAGTCAGATGGAAAAGCAGCTGAAAGACAAAGGGCTCAACAGCCAGTTTGCCGATGCCAAAGGTGATGTGTCCCTGCAAATTCAGCAGGTGGATGATTTCATCAATCAGGGTGCAGACGCGATCATCATCAATCCGGTGGATACGCAAGGCGTGATGCCAGTGATCGCCGCTGCGCAGAAAGCCAATATCCCGCTGATCTTCGTGAACCGTAAACCCGAAGTGAAACTGACCGGCAAAATGGCCTACGTCGGTTCCGACTCGGCGTTGAGCGGCAAGATGGAGATCGAAGCGTTAGCCAAGCGGATGGATAACAAAGGCAATATCGCGATTTTGATGGGCGCCCTTTCCACTGAAGAAGCGCGTCAGCGCACCAAAGCGGTTGAGGATTATGTGAAGGATCATCCCGGCTTGAAAGTGATCCAGAAACAGAGCGCCAACTGGCAGCGCAACGAAGCGGTCGATAAAACCTTGTCATGGTTGCAGGATGGTAATGACATCAATGCCATCATCGCCAATAACGATGAAATGGCGATTGGCGCGATTATGGCGCTCGATCAGTTGAAGAAAAGCAATGTGTTAGTTGCCGGTATCGACGGCACGCCGGATGGTTTGCAGTTTATTAAGAACGGCAAAATGGCGGTGACGATTTTCCAGGATGCGAAAGGTCAGGCAACCGGCGCAGTCGATGTGGCTTACGACATGTTGAGCGGTAAAAAGACCGAAGCCTATAACTGGGTGCCTTATCAAACGGTGACCAAAGAGAATTACCAGGAATTCACCAGTAAAAATCAGAAGTAACACCGCTTCGTAGGGTCGCCATTGATGGCGACCTTGATCCAAATGAATGCCTAAAAAGCAACGCAAAGCGCGAATTTTGTTGCTTCCATTGCACTGCCAAGCCGCTATGTTGGGGTAAAAAATGGAGGTAAACATGCTCAAACCGTCTTCGCCCTGGTGGTGGGATCTCTCAACCCGGGAATTCAGTGAATTGGATATGGCGAACATCGTCGCCGTGCTGCCGATTGGCGCAGTAGAACAACATGGCCCGCATCTGCCGGTGCGTGTGGATGCCGCCATCAACGCCGGGATTATTCAACGTGCGGTGGAATTATTGCCCGACGATCTCCCGCTGCTGGTGTTACCCGCGCTGCCGATTGGTAAATCGGACGAACATCTCGCCTATCCCGGCACCCTTTCACTGCCGTATGACGTGTTAGGCAAAGTGTGGTTCGAGGTGGCGAAAAGCGCCTGGCGCGCCGGAATTCGTAAGCTGATTTTCTGGAACTCGCACGGCGGACAGCCGCAGCTGATGGAAATCGTTTGTCGTCAACTGCGCATCGAACTGGGCATGTTTGCCGTTAGCGCCAGCTGGTTCCGCACCATTGATGCGTCAGACCTTTACAGCGCGCATGAACTCAATCACGGCATTCACGGCGGTGAATCGGAAACCAGCATGATGCTGCATTTGCATCATGAATTGGTCCAGATGCAGCACGCCGCTGATTTCGTTTCTACTTCGGTGGCGCTCGAAGCGACCGGCGGAATTTTAACGCCGGAAGGCGGCATTGGTTTTGGCTGGATGGCTCAGGATCTGCACCTTTCGGGCACCACCGGCAATGCCGCAGCAGCTGATGCTGAACGCGGTGCAATTGCCACCGAACGTGCCGCTCAGGCGCTACTGAAGCTGGCGCGTGAAGTGCATAACTTCGACATTAATTTCCTCACAGAACGCACCGCATTTTCGTAGGGTCGCCATTTATGGCGACCAGGTGCGCATTAATGCGCACCCTACAAAAAACGCGCTAGTCCTTAGTAGGGTCGCCATTTATGGTGACCAGGAGCGCATTAATGCGCTCCCTACAAAACCCACAACGTTGCCATTTATGGCGACCCAGCGATCAACGCAACTCCGACATCATCCCTTTAATGGTTTCGGCGAACACGCTACCAATCGCGCTGGTGCCGCGATCGTGGCCGATCAACATCAGCGTTTGCGTGTGCTGCGCCAGTTCGCGTACCGGAATATAGATCAAGCGGCCGCTGCGCTGGTCAGACTCTATATCAATCGGCGTGAGAAACGTCAGGGTTTGATCCATCATCGCCGACTGGCGCATCACCTCGATCGAGTTGGTTTCAATTACCGGCTGCAGGATGATCGAGGCGCGCGCGAACACTTCATTCAGATACGGTCGAATCACCATCGATTTGTCGGCAATCACCACCGGATACGGCAAGCAATCACTTAAACGTAGGCTGGATTTCTCCGCTAGCGGATGCCCCGCGCCTACAACCGCGCCCAATCGCACCGGCACGCTGGCAATATTGCGATGCACCGGCTGCAAGTCGAAATCAAAACCAATCCCTAAATCGGCGTCGCCGCTTGCCACCGCGTTTGTGATGTTCTCGCCGGTGGTGAGCTGTTGCAGCAGTAATTTCACGCGCGGATTGGCGCGGCGAAACTCCGAGGCCACACGCGGAATCAGGTTCGCCGCTAATCCACTCATCATCGCCACCGTGACTTCGCCGCGCCGCAGCCCTTTCAGCTCCTCGATTTTCATCTGCGCAATTTCAATCTCTTTAAAGCTTTGGCGCACATGATGAATCAGCGCTTCACCGGCGGCGGTAAGGATCATTTTGCGCGGTAAGCGCTGAAACAGCGGCGTGCCCAGCTCCTCTTCCAGCGCAATCAGCTGGCGGTTAATCGCCGAAGCCGAGATGTGCAGCCGTTCCGCCGCTTTACGAATCGAACCGCTGCGCGCTACCTGATCGATATACACAAACAAACGATGTTGCAGCATATTCCCCCTGCGTTGCCTTTTAGGCATCGGTAAGTGCTAAAAATGATGCTTTTAAGATAATGCTCTTCCGGTGATTAATACATCAAAACCACACCAGGAGAACACATGATGGCAGACGTATCCCGCAGAAAGTTTGCGAAGTTAGTGGCTGGCGCGCTGTTGTTACCCGCGCTGGCCCCGATGTTGTCGCGCATAGCGATGGCGGCGAATAACACCATAAAAATCGCCTTGCTGTTGCCCGGCTCGGTTGCCGATGGCGGCTGGAGCTCACTGGCGTATGCCGGATTGCAGAGCCTGCAGAAAGCCGGTTTCACCGTGGCGCACAGCGAAAGCGTGTCGCAGGCGCAGATGGACCAAACCATTCGTGGCTACGCCGATGATGGTTACACGCTGATCATCGGCCACAGCTTTGAATACGGCTCGGCATTTGCCGAAATTGCGCCGGAGTATCCTGACACTTACTTCTTCGCCTCCACCTTCAAACCAGGCGAAAAGTCACCGGGCAACGTGGAATACGTCAACCTCGCCTATCTGCAAGGTGCATATGCCGCCGGTGCGCTGGCGGCGCTGATCTCAGAAAAAGGCAAAGCGGTTGGCTTTGTCGGCGGCGGCGATAACCCTACGCAGCAGGCGATGATGCGTGCTTTTATTCAGGCCGCAGAGAAAACGCGTCCGGGCATTAAAGGCATGGGCGTTGTCACCGGCGATTACGACAACGCCGCCAAAGGCCGTGAAGCCGCCACCACCATGATTGGTAACGGCGCGGATGTGATTTGGCATGCAGCTGACGTCACTGGCCTCGGTGCGATGCAAGGCGCGGCAGCGGCGAAAGTCAAAGCCATCGGCTGTTATGTCGATCAACGTGATGTTGCGCCCGATTACGTAGCCTGCAGCTTCCGCCAGAACCTCGACTGGATGGTGGAACAGGTTGGCGAATCGGTAGCGAATAAAACCTTCAAAGGCGGCGACGAATGGCATCCCACCGTCGGCAAAGCCTGGTCGGTGGTCAATGGTAGCGAGCACTACAATGCCAAACTGGTCAGCGCCAGCGCGTGGGCGAGCTTCCAGCAGATCTGGCAGCAGCTTGACAGCGGCGCGCTGAAGCCAACGGTTTAATCATCATGACAGCAACCGCAAACATCCGCGTCGCGCTGAACAACATCACCAAACGCTTTGCGCGTGTAGTGGCCAATGACGACGTCTCGCTCAGCATCAAAGCCGGAGAAATCCACGCGCTGCTGGGTGAAAACGGCGCGGGAAAAAGCACGCTGATGCAAATCCTTTACGGCCTGTATCAGGCCGATGAAGGCAGCATTGTGGTGGATGGCAAAGCGCAGCGTTTTCGCGATCCCAGCGATGCCATCGCCTGCGGCATTGGCATGGTGCATCAGGAATTTATGCTGGTGCAGCCAATGAGCGTGGTGGAAAACGTGGTGCTGGGTCTGAAAGAGAGCGCCAGCGGCGTGCTCAATTTGCCCGCAGCGGCGGCGCGTTTGCAGGCGCTGTCGGATAAACATGGGTTAGCGATCGATCCCTGGGCGAAAGTGCAGCATCTGCCAATTGGCGTGCAGCAGCGCGTGGAGATCCTCAAGCTGTTGTACCGTGATGCGCAGGTGCTGATTCTCGACGAACCGACGGCGGTGCTGACGCCGCAGGAGAAAGCTGGCCTGTTCGCTACTTTGAAATCGCTGTGCGCGGAAGGTCGATCGGTGGTGATCGTCACTCACAAACTGTATGAAATCATGGCGATTGCCCATCATGTTTCTGTGATGCGCGGCGGCAAAATGGTTGATTCGGTGGACATTAAAGACACCTCGGAAGGCGATCTGGCACGCCGCATGGTTGGGCGCGATGTGGTGCTGCGTGTGGAGAAAACGCCATGTCAGCCGGGCAAAACCGTGTTGCAGGTGGATAGCATTGCGGTGCGTGATGCCAGCGGACAGCAAAAAATCTGGCGCGTTTCGCTCAACGTTGCCGCCGGAGAAATCCTTGGCATTGCAGGTGTGGAAGGTAACGGCCAATCGGAGCTGGCGGAAGCGTTGCTCAACCTGCGCGAACTGGAAGCCGGTCGCATTCTGCTGAATGGCGAAGATATCAGCGACGATTCCCCTGCTACGCGCCGCCATAAGGGCATCAGCTTTATCCCGGCAGATCGGCGTGGCGTCGGTTCGGTGACCGATTTATCGATTACTGATAACGCCATGCTCGGCCGCCAGCGCACCTTTACCCGCGCGGGCGGCTGGCTGCTGGATCGTCAGCGCATCAGCCAGCATGCGCGCGACATCATCGCCCGCTTTGCGGTTCGCACGCCAGATGCCGATTTTGAAGCCGGCAAACTCTCCGGCGGTAATCTGCAGAAGCTGATTCTGGGCCGCGAAGTCGCCAGCAATCCCTGCTTGCTGGTAGTTGAGCAGCCAACGCGCGGCCTGGATGTCGGCGCGATTGAGAGCGTGTGGCAAGGTTTGATGGCAGCGCGCGATCGCGGCTGCGCCATTCTGATGATCTCCGCCGAGCTGGAGGAAATTATCAATCTCTCCGATCGCATCGCGGTGATGTACAGCGGCCAGATTGCCGGTGAAATGGATGCCGCCGACGCCACGCCAGAACGCCTCGGCGAACTGATGGCAGGTGCGCACCTGAAAAAAACCGGAGGCGATCATGAAGAAGCTGCTTGAGCGACGTCTGGCGCCCGCCGAATCCAGCGGCGCGCTGATGCTGACCAGTTTATGCGGCATTCTGGCCGCTTTCGTTATTGCCGGTTTGCTGTTTATCCCGTTTGGCGGCAATCCGCTCTCCGCTTACGGCTTCCTGTTTGACGCTGCGTTTGGCTCGCTACGCAGCTTCGGTCTCAGCCTGGTACAAGCCACGCCATTGATGCTGATTGCGTTGGCAACCATCGTGGTGTGGCGCGCCGGGCTCGGTTACATCGGTTTTGAAGGCTGTTTTCTGCTGGGTGCCGCAGCGGCCAGTTGGATCGCCCTTTCGGGCACGCCGCAGGGTTTTCCGTGGGCGATTCCCGCGCTGCTCTACTGGCCGATGGTGCTGATCGCCGCCTTCCTCACGGGTGCCATTTGGGCCGGTTGGGTTGGCGCGTTACGCGTCAAGTTTGGCGGCAACGACGTATTGATCTCGCTGATGGCCAACTATGTTGCGCTGTTCATGGTGCAATATCTGGTTTCCGGCCCGATGCGTGCGCCGGGCGATCTGCCGCAAACACCACGTTTGCCGGTGGAGAGCTGGTTGCCGTTCGTGATGAACGGCATGCGCGCACATTGGGGCATCGCCATCGCGTTGGTCGCCACGCTGTTCGTCTTCTGGCTGATGCGTGCCACGCCCGCTGGTTTCGAAATCAAAATCGCCGGACTGAATCCGCGTGCGGCGCGCTACAGCGGCGTGGATGTCAATCGCCGTCAAATGGGTGCGGTTTTACTCGGCGGTGGATTGGCAGCGCTGGCAGGATTGTGCGCGGTATTGGGTGTGCAACATCGCCTGATGGAGGGGATTTCCGGCGGCGTCGGCTTTATCGGCGTGGTGGTGGCCTTACTGGCGCGCCTCAATCCGCTGCTGGTGTTCCCAACCGCCATTCTCTACGGCGGGCTGGAAGTCGGCGGCAACGCGATGCAGCGCCAAACCGGCTTGCCCACTTCGGTGGTGCTGATTCTGCAAAGTCTGGTGGTGTTACTGATTCTGGCCGGCGATCTGCTGCGCTATTACCGCATCAACCTTCCCGGCGGGCGTAAATCGCGTCGCCAACTGGCGGAGGAACAATCATGAATCTGTGGATGAATCTCGATACCGCCTTTTTCGTCAGCTGGCTGGCCGCTGCGGTGCGCCTTGCCGGTCCGGTATTACTGGCGGCGCTGGGCGAAATCTATGCCGAACGTTCTGGCGTGCTGAATATCGGCATTGAAGGCACCATTCTGCTCGGCGCGCTCTCCAGCTACATGATGGCGGTGGAGAGTGGATCGACCGCGCTGGGCTTTATTGCCGGAGGCGTTGGCGGGTTGCTGGTTGGCTGCGTGCTGGCGGCGCTCTACCTGCGCGCCCATGCCAGCCAGATTGTGGTGGGCATCGTCTTCAATATTTTGGCCGCCGGATTAGCCACCTGGATTTACGCGCTGGTAATGGGTAACGATTCCTCGCCCACCATCCCCATGCTCGAACCCTGGCATGTGCCGCTGCTCTCTTCGCTGCCGTTTATTGGCCCGATTCTGTTCCAGCAGCCGCTGCCGCTCTATCTCACTTTGTTGCTGGCGGTGCTGGCGCACTTTGGTCTGTTTCACACCCGCTTTGGCCTGTCGCTGCGCGCGGTAGGCGAAAACCCGCGCGCGGCGCATGCCGCCGGACTCAACGTGTTAAAGATCCGCACGTGGGGCGTGCTGTTCTCCTGCGTTGGTGCCGGTTTGGCGGGCAGCTATCTGGTCACCGCGCAGATCGGCCTGTTCCGCGACAACATCGTCAGCGGACAAGGTTTTATCGCGCTGGCGATTGTCATCTTTGGCCGCTGGAGCCCGCTCAAAGCACTGGTCGCCGCCTTTATCTTTGGCGCCGCAGATGCCCTGCAACTGTCGCTGCAGCTGTTTGAAAACACACTGCCGCCGCAAGTGCTGCTGGCGCTGCCTTACTTGCTTACCATTCTAGCGATGTCTGGCGTGGTGGGACGCACATTGCAACCTGGCGCGTTAACGCAGCCTTATCGAAAGGAATAACGTATGAAATCGTTTCGTTTCAACAATCTTGCGGATGTTAAGGCGTTCCGTATCAGTCCGGATAGCAGCAACTATTTCGCCATCTTGTTCGACAAGCCGTTAGACGGCATTGAGAACATTTTCGTGGTGGAGATCTTCAACGTCGGCGGCGCTACGCCACCGAATGAGCACGCCACCGCGCACGAGTTCTTCTATGTGCTGCACGGTGAAGGCGTAGCGCGCTGTAACGACGAAGAACTGGCGATTGGCAAAGGCGATTCGTTGCTGCTGCATCCAGGTAACGATCACGCGATTCGTAACACTGGCAACAGCAAACTCTACACGCTAACGGTGATGACGCCGAATGAAGGCTTTTCAGAACTGATTCGCAGCGGTGACCCTGTCACGCTGGATGAAGAAGATTTGCGTGTGTTAACGGGAGCCTGATATGCCGGAAAATGTTTTAGGCAGCAGTCGACATAATCAGTGGCGCGTCTCACCGCAAGTGGTTGATACGCGACGACCGACGCAGGCGTCGCGCACTGTGCAGCTCACCACGCGCGACCGCTCGGTGATTTTCGATCTGCAGCGTACGGCTATCGTGGTGATTGATATGCAGAACGACTTCTGTCATCCCGAAGGCTGGCTCGGACATATCGGCGTTGATGTCACGCCTGCGCGTGCACCGATTGCACCGCTGCAAGCGTTGCTGCCGACATTGCGCGCTGCGGAAGTGCCGGTGATTTGGCTCAACTGGGGCAACCGCGCCGATAAGCTCAATCTCAGTCCCGCCTTGCTGCACGTCTATAACCCGAACGGTGATGGCGTGGGATTAGGCGACCCGCTGCCGGTTTCCGGCGCGCCGGTGTTGCAAGCCGGCAGCTGGGCGGCGGAAGTGGTGGACGAATTGACGCCGGATGCTGAAGACATTCGCGTCAACAAATACCGCATGTCTGGTTTTCAGGACAGCGAGCTCGATAGCATCCTGCGAAATCTTAACGTCACCACCCTGCTGTTTGCTGGCGTTAACGTCGATCAATGCGTGCTTTGTACGCTGCAAGACGCCAACTTCCGTGGTTACGACTGCCTGCTGCTGGAAGATTGCAGCGCCACCACCTCGCCCGCTTACTGCCGCGATGCCACGCTGTATAACGTGCAGCAATGCTTTGGTTTTGTGGTCAATGCCGCCGAATTACAGCAGCAACTGGAGAACGCCTCATGAGTTACCTGCTGGCTGACGGCTGGATTATCACCATGAATCCGCAGCGCGAGATTCTGGAACAGGCGAGTTTGCTGATTGAGGATAAGATCATTCGCGCCATTGGCACGCGCGATGCGTTGCAGCAGCGCTATCCGGAAGCGGAAATCATTGACTGCCGCGAACGCATTATTATGCCAGGCATGGTGAACACCCATACGCATCTGTTCCAGACACTGCTGAAAGGCCTTGGCGATGACATGGTGCTGAAAAAGTGGTTCACCTGCATGACCGGACCCAGCGCCGTGGCGTTGACCGAAGAGGATGTCTTCGCCGCCGCGCTGCACGGCTGTATGGAATCATTGCGTTCGGGCGTAACCTCGCTGGTCGATTTTATGTATGCGCATCCAAGGCCAGGATTAACGGCCAAAGTGATCGAAGCGTTTGAAGTCAGCGGCATTCGCGGTCATGTGTGTCGCGGCTTCCTCACCAGCGGCGCTGAGCACGGCATTCCTGCTGAACTGATCGAAACGCCGGAACAGGCGCTGGCCGATGCACGTGAAGTGATTAATCGCTATCACAGAGTCGATGGCCGGGTAAAAGTCGGTCTGGCACCGAGCATGATTTGGGCGCTGGATGAGAAAGTGCTGCGCGGCACACGCCAGTTAGCCAACGAAACCGGCGTGCTGATCACCACGCACGTGGCGGAAACCGATTTTGAGATCGAGCAGGCGCAGCTGCGTTTTCAGGCCAGCGATACCGAATTCCTCAGCGATATCGGCTTCCTCGGCCCGGATGTGCTGGCGGTGCATTGCGTGCAGTGTAATTCGCGCGACATCCGCGCTCTCAAACATCACGACACACGCGTGTCGCACAATCCCTGCAGCAATCTCTATCTCGCCTCCGGCGTGCCGCCGATTTCGGAAATGCTGGCCGCCGGCTTAACCGTGGGTTTAGGCTCAGATGGCCCAGCCAGCAGCAACAATCACAATCTTTTCCAGGCGATGAAAGTGGCGGCGCTGCTGCAAAAAGGCGTGCACCGCGATCCCACCATTATGACGGCGGAGAAAGTGCTGGAGATGGCTACCATCGATGGTGCGCGTGCCATTGGCCTCGAACATCTGGTGGGTTCGCTGGAAGTCGACAAACGCGCTGATGTGGTAATTGTCGATACTTCGCATCCGGCGATGACGCCGATCCATCATCCGGTTTCATCGCTGGTCTACTCAGCGCTTGGCCACGAAGTCAGCGATGTGTTTGTCGATGGCGTTTATCTGCTGCGCGCCGGTGAGTTTACCCAGCTTAATCAAAAAGAGGGGATGGCGCGTTCGCAACGTGCAGCGCATTCGCTGGCGGTACGCACCGGCAATGATAAAACGCGCGGCTGGCGATCGGCGGCGTTTTAAAAGCGATAATATTTACATACAAAAGCGACAAAATTTTATCGGTTATCCGCATTAATTGTTAAAAGCATGACACAATACTTACATTAGAGGGCAAGCTATTTTGAACACAAAGTAACGCGGAAAACCTATGATTTATGATTGTTTTTTATACTATGACGAAGATATGTTGCTCGACGTTCGTTTGCATACCCTGAACAACGTTGTCGACCGCTTCGTCATCGTTGAATCCACCCATACTTTCACCGGCAAGCCAAGAAATCTGCATTTCGATATTAATAAATTTGCAGAATTCAAAAATAAGATTATTTATATCGTCTTTGACGAAACACCCTTCTTTAATAATGACATCGTCGATGCCTGGAAGAATGAAGCCCACACGCGAAATGCCATTATGAAGGGGCTGAGTTCTGCGGTTAATGACGACATTATCATCGTGTCAGACGTTGACGAAATACCTGATCCACAGGCGGTATTAAAACTGAACAAGCACAGCCTGTGTACCACGCTGCATATGAATTTCTTTAATTATCAGTTCAATCTTCAGGTATTCAACGCCGATGGTGCACCGAGAATTTGGTCATTCCCACGGGCGACATCCTTTAAGCATCTCAACGGTTTCTTTGGCGGTAAGCCGGAAGACTTCCGCAACGTTAAAAAAAGTCCGATCAAATCCAGCTTTATAAAATGGAATTTGTTCAAGCTGCGCAATAAAAATATGGCATCCGCAGGCTGGCATTTTTCGTGGATTATGCGACCAGAACGCATATCGGAAAAAATGTCGTCAATTTCCCACACCGAATATGATTTGCCGCAATTTAATAACTGCGACCATATTCTTGATGCGCTAAAAAATGGCAAAGATATCTGGGGCAGAGAGAGGAAAATGTGTAAACAAGCGCTGACCACCGAACACTTTCCCGCCTATCTGGTGAATAATCAGGCTAAGTTCAGCGAATTTATTCTGTAATTTTCGCCCAGTGGTTTTTGATCTGCTGGGCACATTCCGCTTAACTTACTTTTTGCTACAACATTCAAACTCATAGCCCTCTGCAAAATGCGCTTTTGGCCCTAAGCTTAAAGCCATTCAGCCACTGATGATGAGGTTTCAATGAGTTTACTGTTTAGTGCGACGCAACTGGGTAAGTTAACGCTCGATAATCGCATCGTGATCGCGCCGATGTGCCAATACTCCGCTGAGAATGGCAAAGCCAGCGCCTGGCACCGCATTCATCTCGGGCAACTGGCACTTTCCGGCGCCGGTTTGCTGATCATCGAAGCCACGGCCGTTGAAGCGGACGGACGTATTTCTCCCGGTGATTTAGGCCTGTGGGATGATGCAACGGAAGCGGCACTTGCCAGCGTTCTGCATGATATCCGTCAATATTCTAACATTCCGTTTGGTATTCAACTCGGTCACGCCGGACGTAAAGCGTCCTGCGCTGCGCCGTGGTTCGGTGGTAATCAGCTGTCACTGGAACAAGGCGGCTGGCAAACCGTCGCGCCTTCCGCGCAAGGCTTTAATCCTGAAGATCGCGCGCCGGTGGCGCTGACTAAACAGGATCTAGATCGCCTGAAACAGGCCTTTGTAGACAGCGCGCAGCGTGCCGCCAAACTCGGTATTCAGTTAATTGAACTGCACGCCGCGCACGGCTATTTGCTGCATCAGTTCTTGTCGCCACTGAGTAACCAGCGTGAGGATGAATACGGCGGTTCGCTGGAGAATCGTCTGCGCTTCCCGCTGGAAGTGTTCCATGCGGTGCGCAACACGCTGCCGGATTCGGTGGCAGTTGGCGTGCGCCTTTCAGCAACGGATTGGGTTGAAGGTGGCTGGGATGTTGAGCAGTCGATTGTCTTCAGCCAGCAACTCGAAGCGGCGGGCAGCGATTACGTGCACGTTTCCAGCGGCGGCCTGTCACCGCAGCAGAAAATTACCGTTGGTCCCGGCTATCAGCTGCCTTTTGCCCGCGACATCCGCAAACAGGTGAAGATTCCGGTGATTGGCGTTGGCTTGATTACGGAGCCGAAGCAGGCAGAACAAGCCTTGCAGGAAGGTGATGCTGATTTGATCGCGCTGGCGCGCGCGGTGCTTTACGACCCACGCTGGCCGTGGCATGCCGCCGCTGAATTGGGTGCGCAGGCCAAAGCACCACCGCAGTATCTGCGTTCCGAGCCGCACGGCCTGAAAGGCACACTGATTTCCAATAAAGAGTAATGGTTTTGACCCGGTGCGCATTTATGCGCACCGGTTAAACATAGGATCGCCATTTATGGCGAACAACATCACCCACCAAATTCCGGCAACACCCCAAACCAGCTCAGCAGCCAGGCCAGTATATTCATCGCGCCAAACACAAACAGTAAAACTACCGCCAATGAACAGCGTTGCTGAGATTTCCACGCCAGCATAGCCGGGATGATCACCGCCCACAAAGTGGCAAACAGTCCGGCAAAACCAATCGCCGCAACAAAGCCATTTGGCCACAAGATCGAGGCGAGTAACGGCGGCAGGAAAGTCAGGCTGGCGGTTTTCAAACGTGCGCCGGGTGAATTTCCGAATCCCAGACGATCGGCGATGAAATCAAACAGACCAGCGGTAACGCCGAGGAATGAAGCGATCACCGCGAAATGCGAGAAGATCGACATCATTAGCGCCAGCGCATTAACGTGCAGATGATCACGCAGCGCTGCCATCAGTGCCGCGATATCACCGCCCTGCTTCACAATCTCGGGAAACGCATCGCGCGGAATATTTCCCATAGTGCTGGTCAGCCAAAACAGATACAGCGCCAGCGACAGCAAGGTACCCAATACCAAAGCGCGCGTAATGTTCTGCTTATTACCTTCGTAATAACTCACCAGACCGGTGATGTTGCCGTGATAACCAAATGACGCGAGACAAAAAGGCAGCACGCCAAGTGCATAAGGCCAGTACTGTTCGCCTGCTACGGGTCCGCTCATTAACGACGGCACGTTCACCTGCGTGAGTAAGCCGCCAAACAGCACGATCAACAGCAGAATTTTTGCCAGCACACAAAAGGTCATCAAGCGACTGACGCCGGTGGTGCCGAGCCACACCACTAAAGCAACGCACAGCGTCAGCAATATTTTGGCTTCTGCGGTAGAGATCGGTAATCCCAACTGACTGATGGAGTGCTGATAAACCGGGCCGCTGGCCGAAATGTAGGCGTAAGTGAGGATGCCGAGGACAAATAAGATGCTGAGTCCATTAAGCGCCGCCCAGCCGCGCCCGAGTAAATCTTTGGTTAAGGTGTCGTAACCCGCGCCAGGCGGATACTTCAGGCTGACACGCATAAACAACAAGCCGGACAGCAACATGCCGCCCCAACTGATCAGCAGTAACACCATCGCCCAGCCAAACCACGCGCCCGCCATCACCACTGGCAGCGTAAACATCCCTGCGCCCACTACGGTGCCGCAAATAATCATCGCGCCCCACCATACAGAAGGCTGGCGGCGGGAGAATGTCATCTCCGTCATCACTTATTCCCTACAAAACTGCTTAAAGGCGGCGATGATACACGGGAAAACGCTGAGATGAGAGTGTGATACGAGATAAAACGCGCGCCATTATGCAGGTGCGCATGAATGCGCACCCTACGAAAAAAGCGCCAATCCGTTGTAGGGTCGCCATTTATGGTGACCGAAAGACGCTTAACTGACGAGCATTACGCCATCAGAACGCGCGTTTAAGGAAGGAAAAAGAACTTAGTTATAGAACGCTGGTTTCGCCGGCATGGTGATCGGCACGATGTCACCAGAGTTTTGCGCCGCAACGCAGGCATCGGCCGCGACCGCCGCCGCATAACCATCCCACGCCGATGGACCGGTCATCTCACCTGATAACACGCTGTTGATAAAATCCTGCAACTCCACGTCATAGGCATCAATGAAACGCTTTTTCCAATCGGTAAGAATACTGGTGGAGAGTTTGGCCGCGCTGCGTGTCTGTACCGACATCGGTTCAGGCAAACGTGCGATACCGCTTTCGCCCACCACTTCACACTGAATATCGTAGCCGTAAGCGCAGTTAACGAAGATTTCTACATCGATGCGCACGCCTTTGGCGGTTTCCAGCAGCACGATTTGAGGATCTTTCAGATGCGCAGCCGCTTTACTGGTTGAGCGTGGGTAGATCACCTGCGTGCTAACGTAATCATCTTTCAGCAACCAGCGCAGCACATCGAGCTCATGAATCAGCGTATCGGTGATGGCCATATCGGTGGTGTAAGAATCGCCGACTTCGGGATTGCGGTGCGCGCAGTGCAACATCAGCGGTTCGCCGATATCACCGTTCTCAATCACCGCTCTCAGCGCGCGATAGCCGCTGTCGTAAGGACGCATAAAACCAACCTGCACCAGCTTCTTACCGGCGGCGATTTCCGCCTCAACGATGTTCATGCAACCCTGCGCGGTGACCGCCAGCGGTTTTTCGCAGAACACTGCTTTACCCGCTTTAATTGCCGCCAGCACGAACTCTTCGTGAGTTGGGCCCCACGACGTGACCAGAATCGCCTGTACTTCTGGTGCGTTAATCAGGTCATGTGCGTTGTCATAGATCTCCGCCTGAATCCCCAGATCTTGAATGATCTGTTCGCAGTTGCTGCGGTTGATGTCATTCAGCGCCACTACGCGCGAATGTTGCAGCACCTGGCTACAACGACGAATGTGTTCGCGACCGATCGCGCCCGTGCCAATTACACCAATATTGAGCGTCATAGCGTGTTCCTTAATTATTCAGATAAGCAATGCTGGATTGGATTTCCTGAGCAATCTGTTCTTCGCTCCAGCCATCCATTACGGAAGAAAACGGTTCAAAGGCATAGATGCCGCGATAGCCCATCTCTTCCAGACGCTGCACTTGTTGTTTCGATTTCAGCAGATCGTCGGCGCTCAGCATGATGCGCTCTTCGTCGGTTAACTGATGCGTTGGGCGCGCATCGGTGACGCCAGAGAGATGCACCAGCCCGATGTTATTGACGTCAACGCCGCCAGCAAAGTCTTGCTCAGCGCCTTCGTACAAGTGGTGGTGAAAAGTATCCAGTACGATTTTGAACGGCGCGCCCGCTTGCTTGATCAGCTGTTGTGCCAGTGCGGCAGAACGCAGTGAGCTTTGCGGGAACCCGAGCGGCTCAACCAGACCGGCGATGCCATATTCAGCGAACAGCGGTGCCAGTGTTTTTAACGCATCGACGGTTTGCTGCTGGGAAATAACCGTGCCGTCATTCAGTGGGCAAAGTACTAACGCTTTGGCACCGGTTTCACGCGCAGCGGTTAATAAAGCGTGCGTTTTTTCCAGCACCTCATCGGTTAATTGGTTAAACGGATAAACCGCATTAATGGTTTCGATTGTGAACGCATGTTGTTTAGCCAGCTCACGAACTTGTTCACCGGATAAATGATCAGTCACGCTGCCACTTTTCATATCATTGCGGATTTCGACCTTATTTAACCCTAACTTTTCAACCAGCGAGAAAAACTGTTCGAGGCTGAGGTTGGGCGCAATTTTACGATTAACGCAGAGTCGGTCATGGCTTATTTTGTAGGTCATGGTGTGTTCTATCCTGAAAGAGTAATATTATTTACTTTCTGTTTTGTTGTGACGCGTCGATATCTTGCGATAGTAAGCGATGTCGTTTTGCAGCTCTGCCAGAACTTTGATTGATTTACATCAACGCAACATCATTTATACAACTCATGGAAGTAGTGCTCGACCTGCTCCAGGCTGCGCCCTTTGGTTTCCGGGATGGTGCGCAACACAAACATCGATCCACCAATACCAATCACCGCAAAGGTTAAGAAGGCACCCGCTAGGCCAAACGCCGCCAGCAGTAGCGGGAACGCCATCGAAATGGCGAAATTCGCCATCCACAGCGCAAACACCGCGCCGCCCATGCAAATACCGCGCATCCGCGCCGGGAAGATCTCAGAAAGTAATAGCCAGGTAACCGGCGACAGCGCGCCCTGCTGGAAGCACAGGAACATCAACATCCCCGCCAGCACCAGATAGGCGCGCAGCAGATTAACGTCGCCTGCCGAATGATATTCCGGCATAAAGAAGCACACCGCCGCGATAAAGAACAGGCACGCGGTGCAACCCATCTGTCCAACCAACACCAGCGGACGACGGCCAATTTTGCCGATCATCCAGATCCCGACCAGCGTCATCAGCACCGAAATCACGCCGTTAGCGATGGTGGCAAACAGCGCGGCATCGTTGCTTAAACCGGTTGCCGTCAGCATGGTCGGCGCGTAATACATTATGGTGTTGACGCCGGTCAGCTGCTGAATCGCCGCTATACCGATACCGAGCAGAAACACCTTGCGCAGCCACGGCGTACGCAGATCGCCCAGGCGGCCTTTGCCCTGTTGCCGGTTCTCTTCGATGGTTTCTTCGATCTCTTCCAGCTCCCAATCGACGTCATCCGCCGCGCGGGTTTTCTCCAGCACTTTGCGCGCTTCGTTGTTATTACCGCGCATCACGTGCCAACGCGGGCTTTCTGGCATAAAGATCATGCCAAACCACAGCAAAACGGCGGGTACAGTCGAGATGGCGATCATCCAGCGCCAGGTGTGCTCTCCGCCCCAGATTTCGTTGAAAGTGGCGTTGGACACGTACGCCAGCAGCTGGCCCGAAACAATCATCAGCTCCTGCAAAGTCACCAACTGGCCGCGCTTATTGGCTGGTGCGATTTCCGCGATATACACCGGCACCGTGGCCGCCGCGCCACCGACGGCGATGCCCAGGAACAAACGTGAAGCGATCATTGAAATAACATCCGGCGCGAAAGCCGAACCAATAGCGCCAAGGGCAAAAATAAAGGCGAGGGAAATGATGATTTTGCGGCGTCCCAGCGCGTCGGCGAAATGACCGGCGAGCAGCGCGCCAAAAGCGGCGCCAAACAGCAGTGAACTGGTGACTAATCCGGTGGTAAATGGCGTGAGTTGCAAATCGTCACGCATAAACAGCAAAGCGCCCGATACCACGCCGGTATCGTAGCCAAACAGTAATCCACCCAGCGTGGCAACCAGCGCGATTATTTTAACAAAGGGCTCGGTGCGCGTAGTGCTATTCGGGCCGGAAGCCGTGTTGGTGGATATATACAGTTCTCTTTCCATAATACCTCCTGGTAAAAAATACATAAGGAAATACGGCAGAACAAAACAGAGCATTCACGCTAACGGCATTTTTATTTCATGTTAATTTTTATTTGGAATTTGTTTTCCGAAGTGTGAGTTCAAGCATTCTGGTGTTTTTATTTTGATGGAATTGCATCAGGGGGGATTTTATTTAGGCTGGATTCATCATGGTAATTAAAATGGTCGCCATGAATGGCGACCCTATGTGTAAGGTGATATTAAATCCGTAGGGTCGCCATTTATGGCGACCGTCTATATGCATTTCGCGCATTAACATTGCCGAATTATAGATTTGTAAAATCCCGCTCGTGCAATAGCATTGATTTCTTTGCTTTTCCCCTGCCGTCTCGCCAACTGGATCATCACCTTCATGCGCAATATGCAGTCGCGTTGCCTATCCCTGAACGACTTCGAGAAGTATGCCAAACGTCATCTGCCGCATCCGCTGTTCGCCTATGTTTCTGGCGGCGTCGAAGACAATATCGCGCTGCGCAACACGCTGGCATCTTATGCGCGCTACAGCCTGATCCCGGAAAACATGGTGGATGTGTCGCAGCGCAACATCGGGGTTGAGCTGTTTGGGCAAAGCTACGCGGCGCCGGTTGGCATCGCGCCGATGGGCATCTCAGCGTTAACCGGTTTTGATGGCGATTGCACCATGGCACGCGCGGCGAAAGAGAAGAACGTACCGTTTATCATGAGCGGCTCCTCGCTGACGCGGCTGGAAGATGTGGCGCAAGTGAATCCCGATATGTGGTTTCAGGCCTATCTGCCGAAAACGCTGGAGGAGATTGATGCGCTGATCGATCGCGTTAAGCAGGCCGCGATTCCGGTGCTGGTGATCACCGTGGACACGCCGGTTAAGGCCAACCGGGAAAACAACGTGCGCGCCGGATTCGCCACGCCGTTCCGTCCCAGCCTGA
Source organism: Candidatus Pantoea symbiotica (assembly GCF_056491525.1). Taxonomy (NCBI): domain Bacteria; kingdom Pseudomonadati; phylum Pseudomonadota; class Gammaproteobacteria; order Enterobacterales; family Erwiniaceae; genus Pantoea; species Candidatus Pantoea symbiotica. The sequence goes on from NZ_JBSZHR010000003.1 coordinate 285,904, forward strand.
AGTTGGCGTGGCAAGGCATCACGCATCCGCGCTGGTTAACCGGAACTTTGCTTAAGACGCTGCTGAAAAGCGGCATGCCCTATTTTGAGAACAATAATGCGCAGCGTGGCGCACCGCTGTTTTCGAAAAATGCGGTACGGGATTTCAGCGGCCGCAGCCACTTAACCTGGCAGCATATCGAACATATCCGCGCGCACTGGCCGGGCGCGATGGTGATTAAAGGCATTCTCAGCCGTAACGATGCGCTGCGCTGTAAAACCATCGGCATCGACGGCATTGTTGTATCGAATCATGGTGGACGACAGCTGGATACGGTGATTCCGCCGCTTTATGTGCTGCCGGAAATCGTTGCAGCAGCGGGTGAAATGACGGTGATGTTTGATAGCGGAATTCGACGCGGCACCGACGCCATTAAAGCTATCGCGCTGGGCGCAAAAGCCTGCTTTGTCGGGCGGCCGTTTAATTATGCTTGTGCGGTAGGCGGTTTAGCGGGCGTCAATTTAGCTATCGACTTGATTACCAGCGAGATTAGCCGCGATTTAGGCATGTTAGGCGCGGCTTCACTGGCGGATTTAGGGGAGAAGCATTTGCGGTTGGTTGGTTGAGGGTCGCCATGAATGGCGACACTACGGACAATCATTGCTTGCGCGGCAGCGAAACCAGCAGCAAGCCAAACACAATCAGCAGCACGCCGGCAAAGCTGCTCCAGCGGAAGGTTTCCCCCAATATTGGCAAGGAAATCGCCGCCAGCCACACCAGCACATAACTCAAACTGAGCAGCGGATAGAGCCGATTAAGCGGCAGATGACGCAGCGCCAGCATCCAGCACAACATCGACAGCGCGTAAGCGCCAAGGCCAATCGCCAACAGCAGCAGCGGTTTGATGTGCTGCAAACTGAGCAATGCGCTCAACGACGGGAAATCGAGCATCGCCATTCGCAAAACCAGCTGCGCCAGCGATACCAGCAATACGCTGCACAGCGCCAGCATCACGCCTTTCATAGATGACTTCCCATTAACGCCACACCGGCAACAATCGCCAGCGTGCCAATCCACTGCTGTAGGCTGTAGGTTTCGCGCCAGATCAGCCGCGCGGCGATGGCCACCAATACAAAGTTAAGACTCAGCATCGGATACGCCACGCTCACCGGTACCACGCGCAATACCGCAAGCCACAGCAGCATGCCGATACCCAGCAGCAGAATGCTGAGCGCCAGCCAAAAAATTCCCTTTTTGATGCCGAGATGAGCGGCCTGCTTCTGACACAGCTGGGCGGCACAGCTCAGTACGCTAACCAGTAAAATCAGCAGCAGATTCATGGTTTAACATCGTAGCCGTAATACACCAGGCGGCCCTGACGATAGACGTCATCCGGTTCCGGCAGGTTTTTATCCGGCGTTTTGTCGCTGGAATTCATCATCAATACCAATGAAACCTTGCCCTGACGGCGATGCACGCGCAGCCAGTCGGCAAAGTTATCCGCATCAATATAGTGTGACTGCGCATCCGGATAGCTCAGGCCATATTGCAACTCGCCTTTGGCATCATAGAAATTGATGTCGCTGCGCTGCAGTTCCCAGGCCACCGCCGATGCCACGCCAGGATTGTTGGCCAGCAGATAACGACTATCCGCCAGTTGATCGTGCACCGCGCTGACAAAACTCTGCGGCTGCTTGGAATCCCGCACTTTTTGCGGAATGGCAAAGCCCACCAGTAACGCCAGCGCCAGCGGACAAAGCGCGGCTAACTGCCAGCGGCCGTTCTCCGGTTTACGGCTCAGCCAGCCCATCACGCCCCATCCGATAAAGGAGAGTGCCGCGCAGATCACGCCAACAATCTCTTCGCTGCTGTAAACCGGACGATGCGAAATGCCCCACGGAGCTAGCACCACCAGTAACACGATTGCGGCAATCGCACCGAACAGCAGGTTGATCCAGCCATTCACTTTCAGCGCTTTGATCACCTGCGCCGAACCGCTGTGCGCATAATGCGCCATTAGCAGCGCCAGCGGCGCGAAGCACGGCAAAATGTAGGTCGGCAATTTGCCTTTAGCGATACTGAAAAACAGCAGCGGCATCAGCACCCAGCTCAGCAAATAGATCGGCCCGGCTTGCTGGCTGCGCTGACGCCACGCGCCGAGCAGCGATCCCGGCAGCAGCGCCAGCCACGGCAAACAGCCCGCCAGCAACACCGGAATGTAGTACCAGAATGGCGCTTTGTGCTGTGCATCTGACTCGGCGAAACGCTGAATATGCTCGACCCAGAAGAAGTAGTGCCAAAAATCCCCTTCCTGCTGATTAATCGCCAGCGCCCACGGCGTGCTGAGCAGCACAGCAACCACAATCGTCAGCGGCCCCCAGCGCAGCAGTTCACCGAAGCGACGTTGCCAAATGGCCCACGGCAGAATCGCCAACAACGGCACCGCCAGCGCGAGAAAGCCTTTGGTCATGAAGCCCATGGCGCAGGCCGCGCCTAGCAAAACATAGCCGCATAAGCGTTGCCGCGTAGTACTGGCCTGCGATGCCAGCCAGTAACTGCACATCGCGGCAACCAGCCACAGCATCAGGATCGGATCGAGCACCGCGTAAGTGCCCACGCCGTACACCAGAAGCGAAGTCAGGAAAATAACGCTGCCGGTGAGTGCGACTTGGCGACTGGCGAACATCTGCGTGCCGAGCCAATACACCAGCATCGCGCTCAAGGTGGTGCTGAAAATTGATCCGGCGCGCACGCCAAAGTTAGTGTGACCGAATAACCATTGGCCAATGTTATTGATCCAATATCCGGCTATCGGTTTTTCGAAGTAGCGGAGGTCAAAGAAATGCGGCACCACCCAATTGCCGCTGAACAGCATTTCACGACTGATTTCAGCGTAGCGGGTTTCGTCCGGCTGCCATAAGGCGCGAAACTCAATCGGGATCAGGTAAAAAAGCGCGAAGAGCGCGATGAGTAATGCGGTTTTAGTGCCTGTACGCATCCGTGGTTCCTGTAGATATTAACGCTGGCAGCCTAGCCAGCCTTCGCGTCCGGGAATATGCCCGCGCACGATGTTGCCCTGTGGCAGCGTAGAGTGATCGTCGGGTAACAAGGCACTGAGTGGACAAAACTCAATGTCCTGCTCTTCTGCACGTCTAAGCAGATCGGCGAACGCCTTCAGTCCGACAATCCCTTCCACTTCGGCATGAATGGTGTAGACCGGCGCACCCGTTGCAGCATGAATCTGCTCGAGAATAAAGTCGTTAAAACCTTCCGCGCTTACCGATTGTCCCACCACTTCATCCCAGGTGGGCAAGGTCACCGGAATTTGTACCGTGCCGATACTGCCATCGCTAAGAATGGGCAGAAATGGGCCCGTTCCACGGCAGTCGCTGTTGTAGCTGAAGCCAAACTGCTGTTTGGCAGCCACTACCCGACCGTCAGCCCGCCAACCCGCTACCGCTGAGCAAGTGACATTGTCACCAATAATCGCTTCCAGCGCCTGTTTCCCGCGCGCTATCTGCTCAACCAGTTTCTCGTGCGGCCATACGCCCGCCCAGGTTTGCCAGGCAAAGTGATCCCAGGCATGCAAACCGACTTCGTGATGATCGGCGGTGGCGCTGATGATCTCCTCCAAACCGCGACCAATTTCCCGTCCCGGCCACGCAGTGCCTGCCAGCAAGATATCCCAGCCGTAAAGAGATGCTGCGCGCGAACGCAGCATTTTCCACAGGAAGCGCGGTTTTAACAGGCGCCACAAGTGGCGCCCCATATTGTCCGGTCCAACACTGAAGAAAAAACTGGCCTGCAGCTGATGCAGACTGAATTGCTCCAGTAGCGCCGGCACCCCGAATTGGGTGCCGCGCCAGGTATCTACATCGACGCGCAAACCTACTTTTTTCATGGCTTATCCTGCAGCTCAACGGTGCGCAGGAAGAAGTCCAGCGTGTTATCGATGGTGGTATCCATCTCGACGGTTGGCGTCCAGTCCAGCAGACGACGCGCGTTTTTGATCGACGGCTTGCGATGTTCCACGTCCTGATAACCTTTACCGTAATAGCTGCTGCTTTCTACTTCACGGAATCCAGCAAACGGTGGGAAGTTGCTGCGCAGCGGATGACGTTCAAAACTCGCCAGCAGACGCTCGGCCAACTCTTTGATGCTGGCTTCGTTATCCGGGTTACCGATGTTGACGATCTGACCATCGCAGTTGTTCTGCTTGTTCTCGATGATGCGGAACAGCGCTTCAATGCCATCACGAATATCGGTGAAGCAACGCTTCTGTGCGCCGCCATCGATCAGCTTAATCGGTGAACCTTCCACCAGATTGAGGATCAGCTGTGTGATAGCACGCGAACTGCCGATACGTGCGGCGTTCAGGTTATCGAGGCGCGGCCCCATCCAGTTAAACGGACGGAACAAGGTAAAGCGCAACCCTTCTTTCTCACCGTATGCCCAAATCACGCGATCCAGCAGCTGCTTAGAAACGGAGTAGATCCAGCGCTGTTTATTGATCGGCCCCACCACCAGATTCGAGTGATCCTCATCGAAATGTTTGTCAGTACACATACCGTATACTTCGGAGGTCGATGGGAAGATAATGCGTTTTTTGTACTTCACGCAGTCACGAATGATTTTGAGGTTCTCTTCAAAATCGAGTTCGAACACGCGCAGTGGATTGCGGGTGTACTCAATCGGCGTGGCAATCGCCACCAATGGCAGCACCACATCGCACTTCTTAATGTGATACTCGATCCATTCTGAGTGAATGCTGATGTCGCCTTCGACAAAGTGGAAGCGCGGCTGATCGAGGAAACGGCTGATGGCATCAGAACCGATGTCTAAACCGTATACTTCAAAGTTATCATCCTGCAGCAGACGCTCAGTGAGGTGGTTACCGATAAAGCCGTTCACGCCAAGGATCAACACGCGCGTCCGACGTTTTACCGCTGCCACTGGCTGAGAATAGAGCAATGCGCCCTTCACCATGCCGAGGTTTTGCGCCAGCTGGCTGCCGTTCATAAAGACGCCGTTATCGCTTTGACCGGTCATCACTTCCAGCGCACCTTCACCGCAGGCGATGAGGAACGGCTCAACAGACAATACGGTGCCCGGTTTGGCGTGGTGATCAACGTTATGCACGCGGCTTTTCCACACCACGAATTTCACGGTGCCGGCGAAGGCAAACGCGCCCGGCCACGGATAAGTTACGGCACGCACCAGATTGTTGACCGTCTGCGCCGGGGCTTCCCATTTGATGCGACCATCTTCCGGTGTGCGACGACCAACAACCGTAGCTTCACTTTCGATTTGTGGTGTGGTGACGATATCGCCACGTTTCACTCCCGGCAACGCGTTGTTCAGGACTTCGGTGGCGCAGGCCACCAGTTTGCGATGCAGCGTTAATGCGTTGTCCTGCTCATCAATCGCGACGCGCTGTTGCGCCACGATGTCACCGGCATCTGCGCGTTTCACCATACGGTGCAAGGTTACGCCGGTTTCGGTTTCGCCATTGACCAGCACCCAATTCAGCGGTGCGCGGCCACGGTATTTTGGCAGCAGCGAACCGTGCAGGTTAAAAGCACCCAGTTTTGCGCAGCTGAGGATGCTGTCGTTCAGCAAAGCACGATAGTAGAAGGAGAAGATGTAATCCGGCGCCATGGTTTTGATGCGATCGACCCACAGCGGGTGATTCACATCTTCCGGCGCATAAACCGGAATGCCCTGCTCAGCGGCTAAACGCGCAACGGAGTCAAAAAAGTGGCTCTCAGTTCCTGTGTCTGAGTGGGTAAAAATAGCGCTGATATCATAGCCAGCGTTCAGAAGTGCAGAAATACCCGCACAGCCCATTTCGGCGTAGGCGAAGACGACAGTTTTCATTGCTCAATTTCCTGTACAGATGAGGCTTTTTGCTGTGGGTGAATCACACGTTGGATGAAGTAGCGCGGACGGGCGCGTACGTCGTTGTAAATGCGGCCGATGTATTCGCCGAGTAATCCCATACCGATAAACTGCGCACCGACAAAAATAAACAGCACGGCGAACAGCAGGAACACGCCATCGCCGGCCCAGGCGGCGCCGAGGAACAGACGTAGCACAATCAGAATCAGCGAGAAGGCAAAACCGGCCAGCGCAATCAGGCTGCCGACGATACTCAGCAGACGCAGCGGCGTGGTGGTGAGGCAAGTCACCAGGTCATACATCAGGTTAATCAGCCGCATAAAGCTGTATTTCGAATCGCCAAACTCGCGCTCGGCATGCGCCACCGGCAGCTCAATAGTGCGGCGAGCAAAGGTGTTAGCGAGGATGGGAATAAAGGTGCTGCGCTCGTGGCAGTTCAGCATCGCATCGACAATATGGCGGCGATAAGCGCGTAACATGCAGCCGTAATCGCCCATCGCTTTGCCGGTGACGCGCTGAATCAGGTGATTAATGGTGCGTGAGGCGCGACGACGGAACCAGCTGTCCTGCCGGTTTTGACGCACGGTGCCTACTACGTCATAACCCTGCTGTGCCGCTTTCACCAGGTTCGGGATCTCTTCCGGCGGGTTTTGCAGATCGGCGTCCAGCGTGATGATCAAGTCGCCGCTCACGTGGCTAAAGCCCGCCATGATCGCCGAGTGCTGGCCGTAATTACGATTGAGTAACACGCCAACCACATGGCTGCCCGGCATATCCGCAGCGTCAGCAATCATCTCACCTGAGCGATCGCTGCTACCGTCATCAACCAGCAGAATCTCGTACTCCAGACCTAATTCCGCGCAGGCCGCATCGGTACGACGTACCAATTCCGGCAGGCTCTCCTCTTCGTTGTACACCGGGATCACCACGGAGACTTTCCGAATGGCTTTTTCTTCCAACATGTCAAACTCCAGCGATCTGACGCAATGCACTAATCACGCGCGTGACATCTTCGTCGCGCATATCAGGGAACAACGGGATTGAGCAAATGCGATCGCTATTCCATTCGGTGTGCGGCAGTGAGAGCTGCGGATAGCGTTCGCGGTAATATTTGTGGGTGTGTGCAGCACGGAAATGCAGGCCGGTGCCGATATCCTGCGCTTTAAGTGTTTCCATTAATGCATCGCGGGTAGTGCCACATTGCGACTCATCAACACGAATGATGAACAGATGCCACGCGTGCTGATGCGCCCATTCTGGCTGCGTCAGCGGCAGAAACGGCGTATCCGCCAGTTCGGTGAGATAACGTTGCGCAATCGCCGCGCGGCGCTCATTGATGGCGGGCAGTTTTTTCAGCTGCACCAATGCAATGGCGGCGCTGATATCCGGCAAGTTGTATTTGAAGCCCGGCATGATCACTTCCGCCTGCGGCTTGCGGCCATGGGTGTGGCGATCGTAAGCATCGACGCCGAGGCCGTGGAATTTCAGGCTGCGCATGCGGTCGGCCAGCGCAGCATCATCGGTCACAATCAAGCCACCTTCGGCGCAGGTCATGTTTTTGATGGCGTGGAAGGAGAATATCGCCGTGCCCTGTTGACCAACGTGCTTGCCTTTGTAGTAACAGCCCGCAGCGTGGGCGGCGTCCTCAATCACCGGAATGCCATGACGCTCACCGATGGCGCGGATGGCATCCAAATCGGCGGGTGCGCCCGCGTAATGCACCGGAATGATGGCGCGCGTGCGCGGCGTGATCGCCGCTTCAATCTGCTCCGGCGTCACCATCAAGGTGTCGCGATCGATATCGATCATCACCGGCGTCGCACCGAGCAGTGTGATGATGTTAATGGTGGAAACCCAGGTCAGAGACGGCGTGATCACTTCATCGCCGGGCTGAATATTCAGTGCCAGCAGCGTGACATGCATTCCTGCCGTAGCGGAACTAACGGCAATCGCATGCTGATTACCGGTGAGCTGGCAAAAAGCCTCTTCCAGTTCAGCATTCTTTGGACCCGTCGTAATCCAGCCTGATTCAAATACTGCTTTAACCGCAGCCAACTCTTCCTCACCCAACGATGGGCGCGAAAATGGAAGGAAAGTCATAAGTTTACCTTAACGTTTAACGCCTTGAGTTTCCTGCATCAGGACCATGTAAAAATGTGCAATTGATTGATACCACAACAACATTAAGTAACTTGCTGTTTAAACGTAGGTTAAACCATACAAATTTGACAGCACAAACTGTTAACTTTTTTGGGCGCTTAAAAAAAACATAAGTAGGGCTTTTTTATCGGCTGAGGAAACAACATACGGACGAATACTTAACTCAACATTAAATGGTGCGATAACAAGTCGGCTTTTTTAATAAATGTTGAAGTTTGGTAGAAGAAAGTAGGCATGAAAAAGCTGTGGATTATTAACTATACTCTTCTTAAGGTTATGTTAAGGTTCAGACCCGAGACTATGTCCGGTTATTGGCTAATAAACGCTAAGTGGAGGAGTGGCAATGAGAACTGATAATGACCGACTGTCACAGGCTGCTTTGCGCCGTCATCACATTGGGATTAAAACCAAAGGGCTGCGCTATCGTGGCGATCTCTATGTGTTCCGATTTAATGCCGGGCAATATGATGTCTACCTCAATAATGACCACGTTATGTCACTGGCGACCAGCAATGTGCAGGAAGCGATTCAGATGTTTAAGCAGCAGTCTTAATTCCCAATCTCCTTAGTTCTGGATCCCGCTCTGCACTTTTGATGTAACCCGCTGTAATCCCCTCTTTCCTCTCGCACTGATATTCGCTTCGGCATATTGTCCCGCTATAACAAACCAGGAAGGTGCGAGGTATTGGCAATGGCATGCGTTTATTGGTTAAGCGGTGGATTAATCGGCTTGATGATGGGCAGCTTCATTAATGTGGTGATCTATCGATTGCCGCTACAGTTATTACATCCTGAATCATCCCTTAATCTGTTCTATCCCTCTTCTCACTGCCCACGATGTAAAAAAAGAGTGCTTTGGCGCGACAATATTCCCGTCCTAAGTTGGTTGTTACTTCGCGGTAAATGTCGATATTGCCAATGCGCCATCAGCAGGCGTTATCCACAGGTGGAGATAATTTCTACACTTTTCACTTTGCTGCTGATGTGGCTTATACCGGTAAATCTGCATTTGTTGGGTGCGCTTATTCTGTTCTGGGCATTAACGGCATTAGCTTTTATCGACCTCGACCATTTCCTTTTACCCGACGCGATCACATTGCCATTACTTTGGACTGGACTGTTTTTCAAAGCGATGGGGTGGCTGCCCGGTTCGTTGCATGAAGCGGTATTCGGTGCAATCGCGGGATACAGCTTATTGTGGTCACTATCTTATTTATATCAATCGATTAAAGGAGTTGAGGCGCTTGGGATGGGGGATGCAAAACTGCTGGCGGCGATGGGCGCCTGGTTGGGCTGGCCTCTTATACCATCAGTGCTTTTGCTGGCATCGGGCGGTGCTATTTTATGTGTTTTGATTTCCAGAATTGGCTGGCAGCGAGATATCAATCAAGCCATTGCCTTTGGTCCGTGGATCGCCTTAGCGGCTATAAGTCTCTTTATTCATTCGATTATTTTTTAACCACCCCGACAGCGATGCGAAATTAAGCGGCCAATTTCTGGCCAACGCCCTGATTCATATATGGAAAGAGTAAACAAATCTAAACAAAATTAATCATTGTGATGTAGGTCAAAAGGCTCTATATTGGCCGCGTTTTTTCACAGCTGTTACTTTTTTGTTCAATTAGTCAATTGGCGAGCCTAACGTGCCCCGGTTGAAGGAGAGATATGATGACGGATAAAGTCCGTATTGATAGTTTTGGTGCCAATGCATTCAACGGAAACAACGACGCATTCTTAGCCCGTCAGGCCGAGTTTGAATCTAACGTCAGGAGTTACCCGCGCAAACTGCCTTTAGCTATCGCTAAAGCCCATGGCGTGTGGATCACAGATGTTGAGAATAAACAATATCTTGACTGTCTGGCTGGCGCAGGGACGCTGGCACTGGGTCACAACCATCCTGATGTTCTCCAGAGCATACAAAATGTCATTACCAGCGGCTTGCCGTTACATACTCTTGATCTGACTACACCACTGAAAGATCAATTCTCTGAGTCTTTGCTCTCGCTGCTGCCTGGCCAGGGTAAAGATTATTGCCTGCAGTTCACCGGTCCTTCGGGTGCTGATGCAGTAGAAGCCGCGCTGAAGCTGGCGAAGAAAGCCACTGGCCGTAGCGGCGTGATCAGCTTCTCTGGCGGTTACCACGGTATGACGCACGGCGCGCTGTCCGTCACCGGCAACCTGGCACCGAAAGAAGCTGTTGATGGCATGATGCCAGAAGTGCAGTTCATGCCTTACCCGCATCAGTATCGTTGCCCGCTGGGTATCGGTGGTGAAGCTGGCGTGAAAGCGCTGACCTACTACTTCGACAACCTGATCAACGACGTGGAAAGCGGCGTGCGTAAGCCTGCTGCAGTCATCCTCGAAGCCGTTCAGGGCGAAGGCGGCGTAAACCCAGCTCCGGCTGAGTGGCTGCAACGCATCCGTAAAGTGACCCAGGAACACGGCATTCTGCTGATCCTCGACGAAGTGCAGGCTGGCTTTGCCCGTACCGGCAAATTCTTCGCCTTTGAACACGCAGGCATCGAGCCAGACATCATCGTGATGTCTAAAGCGGTGGGCGGCGGTCTGCCACTGGCCGTGCTGGGCATCAAAAAGCAGTTCGACGTTTGGTCACCGGGTCATCACACCGGCACCTTCCGTGGCAACCAGCTGGCGATGGCTACCGGCCTGACCACGCTCAAAATCCTCAAAGAGCAGGATATTGCGGGCAAAGTTGCCGCGCAGGGTGAATGGCTGAAACAGCAGCTGGCTGCGATGCAGAAACGCTTCCCGGTAATTGGCCACATTCGTGGTCTCGGCATGATGATCGGTATTGAGATCGTTAAACCGAACGAAGCGGCCGATCACATGGGCAGCTTCCCGGCTGACGGCGAGCTCTCTGCGCTGCTGCAGAAGAAGTGCTTCGAAGCAGGTCTGATTCTGGAGCGCGGTGGCCGTCATGGCGCAGTGTTGCGTCTGCTGCCTTCACTGCTGATCACCAACGATGAGCTGGCGATTTTCCTGGATAAATTTGAGCAGGCGCTGATTGGCGCTGGCGTCAAACCTGTTTGATTGGAAGAGTAAATGTCTGAAGTAAACCCGATTCTGGCCGCCTCTGCACAGAGCATTGAGGCGTACCAGCAGGCGATTGCCCAGAGCAGCGCCGCGGTTGTGCAGTGGCTGCAACAGCCTGAGATGTATCAAGGCAAAACTGTTGCCGAACTGCGCGAGCGTATCACGCTCGACTTCAATCCAAACGGCCTGGGTAACCAGGCCGCGATTGAACGCGCGATTGAATATTTCCTGAAAGACAGTCTTTCAGTGCATCACCCACAATGTGTGGCGCATCTGCACTGCCCTAGCCTGGTGGTAAGCCAGGCGGCAGAAGTGCTGATCAACGCCACCAACCAGAGTATGGATTCGTGGGATCAAAGCCCTTCTGCCACCATCATTGAGATCAAGCTGATCGAATGGCTGCGTGCGCAAGTGGGTTATCCGGCTGGCGACGCAGGTGTGTTCACCAGCGGCGGCACCCAGAGCAACCTGATGGGTCTGATGCTGGCGCGCGATGCCTTCTATCAGCGCCAGGGCCACTCGGTGCAGCAGCACGGTATCACCGGCGATCTGCGTAAGATCAAAGTGCTGTGCTCTGAAAACGCGCACTTCTCTGTACAGAAGAACATGGCGCTGCTGGGTCACGGCTATCAGTCTGTGGTGCAGGTGAAGTCTGATGAATTCGCCCGTATGGATGTGTCAGACCTGAAAGCCAAACTGGCACAGGCCGAAGCCAGCGGCGAACAGATCCTGGCGATCGTCGCGACCGCCGGTACCACCGATGCCGGTGCTATCGATCCGCTGCGTGAAATTGCCGGTATCGCTGCCGAGCACAACATCTGGGTACACGTTGATGCAGCCTGGGGCGGCGCGCTGTTGCTGTCCGAGAAGTATCGCGACTACCTTGATGGCCTGGAGCTGGTGGATTCCGTCACGTTGGACTTCCACAAGCAGTATTTCCAGACCATCAGCTGCGGTGCTTTCCTGCTGAAAGATGAGCGTCATTACGAGCTGATGCGCTATCAGGCGGCTTATCTGAACTCTGAGTTTGACGAAGAGGCCGGCATACCGAATCTGGTATCTAAATCACTGCAGACCACGCGTCGTTTCGATGCGCTGAAACTGTGGATGGGCCTGGAAGCGCTGGGTCAGAAACAGTATGCGGCGATCATCGATCATGGCGTGACGCTGGCGCAGGAAGTGGCGAAGTTTGTCACCTCTGAACCGCGTCTGGAGCTGGTGATGCAGCCTCAGCTGGCTAGCGTGCTGTTCCGCTATCGTCCAGAGCAACTGACCGATATCGCGCAGATTGCCCTGTTTAACCAGCGTATCGGCGATGCACTGCTGGATTCTGGCCGCGCCAACGTTGGCGTAACCGAGAATCAGGGCGTGACGTGCCTGAAGCTGACCTTGCTGAACCCAACCGTGACGCTGGAAGATGTTAAAGTCCTGCTGGCGCTGGTTGAGAAGACCGCCGATCAGCTGCTGAGCGCGTAATCTCGTTCAGCAACAAATGCAGTGATCGAATAAGGGTGCTTGTCAAAGCACCCTTTTTTATTCCCGCTCTATTCCCTGCTTTGCCCAACTGCGCATTGCGCGGGGTCAAATACCGTTTTCCAGTCCTGCTTCATATCGACAACCGTCCAGCCATTTTTGGCGGCCAGCGTGAGTCCGTTAACCAGTTTTCCGCTGGCCGAAGGATGCGCATCGTAAGCGTATTCACGCGCCCCATCGGTGTGATGAACCAGCAAACCAAAGGTTTTATAGGCGGGATTCGCGGAGGTGTATTGCAGCATCGGCACATCGCCATCGCTGTTACCGAAAGCACCCACCGGACGTCGTCCCATAAACAGATGGATAGCAACCGGCTTCATCGCTTCGTCATCATAAAAAGCACCGTTCAGCGTTTTGCGCAGTTGCGTACCGTTGTCCGTGAGCGAAAACTCACTCAGTGAAAATGAACCGACCACCTGCTCCGGCGGAATGCCATACATCTTCTCCGCCAGCACGCGCATAAAATCGATACCGCCGCCAGAGATGATCCAGGTTTTGAAGCCGTTGGCGCGCAGATAATCCAGCAACTGGCGCATCGGCTGATAACCCAACTGATCGTAACGACAACCAAAACGTGCATGGCGATGGGTTTCAACCCAATGGCTGACGCGCTGGGCATAATCGTCGGTGGTCATGCCGCTGTGGGTTAGCGTCATCAGCTGGATCAGCCCTTTCTTGCCCGCCTGCATCACGGTTTTCATGTCGTTGTTGATCACCGCTTGCACTAACGCATCGTTTTTCCATTCAGGATGCTCAGGCGCCAGGCGCTTTATCTCATCTAACACAAACTGTAATTGAAAGGTCAGCGGCGCTTCGGGCCACAGCGTGCCGTCATTATCAAACACCACATAACGTTGATCAACGGGAATGAAAGCCTTGCCACCCGCTTGCGTGGCGCCCTTTACCCAGCTTTCAATCGCCTGCTTTGATTGACCGTCATTCCAGCTGCTCAGCGGATCCTCAGCAGCAGTAGCCGACCCGCAATGAATTGCAATTAACAGGGCAAATAAGGTGCGTTTCATCATGCAGGTTCCACCGTCTTTCGTTGCAACAGCGTGGCGATGCCCACCAGAATCGGCTGCGCATAATCAAAGAACGCCTTGATGCCGGGACAGAGGTAATTCATGCCCAGTTCCCCTTCTTCGCTTCTGACAATGCGGTTTTTCGGGCATTCGCCATAACAGAGTTTCAGATAGGGACAGCGTTTGCAGGCCGCTGGCAAAGTATCGCGCTTGCCTAAACCAAAGGCTTTTTGTCGTTCGGAAAAGGCCATGTGCGCCAGTTTGGTGCTCTGCACATTGCCTAACTTGTATTCGGGATAGACGTAGTGATCGCAGGAGAAGATGTCGCCATTTTTCTCAATCGCCAGACCTTTGCCGCAAAACTCTGAGGTGATGCAAATCTGCGCTGGCATGCCCATGGTTTGCGCCACGGCGGTTTCAAACAGGTTGACCTGTACGCGACCCAAATCGTTGTTTACCCACTCTTCAAACACCGCAATCAGGAACCGGCCCCAGTCTTCCGGATCGACAGACCAGTCGGTGACGATGGAGTCGAGATCGCCGGGACGCGCGCGACGTGAGCCGGTAATTGGAATAGTGTCGTCTTGCCAGAACTGCGGTGCGGTTTGTTTGAAATCTACCGGCTCAACGCAGGGATTGAACTGGATATAAGTGGCACCCAATTCGCGCGTCAGAAAACGGTAAACCTCAAGCGGGAAGCGGGCATTGGTGCGGTTGACGGTGACTAAAGCATTAAACGGTACGCTATGGCGTTTCAGCGCGGCAACGCCCGCCATTACTTTCTCAAAAGTGGGTTTACCGCTGCGCGTCACGCGGTAACGATCGTGCAGTTCCGCCGGGCCATCAATTGAAATACCGACTAAAAAGTTGTGCTGACGCAGAAAGCGCGCCCAGTTGTCATTCAGCAGAATGCCGTTGGTCTGCAGATCGTTTTCAATGCGCTGTCCCGGCTTCTGATACTTCTTCTGTAACACCACAATTTTTTCGAAGTACTCCAGCCCCATCAGCGTGGGCTCGCCGCCTTGCCAGGAGAACACCACCTGCTCGCCATCCTGGCTGTCGATGTATTGCTTAATGAAGGTTTCCAGCACTTCATCGCTCATGCCGCTGTGGCGATCCTGCTCCAGCAGCTGTTCTTTGTGCAGGTAAAAGCAGTAGTTGCAGTCAATATTGCAACGCGATCCGGTGGGTTTCGCCATCACGTGAAAACGGCGCGTATAAGCCGGCCCTTTGCCACTGAATTTTTCCGCCGTAGGAAGAGGTTTAACCGGCAACGTTGTGCTGTATTTCATGAACGCCTCCTGAGTACCGGGTGAAGTCGTTCACCCGGCATTGTGGTCAGAGCATCAGTTGGTAGCCGGACTGCCTTCTTCAATGAGTTTCGACACATCAGAAACGGTGAATGAGCCCGGTTTCTGTCGTGGCGGAAACTCTTTAAAGCTTTGCAGCATTTCAGTGGCATATTTCTGCGCACCGCCGAGCAGGAACAGGCGATCATAGAACCAGTGGTTGTAATCCATGCCATCGGTGCCTTTTTCCAATGGATCGATTTTCAGATCGAACAGCAAAGGCACGCGCAGTTTGACGAACGGATATTTCCACACATCCATTCCTGAATGTTCCTGAATCATGAAGTGGGCTTTCCAACGCCCGTAACGCATCGCCAGCAGATCGCCGTCATCACTCCAGTAGAAGAACTCTTTACGCGGATCCTCCTGGGTTTTACCGGTGATGTAATCGAGTTGGTTATAACCATCAAGATGCACTTTGTAGTTAATGGCGCTGGTTTTATAACCTTTCAGCAACTGCTGTTTGATATCCGGCACGCCCGCTGCCGCCACCAGCGTTGGGAACCAGTCATTACTGCCGACTATGTCGTTGACTAAGGTGCCAGGCTTGATATGTCCCGGCCATTTAATCATCGCCGGTACGCGGAAACCGCCTTCCCAGCCGGTGTTTTTCTCGCCGCGGAACGGCGTGATACCGGCATCCGGCCAGGTCGCCGTCATTGGCCCGTTATCGGTGGTGTAAACCACAATAGTGTTGTCTTCGATGCCGAGATCTTTAATTTTCTTCAGCACTTCACCGATGATTTTGTCATGTTCCACCATGCCATCGGCGTAATCCCCCAAACCGGTCACGCCTTTGTCGGCCGGTTTGATATGGGTTTTGTTATGCATGCGCGTGGTGTTGTACCAGGTAAAGAACGGCTTGTTGGCTTTGACCTGCCGCTCCATGAAGTCGTTGTTAGCTGCCAACGTCTCTTCATCCACGGTTTCCATGCGTTTAATGTTGAGTGGACCAGTATCCTCAATTTTCCCGTCAGCAGTGGATTTGATGACGCCGCGCGGGCCGAACTGTTTCTTGTACTCTGGATCTTGCGGATAATCCGGGTTCTCTGGTTCCTCTTCGGCATTCAGGTGATAGAGGTTGCCCATGAACTCGTCAAAGCCATGCGCGGTTGGCAGAAACTCATTGCGGTCGCCAAGATGGTTTTTACCAAACTGGCCGGTGGCATAACCGAGTTGCTTGAGGATATTGGCAATGGTGGGATCTTCTTTCTGTAATCCTTGCGGTGCTCCCGGCATGCCAACTTTGCTCATCCCGGTACGGAATGGCATCTGACCGGTAATAAAGGATGATCGACCGGCGGTGGAACTTTGCTCTGCGTAATAGGAGGTGAATTTCGCGCCTTCGGCAGCGATGCTGTCGATATTCGGCGTTTGATAACCCAGCATGCCCTGATTGTACGTACTAAGGTTCCAGTAGCCGATATCATCACCAAAGATGACCACAATGTTGGGCTTGCCCTTGTTTTGCTCGGGCGCGGTAGAGGGTTGATTGCTGTCCGGCGCGGCTTGTGCACTGAACGAACAGCAGGCGACAGAGAGCATTGAGGCTAACATCGTTTTGCAAAAAGGCATTCGAGACATTTTGCACTCCACTAAATGATAGGCCCTTGAACGGCAAGACGAATGTTGTCCGCCAGTAAATGATGCTTACAGGCTCATGATCGGATCACCTCCTCGGTTACGGGTTAGACGTTACGGTTGTCGCTCAGCGCGAAGAAATAGAGCGAAGGATGTCGGTAAACATTCATTTATTCAGCTCTGGACAGCGCACCGCATTAATGGCGCGTGAATAACCCTGCGTATCTTTATGGTCGAACGCTTTAGCGGCTATAAGGATCGCGTCATGGTTATTTTTGTCATTCAGGAATGCGTTGCGGACTTTTTCATCGGAGATGTTTTTATCCACCGCGCAATGCTCACGCAGGCTTTGGATGATCTGCTGTTGTTTGAGCGCAAAAGCAAGATTTCCATACGGGGATGCTGCGAAAATTGATTCGCAGGCTAATAATAAAAATCCACTGATTACCCATTTATTGGACATAGTTCACCCTTCCGTCATTTGGCAGCAAAAAAAGTTTATGCTGTGTCGAAAACCGACTAAATTTCATCGGCTTCATTAAAAATAAATAAGATAAGAATCGTGAACTGGATGGGTAATAATTAATATTTCGCTTTAAGTATTAGTAAAGCTCCCCACATTTAACAAGATTTAAAATATGGATAATTCTGCAATTGTTTTGAAAGATTAAGTGTCAGAAAATTATATTATCCATTATTTATTAGCCGAAAAATTATATCCAACTGATATCAATGAGTATATCCACCTGGAAAATCGCAATTTAAAAAGCATTAGTACCCTTTTCCTCTTTACTTCACTAAATTTTTCCAACGCTTTTATCGTCAGCATCATTTCAGTGCATCACGCACTACCTCAAGGCATTTTGCTGTCGGAATTTTAGGGCGAATCCTCGTCATCAGTACCTTCCGCTATCTGGCACGCCAATTGCTTCTGACTGATTACCGCATCCTGCCTTGCAGGAACAGGCGCCGTAGTCTGGTAAGCGGTTTGTGGCTGCATGTCACTCCAATACATCGAATTCAGGCGAAGAAGCCCCACCGGCAATGCTGTCGGCGGGGCTTTTTTATTTGGAGTAAAACTATGAGCAAGTTGAAAACGTGGTTTCAGGGACCGCAAGACATTACCGAAGCGGAAGCGGTAGAAGATTACGCCGTGGGCCGGGTGCCCACCCATTATCGCTGGCCGATCCCCGCCATCATTCTGGTGCTGCTGGGCAACTCGACGGCGATGTTCTGGTTCAGCCTGGGCGCGGATATGAGTTATCAGGTCGGCTGGCCGCTGCTGCTGTTGCCGATTGGCTATATGGTGGTGTTCGCCACGCTGATTGGCTCCTGCATCATGAAGATGGCTAGTAAAGAAGGCTTGTCCCTCAACCTGATGACGCGCGGTTTAGGCTTTGGTTACATGGGATCTGCGTTCACCTCGTTGATCTACGCCATCAACTTTATCTTCTATTTTCTGTTTGAAGGCACCATCGTGTCGCACGCCATCGCCAACTACGCGGGTGTGCCGGTGAATTCGGTGGCGGGCATCGCGATATTTGCGCTGATGGGGCTGGCGGCCATCTGGTTTGTCTGGAAAGGCATGTCATCGATGCAGTTCCTGCAAACCTGGGGCGTGCCGATCTTCATCCTGCTGTTTGGCTTCTGCATCTGGCAGCTGACACATCACTATCCTTCGGTCGGCTTCAGCGGCTGGCAGCCAAAAGGTGAAGTGGACAGTAACGCGCTGTGGCTGGTGATGAACATGGCGAACGGGCAGATTGTGTTTCAGGGCTTGATGGCGACCGATTATGGCCGCTTCGCACGCCCCAATATCAGTCACAAAGGCACCGCGACCATTATGCTCGGTATGCTGTTGCCGATTGTGGTGGTGATGCTGTTCGGTGCCTTTATGGCCTACACGCTGATGCCGCACATTGCGGGCGCGGACGTCTGGTCGCTGGCGCTCGATCCTGGATTTGTCTTCCCCTTGATCATCGGCCTCACCGGCGTATTGTTCGCGGTGATCACCCAGATTCGCATCAACGTCCTCAACCTCTATTCTGGCTCGATTGCGCTGTCTAACACCATGGATATGGCGTTCAACTATCGTCCAGGCCGCCAATGGTGGATGTTGCTGGTATGGCTGCTCGGCGTGGTGTTCTACGTCTGCAATATTCTTCAGTACACCGGCACTTTCCTGTCGATCACCGGCATTCTCACCAATACCTGGGTCTTCATCATCCTTGCCGACTACTTTGTATGCCGCAAAGTGCTGCATCTCGCGCCGTCTGATTTCGTCGAGTTCCGCAAAGAGTACCTGCGGATGTGGAACCCTTCTGGCGTGATTGCGCTGTGCGTGGCGGTCGCCATCGGTGCGGCGGGCGTGTTGGGTATATATCCGATGGTCTACGCCTCGTTTATCGCCATGCTGGTTGGCCCGGTACTGCACGTTGCCATTAGCGCTGCGACGCGTGGCCGCTACTACTTCAAAACTTTCCCGCAAGATATGCAGACCAGCTGGAAACCTTCCGACGCCTATCAAGGCCCGAAACCGGCTTTTAACCCGCAGCTGAGCAAGGAGGCTGAATAATGAGCATCAAAGTCGCAACCATCCAGTTTGAACCGACGCTGTTTCGCAAAGAAGAGAACGTTGCCCGCCTGCTGGCGCTTGCCAGCCAGGCCGCGCGCGACGGCGCACGCCTGATTGTGATGCCGGAGATGGCCACCACCGGCTATTGCTGGCAGGATCGCGCCGAAGTCGCGCCCTTTGTGGAAACCGCCGATGGCCCAACCAGCCAGGCCTTTGCCGCGCTGGCACGCGAGTTCAACTGTTATCTGGTGTTTGGCATGCCGGAACGTGACGCGGTCACCGATATCTATTATAACAGCGCGCTGTTAGTCGGCCCGCAAGGGCTGATTGGCGTACATCGCAAAACCCATCCCTATATCTCGGAGCCTAAATGGGCGGCCAATGGCGATGCCGGCCATCAGGTATTCAACACGGAGATTGGCAATATCGCCTTGCTGATTTGTATGGATATCCACTTTATTGAAACCGCGCGATTGGCTGCGGTTGGCGGCGCGCAGATTATCTGCCACATCAGCAACTGGCTGGCTGAACGCACGCCCGCGCCTTACTGGCTGACGCGCGGTTGGGAAAATGGCTGCGCGTTAATCGAAAGTAATCGTTGGGGTTGGGAGCGCGGCGTACAGTTCAGCGGCGGCAGTTGTATCACCGATAGCCAGGGCCAGCTGCTGGCAAGCTGTGACAGCGGCGATCAGGTGCTAAGTGCAGAACTGACGTTGCCGCTGGACAATCCTGTGCTAAAAAAGCGTCGACCTGAACTGTATCAGCGCCTGATGACCAACACCTTTATGTGGAATCCGCAGGACTTCTTTGGCTTGTACGGTGCCGATCCACTGCCGCCCGCAAAAGATTCAAACATCGCCGTGGCGCAGTTCCGTCCAGAGAACGATGTGAATGCCAATCTGCAGCAGATTCGTGAGTGGGCCGAGCAGGCCAAGGCGCGTGGCGTGGAATTGCTGGTGCTGCCAGAGCGCGCGTTGACCGGCTACGCCAGTAAAATGAACGCGTTGACGCTGGATGATGCGCCGATTCAGGCGGTAATCAGGCTGGCGATGAAGCTGGATATCGCGCTGTTAGTGGGTTTTGCCGAGCGCGACGGCACGCATTGCTATAACAGTTGTTTGCTTGCGAGCAGTGCCGGAATGAATGCGCATTATCGCCAGATTCACCTCAGCGAAGCTGACCAGCAATGGGCCAGCGCCGGGGATGAATGGGTGACATGCGATCTGCCCTGCGGGCGCGTCGGTTTGCTGTTGGGAGAAGATCTGCTGGTGCCAGAAGCGGCGCGCATTCTGGCGCTGGAAGGTTGCGATATCATCGCCTGCCCGGCAGCGCTGCATACGCCTGCGCCGCTGGCGCATCAAGGCACCGCCATCCCACATGTCTGGCCGATTCCGCGCGGTGCCGATCCTTATCACTGGCTATTGCCGCGCGTGCGTGCCGGAGAAAACAATGTCTGGCTGGCGTTTGCCAACTGGCCTGAAGCGGCCGGTGAAGGTTTTGGTATCAGCGGCGTGTTTGGCCCGGATACTTTCGCCTTTCCGCGTCACGAGAGCAAAGTATTGAGCAATAACGGGTTGGCGCAACTGGCCATCACCACCGGCTCGCCAGATACAACTTATCCGAATCATGTGGTAAGACGTAAAGATCTGGTGCTGATGCGTCAGCCGCATTTTTATGTCCCGTTAGTGGCGCGTTCGAATTAAACCAGGTGCGCATGAATGCGCACCCTACGAAAATCTGTAGGGTCGCCATTTATGGCGACCGTTTCACCACCCGCACTATTTCCCACGGAGTCATTTATGCCCACATCACCCAGCAAGAACGTCATCCCGGTTGGCATTCTCTATTCGGTTTCCGGCGACTACGCGGTGATTGGCCGTGAAATGCTCAACGGCATTCTGTTGGCGATTGAAGAGATTAACGCCAACCCAAACTATGACTTTACCCTCGCGCCAGTGGTGCGCGATCCCGGCGGTTCGCTGGATAAATACCACCAATATTGCCACGACCTGCTGCATCGCCACGGCGTGCGCCATCTGATCGGCTGCTACACCTCGGCGGCGCGCAAAACCATTCTGCCATTGGTGGAAGCGGCCAACGCGCTATTGTGGCATCCGGCACGCTATGAAGGTTTCGAAAGCAGCAACAGCGTGATTTATCTCGGTGCCACGCCAAACCAGCATGTGATTCCCCTGCTGCGCTGGCTGCTGCAGGAGCACGATGCCGAGATTTACCACGTTGGTTCCAATTACGTGTGGTCGTGGGAGATGGATCGCATCACGCGTGAAGCGGTGACAGCGGCCGGCGGCAGCGTGGTGGAAAGCAAACTGCTGCCGCTCGGCGAGGAAGATGTCAGTGAGCTGATCGCCGATATTATCGCGCGACGACCAAAAGTGATCCTCAATACCATGGTCGGCAAAAGTGCCTACAGCTTTTACCGCGCATGGTATCAGGCCAGCCAACATCAGCCGTGGCTCAATCAGCCACTGAAACTGAGCTTGACGCTGTGCGAACCCGAAGTGCAGTTAATTGGCGCTGCGGCGCTGGAAGGTTATCTGGTTTCAGCCAGCTGGTTCCAGTCGATCGACAACGCCGCCAACCGCGATTTTTTGCGCTGCTATCGTCAGCGTTTTGGCGATCAGGTTTCGCCGTCCGTCGATAGCCAAAGCGCGTGGTTGGCGGGCCATTTGCTGGCGCGTGCGATTGCGCGGCATGGCAACGCCGAAGTCGACGGCGTACGCCAGGCGGTGTTACTGGATGAGATGGATTCGCCCGCCGGACCGATTCGCATCGATGCCGACAACAATCACTGCTGGCTGACGCCGCATCTGGCGCGCTGCCATGCAGGCAAGCTGGAGAGTTTCTGGCAGGCTGACGCGCCGGTGAAGCCCGATCCCTGGCTGGCATGGACCGACCTCGACCATCTCGGCAAAGGTGGAGCAAACGCATGAGTCGAAAAAACGTGCAGATGCGCGGACTGAAGGTGTGCGTGATTGGCTGCTCAGAGCGCGATAATCAGCATCTGGCGCAGCAGTTCGCGCGCATGGGCATTCAAGGTGAATTTTGCGCTGAGTTCCCCAACGAAAGCGCTTTCTCGCAGCACCAATTGCTGGTATTTGATGGCGACAATCCGGCGCTGTTTCATCCCACAGATAAATTGCCGTGGCCCGCGCTGCCCAAGGTGGTGCTCACCGCGATGGAAACACCGTCGCGTCTGCAGTGGATCACCGAGCAGAAAATTGACAGCTATATGCGCAAGCCGGTGCGCTTTGATGGCGTAATGACCGCTTTTACCCTCGCGCTCGACAGCGCGGCGCGTATCAATCATTTGGAAGCCCAATTGAAGCGTCAGGAAGAGCGCCTGCGCGCGCGCAAGTTTCTGTTTTCCGCTCAGCTACGCGTGATGCGCGAATTGCAGCTGGAGGAAGATGATGCCTACAACCTGTTGCGCCGCGCCGCAATGGCGCAGCATATGACGATTGAAAATCTCAGCTGTGAGCTGTTGAACGATAGTCAGCCGTGGTTGAATCTGTTGAAAGCCGTTGCAGCTATCCCGCCAGCATCAAATTGAATCCGGTCACCATAAATGGCGACCCTACATGACAGCGTGCGCATTCAACTCACGCACATAATCCAGAAACGCCTGCAGCGGTGCCGGAATCAACCGGCGATCGTTGTAATAGAGCCACAGGCCGGAGAAGCTTTGCCACCAATCCGGCAGAATCGGTTGCAGACTGCCATCACTCAGCGGCGTTTTGATCCAATCCTCGAAAAGATAAACCACGCCGCAGCCAGCAATCGCGGCTTCCACCGTGAGATCCATCGCCGCGCCGATACTGCAAATCAGCGGACCTTTCGGCTGCAAACGCACGGTTTCATCGCCGCAGGTGAATTCCCATTCGGCAATCACGCCTGTCGCATAGCGTCCGTGTAAACAGCGATGCTGTACTAAGTCGCGCGGATGCTGCGGCGTACCGAACTGCGCCAGATACGCGGGAGACGCGGCTAACGCAAAGCGCTGGGTGCGCGGACCAATCGGCAGCGCCACCATATCTTGCTCCAGATGATCGTCGTAACGAATGCCGGCATCACAGCTATCGCGGAACACATCCTGCACATTACTTTCCGCCACCACTTCGAGCTGGATATCGGGATAGCGCTGCAGAAATCCCGGCACAATCGCCGGTAACACGATGCGCGCGGCACTCACCGGCACGTTTAAGCGCAAGGTGCCGCCCGGCGTATCGCGGAACGTATTCAGCGCATCCAGCGCGGCATCCACTTCATTCATCGCCGGAAGCAAGCGCGACATCAGCGCCCTGCCAGCTTCGGTTAACGCCACGGTGCGCGTGGTGCGATTAAACAGCCGCACGCCGAGCTGCTCTTCGGCGCGCCGCACCGCATCACTCAGGCGCGACGGATTGCTGCCGGTGATGCGCGCCGCCTCACGAAAACCACCCGCTTTTGCCACCGCCACCACCGCATGTAGCAATGCGATATCCAATGCCATTGTTCGCCACCTCGTACAGTGTGTCCCGATTTGTACGGATAGTTGCACAGCACATTGGCGATTACAATCTAACCACACACTGACGAAGGAGCTTTCCATGTCTCATCCAGCATTGAATTACACCCTTGGCGATCGCCAGGTTGCACGACTCGGTTACGGTGCCATGCAGTTAGCCGGTCCCGGCGTGTTTGGTCCGCCGAAAGACGAAGCGCGCGCTTTGCAGGTGCTGCGGGATGCCGTCGCCGCAGGCGTAAATCACATTGATACCAGCGATTTCTATGGTCCGCACATCACCAATCAGCTGATCAAAAAAGCGTTACACCCTTACGCCGACGATCTGGTGATCGTCACCAAACTGGGCGCGCGCCGCGACGAGAAAGGCGGCTGGTTACCGGCGTTCACGCCGGAAGCGCTGACGCAAGCGGTGGAAGATAATCTGCGCAATCTTGGGCTTGATGTGATGGAAGTGGTGAATCTGCGTTCAATGTTGGACGTGCATGGACCGAAAGAAGGTTCGCTGGAGCCGCAGGTTGAAGCGATGATCAAACTGAAAGAGCGCGGGCTGATTCGTCATATTGGTCTGAGCAACGTTACCGCCAAACAGGTGGCCGATGCCCAGGCGATGACGCCGATCGCCTGCGTGCAGAACCTCTACAATCTGGCCAATCGCCAGGATGAGGCGCTGCTCGACCAGCTGGCAGCACAAGGCATTCCTTACGTACCGTTCTTCCCGCTCGGCGGCTTTTCACCGCTGCAATCGGATCAGTTGAGCGAGGTGGCAAATGAACTGGGCGCTACACCATTGCAGGTTGCGCTGGCCTGGCTGCTGCAGCGTTCGCCTAATATTCTGCTGATTCCGGGGACGTCGTCACCGGAGCACCTGAAGCAGAACCTGGCGAGTGCTGAGGTGAAACTTACGCCTGAAATTGTGCAGCGTTTGGATAGCATTGCGCAGCCATAAGTTGACCAGGTCGCCATAAATGGCGACCCTACGAAGACGATGCGGCCGTTGTAGGGCTGAGGGATCCCCAGGAATATCGTTAATACACATATACGATATTCCTGTAACTCGCTGATAGTTCGGCTCGCACCGTTTCTATATCCAGCTGACTGATCCCTGCCGGGTTGTGCCTTATCGCATTTCTTGCCAGCGTAAGGTATGACAGTACTCGCCGGTGTTGCACCGTGTTCGCCTGATAAAACCGGTGCTCGCCTTTGCTTTCAAGCGCGTAGCCCATCAGCCACAGTAAGATGCTGCACAGCGTCGACAGCAGGTTCAGCACTGACATCCTTTCCACACTCCGGCTGAAGCTGCTTCTCAGCCCCATACCGTAACGTTCACTCTTTTCATCCCGGAAGTTCTGTTCTATCTGCATTCTCCGGCTGTAAAGCTTCATTACCGTCCGTGGCTTCAGCTCCGCATCGCTGGTAAACAGCACCCACGGCTCACGGGCCAGGCGACTCTGGTTTGCCTCTTCGCGCGTGTAAAAAAAACGATCCCGGCTTTTCTTTCCGTGACGATTTTTGGGCGCTCTCTTATGAACGTGCACGAAGCCGTAAGCCGGTGATTTTTTATATCGCGTCAGCCGGGCCGCACCAGCACAGCGCGGCGTTGTGCCGGCTTTTAGCTGACCCGGCGTTACCCACTCATCCGTTCCGGCCAGCTTCAGAACGCCGTTGCCCCTGAGCCGGCCGATGAAGTGCCATCCGTGCGACTGAACGCGGTTAAACCACTCGCGGCGGAACCCGGCATCGGTGACGATGGTCACTTTCCTGTCTCCCATACACCCGGCCAGTTCGTCCAGAAAGCGGTTCTGAAGGTCGGGATTTCCCAGCTTATCGCCTTCTGCGATGAGGCTCAGCAGCGGGATAGCGCGTCCGTCCGCCAGCAGGCTGGCACGCAAAAGGCTGAAGGACTGAGTCGGCCAGGCGCTCCAGTCCACGGCAATGACGCACTCCTTCATGTCCCGGATAAGCCAGCAGATAATGTCGCGTGACAGCGCGGGCACCTCCCGGTGGAGGGCAGCATTCCCCATAAGGCGGTCAACGCGTTTGATTTTGTGCTTAACGCGGGCATCGCCCGCAAGAGAGCGACCAATGCTGGTCAGATTGAGGGAAGCACCGCGGGTCAGGGAAATCGTCATATCAGTGAGGGCGTTACGACGATACTGATGGGTGCTGGCTAAAGATTCCCGTAAAAATTTATGGCAAAATGCGGAAGCAGGCATAGTGG
This sequence comes from Candidatus Pantoea symbiotica, assembly GCF_056491525.1. Lineage (NCBI taxonomy): Bacteria > Pseudomonadati > Pseudomonadota > Gammaproteobacteria > Enterobacterales > Erwiniaceae > Pantoea > Candidatus Pantoea symbiotica. The sequence goes on from NZ_JBSZHR010000003.1 coordinate 311,798, forward strand.
CGATCTTATTTTTTGTTGGCGCAATAATTAGATCATTTTTCCACTGTGCCTGCTTCGTTTTTGTGGGGATTCATCAGGTTGTAGGGTCGCCATTTATGGCGACCTCCGCTTCAAATAATCCCCATCTCCGCCAAACACCCTTTCAACGTACCAAACGCATCCTGACACTGCCGCTCATCGACGCAGGCAAAACCCAGCAGCAAACCGCGCCGCTCCTGCGGGTGCATATAATATTGCGACAGCGGCCGCACCTTCACGCCGCGCCGCAGCGCCAGTGCGGCGACCGCCACATCATCGCAGCCGGTTGGCAGATTCATCACCAGATGTAATCCCGCCTCGTGATTCACCAACGGCAAAAAAGCAGCGCCCAGATAACGCTCAATCAAGCTAACCATAAAGCGCCGCCGCTGGCTGTAGAGCTTACGCATGCGGCGAATGTGCGACATGTAATGCCCTTTCTGAATGAACTCCGCCAGCGCGCGCTGCACCAGCAAATGGCCGCCGCGATACAGTTCCGCCGCCGCCACGCGCAGCGGCTGCGCCAGCGCTTTTGGTACCACCAAATAACCGAGGCGCAGCGCCGGATAGAGCGTCTTGCTAAAAGTGCCCATGTAGATCACTGGCGCATCCGGCTCAAAGCCTTGCAGTGAGGGGAATGGCTGGCCGGAGAAGCGAAACTCGCTGTCGTAATCATCTTCCACCAGCCAGGTTTTGTGTTTGCGCGCCAGATCGAGCAGTTGCTTGCGGCGTTCCAGGCTGAGATGCACTCCCAGCGGATACTGGTGTGACGGTGTCACGAAAATCATTTTCGGTGCGCGACTGCGCGGCGGCAAATCGGGAATTAATCCCTGCTCATCCACCGCAATCGCATTGATTTTCAGCCCATTAATGCGCAGCAGATTGCGCGTCCCCCAATAACCGGGCTCTTCGATCCACACCTGATCGCCGGGATCGCACAGCACGCGTGAAACCAAATCCACCGCCTGATGAATCCCTTCGGTGATGATGATTTGATCGGCATCGGCGCGCACCGAACGCGCCACGCTGAGGTATTCTGCCAGCGCGGCGCGCAGCTGCGGACAGCCGCCGTTGCTACTGTAAATCAACCGTTCTATATCCGGTTCACGGTTCAAACGCGCCTGAATCTGGCTGAAAAGTTTATGCGGAAACTGCGTGACATCCGGCGCGCCAGGCACAAAAGCGCCCCACTGATACGGCGACGCATTGGCATGGCCGAGCAGCGACGCGCCGCGTTTAGAAATCGCCGCCGGTTTCGCGGTTAATGGTTCGATAGTCGCTATATTGCGCGGCGTGTTCAGCGATCCTTCCGGCAAGTTTTCTGCAATCCAGGTGCCGCTGCCGGTACGCGCCGTGACGTAGCCTTGCGCCATCAAATTCTCATACACGTTCAACACCGTATTGCGCGACACCGACAGCTCGCGCGCCAAATCACGCGTGGCGGGCAAGCGCGTGGCACGCGGAAAAATACCTTCTGCGATAGCGGCTTGCATGCAGCTCAGCAAACGCTGCTGCAATGTTCCTTCCGGCATAAACTGCATGCGCTCTAATACATGATCGGCGTACAAACTTCGCAATTGGCTCCCCTCTTTTCACTGAAAGTGGCTCTGGCAAGATAGCGCAGCGCAGGCATAAATAAGCGTGTTTGTCGTGATTTGTAAAGACGCTTATCGCTAAGGAAAGGTTATGGAAGGTAAAAACAGCCAGTTGCAGCAACGTAAAGATGATGCCCTGCCACGCGGCACCGGCAATCTTTGTCAGTGGTATGTAGAGCACGCGGAGAACGCCACGCTGCGCGATGGTGAAGGCAACAGCTGGATCGATTTCGCCGGCGGCATCGCGGTGCTGAACACCGGTCATCGCCATCCACGCATCGTGCAGGCGATTGCCGATCAGTTAGAGAAATTTACTCATACCGCATTCCAGGTCACGCCGTATGAGAGCTATGTGGCGCTGGCTGAACGCCTCAATCGCGTGGTGCCAATTGCCGGTAAAGCCAAAACCGCTTTCTTCTCCACCGGCGCCGAAGCGGTAGAAAACGCGGTGAAAGTGGCGCGGGCGGCGACGCGCCGTCACGGCATCATCACCTTCGGCAATTCATTCCACGGTCGTACTTTTATGACCATGGCAATGACCGGCAAAGTGGCACCTTACAAGCGCGACTTCGGCCCGATGCCCGCGTCGGTGTGGCATGCGCGCTATCCCAACAGCGTGACCGGCATCAGCGTTGATGATGCGCTGGCCAGCTTGCAGGACATCTTCACTCAGGACATCGCGCCACAGGATGTTGCCGCTATCGTGCTGGAGCCGATTCAGGGTGAAGGCGGATTCCACGTCGCGCCGCCTGAATTCTTCAACCGTCTGCGAGTGCTGGCCGATGAGCACGGCATTCTGCTGATTGCCGATGAAGTGCAAACCGGCTTTGCGCGCACCGGCAAGCTGTTTGCGATGGATCACTATGCGGTGAAACCGGATCTGATCACCATGGCGAAAAGCCTCGCGGGCGGCATGCCGTTATCGGCGGTCAGCGGCCGCGCCGAGATTATGGATGCGCCAGGTCCGGGCGGACTCGGCGGCACTTACGCCGGTAATCCGCTGGCGATTGCCTCGGCGCATGCGGTGCTGGACGTGATCGCCGACGAGAAGCTGTGTGAACGCTCTGCTCAACTCGGCGCGCAGTTAACCGACTTCCTGCAGAGCGCGCGCAGCCAGTGCTCCTCCATCACCGATATTCGCGGCCTTGGTTCGATGATCGCGGTGGAATTTGCCAGCGCGCAAACTGCGCAAACTATCCAGCAACAGGCGATGGCGCGTGGGCTGCTTCTGCTTACCTGCGGCCCGCAGGGCAACGTCATCCGCTTCCTCTATCCGCTTACCATTCCTGATGCGCAATTCGGTCAGGCGCTCGACATTCTCAGCAGCGTGCTGAGTCAACACGCCGATTCGTAACACGCTACCCAGCTCGCGCGGCGGGCTGGGCTTCTCACCTGTTGTAACCCGGTTGCGCGTGGCGCGGCCTGAGAGACGCTTTGGAGAAATATTGATGAGTTCACAGAATGCCGATGTACTGGCGCAAGGCCTGAAGCCGCGTCATGTGCGGATGTTATCGATTGGTGGCGTGATTGGTGCCGGATTGTTTGTCGGTTCAGGTCATGCGATCGCCGAAGCCGGTCCGGCGGTATTGCTGGCCTACATCGCTGCGGGCGCGTTAGTGGTGCTGATTATGCGCATGCTGGCTGAAATGGCGGTGGCGTCACCCGATTCCGGCTCCTTCTCCACTTATGCCGACAAATCGCTGGGCCGTTGGGCCGGCTTCACCATCGGCTGGCTGTATTGGTGGTTCTGGGTGTTAGTGATCCCGCTGGAAGCTAACGCCGCTGGCACCATCCTGCATTCGTGGTTTCCACAGGTTCCGGTGTGGGAATACACGCTGGCGATCACTGCATTTCTGACTATCAGCAACCTGTTCAGCGTGAAGAATTATGGCGAGTTTGAATTCTGGTTCGCCCTGCTGAAAGTGGTGGCGATTGTGGCATTCCTCTGCGCGGGTAGTTTGGCGGTGTTTGGTTTGATGCCGGGCAGCAGCACGCAGGGAATTTCACATCTCTATGATACAAAAGGCTTTATGCCGAACGGCATCGGCGCAGTACTGGCAGCGATCCTCACCACCATGTTCTCGTTTATGGGCACCGAGATCGTCACCATTGCCGCCGCCGAATCGCGCGAGCCGAAGAAGCAAATCACCCGGGCGACCAATTCGGTGATCTGGCGCATCGCGCTGTTCTATCTGCTGTCGATTTTCATTGTGGTGGCGCTGGTGCCGTGGAATACGCCGTCGCTGATGAAAGCGGGTTCTTACCAGACGGCGATGCAGATGATGAATGTGCCGTACGCGAAGCAGATTGTTGATGTGGTAGTGTTAATTGCGGTGTGTAGCTGCCTCAACTCTGCGCTGTATACCGCATCACGCATGATCTATTCACTGTCACGCCGTGAAGATGCGCCAGCCATCGCGTCGCGCACCACCCGCAGCGGCACGCCGTGGGTAGCGGTGCTGCTGTCCACGGCGGCGGCCTTCCTCGCGGTGATCGCCAACTATCTGGCGCCAAGCGCGGTGTTTGAGTTCCTGCTCGCCAGTTCCGGTGCCATCGCGCTGCTGGTGTATCTTGTGATCGCCGCGTCTCATCTGGTGCTGCGCAAAAAGCGCGAAGCGCGCGGCGAAATTCTCAGCTATCGCATGTGGCTGTTCCCTGGCCTGACGTGGGCAACGATGGTGTTCATTGTCGGCGTGTTGATTGCCATGCTGTTTAATCAACAACACCGTCCAGAAATTATCGCCACCGGCCTGTTGACGCTGGGTGTGGTTGCCGCCAGCCGCATTGTGCAGCGCAAACGCGTGGCGCGTAAAAACGAGGAGATGGTGGCGTTACGCTCGTAACGCATTGATTCCGGGCAAGGATGCCGCGGAACTCAGTCGTACTGCACGTCGATGCTAATCGCTTCTTCCAGCACGTTGAGGTTAATCGCGCATTTGCGCCACACCGGCAAACCGTTGGTCATGTTGTTATCCACGAAGTACTGCTGAAAATCCTTCAGCGCCTCCGAGAGATCGCCAATCGCGCGCGCATCGGGTTCAAACCAATCCGGTTCACCGTTTTCATCGATGTAATCGAACTGAAACTGCCCGCCATCATCGTCCGCAAACAGCTCAGCCTGAACGATCAATTCCCGCGCACCTTCGGGGCCACAGCTAAAGATGATCTGGCCGATACGGCGATAAAGGTCTTCGTATTGCATAGGTTTTGGGTTCCTCAATGGTGTTTGGTGGCGCTCGCCTGTCGTAGGGTCGCCATTTATGGCGACCTGGAAATGTTCAGCAACCGCGCGATTATATTGACTTTAGTTCGCATGATAAGAGAATGAGGCTCTTCGAACAGAAAGTTGCAAAAAAGGGAGTTTACCATAGCCTGTTCACATCGTTTTCCCTGGGTTAACACCTACAAAAAATCCGCTGCGCTGATTGCCGTTGCCGTCGCCCTCTCTCTTGCCAGTTGCTCCTCGCCGCCGCCGAAATCGCTGGTCACGCCGTTGCCGACGGTGACCAAACCGCCGATGCCCACCAAACCTGCGCTGAGCAAAGAGCCGGTGCGCGGCGTGTGGCTGACCACTGTTTCACGCCTCGACTGGCCGCCTATCAATTCAGTAAATGCCAGCCCGGCCAACCGCATCCACCAGCAGCAACAGGCATTGACCGACAAGCTGGATAAACTGAAAAGCCTCGGCATCAATACTGTGTTTTTCCAGGTGAAACCGGATGGAACCGCGCTGTGGCGCTCCAGCATCTTGCCTTGGTCAGATATGCTCACCGGCAAGATTGGCGAAGATCCTGGATACGATCCGCTGAAGTTCATGCTGGATGAGGCGCACAAACGCGGCATGAAGGTGCACGCGTGGTTCAACCCTTATCGCGTCTCGACTAACGTCAAACCGTCCACGGTTAACGCACTGAATAATACGCTTGCGCTGCAACCGGCCAGCGTGTTTGTGCTGCATCGCGACTGGATTCGCACCGCCAGCGATCGCTTTGTGCTCGATCCCGGTATTCCCGCCGCGCGTGACTGGATCACCAGCATCGTCGCGGAAGTGGTGTCGCACTATCCAATTGACGGCGTGCAGTTCGATGACTATTTCTATACCGAAACGCCCGGCTCAACCCTCAACGACAACGCCACGTTCCGCCAGTATGGTCAGGGTTTTGCCTCAAAAGCTGACTGGCGCCGCAACAATACGCTGCTGTTGATCGAGCAGGTGTCGCGCACCATCAAGCAGTTGAACCCGAACGTGGAATTTGGCGTCAGCCCGGCGGGCGTATGGCGTAATCTGTCGCATGATGCGGCAGGTTCTGACACGCGCGGCGCGGCCGCCTATGACGAAGCCTATGCCGATACGCGTCGCTGGGTGCAAATGGGTCTGTTGGATTACATCGCGCCGCAGCTTTACTGGCCGTTTGCGCGCCAGGCCGCACGCTACGACGTGTTAGCCAACTGGTGGGCGGACGTAGTGAAACCGACGCATACGCGGCTCTATATCGGTGTCGCACTGTATAAAATCGGTGAAGCCTCGAAAAGCGAACCGGACTGGACGGTGAATGGCGGCGTGCCAGAGTTGAAAAAGCAGCTCGATCTCAACGAGTCAGTACCGCAAATTAACGGCACCATTTTATTCCGCGAGAATTACCTGAATCAGCCACAAACCCAGGATGCGGTGAATTATTTGCGCAGCCGTTGGGGCGATTAACATTATCGTAGGGTCGCCATTCATGGCGACCGTTTACGCCAGCAGCTCCTCACTCTGCATCAGCGCAAAAAACGACTCCAGCTCGCGCAGCATCATGGAAGCCGCGATCGAAAGCTGGCGCTGCGGCGCCACGCAAAGTGACAAGGTAAACGGCTTCAGCACGGTATCGATCAGCGGGATAAACTTCAGTTCGCCGCGCCGATACTCATCGACGATATCCAGCCAGCACATCAGGCTAATTCCTACGTCATCTCGCACCAGCGATCGCAGCATATGAATATTATTGGTGCGCGCCACTTCGCTGATCTTAATGCCCGAACTGTTGATCAGCGCTTCAAGCGGATCCGCCAACATCAGCGGCGCGGCGGGCACGATAAACGGCCAGGATTCGCAGTGGCTGAAGCGGATCGACTCCAGATGGGCCAGCGGATGCTGGCTGCTTACCACAATACCGAGGCGTAAATCGGCAAATGACTTCACCAGCAGCTCGCGCGAACTCTGCGGATTGAGCATGATGCCGAAATCCGCATCGCCCGACGTCAACGCATTGGCGATATGGATGTTGCTCATGGTGGTCAGCGTGAAAGAGATGCCGGGATAGTCGCTGCGAATGCGCTGCAAAATCGAAGAGAAGAAACCGCGATTAATCGCATCAATAGTGGCGATATGCACATGGCCGTGGCGCAATCCGCGTAAATCATCCAGCTGCGTACAAACGCGGCCAAAATCCCGCTGCCAGTTTTTTGCCGCATTTAGCAGGATCTCACCCGCTGCCGTCATACGTAATCCTGATGGATGGCGCTCAAACAGCGGCATATCCAGCTGTTCCTCCACGCGCAGAATCTGCCGATCAATCGACGACGCCGAGACATGCAGCACCTCAGAAGCCTTGCGCAGCGAACCCTGGCGGGCCACTTCAGTGAAATAGAGCAGAAATCGGGAAAAGGCGAACATAAGGGGTGCTCTCTTTTTTGCAACGCATCATGCGAATTAAACAGATGGACGCTTACACAACGGCAAAATAATAATCGCTGCCATGATAAAAACAAGGGTTTGCGCGGCCTCGTGGCCGACGACATCCCTGCTCAGGCAGATAGATGATGAAATCCAACTCTCTCGCTGTCACCGTCATCGCAAAGCAGTTCAACGGTGCAGGCAATGTATTACTGACGCTGGCGAGTCGCAGCGGGCAGCCGTTGCCCGCCTTCACGCCCGGCGCGCATATTGATGTGCTCATTCCCGAATGCGGTAAACGCCAGTATTCACTCTGCTCTGCGGCAGCCGATCACTATGAAATCTGCGTGCGTCTGGATGAGCGTTCAACCGGCGGATCGCGCTGGCTGCATCAGCAATTAACCACCGGCGATGAATTAGAGATTTCCGCCCCACGCAACCACTTCCCGCTGCCGCATGCGCCGCGCACGCTGCTGTTTGCCGCCGGTATCGGTTTGACACCGCTGTTGGTGATGGCCGAAACGCTGGCCGCGCGTCAGGCGGATTTTACCCTGCACCTTTACCTGAAACGCGCCGACGAGTTGGCTTTCAGCGCACGCCTGAGCAATCTCGGCGCTCGTGTCGTCATTCATTACAGCAGCGAAGGCGACAGCCTGCGCCAGCGCGTTCCCGACGATCTCTCTAAGCCAGATAACGCAGCATTGGTGTTCTGCGGTCCTGCAGGTTTTATGGAACATCTGCAGCAGCTCGCTTTGCAACACGGCTGGACCGAAACACAGCTGCACAGCGAACGCTTCCAACCCACAAAGTCGGTGATTGCAGGCGGTGCGTTCGAGGTGGAGATCGCCTCCTCCGGCGCACGCTTTGCCGTGGGTGAGCAACAAACTATCGCTGAAGTGCTTGAGAATGCAGGTCTCGAATTACCGCTTTCCTGCGAGCAAGGCATGTGTGGTTCCTGTATCACCGGCCTATTGGCAGGCGAACCGGATCACCGTGATGACGTGTTAAGTCTGCAAGAACGTGCCGCCAATGATTGCATCGTATTGTGCTGCTCGCGCGCCCATTCCCCGCTGCTGGTACTGGATCTATGAGCGGCTATCCGGGTGCCACCGGCGCACGTTTACCCCGCTGGCTGCTGCCTGAGAACTGGCCTGAAACCAATAATCAACCGCAGCTGGCGACCTTACATTTCCACGCCGCTGGCCTGCAATTCGAACCCGACAGCGCAGCAGCACCCGCTGATTATCTGCCGCTGAATGGCGCACTGGTGCTGCCCGCATTTATCGAGCCGCACGCGCATCTGGACAAAACCTTCACCATCCAGCGCAGCCCGGCGCAACAGCCCGGTTTGCTGGCAGCGATTGCCGCCATGCATCAGGACCGCGCGCACTGGAACGCGGAAGATTTGCAGCAGCGCGCCAGCCAGGCGCTGCGCTGGGCGGTGGAAGCCGGTGTTGGTTTGCTGCGTACCCACATCGACTGGTTCTCCGTCGATGCACCGTTAGCGTGGCAAGTGATTGGCGATCTGCACCATCCGCTGTGCAGCATTGAACGTGTCGCCCTCGCGCCACTGACCTTTTTCGCCGATGCCAGCGATGCGCAGCATATCGCCGCGCAGGTCGCGACCAGCGGTCCCGGCGCGCTGTTAGGCGGCTTTATTCACAGCAGCAACTGGGATGCGCAGGCGTTTCAGCATCTGATGCAGGCCGCCGAACTGTGGCAGCTGGATATCGATCTGCATATTGATGAAGAACTTAACGTCGAGGCGCAGGGATTACGCTGGCTGGCGCACTATTTGCAGCAGCATCCGTTTAGCGGCGCGATTACCTGCAGCCACAGCTGCGCGCTGTCGCAGCAGGACGATGCAGAACAAATTCTGGCCGTGCTGGCGCAGCACAATGTGACATTGATTGCGCTGCCGCTCACCAACCTGCTGCTGCAGGATGCGGTGCCCGGCCGCACGCCGCGGCTGCGCGGTTTAACGCTGGTGAAAGAGGCGCAGGCACTTGGTGTCGCGCTGCTGCTCGGCGCTGATAACGTGCAAGACGCGTTCTGCCCGTTTGGCAGTTACGACCCGCTCGATACGCTGTTTAGCGCTTTGCTAAGCCTGCAACTGGGCGCGGCATTTGATGAGGCATCGGCGCTGATCTGCCAACGCCGCGCGCTGCTGGCGAATGATTTAGTGATCTTTCCGCATGCCGATGTGGCGAGCTGGCCGTTGCGGCAACGTCAGCGCTATCGGCTGAAAATGGGTGTGCGTTATGGAGAAACAACAGATGGCGCTTGATGCAGGAGCGGGACAACCGCTGGCGAAATATGCCGCGTGGCGACGCGCGGGCGACTTCATTTTCCTTTCCGGCATTATTCCGGTGAACCCGCAAACCGCCACCATTGTGCGCGGCTACGACGACATTCCCGCCGCTGCACAACAACTGCTTGGCCGCACCGGCGAGTTCTCCACCGACATTAAAGAGGGGCCGATTCTGGCACAGAGCTGGTACGTGCTGGAGAGCATTCGCACCACCATCGAAAGCGCGGGCGGCCAGATGAGCGATGTCTTCAAACTGGTGCAGTACTTCCGCAATCTGGACCATTTCCCCCATTACAGCCGGGTGCGTAAGCAATTTTTCCCCGATGCGCCGCCGGTTTCGACCGTGGTGCAGGTGAGCGAAATGCTGCCGAGTCCGGACGTCTTGATTGAAGTTGAAGCCACGGCGTGGTTGCCGCAATAACACGAGGAGTTGAAATGTTGCATGGTTATATTCCGGCAAACCGCTTTTTGCCGTACCTGAGCTGGACTGACATCGCCACGCTGGAGAATAAAGCCAACACCGTGATCGTGTTGCCGACCGGCGCGATTGAGCAGCACGGCCCGCATCTGCCGTGCGCGGTGGATAGCGTGATCTCTTCTGGCGTGGTCGGCCATGCGCTGGCGCGCTTACCAGCGGCGATCCCCGCTTACGCCATCCCGCCGATCACTTACGGCAAATCGGATGAGCACCTGCATTTTCCCGGCACGCTGACGCTGACCGGTGAAACCTTGCTGCACACCATTCTGGAGATTGGTGAATCACTCTATCGCGCCGGTTTCCGCAAATTCCTGATGGTTAACGGCCACGGCGGCCAGCCGCAGCCGTTGCAGATGGCGGCACGCGAACTACGTCTGCGTCACGGCGACATGATCATCATCATGCAAGACACCTTCAAAGTGCCGAACTGCGCGGAAAGCTTTATGGATGACAAAGAACGCCAGATGGCGATGCACGCCGGACACGCGGAAACTGCGCTGATGCTGGCGCTGGCGCCCGATACCGTGCAAATGGACAAAGCCGTCGCCAACTATCCGCCGGAATTCCCCTGCCCGACGCTTTCGACCAACAAACCGATGGCAGCGTGGGCGTCCTACGATTTCGGCCCAAGCGGCGTGATTGGCGATCCTTTGCCGTCCACGCCCGAGCAAGGCGCAGCGATCCTCGATTCGCTGGCAGAAAGCTGGGCGCAGGTGATCACCGAAGTGCATCAAATGACGTGGGTAATGCGCGCCGAACCGGCGTGGGGCACCGGCCAGTGGCAAGGCAAAGTATTAGATCACAACGACGCCGCCGCCTTTTTAACACCTCGCTAGGGAATAACGATGAAAAAAACATTGAGCACTGTTGCCGCGCTTGCGCTGGCACTCTCGGCCCCGAGCATGGCGGCTGAGAAATTCACCTTTATGACCAACTGGTATGCGCAGGCCGAACACGGCGGCTTTTATCAGGCGCAGGCGCAGAATCTCTATCGTGATGCTGGCCTCGACGTCACAATCAAGATGGGCGGTCCGCAGGTGCATACCATGCAGCTGATGGCGGCCGGCCAAGCCGACTGCATCATCAGCGATAACATGCAGGCGCTGGAAATCTGGCAGCAAGGTGTTGAAGCAATGCCGGTTGCCACCACCTTCCAGCACTCGGCGATTGCCTTTCTCACTCATCCTGATGTGAAAAATCAGGCCGATTTGCAGGGCAAAACCTTCCTGCTGGCAGCGGAAGCCTACACCTCATATTGGCCGTGGGCGCAGAGCGCGCTAAACCTTAAAAACGCGCGCGTGCGGCCTTACACCTTCAGCATTCAGCCGTTCCTCGCCGATAAAAATCTGGTGCAGCAAGGCTATATCACCTCCGAACCTTTTGCGGTGCAGAAAGCCAATGCGCAGGCCAATGTCTATCCGATCAGCGATTGGGGCTATCCGCCGTACGGCAACAGCATCGTTTGCATGAAATCGACCATTGAGAAACGTCCGGCAGCGGTGGCGGCGTTTGTGAAGGCATCGATGCAAGGCTGGAAAAACTATCTGCAGGATCCGAGCGCAGGCAACGTGCTGATCAAGAAAGAGAACCCGCAGATGAGCGATGAACAGATTGCTTTCGGCATCGCGCAGATGAAGAAATACCAAATGCTGACCGGCGGCGATGCGCAAACCGGCGGCATCGGCATCATGACCGAAGCGCGCCTCAAGCAAACCTGGCAGCTGCTGGTCGATACCAAGCTGATCGATCCCACGAAAGTGCCGTTTGAAGGCAGCTACACGCTTAAATTCATTCAAGACGTCAAGGTTCTGCCATGAATACAGCTAGCCATCTGACGCTGCTGCATCCTGATGCGCAAGCGGTGCCGCGTTCTGCCGCGCCACCGGCGATTGAGGTGCTGTCAGCGGAGAAAATCTATCCCAACGGCACGCGCGCGCTGCTGCCAGTCGATCTCACCATTCGTCAGGGCGAATTTGTCTCGCTGCTCGGCCCGTCCGGCTGCGGCAAAAGCACCTTGCTGAAAATGATCGCCGGGCTGATTGAGCCCACCGATGGCAAGTTAATGCTGTTTCGCCGCGATCGGCGGGAAAATCAACGCGATCTGCCGCTATCGTTTGTATTTCAGGAAGCGACGTTAATGCCGTGGAGCAACGTGCACAAAAACGTGCGTCTGCCGCTCGATTTGGCCGGCGTGCCGCGTGCCGAAGCGGACACTCGCGTGCGTGAGATCCTCGAACTGGTCGGTCTCGGCCAGTTTGGTCACGTGCTGCCGCGCGAGCTTTCTGGCGGCATGCAGATGCGTGTGTCGATCGCGCGCGGCCTGGTGACGCGCCCGAAAGTGCTGCTGATGGATGAGCCGTTTGGCGCGCTGGATGAAATCACCCGCAACAAGCTGGACAGCGATCTGCTGGATTTGTGGCAGGAGCAGAAGCTGACGGTGGTGTTTGTTACCCACTCGATTCAGGAAGCGGTATTTCTGTCGCAGCGCGTGATCATGATGGCGGCGCGTCCCGGCCGCGTGGTGGATGACATTCGCATTGAAACCACCTTGCCGCGCGACGATGAGTTTCGCGTCAGCCAAAACTTCACCCATTATGCGCAACAGCTGCAACGCGGCCTGCTGGCGGCGAGCAAGGAGAGTCAATGATGAAACCGTTAGCGAGCCATCGGCAATTTCAGCAGTGGCTATTCCCCGCCATCGTCGCGGTCGCCATGCTGCTGTTGTGGCAGTTTCTGGTCACCACCTTCAAGGTGCCGGTGTTTCTGGTGCCCTCGCCGTTAGTGGTGGCGCAAAGTCTGGTGCAGAACTTCCCAACGCTGTTTATGTCGTTGCTCTACACCCTGAAAATCACCGTGATTTCCTTCGCGATGGCGATTGTCATTGGCTCGATTGTGGCGTTTCTGCTGGTGCAAAATCGCTTTATTGAAACCGCCCTTTTTCCCTACATCGTGTTCCTGCAGGTGACGCCGATTGTCGCCATCGCGCCACTAATCATTATCTGGGTAAAAGACACCACGCTGTCGCTGGTGGTATGTGCCACCTTGATGGCGGTGTTTCCAATAATTTCCAATACCACACAAGGACTGCGCAGCGTGTCGCCGGGATTGCTGAGTTATTTCCGCCTCAATCACGCCTCGCGCATGCAGATTCTGTTGCGCCTGCGTATTCCTTCGGCGCTGCCGTACTTCTTTGGCGCGCTGCGCATCTCCAGCGGCTTGTCGCTGATTGGCGCGGTGGTGGCCGAGTTTGTCGCCGGCACCGGCGGCACCGATACCGGATTGGCGTACCAGATTTTGCAGGCCGGTTATCAGCTCAATATCCCGCTGATGTTCGCCGCGCTGCTGCTGATTTCACTGGCGGGCTTCCTGCTGTTCGCGCTGATGTCGTGGCTGACGCGCCGCGTGCTGGCGGCGTGGCATGAGAGTGAATTAAGCCCCAACTAACATCGTAGGGTCGCCATTCATGGCGACATGGTGAGAAGGTCGCCATGAATGGCGACCCTACGGAACCCTCTTTTACCACAGGAAATAAACATGTCTGATTCCGATCGCCAGTCTGCACTGGCGGCGCTGGTCGCGGCGTTGCCTGAACTTGACTGGATTAAAGAAGCGCCGAAGGTCAAACGTCTGTCGCGCGATTTCCATTGGTTCAGCCCGGTGCTGAAACCGCAGCTGGAAGAGAAGTTTGCTGAACTGGCGGTGCGTCCGCGTGATGAGCAGGAGCTGGCGCTGATCGTCGCGGCCTGCACTAAACAGCGCGTGCCGCTCAACCTGCGCGGCGGCGGAACTGGCAATTACGGTCAGCTGATTCCGCTGCACGGTGGCGTGATGGTCGATATGACGCGCCTCAACGCGGTGACCGCCGTCGGCCACGGCACGGTGCGCGCGCAGGCGGGCATTCGGCTCGGCGATCTGGAAGCGCATACGCGTCCACTCGGCTGGGAGCTGCGCTGCATGCCCTCCACCTGGAAACTGGCGACGCTTGGCGGCCTGTTTGGCGGCGGATTTGGCGGCGTGGGTTCCATCAATTACGGTCCGCTGGCCGCGCCGGGTAACGTGTTGTCGGTGCGGCTGATGACCATGGAAGAGACGCCGCGCATTATCACGTTGCAGGCGCCAGATGCGCTGTTACTGCATCACGCGTACGGCAGCAACGGCATTGTGCTGGAGATCGAACTGGCGCTGGCACCGCGTCACGACTGGATCGAACGCCTGGATATGTTCAACGATTTCGCGGCAGCGATGGCCTTTGCCGATGCGCTGGCGCGTTCGCCGGGCATGGTGAAACGCCAAATCGCGGTCTTCGCTGCGCCAGTGCTCGACTACTTCAGCGATCTGGCCGATGCCGATGTGGCCGGCAAACATGGCGTAATTTCAGTGGTTGGTAGCGAAAGCGATGGATTGTTACCTGCACTTCTCGCCCAACATGCGGGCCGCAACGCGCTGCATTTTGCCGAAGGGGAAAACAGCGGCCATTCGCTGATCGAATATTGCTGGAACCACACCACGCTGCAGGCGCTGAAAATCGACAAGACGCTGACATACCTGCAAACCGCCTATGCGGCGGATAACTATCAGCAGCAAGCGTTAGCGCTGGAAGCGCAATTGTCCGATGAAGTGATGTCGCACATTGAATTCTTGCGCGATATGAATGGCTCTATTACTTGTAGCGGTTTGCCGCTGATACGTTATCACGACGAAGAGCGCCTTAACGCGATTATGGATATTTACCGCGCGAACGGCGTGAAAATAAATAACCCGCATGTAATTCATATTGAAGACGGCAAACAAGGCATGGTGCGCACCGATGTGGTGTCGATGAAACGCGCCTGCGATCCGCATAATTTATTAAATCCTGGAAAATTACGCGGCTGGGAAATACGGGAGACATTGCCGGAGGTGCATATTGCGGGTGTGAATTGATCGTTAATAAAGCCAGCAACCGCAGTTGCTGGCTATTATTTAGATATAAGGTTCTGTGGCTGAATTCAATGGAATACTCCACTCTTCGCCATTTACGCGTACTTTTAAATAACGGCGTGTGCGCCACTTACCAGGCTCATACTCTTCTGGTTGGCCTAAAACTAACGTTCCCTGCAGTAACAACTCTTTATTGTTGTTATAGCCAAAGCCCACATCTTTATTGCCAATCCAATGTTGTTCAAACGCCACGGTCGGTGCCGCATCGAGCGTTGCACTCTCCTCAGCGCTGCAAGCGGTAAAGCTTTTGCGGAAGATAAAACATAATCCTGCTTGATAGCGATCTTTACCGTTGGTGGTGACCAATGCGGTGGAGAATCCAGTATAGGCAGCGATTTTTACATAGAGTTTGGTTCTCGCTCCATTGCCGGAAATATGAACTTTCACTACCGGACTGGAACCTTCGCCGTACCAACTGCCAATGGTGTTAGCACCATCACGCGCTTGCAAATAGATATTAGTTGCGCCTTCTGGCGTGCGATTGCTATGGGTTTTTTGCGTTTCGCTTTGGGAGTTATATTGCGCACTGCCCACCACACGGACGTGAATCTGCGAGGTCGCATCGGAGAAGTTAAATTCGCCAACATAAAACCATTTATTATTTTCGGTACGATTATCCATGTGGTGTTGCGAGGAAATATAATCGTAACTCAATGAGCCCTGCGCAATGATCCCCCAATCGGAAAATTCCAGCACGCCACGATCGCCCTCGCCAATTAGCGTCCAGGGTTCAATGCCTGCGGTGCTGTAATCAAAACCTGCACTTTGGTTATGAATACTTTTTTGAATAATGGTGGCGCGGCAATAGCCTAATTTCAGCGGATTGTCGGTGGATTCAATCGCCAGTCCTTCAATCACCCATTGGCCGTTGGTGAGATCGCCAGCGAACTCCGCATGTTCAATCCAGCCGTTGCGTATAAAGGATTGGGTACAGCGTGGTAAATCGAGGACCGGCTTCTTCGTATTGCCTTGTAGGTTGAAATTCGATAACTCAATTGCCGTGGAGTGATCCCATGCGCCTTGCTCACGATCGGACCAGCGCGCGTAGACAATGCTGTCCTGACAGCCACGGGAATAAAACTGGTCGATTTTACAATCCAGCGTATCGATGAGATCCAACGCCCTGCCGCCGAGATAACGGAACTCCATACTGCTCACACGCAAGAACTGACCACCGATAATGGTGTTGGCGTAAAAGCCGACGGTGTTAAATGCGGTACCACCATCACCACCGCTATCAGAACTCATCCCTTTAACAACAATCCCTGAGATTTCCGCATAGCGCGCCTGCACTTTAAAGAAGAGCTGACCACGCGGTTTAGTTTCCCAATTGAAAACCAATGTTGTGGTTGGAAAATAGCCGAAGTTGACCGCCGCGCCTGCGACTTTAAAGCGGTTGATCTCTTTGTCTGATATGTCGAACGTCGACATGCTAAAAACACCCGCCGTAAAGCGAATCCCGGCCGATGGCAGTACGCGCTGTGACCAGGTATACATGCGTTTCACCGCTTCTATGCAGTCAGTCTTGCCATCTGGCACTGCGCCAAAATCCAAAACAGTCACTGAGTTGTAATCTAACACCACGCGCTTCCAGCGCTTTTTCCCCGCAGTTACAAAAATCAGCCCGCCATCATCCACAGATGTCGTATCAGTGGCATCGTAAACAAAAACACCTCCGCCACTTTTTGTGCCACGAGTGTACTCAAGCACAGTGCCGATCGTGCCTCCGACGGTGGGTTCTGTTGCTTTTAATTCTGCAACATCCCGAAATTGATAAACGGTAGCCGCCGCTGCTACTGCATTTTGTGGATTGGTATTACTGGACGCATTCGCCATGGTGTACCCCTTAATTATTAAGAGAAAGTAACTGCACCATCGAGTATAAGTAATTGAAAATTAATGTGTTGATGCGTGCCAGTCATACTGGTGGTATTTAATTATGCGTTTTTGGAAATACCAGGCAACATGATGATTAATGAAAAAAAGCGTAACGGGAAGGAAATGATTTACAGATTAATCGCAGACAGTTTATTGATATAGCCGGTACGAAAAGCGCGGAATATGTCTTAAACACGACTTAATAAATGATGCAGATGTCATTATAAATTAACTGGCCAGTAACGATGGGTTACTGGCCTTAATACTTAGAAAGTGGCGTTCACACCGACATTCCACGTCACCTGATGGTAATCGCTATTACCGCCAACCGTTGAAACACCGGCAAAAGCATTCACCGTTTCAGCCAGCGGTACGTTGGCACCTACCGACAGATCGAGCCAGTTCTTATCACGCGCCTCAATGCTGCGTTCGAACGACGTTCGGGTCGATTTTAGCCCGGCGCGCACCGTGGAATCGGTATCGCCAAACTGATGGTTGTAACTCACCTGCGCCCACGGATTCACCACCCACTGTTTGCTGTCGATACGCCAGCCGACTGAGCCAATCTGTGAATGGGTAGTTTGATCGGAGTAGCGCATCGCGGTGCTGCTGTCGCTGTTCTCGCTATAGCCGCCGACGCGTCCATAATCCAGCGCGTAACTGGCTACCGGTCCGGTGCTGAGATTTTCGGTCAGCGGCAGCGTCCAGCCGGTTTGCACGCGCATACCGAGCAGTTTACCGCTGGTGCTGCCCTGCTCGGTTCGTTTGGCTGGGCCGATGTGGATATCACGCTCAATGCTGTCGAAATCCAGGTCGGCATAGTGCAGATCGGCGTTGATCCAGCCCTGATCAAGCACCGTCAGCTGGCTATACAGCGCCACCAGATTGCCGCGCAGTTTGTAATCGTAGTTGGAAGAAGGCTCCTGGCGCTGATTGGTGTTGGAGAACAGCACACCGGTTTGCCAGTTGTCGGTGAGCTGATAGCCGATACCGAGCGTTAAGTTGGCCGTGTTGGCACTGCCGTTGCTCCAGCTGTCGCCTTGATAATCGACGTGTTGCCCAGCGTAACCGCCAAACACCGTGAACTGTCCGGCGCTGGCAGGCTGCTGACGCTGTTGCTGCAAATGCCCATCCAACGTGTTTTGTGTATCGCGCGCCATCATCAGTGGCGATTGAGACAGCGCCGCCACTTGCGCTGGCGCATCCAGAATCGACTGAATGTAATCGGCGATCATCGCGTGCACCGCTGGGCTTGGATGAAGACGATCGGCGAACAGATAATCCTGCGCGCTGGAGAAGCCTGGCGTGCTGGATTTACATTCATCCGCTGACGTCCCAATCGGACACGCGATGCCGATGGTGTTGGTTAAGCCATATTGCGTAGGATTGGCGATCACTTCATCAAACAGCCCAGCGATATCAACGCGCACGATATTGCCATTCAATGTCGCCAGCCCCGCTTCTTCCTGCTGGTTATAGCCGTCGGAGAGCGCAGTAACCTGCTCGCTGAGTTCCTGCCATGCGGTGTAAAGCTGCTGCGCCAGCGCGTCACGCACCGCCGGAACAGAAGAGACTTCGCCTGCCGCCTGAGTAAACGCATCCTGCACCGCCTGTTGCCGCGCGGCTTTATCTGGCGTGGTGACGCTATCCAGCGACTGAAACGCCGCCACCATCGCTGGCGTGGCTGCGGTGCCCAACACGCGCAATACCGTTTGGATCATGTAAGGCGTTGAACCGAGTTGCGGAACCGTTGGCACAATCACCGCTCCCGCACCGGCATCCAGCAAAGTTTTGATCTGTGCGACCGATTGATTGGCGCTGTTGCTGATGGTTTCACTGGCGGTTAAGGGATTGGTGACGGCTGCAGCGATATCGTTGGCGCCGACCCAGTGAATATACAAACCGTTGCTGTCAGCATGACCGCCGGTTGAGGCGAGATAACCCGCCAGTTGATCCTGAGTGTTTAAATCTGGGTCAAGCTTCGGCACCGACACCGCGCCACCCTGCGCATAATTGCTGCCGCCCAACGTAGAACGCTGCAAATCCTCGCCTAAATGCGCGGCAAGAATCTCGTCATATAAAGGATGTTGTGCACCGTCGAAGGTAAAGCGGCCCACGTTGCCGCTATCACTCAGGCTATCGCCAAACACGGTCAGGCTATCCCATGCCAGCGCGGGAGCAGGCGTCAACAACGCGCTAAGTGTGGCGATGGCGACAGCGGAAAGCGCAGATTTGTGGTTGTTCATCATCAACTCCGTGATGGGCCAGAGTTACGTCGTCTGACCGGCAAAAGGTTAGGTCCGCGCATCAAGCGAACCCGCAACATCGCATCAGGAATGCGTAAGGAAAATATCAAGGACGTTTAACTGTTTAGTCAGGAAGGAGGCGTTATGCCAGTTTGCAGCGGCAAATTAACCAAAGTTTATGAACAGCTCTTTTACATGCATTTAAATTAAACCTTTAAATAAGGCCGCCGATAACTAACGATGCAGAGTTCGACTACGCTCTGATCGGTACTTTTGAAAACATCAGGTCGGTTAATTAAATACCCCCATGCGGCGCTGCGGCGCACAGAGACACTTTGAAGTGTACGGCGAAGGGGATCTGCGGGCAGCCTAAGCGACACGTCCTGAACGTGAGCAGATTGGTGCTGCACGCCTTACGTTCAACAGCACAATAATCGCCTGAGGCTTCCCATGTTTGGTGTGAAAAAGTCGAGTCTTACCTTGCCGTTTTATAAAAGTGGCGATGTGGTTAAAGATATCAATGCGATCAAACAGCATGTGGCATGGATTGAATTTACGCCCAACGGCGAGATTCTCACTGCCAATCACCTCTTCCTTGCCACCACCGGCTACCAGCTAAATGAAATTCAGGGGAAACATCACCGCATCTTCTGCAGCCCGCAACACAGCCAATCTTCCAACTACCTCGCCTTCTGGCAAACGCTGGCGTCCGGTGAATCGGTAACTGGCATTTTTGAGCGCTTCAATAAGCAAGGCCAGCGCTTCTATCTCAGCGCCACCTATTTCCCGGTGAGCGATGACAAAGGCCATGTTTACAAAGTGATCAAGGTGGCTTCGGATATTACAGAACGTCATCAGGAGCTGGAGCACAAAGAAGCGGTGATCACCGCACTGGACCTTTCCATGGCGGTAATCGAATTTACGCCGGATGGTCAAATCCTCACGGCCAACAATAACTTCCTCAAGCACATGGGATATGAGTTGGATTCGGTTGTTGGGCAACATCATCGTATTTTCTGCTTCGATAACTTCTACCGCGAAAATCCGGACTTCTGGCGCAAGATGGCCAAAGGTGAACACTTTGTTGGCCGCTTCGAACGCAAAACTGCCAGCGGCGAACGCATCTGGCTTGAAGCCAGCTATAACCCGGTTTATGACGCGGATGGCAAGGTCTATAAGGTGATTAAAATCGCCTCGGATATCACCGCGCGCGTGGAAGCGGCTAAGCGCGTAGCCGACATCGCACTGACGACCTCTGAAGAGACCTCACAAATCACCGACAACGCCAATGAGGTGCTGGATGAAACCATCCGCAACTCTGGATTGGTGGCGGTGCAGGTGAATGCGGCGACGGCGATTGGTGCGGAGCTCAACGCCTCGGCGAAGAGCATTAGCGAGGTGGTCGAGACCATCAACCTGATTGCCTCACAAACCAATATTCTGGCGCTGAATGCGGCGATTGAGTCGGCACGCGCCGGTGAAGCGGGACGCGGATTCAGCGTGGTGGCAGGCGAAGTGAGACGTTTGGCGGCATCCACCTCCAGCGCCACCAAACAGATCACGCAGGTGGTGGAACACAACGCCAGTTTGATTGCGCAGATGGAGCAGCAGCTCAATGAGGTGAAGCAGTTTGTGGTGACCGAGCAGGATAAAATCAGCGTGCTGTCACGCAGCCTGCGGGAAATTAACAGCGGCGTGCATGAGTTTGTGAACGTGATTCATCGGTTAGATGTGTGATTTGTAGGGTCGCCATTTATGGCGACCTGGAAAAAGTATCGTGCGGTCAGCGGAAAGGTCGTCATAAATGACGACCCTACGGTCGCGGGGTTGTGATTACATCATCTGCGGTTCACGGATCGCCTGACCTTTGGCGAAACGCGCCAGACTGTACGGCTTCATATCGGTGAATAACGGTTTGTTATTCACCATCTGCGCGCACAGCAAGCCTGCGCCCGGCCCGATACCAAAACCGTGACCGCTAAAGCCGGAGGCGATAAACAAGCCCGGCATGCTGGTCATCTCATCAATCACCGGCACCAAATCCGGCGTGGTATCAATCCAGCCGCCCCAAGCGTGATCCACTTTAATGCCGTTCAACTCCGGATAAAGCTGCACCAGCGCCTGCATCGCTTCCTGCACAATGCCGTTGTCCGGTGCCGGATCGAGGGTGCGGATCTTCTCAAACGGCGACACACCTTGATTAGACCACGAACCAGCGGCTTCCGGGCCATTGAAGAACGAGCCATTAATGCGCATCTTCAGCTTCTTAGCGATCTTGCTGCGATACATCGGATAGAACTTGGTGGCATAACGGATGTTTTGCGGTGCGAGGTCAATCTGCCCGCGCCCGGAGAGCGCCACGGTATAGCTGCCATCCTGACGACGACGAATACACAACCCGCCGGTGCTGAGACAACCTTTGATCACTTCAGGTGCCGCCGTGGTTTTGAACGCGGTACCCAGGATATTGGCGCTCGGCAGTTCGATGCCGTACTGCTTGCAGAAGCGCGAACTCCACGCGCCGCCGCAGCAGATCACGCGATTGGCTTTCACCAGGCCGCGCTCGGTCCAGACACCGGTCACGCGTCCGCCGGAAACATCGAGGCCGCGTACCGCGCAGTTTTGCTGGATCGATGCGCCGAGGTTTTTCGCGCCGGTCGCAATTGCCGGTGCCGCCAGTGACGGCTCCGCGCGACCATCGCTGGGCGACCACACGCCGCCAATCCACGGCGAATTGTTGCCGATGCGTTCGCGCGTCTCTTGCGCGGTCATCAGATGGCTGACGAAGCCAATTTGCTGCGCCTGTTTGCCCCACGCTTCCCAGCGCGCCAAGTCGCTTTCGCTCTGCGTGCCGTAAGTAATGCCCTGACGCGAGAAGCCGAGATCGAGGCCGATTTCGCTGCTCAGCTCGTCCCAGCGCTGCAAACTGCGCATCGCCATCGGCAGCTCGTACAGGTCGCGGTTCTGCTGGCGCACCCAGCCCCAGTTACGACCGGATTGCTCGCCGCCGATCACGCCCTTTTCAAACAGCGCCACGGAAACGCCCTGTTTTGCCAGTTCGTAACTCACCGACGTGCCAATAATGCCGCCGCCAATGACAATCACATCGACGGATTCGGGAAAGCGTTCACTGTCTGCTACTGCATTGATTTTTATGCGCATCGTCTTAAGTCCTGCACGCCACGTCGGTGACGAAATCACAAATGATGTTCAGAGGGAATGTGCATGATCCACAACACTCTGGCTTCACTCGCGCTATGGTTAAAAATGTTGTGCGGTAAATGGCTCTGGAACTGGAAGCTGTCGCCTGCGGTTAAGATGGCGCTGTCGCCATCGATCTCCAGCGTCAGCTCACCTTCCATCACCAAACCGGCCTTCTCGCCCTTGCCCATCAACATCTCATCGGAACGCACGCCCGGCGGCACATTGATGAACATAAACTGCAAATCGTGATCGCCTGACGGCGACAGCATCTCCTTGGAGATACCGCGCTTGCCGACATTAAAATGCGGCCGCTCAACGGCGCGACGCACATAATGTTCCGCGCCGCGCAGGTTAGTTTGATTCTCTTCCAGGAACGCTGAAAGCGGCACTTTCAACACTAATCTCAGCTGCTCTAACACGCGCACGGTGGGATTAGTCAGGTTGCGCTCGATCTGGCTGATGGCACCAGCAGACACATTCGCCAGCTGCGCCAAATCAGTGATGGTCATATTGCGCGCCTTACGAATCCGTTTCAGGCGCGATCCAATATCCGCGTCCTGCGCATCCGTTGCTTCGTCACTGATACTCACTTTCTTCATCGGTTTTTACCCTTCCAGCGGATAACTTTATCCAATTTCGCACAGCGCAGTCGCCGCGTTTATTTCCCTGATACTGTGTTTATCGCTGAAATTACCGGTGCGAGACAGCAAAATATGCCGCAGCGACGTTATGGCATGCCCCATTTGGTTTTAATGGTTTGCAAAGTGCCGTCTTCTTTCATCGCAGTCAGCGCGCTATTAATCTGCGCCATTAATTGGTCGTTGCCTTTTTTCACGCCAAACGCCATCGGCGAAACATGTTCGGGTTTATAACCGTCGATAACGTGCATGCCTTTCAGGCCGCCGGCTTTTTCCTGCGCTTTCAGGATCGGATAATCATTCATGCCTGCCGCAATACGTCCGAGCGATAAATCGCGCGTCATATCCGCCGGACTGTCATACACCTTCACCTCTTTGGCGATGCCGCTGGCCATCAGGCTTTGCGTGTAATCGGTGCCCGCCATGGTGCCGACGATGTCACCTTTCACATCCTGCCATGAGTTATAGGTCTTTTTGTTGTCGTCACGCACCACCAAACCCGCGCCAAACGCGGTCACCGGCTGAGAAAACGTAATGCGTTTCGCGCGCTCTTCGGTGGGCGTCATACCGGCCACAATCATGTCGATTTTGCCGGCAATCACCGATTGAATCAGCGTGGAGAATGGGATGGCGGTGTAATTAATATCGAGGTGCTGGCGCTTCGCCACTTCGGCTGCCACATCCGGCATAAAGCCTTCAATTTTGCCGCTTTGGGTATCGAGAAACGTAGTTGGCGCACTGGAAGGCGGTGAACCGGCGGTCAGCGCCGCCGCTTGAGCATTGAGGCTAAATGCAGCCGCCAGACACGTGAATAATAACCGGGAACGATTAGCAGACATAACTCACTCCTGAATCAAATGAAAAGGGCGAACGTCATTTTCACTATAATGAAATTAGTCAGGTGTCTGTCAATGTTTTATTTAATCACCCTGCGTTAATTCACAATTCAGGATTAACCCCTTTGATAACAAGCGTTATTTAACCTATAGCCTATTCGTATGACGACAATAAGTAAAAGCTATCTCTGTTCGGCGGGTAAAGATTGACAGTGATTCGCCATCGGGGATATTCATTATAATGAAATTTATCTGCAGGGGATTATCATGGATTGGAGTAGTATTCACGTTTATCTGCCCTTCCTGTTGAAAGGGGCCGAAATGACGATTTACATCACCATTTTGTCCCTGATAATCAGCACGCCATTGGGACTGATTTTAGCTGCGGCGAAGATGTGTCCGTGGAAAATAATTTCCTGGCCGATTGCGACTGTAATTAATATTACGCGCGGCCTGCCGATGATTGTGGTGCTGTTTTATATCTATTTCGTCTTCCCCGATATTGGCATCACGCTTTCGTCATTTCAGGCCAGCGTGATCGGTATCGCTTTCTGCTTTTCGACCTATATCGCTGAGATTTTCCGCGCCGGCATTGAATCGGTGGATCGCGGCCAGCTCGAAGCCGCGCGATCAATGGGCATGAGTTTCGCGAAAGCGATGCGCCGCGTGGTGCTGCCGCAGGCGTTTCATGTCGCCCTGCCGCCTTACAGCAACACGCTGGTGATGATGCTGAAAGATTCCGCGCTGGCCTCCACCATTGCCGTCACCGAGATGACGCGTCAGGGCCAGCTGATTGCCGCGTCCACCTTCGATAACACCACGGTGTATACGCTGGTGGCGCTGCTTTATCTGGTGCTGTGCCTGCCGTTGCTGGCGCTGACTAAGCAGCTGGAAAAACGCCAGATTAAAGGAGCCTGAGATGATTGAGATTCGTGATGTGCACAAAAAATTCGGTCATGTCGAAGTGCTGAAAGGCGTGAGTTTCAACGTCAGCGAAGGCGAAGTGGTGTGTTTGATCGGCCCATCGGGTTCCGGGAAATCGACCATTTTGCGCTGCATCAATGGCCTGGAAACTTATGAAGGCGGCGACATCAACGTGCTGGGCCAGCGCGTCAACAACAAACACAAAAGCATCAACGATCTGCGTCGGCAGATTGGCATGGTGTTCCAGCGCTTCAACCTGTTCCCGCATCGCAGCGTGTTAGAGAACGTGATGGAAGGCCCGATGCACGTCAATGGCGAACCGCGTCATGTGGCGGAGAAGCGCGCTAAAGATCTGCTGGCGATGGTTGGTCTGGCGGAGAAGATCAACGCCTGGCCGACGCAACTTTCCGGCGGTCAACAGCAGCGAGTAGCGATTGCCCGCACGCTGGCGCTGCAACCGAAAGCGATATTGTTTGATGAACCGACATCGGCGCTCGATCCGGAACTGGTGGGCGAAGTGCTGCAGGTGATGCGCAATCTGGCGCGTGAAGGCATGACGATGATTGTGGTGACGCATGAAATGCAGTTCGCACGCGAAGTCGCCGATCGTGTCTGTTTCCTGCACAGCGGACAGATTGTCGAACAAGGCCCCGCCGACCACATTCTGCTTAAACCGCAGGAGCCCCGCACCCAGGATTTTCTGCGCCGCGTGCTGGGCAACGTGGTCTCCACCACCTGCGACTGTTGCCGTAGGGTCGCCATTCATGGCGACCACGGATAAATAACCGCACAACACCTACTTCAGAGGAAAATAATGAAAGTCCAAAAAATCACCCAACCCGCCGCCATTGCATCGATGGAAGATTGGGGCAGCGTAGAAGGTTTGCCTGGCACCGGCAGCATTGGGTTATCCGGCATTCAGAAAGTGATTCCCGGTAAAGAAGATATCGATACGGGAATCTTCGAATGCGGCGTCGGTTCCTATCGCCGCTCGGTGAAACAGGCCGAAATCATGCACTTCCTCAACGGCAACGGCTCTTTCACGCCGGATGGCGAAGAGACGCTGCACTTCAAACCCGGCGATTCGTTGTTCTTTGAAGCTAATACCGAAGGCACCTGGTTAATTGAAAACACCATGCGCAAGTTGTATGTGATTTTTGACGCCAGCTGATTGATGCGCTGCCTATCTAAAAGTGAATTGCTGCCAGGTGCGCATGAATGCGCACCCTACAAAATCCTGCCTTTATTTACCGTTCCCCTTTCGTAAATTTTCGTCTAGATACTGGCGTTGTGAACAAAAATGACTCATATAGATAGCATCAGCTATATATTATAGCACTGGCTATATTCCTCTGGAGATGATGATGTTCACTCAACGCTTTTTGCCTGCGATCGCCATCCTGCTAACACTCAGCGCGTTTACCGCGTCAGCGGCTGAAAAACTCAAAGTGGTGACCACTTTTACGGTGATCGCTGATATGGCGAAAAACGTCGCGGGTGATGCGGCGGACGTGACGTCGATTACCAAAACCGGCGCAGAAATCCACGAATACCAACCCACGCCAGGCGATATTCGTCGCGCGCAGGGTGCCAATCTGATTTTGGTAAATGGCTTTAACCTGGAATTGTGGTTCAGCCGTTTTTATCAGCGTCTCAAGGATGTGCCGCAAGTCACCGTGACGCAAGGCATTGAACCGATGGGCATTACTGAAGGCCCGTACAACGGCAAACCGAATCCGCATGCGTGGATGTCACCGGATAACGCGCTGATCTACGTCGATAACATTCGTAACGCGTTGCAGAAATACGATCCCGCCAATGCCGCCATTTATCAGGCCAACGCCGAGCGTTACAAAGCGCAGATTCAGCAGACCATCGCGCCGATGCGTGCCGCTATCGACAAGCTGCCCGCCGATAAACGCTGGTTGGTGACCAGTGAAGGTGCGTTCTCTTATCTGGCGCGCGATTTCGGTTTGAAAGAGCTCTATTTATGGCCGATAAACGCCGATCAGCAAGGCACGCCGCAGCAGGTGCGTAAAGTGATCGATGCGGTGCGCGATCATCAAATTCCTGCCATCTTTAGTGAAAGCACCATCTCTGCCAAACCCGCGCAGCAAGTGGCGCGTGAAGCCGGCATTCATTACGGCGGCGTGTTGTACGTCGATTCGCTGAGCAACAGCGATGGCCCGGTGCCGACCTATCTGGATCTCTTGCGCGTCACCACTGAAACCGTGGTGAAAGGCATCACAGAAGGAAGCCAGAAATGAACCCAGCCGCAGGTTTACTCGTCGAGAATGTCGGTGTCACCTATCGCAACGGCCACACGGCGCTGCGCAAAGCCTCTTTTAGCGTGCCCGCAGGCAGCATTACCGCGCTGATTGGTGTTAACGGCTCTGGCAAATCCACGCTTTTCAAAGCGATCATGGGATTTGTGCCGCTCTCCTCAGGCGCGGTAACGCTGGCGGGTTTGCCGGCCAATAAGGCGCTGAAACACAACATCGTTTCCTATGTTCCACAAGCGGAGGAAGTGGACTGGAGCTTCCCGGTGTTGGTGGAAGATGTGGTGATGATGGGCCGCTACGGCTATATGGGCATGCTGCGTATTCCGCGTGCCGCCGATAAACTGAGCGTTGATCAGGCGCTGGAACGCGTGGGAATGAGCGCCTATCGCCATCGTCAGATTGGCGAATTGTCAGGCGGGCAGAAGAAACGCGTGTTTCTGGCACGCGCGCTGGCGCAAAGTGGGCAAATTATCCTGCTGGACGAGCCGTTTACCGGCGTTGACGTCAAAACCGAAGCCGCGATTATCGCCCTGCTGAAAGAGTTGCGCGACGAAGGCCGCACCATGCTGGTTTCTACTCACGATCTCAACGCCATCCCCGATTTCTGCGATCGCTGCGTGCTGGTGAAAAACACCGTGCTGGCGAGCGGCCTGCTGCATGACACTTTCACCGCCGATAATCTGGCGCAGACTTTTGATGGCGCGCTGCATGAGCGTAACGCGGTGCTGATGCAGCTGATGAAAGACAAAAATCCGGACCGGGGAGCGAACCATGTCGTGGATTATTGAGCCGTTTGGCTATCAATACATGCTGAATGCGATGTGGATCGCGGCGCTGGTCGGCGCGATTTGCGCCTTTCTCTCCTGCTTTCTGATGCTGAAAGGCTGGTCACTGATTGGCGATGCGCTGTCGCACTCGATTGTGCCCGGCGTGGCGGGCGCGTATATGCTCGGACTGCCCTTTTCGCTCGGCGCGTTTCTTTCCGGCGGGCTGGCGGCGGGCAGCATGCTGTTCCTCAATCAGCGCACGCGCTTAAAAGAAGATGCCATCATCGGCCTGATCTTCTCGTCGTTTTTCGGCATCGGCCTGTTTCTGGTGTCGCTCAATCCCACGTCTGTGAATATTCAAACCATCGTGCTGGGCAATATTTTGTCGGTTGCGCCCGCCGATATCTGGCAGCTCGGCGCGATTGGCTTTATCACCCTGACCATTTTGCTATTGAAGTGGAAAGATTTGATGGTGACCTTCTTCGACGAGAGCCACGCACGTTCCCTCGGTTTGAATACGCTGCGGCTGAAGATCCTGTTCTTTACCCTTCTCTCTGCGTCCACCGTCGCCGCGCTGCAAACCGTCGGCGCGTTTATGGTGATTTGTCTGGTGGTGACGCCCGGCGCGACCGCCTATCTGCTAACCGACCGTTTCCCGCGTCTGTTAATGATCGCCGTCGCCATTGGCAGCATCACCAGCTTCCTCGGTGCCTGGAGCAGCTACTTCCTTGATGGCGCGACCGGCGGCGTGATTGTGGTGGCACAAACGCTGGTATTTTTAGTGGCCTTTGTCTTCGCACCAAAACATGGCGTGCTGGCGGCGCGCCGCCGTGCGCGTCAGACTCTGGAGGACGGCGTAAATGGCTGAATTATTGTTGAGTCCTTTCCAGTTCGAATTCATGAACATGGCGCTGATCACCACTTTGGTGCTGTCGCTGCCGTGCGCGATGCTGTCGGCGTTTCTGGTGCTTAAAGGTTGGTCATTGCTCGGTGATGCGATGAGCCACGCGGTGTTTCCTGGCGTGGTCATCGCCTGGCTAATTGGCTTGCCGTACGCCATCGGCGCGTTTGTCGCCGGGATGCTGTGTGCCGTCGCGACTGGCTACATTAGCGAAAACAGCCGCATCAAACCCGACACGGTGATGGGCATCGTCTTCTCCGGTATGTTTGGCGCCGGTTTGGTGCTGTATTTGAAACTGCAGCCTGAAGTACATCTCGACCACATTTTGTTCGGCGATATGTTGGGCATCAGCCTGGCGGATATCATCCAGACCGCGGCCATCGCGGTGATTGTCAGCCTGCTGATTGGCATTAAGTGGCGCGATTTATTGCTGCACGCGTTCGATCCCAATCAGGCACGCGCTTGCGGCATTAACGGTAAATTAATGCATTACGGCTTGCTGTGTTTGATCTCGCTAACCATCGTCGCCGCGCTAAAATCGGTGGGCGTGATTCTTTCGATTTCGATGCTGATCGCGCCCGGCGCTATCGCCTTGCTGCTGGCGCGTCGTTTCGTGCAGGTGATGTTGCTGGCAATTGGCATTGCGATGGTGACAGGTTTCAGCGGCGTATACGCCTCATTCTTCCTCGATAGCGCGCCGGGTCCAACTATTGTAGTGATCTACGCGGCGCTGTTCGTGCTGGCGTTTTTGTATGTCACGGTGAGGGATCGCCGCACGCAGCAAGCGCATGGATGATGAAGTGGTCGCCATGAATTAAGTCACCTCTAACCCCTCATTCTTGAGGGGTTGAAAACAACTTATCTTGACTCACTCTATTTCACATCCTACTGTTATGTTAATGCTAACCCATTAAACATGAGGGGTTGAGATTAACTAATGAAAAGACTCGAGCTGATGAGTAAGCTTGCCGAGATGGACCGTAAAGGTATTTATGTGCTGCCAAAGAAGGATCTCGCGAAGCTCTTCCCACTTGAATCCGACAAATCGATGGAGCAATCGTTAAAGCGGATGGTCGATGATAAGTTGCTGCAGCGAGTCGCGCGTGGCCTGTATGTGAATCCGAACGCTTCATCCAGAAACCGCTGGATGATGGAAGAAATTGCTAAAGCACTTCGTCCGGGAAGCATGTCTTATGTGAGCCTTGAATCTGTGTTATCGGAATATGGGGTAATTTCTCAGATTCCTATTAATCGTATGACATTAATGACAACCGGTGCCAGTGGTTTAATTTATACGCCTTTTGGCACAATTGAATTCACCCATACCAAACGTAACGTTGCGCAAATTGTCAAAAACACCCTGGTCGCTAAAGGCCGGCCTTTACGCATCGCCACCCAAACTGCAGCAATTCGTGATCTGTTACGCGTTGGACGAAACACCAATATGGTGGAAGAAGAAGCAATGCAAGCATACCAGGAAGGGGAAATTGCATGATCATTGATAAAACCGATTTTAATCAACTCGTCGATTTAGCGATGGCTAATGCCTCACTGTCGAAGATGCGCCCGGTCGTTGAAAAGGAATTACTTCATTATGAAATTTTTCAAGCGCTTGATGCTGAAGGGTTGCTAAAAGACATTGTATTTCAGGGAGGAACATCGCTAAGGCTATGTCGAGGATCAGATCGTTTTAGCGAGGACCTCGACTTTGCTGGTGGTAGCGACTTCTCAGCAGATAGCATGCAAAAAATTAAGGCCTGTGTTGAGAGGCGAATCGGCGAGCGATTTGGGCTTAATGTCGTGGTAAACAATAAGCCCGCTAAAGTAGGAGAAGACGGCATAAATCACGTTCGCGTGGAAAAATGGTGGATCTCCATTGAAACCGCCCCAGAAAATCCCGCCATGCCACGCCAGAAAATAAAATTAGAAATCGCCAACATTCCCGCCTACACCCGCGAATTAGTCGCGCTTAGAATCAACTATGATTTTTTAGTCGGAATGCCAGTAGTGCTGGTTAACACCGAAACCCTTGATGAAATTCTGGCAGATAAAGTATTGGCTTTCCCTACTTCACTACTCGATAACCAGGGAAGAGCTGTAGCTGCAGACTCGGTAAAAATTCGTCATCGTGATATTTGGGACCTGGCTTGGTTGATCACACGTGGTGCGAAGCTCGTTCCTGAACTCGTTACAGCAAAAATCAAAGATTATGGTGTGGTGAATTACCCTGGCTTAGTTGAGCATGCGATCAAGCAACTTCCGGATATTCTCAGGAGCCGTGAATTTAACGCGCAAATGAGCCGTTTTATTGACTCCTCCACGCTAGAAAGAACGCTTTCTGTTGAAAGTTATCTCAGTTATCTGGATACATCCGTGCGTGGCTTATTTATGGAAATGAAAGCTGCCCTTTAAGGATAGAGCAGTGGCTGAGCTGGATCTGCTGCTGGAGATTGATGTGGTGATTATGGTGCCGCTGCAAGTTCCATATAAACGCGGTCGCCATTGATGGCGACCGCGTAGATTAAAACGACCACCTCACGCCCGCGTTATAGCGCCAGCCTTTGGCGCCGTTGCCATCAATCTCTTTGCGGTAATCGGCTTCGGCGTACAGCGCAACGTCCTTATTCAGCGTGGCGCTGCCGCCTAAGCCAACATCCCACATCTGACCAAACTTCCCGCTCTCAAAGGTTTGGCTGCCTTCCGCATCCGCCGAATCAATTTTAGTTTTCGCGGTGCCACCCCAGCCTTTGTAGTAGTTGGCGCGAAGGTACGGCGTGTAGGCATTCTGGCTGGCGTCCAGCCAGGTGCGATCCAGACGCGCGCCGAGTCGGCCGATGGTTTGATCGTAATCGTTGTACGACACGCGCGTGCGATCGCGATCGGTGAAGCTGTCCATTTTCATCTGTAGCCAGGTGATTTGCGCCTGCGGTTCAAGTCGCACGCCGTTGGCGAAGGTAAACGGATAGCCCGATTCAACCGATGCCGTCCAGCCGTTACCTTTCGGTGATGCCACCTCTTTCTGCCGTGCAATGTCGGTTTCTCCGCGATACCAACCCCAACTCAGCGAGCCATCCAGGTAGAATCCGCTGTCGCGCAGCCAGGTGCCGTACAGAGAAATGCTGTCGCTGTCGAAGCTGGTGGAGCTGTAACCGTCGGCGGCGTGAGGGCGAATCCGCGTGTTACCGCGCGTATAGGCCACGCCGCCGCGCAGGCTGTCTTGCGGGCCGTCGGCGCGCAGCACGTTGCCGCCCAGTTGAACCGCGCTGTAATCCAAATCGAAGTCGTAGCCGTAATCGGCCAAACCGCGATTGCTTTGGTATTTCAGATTGGAGCCGAGATAGCGAATAAACATCTCGCCGCCCACTACATCGGGCGCGGTTTGCTGCTGACGCAGTTCGCCAAGACGTTTATGCAGATCGTCGGTCACCGCCAACGAGTAATAGGCCAAACCAACCGGCGCGGAGATGTAGGACGGCACCTGCGGCGTCACCGCCAGCCGCGCAGCACGCTGATTGCTGCCCGCTTGCGGCTGGCACAGCGAACCGTCTTCACAGACAAAGGTGTTAGCGAGTCGATAATCCCATGTGCCCGCTGTGGAATTACCCGGCGCGAAGCTGGCTAAGCCGTATTGCCACGGACCCGACGCCACATAGCCGCCCTTCAGCGCAAAGCTGGCGGCATTGGCGCTGCCGGTGACCTGCGCCAGCGACACACCTTCACTGGCGGCAATTACGCCGTCGTTATTGCTATCCAGCAGCGGACCGCCGACCAGCGTATCCTCGATCAAGGTGGTGCCAGAGACATTGCCGTTTACGCGCAGGTTGTCACTCTGCGTGGCGGTTGAGTTGAGCTTCAGGCTGCCGCCCGCCGACGCCAGTTCGCCATCAATGGTTAAAACATTGGCCGCCGCGTTGCCGCCGTTAGTGAGGTCCAGCGTACCGGCGTTATTCACCACCAGCGAATCATCGGTCGCGCCTTGCAGCAGCGGATTGATGTTATCGCCAGCATACAGCGTACTGCCGGCGTCGATATTGATGGTGCTGTGCGCGAGTTTGATGTTGTCGGTTAGCGTCCATTTGGTGGCGAAGAAGTTGAGCGTGCTCCAGCCCGCGCCGAGGTTGGTGCCTTTGCTGGCATCATCGCGGGCAAATGAGCCGCCGCGCGCGGTTAACTCACTCAGATTGAGCGTGCTACCTGCGCCGTTTTCGGTGGTGATGTGGCGGGTGTCGGCCAGGCTAACTTTCTGCACCGTCGCCTGATTCGCCGCGCCGTTGCCCATCGTCAGGCTGCCGTTCAGCGTGCCGCCGGTAACGATCAGTTCATCGCTGCCGTCGCCGGTATTTACATCACCGATCACCGAACCATCCAGCAATGCGATAACATTACTGCCAGCGCCGCCCGCCACCACCACTTGATCCGGGAATGGCGCGTTGATGGTTCCCTGATTGATGAACAGCGTTTGCCCACCGCGCAGATCAATCAGCGGCGACACGCGACTTTGTGAACTGATGGTTCCCTGATTGATCACCTGGTTGGCATTGCGGGTGACAATCGCCGAGCCGCCATCCGCATCGAGAATGTCGATCACGCCGCGAGAAATCACTCTTCCGTCGGTGTTAGCGCGAATGCCCGTACCTTCACCCGACACCACAATCGAGTAATCTTTACCCAGCACCAGACTGTTGGTGGTGCTGACCCCATCGACATTTTCGAAAAGGTAGCCTGTGCCGTTGCCAGCCACATTGATGCGCACTTTACCGTTGGGATCCAACGACGTCACTGAACGCACACCATTGCCGCCGTAAACATCCAACACCACGTTTTTCAGGGAGATATTGGTGCTTTCGGCAATATTGTTGATCGCGCTGCCGCTGCTGTAGCTGAGAATAGTGATGTCGTTAGCTTCAAAGCCGCGAGCACCAGGCTCCAGTCGCACTCCATCCGCACCGCCTCGCGCCTGAATGGTGCTTGCGTCCTGACCATCGCCAACAATATTTAGCCAGCCAGCGTTACCGACTCGTATCGCTGCGATCCCATCATCGACCTGCAACCGGCCTTTTATCGGCACGTATTGGTTATAGCCGCTGCCGACATCGACGCCGATGCCGGAAGCAATGAAGATGCTGCCACGGTTGGTCAAATGGCCGCCGTTGTAGATGCGCGCGCCGGTGCTATTGTAACCGGTGAAATTCACCGAGCCTTGCTGCTGATTGACGAGGTGCGCGCCTGAACTGACGTCAAACGCGGTAATATTGTCTGCGCTGCCGGTGATCGGTGCGGCGACGGATACTTGCGTTCCGCCGCCGCTAGCGATTGCCGCCGTGCTAAATTCACCGTGCATCGCAATGTTACTGGTGATGAACGCTTTTGCATTGTCGCTGGCACGCAGCACTGTGACATTTTTGCCCGTGGTGAAGTAACTATCGGTGCTGGACACCAACGCGCCCGGACCGCTGACATCGATGCCGGTGGTGCGGTTTCCATATAGCGCGACGCTGCCCGGCGTTGCGGCATCCAGCCTCGCACCATTAACGATCTCATACAACAGCGCATTGTCGGCTCCGACTTGAGTAACGCCGCCGTGGGTGATCAAGCGCGTTCCGGGATCGGCGGCACGAAAACCGAATTGGTTGGGATCGTGAAACTCCACGCTATTGCCATCTCCCAACTCCAACAAGCCGCCAGCAAATACCGATCCTGCCATCGCGTTAGGGCCGTAAAGGTTGATAGTGCCGCTTTGGTAGATCCGCGCCAGCTCATTAAAGGCCACCACACCTTTGCTGGTGAACAAGTTCATGCCATCGACGCTATAAACGTTCAACAAACCGTTGTTGAATACCTGCGTCAAGCTTTGCCCATCACCGTATTGCGGATCGCCATTGGCATATAGGCCGGTACTGTTGCCTGTCACGGTAATTACGCCACGGTTAAAGGCGAACGCGCCAGATTCCGCCCGAATCCCGGTGGTGTTTCTCCCGCCTAAAGTGATGTCGCCGGTGTTAATCAGTTGCGCCTGATTTTTGACGATCAGCGCTTCCTGATCGTTGGCAACACCGCTCAGTGGCGCATGGTTGACCAACAACGTATCGGGATTGAACTGGGTTGCTGGATTGATCGCTTCGCCTTGCAGCGTGTATTTGTTGCCGTCAGCAATAGCGGCCGTCGCGCCGACGCCAATCAATTTGATGCGCGCGTTGGCATCAATGGTGGCTTGCGCACCATCGGTAATTTCAATACCGCGCGCATACATGCCAGAAATATTGAACCTGCCGCCATTAGTATTCACGTCAGTATACTGGCCGCTGCCGTACACGCCGGTGGCGAAGCTGTTGGTCATCGACAGCGTGCGGCCTGTGCCATCGAAGTCTGCGCCATCCTCAACGCGGAAAATCGTGCCGCCGTAAACCGATGAGAGATAACTGCCGTTGGCGGGTAAATTGATTCTGGCGTTGGGACCAATGGCGTAGAAACTGATTTGTCGTCCGGTGAACAGACTTGAGCTGGGCACGGAAACGGGAATTGAATTGGCGCTGACATCAATGGCGGCACTGCCTTCCGCGCGAATACCAATCCCGTTGGTGCCGCCGAGGCGAATCGGCCCGGTAAGATTGGCGTAGGCGGTGCCGCCGGGATCGCCCTTCACCCAAACCGCCGTGTTATAGGATGTTCCGTAGCGATCGCCATCGCCGAGAACGTTAATCGCACCGCTGGAATATGCCTCGGAATCATTGCCATCACGTGCGATGACTTTAAGACCGGTGCTGTTGAAGCCATTCACATTGATGGCTCCGGCATTGATCACTTTGTTGCTAAGGCTGCCGGAATCGAGCACCAACATGCCAACGTTTTCTGCCGGATTGGGCTGCGCCTGGCCGTTGATATCAATCACGCCGTTGTTGATGGTAGTCGCGTGCGGAGCCAGTTCCACGCGCATGCCCGTGGCATTTTGTACTTTGGAGCCGATAACAATATGGCCGTTATTGATGGCGCTGGAATCAAGCAGTTGCGAGATGCCGTTGACGCCGCCGCTCATGTTGACCGCGACATCTTGCGTGGCATCATTTTTGCGATTTTGCGGTGAACGTCCGATGTAAATCGTGCCGTCTTTGGCGTTCACAAAGCTACCTTGCCCATCGCTGCTCGGCATCACGCCAGACGCTGAGCCACCGTTGGAAACGTCACTGACGCCGACATTGATATTACCGTGATTGACTACCTTGCTGTTGTAGGTGGTGATGCCCGCGCTGTATCCAGCACCGGGTTGCAGATTGATCACGCCACGATTGATAAATTTGCTGCCATACGCGGCGCTAACCGCGGTTCCGCCGTTGCCGATAGTGCTGAGATCCACGCCTTTGCCATCAGCGTTGTTAAGGAAGCCACTGTTGATGACGCCGTTATTAAATCCACGCGCGCCCTGTAGTAATTCCAAACCCGAACCGGTGCTGGAAAGCTTGCCGTTGATAATCGCTTTCGCGCCGTTGCTGGCGCGCATTACCGCGCTATCGCTGTTCACCACTTCGAGCGTTTTGCCACGATTGATTTTGACTGTCGCTTTTGGCCCATCAGCGCTGAGTACCACTTGATCGAATATCGGCAACGCCACTTCATCATCGTAATTGTTGGTGCTCATGCGATACACCACGCGGCCATCGCGCAGTTTAAAAGCTTTATTAAATTCGGTGTTGTAGTTTTCGGTAATGATGTTGCCGTTGGAGAGTTGACCAATCAGCCAGTCATTGTATTTGCGCAATTCGTAGAGATTAGTGACGTTGAATTGTGTGGTGCCACCATCGTAAGTGCCCACGCTAAATTCACCGGCATATTCCACCACGTTGTCGACATCATAAGCTAAACGATCGCCACCATACGGCGTGGTGCCCGCGGTAAAGGTGATGCGGTTGTTAGAATTCCAGTTCAAATTCCCTTTCTTACTGGCGGTAAATAACTGGCTTTGCTTCGCTGCCATTGACCAGCTATTACTGAAGGAATTGATTGCGGCATCGTGTTTACCAATATCGACGTTCAAGGTTCCGTTGCTGACTGACGCAACACGCGCATCGATATATTGTTTGTCATTAACATCAAAATAATCTGGTACGACGGTTTCGAGATTAACCGAAGGTAAATCAACCAGTTCCGCGCTATTAAACACCTGATAATTGTTATAGATATGATAATTGGGATCGAGAATGCCAATGGTGTAATTCTGCGGCCCAATTTGTAATCGTTCCGCACCAATGACGTTATCATTGATAATACGGCCAATCGACCGCAACTCGCCAATCGTAACGCTGCCCACGCCACTTTCACCGGGTGTAAAGCGCGGCAATCCGCTTAGGGTTTGCGTGCTGCCATTGCAAAGACAATAAGCGCCAACTTTATTGTCATTCACTTCAGGCGTGTAAGGTCTTAATATCGCAGCCGTTGTCGGCAACACAGGGAACATTACGCCTTGCGCGGCCACAAGGCTTAGTAACACCGGATTTAATTTAAACACGTTGTTTTCCTCATGCAGAGAAAAGACAAAACGCGCACGGTTTATTACCGCTGCGCTTTAGGTTTGTTTAAGTAATTGAATTATTTTGTTTCAGGTTTTTAATGTTTGAAATCGGATGAAATGAGTATCGACGCTTTGTCTGGGAAACGTCCAGTTTGAGTTAAGGAATTGTGAGATGGGAGAGAGGATTTAGGAATTTAGCTAAAAAGTGCAATATTAATGATGGTGCTAAAACAATCCTAACCTTACATAGAAGTAGTTAGAAAAGTTTCTTAAGACTGAAATTTTCATTGATTATCATAAGACCTAAAATGAGTCTCTGCTTGAAGAAAAGACTCATTTAATCTATTTAGTTCTCATATCCATCAAAGTTTGGAATTGTAGGAAATTCAGAATTAGCATACCTTCCAGAATATGGGGAACTAGTCTTCATTGAGCAACCAAATAAATATAACTGACCAATCTTACTAAAAAAAGGTATTTCAATACAGTATTTAGATAGATTAACTATTTCTAAGGTTATATGTCCTTCAAAACCTGGTTCAATTTGTCCATCGTTGCATGTTATCTGTACAAAAAGTCTAGCTAAACTTCCTTTGGTTTGTATTAATCCAAATACGTCATTCGGCAATTTGTAACGGTCATGGCTACATGCAAGTATCTGCTCACCAGGTTTAAGAGTAATGCTGCTTTTTTTATGGGAATCTTCATCAAAACAATATAAGTCGTCGATATCGTCATTAGAGTAGCCATAACGTATTATTTTATCTTGCCCTTCAGCCAGATCTCTTAATTTATAAATATTATTTGAAAGTCTGACTTGTAAGCAAAAAGTTTCAACTAAATTTTTATTGGCACAAATAGATTCCTCGGTAACAAGTGACTTAAGATTATCATCAATTATCAACATTATCATTATCTCCCTTAATGCCACTTTTCAACTGCAGTGCAGAATTTTCTATAGGTTTTTCTTTATGAAATACGCCATAACCAGTAAAAACGAGTGATAATAATGCGATGAGCATCATAACAAAACTTGGGCCATATGACACCCATTGTTGTTTACATATATTCCACATCCTTTTAATACGGCCTTTTTTAGGCATATTTGTACTTTCTGAGTTTGTGGCTTCTATAAAATCTGGTGTATGAGCGGTTTGAAAAAAAATGGCTGAAGCAATTTTCTGTCCTTTCTTTAACTCTACTTTTTTTGTAGAGTAATTTACCAGCCTCAACTTTAGAACTCCAGAATAACCAGGTTCAATTTTGGCGCTTGGTGATTGAATACCATCCTGTAGGAAAATGCTTCCAGTAGACATAACCATCCCAAACCAGTTGTTGGGTATTTTCATAGATTCTTTAACGGTAACAACAACAGATGTCCTAGGTGCTATCGTAATATGTTCATTTTCTATTAAAAACAGGCCCTTATCATTATATGAGTAATTCTCATTCCATGAATTACCCAAAGTTAAATCCAATGAAAACTCATCAATTGGAATTTCAGTTTTGTCTTTTTTATTTTTCTCATCATCATAGCAAAGATATAACTTACTATTATAAGACTTTTTATTTTTCTCAAAAACTCCATTATTACTAGTTACTCTATCTTTCAAGTGAATAACGCTCATTTATATTTGTCTCTCGCTCTTATTTTGCGACACTCGACCACCATTCCATTGGCCGGCATAAGGATTTGAATTACCCTTTACAGAATAAAATACAGCTGTTGAAAAGCGAGCATGCTTTTCAAGAAAGAAAGGTTTTTTTCCAAAATTAGTCAAATTAAAAAGCATTGGCCCCACATATCCATGAGAAAGAATGCTGGATTGAAATATGACCCCACTTCGAAAGAGAGTGCTTCTTGGGAAAAATTGGCAGCTAATCTCTTCTGGTAAGTTAAAGACCTCAACAGTTTCAACTAGATACGACATTCCTGATTGCAACTCAAAAACACCATCTTTACTGGGACGCAATTCTTTTGAAGATGGTGTTTTTCTAAACTCTTTGCCTAAGAAAGCAATTTCATCACCGATCAAATAAACTGCCCGAGCGGACAGATCAATACCCACTCCTTCAGAGTTCTCAACTTCACGCTTATTAACATTGCTAATAATTCCTTTAGCAATGAATTCAGATAAATGAGACTTAATCGATAAAATCATAATTAAAATTCTGCAACATAAAAAATTAAAGAGCTATTATAACATAATCTAATAGTAAATGTTAACAACATTATTAATGTTACTTGATCGCATTAAAATACACATTAAAATTTAGTGATTATTTTATTGCATTTTATAGCCTTGCCCACAAGCTTATAAAACACGTATTATTTATTTTAATTCAAAGGCCAAGCCGCCAATCCCTTTATCTCCTTCAACACAAACATACTCTGCATCTCCTTTATGCCCGGCAATCTGCGAATAACCGACATAGCAAACTCCGCATACGCATCCATATCCGCGGCCACCACCTGTAATAAGAAATCCGCATCGCCGCCGATGCTGTAACAGGAAACCACATTATCCAGTGCCATGACTTTTTGTTCGAATTTGCGCGCTTCGGCTTCGCTGTGGCTATCAATAGTTACGCGTACAAACACCATCACATTAAGGCCAATCTTTTTTCGATTAAGTACCGCGCGATAGCCCTGAATCACTTCGTCTTCTTCCAGCTTGCGCACTTTGCGCCAGGTTGGCGATGCGGAGAGGCCAATTTCGTCGGCGAGATGTTGGTTGGTGATGCGCGCATCCTGCTGCAAATGCTGAAGGATTTTGATATCTGTCTTGCTTAAGCTCATAAGTGGATAATCCTTTCCATAGATTGGCGATTAAGGGATTTTTTATCCTTAATCAGTTCCTTTTGCAACGTATTCAGAAAGCACTTTCCTTTGGGGTTGCGGCATACTTTTTGTCTGGTGATTACCGACAGAGTCATTGCGCGGATGTGGCCATGTCGCCATGAATGGCGACCCTACGGCGCACGCATTTATGCGCGGCGCGTACCTATAACCCACTCAAAGTGAAGCCTGAATCATGGATTTCGACGCAAACACCCATCGCTGCACCATCGTGATTGATCAGCAACTGCCCGCCGGATTGGCGATGAACGCTTCAAGCGTTATCGGCATTAGTTTTGGAAAATTGATAGGAAATTTGGTGGGGCCGGATCAGCAAAGCCAGGATGGCGTGAATTATCCCGGCGTCATCTACGCGCCGCTGCCGGTGTTATTAGCTGACGGCAATTACCTGCGCGAGTTGCAGCAAATCAGCGGCGCGGATAGCGAGATCTTTGCGATGCCGTTCAGCGCGCTGGCGCAATCCTGCAAAACTTACGAGGAATATGGCGAGCGTATTACTGACGCGCACAGCGGTCAGATTGAGTTGGTGGCGATCGGTTTGATCGGCCCAAAGAAAAAAATTACCCGCTTAACCGGCAATCTGAAACTTTATCGCTAAACATCCTCTTCAGCGGCGAACCACGCGGGCGGTTGGCCAACGTAGCGACTGAATGCCACGCTGAAAGCGCTGGCGGATCGATAGCCGACGCGCTCGGCCACTTCTGCCACCGCCATGCTTTTGCCGCGCAGCAGATTTTTCGCCAGCGCCATGCGCCACGTCAGCAGGTAGACCATCGGCGCCACACCAACGGCTTCGCGGAAGCGCACAAAGAATGATGAACGTGACAGCGCGGCGGCTTTCGCCAGTTCGACCACCGTCCAGCTGTGTGCCGGGTTGGCATGTATCGCGCGGATTGCCGCCGCCAGTCGTTCGTCGGCTAACCCGCTCATCACACCAGGACACGCATTGCAGATCGGCATCGACCGCAGCGCTTCAATTAATAGCAGCTCCAGTAAACGTTCCAGCACCACGTGACGCGCCGGACGCTGCGCGCGGCACTCGTCCATCACCAATTCCACCAGCGTGGTCAGGCGCGATTCGCCGCGCACGTGAATAAACTGCGGCAGCAGCGAGACAATCAACCCGGCATCGGGCGCGCCGAACTGGCAATAGCCAATCAATGTTTGTACGTCGGCGGGCTGCTGTTGATCGCCAATCCAGAATTCGCCGGGCGCGAGCATCTGTGGCGTGGTTTCGGGCGCATCGTCGGCGGGCGGTTCGGCACTGGTCATGCAAAATTCCCACGCCGCCGGGATCAACACAAAATCGCCCTGCTCCAGCGTGATCGGCGCATGCCCTTTCATCTTCAGCTGGCTGCGACCTTCCAGCACCAGACAATAAAACGGCTGACCGGTTTCACTGCGCTGCACGCGCCAGCGGCCATTAGCACGCGCGCGTTTGGAAAACGCCGCTTGCGGCTGCAGCAGCGACACCATTTCCGCTAAGGGATCGATCATTTGGACTCCTGCAAATGAAAGCTGGACTTTGCGTTGTAGTGAGTCCAGTTGGTTGACTCTATAGTGATCGTCTACCCCAATGCAATGCAGGAGTGAAAGATGAAAACGATTCTAATCACCGGCTGTTCTTCCGGCTTTGGTCACGCCACCGCGCTCTATTTTCTGGAACGTGGCTGGAAAGTGATCGCCACCATGCGCACTCCGCGCGCCGACTTATTCACGGCGTCGGAAAATCTGCGTCTGCTGCCATTGGACGTCAGCGATGCCGCCAGCATCGAAAGTGCCGTCGCTGCGGCGGGCGATATCGATGTGCTGGTGAATAACGCCGGGATTGGCGTGCTGTCATCTCTGGAAGGCACGCCGATGTCGACGGTGCGCGACGTGTTTGAGACTAACACGCTCGGTACCATCGCACTGACGCAGGCTGTGCTGCCACAATTTCGCGCGAAGCAAAGTGGCACGGTGATCAACGTCACCTCGACGGTGACGCTGAAATCGCTGCCGCTGCTGGCGGTTTACACCGGAAGCAAAGCGGCGGTGAACGCCTTTACTGAATCGCTGGCTTTGGAGTTGCAGCCGTTCAATATCAAGGTGCGTCTGGTGCTGCCGGGTTTGGCGCCCACCACCGATTTTGGCAAGAACGCCATGCCGCGCATGGAGAACACCCAGCTTGAGCCGTATCAGCCGCTGTTAGATGGCGTGTTCAGCGCGATGCAGCAGCCGCAACCAACCACCAAAGCGCTGGATGTGGCCGAAGCGGTGTGGCGCGCGGCGACCGATCCGCATGCTCCGATGCGCATTCCCGCCGGTGAAGATGCGGTGGCGCTGGCGAACGAGGTGGGTTAACTGTGAATTTCGGCGACTGCCATGGTGAAAATCAGCGGCAGTTCGCCGAGGTTCGCATAACTGTGCGGCGCAGCGGTTTTCGCCACCGCTGAACTGCCGCGCGGCACCTGCAACTGCTGTTCATCAACCTTCAGCGTGAGTTCGCCCTGCTCGACATGCATCAGTTCGTAAGTGCGCTGCGGATGGCCCGGCGAGGCAAACTGTTCGCCGGGAAACATCGTCCAACGCCACAGCTCGATCATATCCGGCCCTTGGGTTCCCGCCAGCAAACGCGCCGTGCCGCCCTTGTCGCCTTGCCACAGCACCGGAATGTCCTCTTCAGCGACCAGATGCGCGAGCGGATCGGCGGTAACATTCACAATATCGGCCACCGATATTCCCAGCGCAGCCGCCACTTTGCACAGAATGGCGATACTGGGATTTGCGCTACCTTTCTCAATCTCAACTAACATGCCTTTACTGACGCCCGCACGGCGTGACAACTCATCCAGCGACAGTTTTTGCCGTTGGCGGAAGCTTTTCACGCTGGCTGAAACGGCGGCGCTGACGTAGTCGATATCAGAACCTGTTTCGGTCAATTTATTGACTTTCGTCTTCATCGGTCACTATCATGGAATAAATTAGTCATTACAGGATTATGTTATGTTCGCCTTTAGCCCGTCAATCGATCCTTCCGTTTCTGCCTTAGCGCCTGACTTTACCGCGCTCAGCATTTTAGTTCAGGCTGCGCCAGTGGAGCGTCCGCACGTTGGTGAAGAAGCCTTAGCGCAAGCGTGTCGCGACATGTTGCAGGATGACTTTCCGTGGGCAGAAGCACATCTGATGCAATGGGCTGAGATGTTCAAACGCTTTGGCGCTAAACCGAAGCGTACGCCTTGCTCGGCAGATGCGCTGCGCAAGCGCGTGCAGCGCGACGGAAATATGGCGGCCATTGATCCGATCGTTGATCTCTACAATGCGGTAAGCATTCGTTTCGCCATTCCGGTCGGCGGTGAGAATGTGGCCGCTTACGTGGGCAACCCGCGGCTGACGCGCGCCGATGGCAGCGAACCGTTCGATGTCTATAAAGAAGGCGTGTTGAGCCATGAATCTCCAGAACCTGGCGAAGTGGTATGGCGGGATGACGCAGGCGTAACCTGTCGGCGCTGGAACTGGCGACAAGGCGTGCGCACGCGTCTCAGTATTGAGCAAGCGCAGATGTGGTTTGTGCTGGAACGTTTACCGGCGATGCCGCTCGAATCACTGCAACAAGCGGGCGATATGCTGGAGCACGGTATTCTGCAGATTATGCCTGGCGCTACTGTCGAACGCCGTTTGCTTGGCAATATCAATAGCTAACCGCTATGTTGTCACTCTCGCCCGCCCACCTTTAGGATT
This sequence comes from Candidatus Pantoea symbiotica, assembly GCF_056491525.1. Classification (NCBI taxonomy): domain Bacteria; kingdom Pseudomonadati; phylum Pseudomonadota; class Gammaproteobacteria; order Enterobacterales; family Erwiniaceae; genus Pantoea; species Candidatus Pantoea symbiotica. The sequence continues at coordinate 355,595 of NZ_JBSZHR010000003.1, forward strand.
CGAAATGCACATCAACCTGCTGGCGCAGCAGCCACAGTTATTTGATGCAGTAACGCAAATGCTGCATCGCGAATGGTCGGATTTCCCCAACTGGCGTGATGCGGCGGTGATTCAGCAGCGTTTGCAGGCGCGCAATCAAGCGGAGGCAAAAACGCTAACGCTGGTTGCCACCACATCCGATGGCGAATTGATGGCCACCGCCAGCATTATTCATTACGAATTGGGTGATAGCGTCGATCGCGAGTTTTGGCTCGGCGAAGTGATTACTGCAGCTGAACATCGCGGTAAAGGGTTGGCGAGTACTTTGGTGACGCGCTTGATTACTGAAGCGCGTCTGCGTGGGATTGCCGCGCTGTGGCTGTATACGCCGGATCAACAAGCGCTTTATCGCCGCTTCGGCTGGCAGGATGTGGAGCAGCGCGTAATGGCTGATGAAGAAGTTACGGTGATGGTGCTTAAAATCGTTTAAGGAGAAACAGATGCTGATGCGTAAAAACTATCCGCAATTGGGTGAAGTCAAAGCGCCTTACGTGCATGCGGTAAAGCACAATGAAACCTTGTATGTTTCTGGCCTGACCGCCTTTGGTACGCCAGCGCAGCAATCCGATATCGCTTCGCAAACAGAAGCCATTTTCCAGCAGTTGCATACCATCGCGGCTGAGGAAAAGAGTTCGCTGGAAAAGCTGATCAAGGTGACGATTTTCATCACCTCATTTGATGAGATCACTGCCATACGCGCCGTACTGTTTAAGCATTATGGCGATCATCTGCCCGCCAGTTCGCTGGTACAAATCAGTCAACTTTTCTCGCCGGATTTGAAAATTGAGATCGAGGCGATTATCGCGCTGTAGCCAATGCTTTTAGCGCCGCCAATCCATCGCGTGCAATCCAGGTGCGCAGCGGCGCAAACAGCGGTTGCGGCAGATCTTCAGGCGCAAACCATTGCCAGCCGTGGCACTTTTCAGGCTCCATCAACTGCGGTTCACCGATAGCATCCTGCGCCACCATCAGCAGCGTGATGTAGTGCTTGTTGACGTCGGGAAACACATCGCTAATGAACGCGCCGTTTTGCAGTTCACCAAGCTGTAGGCCGGTTTCTTCCAGCACTTCACGACGTGCGCAAGACTCCGGCGATTCGCCAAACTCCAGATGCCCGCCCGGCGCAGACCAGTCGCCCGCGCCGTGGCTGCCTTTGCGTTGTCCTAATAACAGCTTCCCGCCGCGGAAAATTAAAACGCCGATTCCCACTTGTGGTGACATAGTTGCTCCTTGTTTTGCCAGGTCGTCATAAATGACGACCCTACGATCCAATGGGTTGATAACCTTGCCATTCAGGGCGGAACGGTTCGCCATTGGCGTCTGGCGTAAGATGGATGTAGAGATCGCCCACCTTCTCAAGCAGCAAACAATCATCCACATCTTTGAGATTGTCTTTGTGTTGATGATCTGCGCCGGGCAGCAAGTTCGCTAAGCCTTTGGCTTTGGCCTCTTTGACGTTTTCCGCCACAAACAGATCGAACGCATGCAGTTCCGCCAGCGTCGAAGGATGGTAAGCACCGGCATTGACAAAGAAAAGCTTTTTACTGCCCGTTGCCGGTTCTGCCGACAGAGAAACGCGATAACCATCGGCCCAGGTCACGCGCGCATAGCCATCGACGTGGATTTTATCGGCATCGCCAAACCAGGCTTCACGCAATGCGGGCCAGGCGTCTTGCGGTTTTTCAGCGGCAACGAATTGGATGTCGTGCACTTCGATGTTGGATTTTCCGGCATTACCGCCAACGTAAAAGATGAACAGGTTCACGTAGTCATTTCCTTTTGTTGAACAAAGAAGAGCGTGCGAAGCGTTATAAAACAACATACATAACGAGACAACCTTTTCATGCCGCAACAATGCCGGTTATCTATGCGGTTTAAAGCGCAGCGCCATCACCATCAGCAGCACAATACCCACGCTCATGATTACCCACGCGCTATCCAGTGAAGCGGCGCGGTCGCGCACGATACCGGCGATCAGCGGCATCAACGCCGCCAGCAAGTAGCCGCCACCCTGTACAAAGGATAGCAATGCGCCCGCTTCTTCCGGGGTGTGCGCGTGATCGAGCGTAACGATCAGCGAGAGGGGAAATAGCGCGCCAATGCCCAATCCCAGCAGCAAAGTCGGCAGCCATGCCTGCGCGCCGCCCAGCGTTAGCAAACTGATCAAACCCAGCAGAATCAGGGTTAACACCACCAGCAACGGACGGCGACGATCGCGGAAGCGATGGATCAGCGCCGACAGCACAAAGCCCGCAGCCACTTCCGTCAGCGTCAGCGCGCCCAGCACGTAGCCGCTCTGCTCCGGTCGCCAGCCGTGCTGCATATAAAACGGCGGCAGCCACGCCAGCACTAAGGTGTACGCGCCGGTGCCGATGCCAAAGAAGATCATCAACAGCCAGGCACGCGTTGAGCGAGCGGCACGTGGAGGTTGAGTGCTTTGTATCGGCGCGATGCCGCGTGAAATCGTCAGCCACAACAACAGCGCGATGATTGCGGGCACGACCGGAATCGCCAGTGTTAACGCCAAACCTTGCGCATTGGCTAACGGCGCGGCGCTGGCGGCGGCAATCGCTGCACCCGCCATAATCCCGGTGGTGAACAGCGCCATTAGCGTGCCTGCTTTTGCACCGAAGTGACGTTTGATCTGCGCGGGCATTAAAGCCTGAATTAAACCTATTCCGCTGCCCGCGACCAGCGCACTGATAATTAACATGGTGGCGGATTGTTCGAATCCACGCGCAATGCTCGCCAGCGCCAGCAACAGCAATCCGGCAGCGATACCACGCACTTCGCCAAGCCGGCGCAACAGCAGCGGACCGGCTAACGCCGCTAATCCCATCATGATCACCGGCAATGTGGTGAGCAGGCTAAGCTGCGTGGCGTTGAGCTGGGCATCGCGCTGCAGTAGCGGAAACAGCGGCCCCATCGCCGCCATAATCGGCCGCAAATTCAGTGCGATAATAAAAACCAGTAAGGCAAACATCCCAACCGCAGGTAAAGTACGATTCACTTTGCATCTCCTTGCACATTAAAAGTATCTTAACGTTAAGATACTTTCCGAAGCAGCAATAGCCCATGCGCACAAAGCAACAAATTGGGATGCGATGTGGTCGCCATAAATGGCGCGTTTTTCGGTCACCATGAATGGCGACCCTACAAAGGATTAGCGCGTTTTTCGGTCGCCATAAATGGCGACCCTACAAAAGATTGGCGCGTTTTTCGTAGGGTGCGCATTCATGCGCACCTTCTCACATGAAACTCAGGAGTTAGCCGTTTGACCGATCATGTTGATTTTGTGGTGCAACAGTGGGCCAGCGCGATGCCGGAGTTGGATGCGTCGTCAATGGCGGTTTTTGGCCGCATGCTGCGCATCATGAAACATCTGGCGAAAACCCGCGCTGAAGCGCTGGCACCGTTTGGCTTTCGCGATGGCGAATTTGATGTGCTCGCGACGCTGCGACGCGCAGGCGCACCCTATCGCTTATCGCCGACGCAGCTGTATAAATCGTTGCTGGTGACATCGGGCGCAATGACCAATCGGCTCAATCGGCTGGAAGAAGTGGGTTCGATTGTGCGCGTTGCCGATCCCGAGGATAAGCGCAGCATGCTGGTGGCGCTCACCGATGAAGGCTTAGCAAAGATCGAGCAAGCACTGCTGGTGCATACGCAAACGCAAAACAGCCTGCTGGCAACGCTGGATGCCCCGCAGCAAGCGCAGTTGAAAACCTTGCTAAGTCAGTTATTGGTGGCAACTGAAGCGGAAAAGTAAAAACGCTGTTGCTGATGCGTCAAAATATGAATTAATTCAGCACATTTTCCCTTAAAGTAGTCGTCCCGCCAGGCATTTTTACGGACTAGAGATGAGCAATAAATACGCCCCATCGCAGATTTTTCTTCATTGGTTGACCTTCCTGTTGGTCGTCACTGCGTATTGCACCATGGAATTTCGTGGATTGGCGACGCGCGGTTCGTGGCAAGGCTTTGCGATGATCATTGGTCACTTCAGCGCAGGAAGTTGTGTGCTGGTAATTATGCTGTCACGCATCCTGCTGCGTTTTCGCCATCGCAGCCCGGCGATTGTGCCCAAGCCGCCGCATTGGCAAACCGGCCTGGCGCATCTGATGCATCTGGCGATCTACGTGTTTTTCATCGTCTTACCGACGCTGGGGATTCTGTCGCGTTTCTATATGGGACGAACCTGGTGGATTTTCGGCATTCCGATGCCGGTAAGCGGCGATCCGGATCCGGATTTTGCCGACACGATTGCAGGCTGGCATGAAACCCTCGCGCCTTATGGTTACTGGCTGATCGGCATTCACGCCGTTGCCGCGCTGGCGCACCATTATCTGTTCAAAGACAACACCTTAGTGCGCATGATGCCATCGCGTCGATCACGTTAATACTTCTTTTTCCGCCCGGTGATCGCACTTGCCGGGCGGCCAAAATAGCGCTGGAACGCCACGCTGAAATTACGTGGATGTTGATAGCCAACCTGCCACGCTGCCTGCGCAACCTGAAATCCTTGCTCCAGCAAGGTGTGCGCGTGCTCCATACGCATTTGCAACAGCATCGCGCCTGGCGTGCAGCGAAAATGCTGCTGAAAGCCCTTCTTCAACTGGTAATCACTTAATCCCACGGCTGTGGCTAATGTTGATAAAGCAAAGGGTTGCGACAGATGTTTGCACATCCATTCACGCGCCTGCTCCAGACGCTGCACGGTATGCGGATGCAACCTTGTCACATCGCTGCATTGCAGCTGTAGTTGATGCCGATGCAGCGCCAACAGGCTTAGCGCCTGAATCTCCAGCATCAACGGATCGTCATTAATCTGCGCAAGTTGTGCCACCGTGGCGTGACCAAAACGGCTGAAAAGATGACGTTTAAGCTGCGGCTGGAACAGTCGTTCAGCCTGCTCATCGCCAAAATAGTGGCTAGCGCTGGCGACATTAAGAATCAAACGCAACTGCTGCACGCGTTCGCCTGCGCGATATAGCCGCTCGCCCGCGCTGTGCTGAAAGCTGGTGACGGTAAGGTGTCCGGCGCTAAAGGCAACTTCGTGACCACTGCCAGCGCGGAAACGCGATTCTCCGCTCAGACCAAAGGTCAGCACCAACTGCGGCTGGAGATGTACGGCTTGCGACGATTCGGTCAGCGCCGCCAACGGGCGATAATCTGATTGCACCAGCCGCATACCACGCGCCAAATCCAGCTGGCGCACGCGCAGATCGCCCAGTTGCGGCGTATGTTGCCGCCAGTGCAGCATTCTGTTTTGCATCCCATCATCCTCGCGCAGAGTTAATCCGCCGTATCGCAGACAAATGAGAATAAATTGCATTTGAGTGAAAGGCTAGTCTGTTGTTCTGACTCAATGACCCAGGATTCTGCCATGTCTTCACCGTTACCCATTCTCGATGATTTACTGGCGCAGCAGGCGCTGAACGGCGCGATTGCGCTGGCATTCGACAACCAACTATTTGATTTCCTCAACCTTCCCGCCAATGCCGCGCAGGTAGCTGAGCATTGCGGCTGGCGAACCGCGCCGGTTGAACATCTGCTCAGGCTGTTGTGGAGCAGTGAACTGCTTTCGCGTGAAGGAGAAAACTATTTTGTCGCATCTGATGCACGTCAATACTTGTGCCGCGCAGGCGAGCGCTATATCGGCGCTGCGTGGCGCTATCGTCATCAAACATTGCAGCAGTTTGTTACGCGTCTGCCGCAGTTATTGCAGCAAGCCGCGCCCGGCTGGCAGGATCCGCTGCAAATCGATACCGCCTGGGCCGATGCCGCGCTGCACCAAATTGCGCAGGAGCAACGCGCGCTCAGCGCCGATACCGCCTGCGCGATTGCGGATAAATTGGCCGATTTTCAGCGTCCGGCGCTGTTGCTGGATATGGGCGGCGGGCCGGGATTGATCGCCATCGCACTGGCGCAGCGTTTTCCCCATCTTTCAGCGGTGGTGCTCGATTTGCCGCAAACCGCCACTGTGGCACAGCGCAATATCGAAAGAGCCGGATTAACCGATCGCTGTTGCGCGCTGGCACAGTTCTCGGAAAATCGACAGGTTGATATTATCTGGTGTTCTTCGTTTCTCTATTTCATCGAGGATAGAGAAGCGATGCTCAGGAAATGGTTTGAACAGCTCAGGCCGGGCGGATTATTGATCAGCGCGCATGCTGAAGTGCCCTGCAACCCAGCCGACGCGCGCCGCATCTTGCCGTTCTTCACGCCATTGATGATGCGTGGTTACAGTGTCACGCAAGAGGGCGAATTGGCACTTCAGTTACAACAAGTGGGATTTGTGCTTGAACAGCAACAGCGGCTGCAACCGTTCCCAATGTCACCGCTTTATGTACTGCTGGCGCGCAAGCCTAAAACGTCAGACTAAAGCTGTCATCGAGCAGCGCGAGAATCTCGCTATCCGGCAAGCCGTTCTCCAGCGTGATGCTCAGCCAATGCTCTTTATTCATGTGGTAAGCCGGATAAACGCCGGGCAGCTGGCGCAGCGATCCAATGAGTTCAGGACGCGCTTTGATGTTCATCACATCGATAACCGGCCCATCCGGCAAACCGAGTTTGTGACTCTCCAGCGGGAATACCAATGCAAACCACTTACGGTGCCGCGGATGACGCAGCACCGCATATTCACTGTGCTTTTTCCACGGATAATCGGGTTCTACCTGATAGTGCTGATTAATGTAGTCGAACAGCTGCTGGCGTTGCATGCATCCTCCGTGGTGAATCGCGCCTAAATAAAGCACGTGCGAAGCCACAATAGTAATCAGTTAAGGCTACACTGCGTATTGATTTTTTGCGCTAAATCAGCGCCCTTAGACCAGGGAAGTAAGTGATGTTTCATCTGATTTTCAGCATACCGAGCTGGTATGTGATCGCACGATTTTTGTTCCCGCTAGCCATGCCATTGCTGTTAAAAATCATTCTGTCTTTACTGGTGTTGCTGGCTTCGCAGTATCTGTTGGTGAGCCGTTTTACCTCTGGCAGCATGTTCTCACCAGAAATGCCGCGCGCGATTGTCATCCTGTTCAACTGGGGTTTCAGCGCCGTACTGTTTCTCGCGCTGACACAGTTTGTGATAGATGTTGTGGCGCTGGTTTCGCTGTTGTTCCGTCATCCGTTTGAAATCGTGCCGGCAGTGCGTTATGTGGCGGCGGCCTTTGCTTTGATTCTTGCCACGGTTGGCGTTTATCAGGCTATCCGCGTGCCGCCGATCAAAGATGTGACCATTGAGATTGACAACCTTCCGCGCGAATTCGAAGGCTATCAACTGTTGCAGTTGACCGATATGCACATCACCAAACTCTTCAATGAAAAATGGACGCGCGCGCTGGTGCAAAAAGCCATGACGCTGGATGTCGATCTGATTTTGGTAACCGGCGATGTGATTGACGGCACGCTGCAGAATCGGCGCGCGGACGTCGAGCCGCTGCGCGGATTGCATGCCCGCGATGGTGTTTATGCGATTACCGGCAATCACGAATATTTCTTTGAGCAGGAGCGCTGGACCGCGCATCTGGCATCGCTGGGCCTGGAACCGTTACTCAATCGCCATACGGTAATTAAGCGCGATAACGCCGAGTTGGTGATCGCCGGCATGCCGGATACCTCAGCTTCACGACGTGGTGCAGTCGGCCCCGATCTGGAAAAGACGCTGGCCGGTGTGCCGGAAAATGCGCCGGTAATCCTGCTCGATCACCAACCGCGCAACGCGCGGCAAAACGCACTCAAAAACATCGATCTGCAACTCTCCGGCCATACGCACGGCGGCCTAATCATTGGCTTTGACCGACTGTTTGCCAAACCCAACGCCGGCTTCGTCTCCGGGCTGTATCAGGTCGATGGCATGCAACTTTACGTCAACAACGGCACCGCGCTTTGGCCTGGCATGGCGGTACGTTTGGGCCGACCATCGGAGTTGACCCGCATTACGTTGCAGCGCAAACCTTAACGCGTTGTTTAAGGTTGTGGGGTTGTCCGCGAGGCATCCCATAACCTCATCATCTGGGCGATTCCCCGCTCAATTTCGGCGAGAGGAACGTCATCCCGCGCCAGCGTCGAGATTCCCAGCATAAAACTGTTGAAGCTCAACGCCAGGGAAAGCGTCTCCTCATCACCCCGCAATTCACCGCTGCTGATCCCTCTTTCAACGCAATCCTTGATCCCTTCACGGGTGCGCATGCGCGATGCTTCAAGCGGTTTTAACACGTGGCGGTTTTCATCGGAGCAGGAAGACATCACGCTCAGCGCAACCATACATCCGCGTGGATGTGAAGGATCGTACTGCATTCTGGCGGAGTTGAGCAGCGCAGTTTCCAGCGCCTGGCGGGCGGGCACGCTGGTATCCCACAAGGCTTCCGTGACCTGCGCATGGGTTTGCAAATAACAGTTCACGGCTTCAGCAAAGAGTGCCTCTTTCGATCCAAACGCGGCATAGAAGCTTGGCGCGGTTATGCCGTTGCCTATTGAGGCTTTGAGCTGCGCCAGAGAGGTTGATTCATAGCCGTTTTCCCAGAAAAGGTGCATCGCTTTGATTACCGCTTCATCCCGGTCAAATTGTCTTGGTCTGCCTGTTCTCATCATCACATCCTCCGCTATTTATACTAATCGATACAGAATTCATTGACAACGCACAGCTTGCCTCCGCAATATAAATACCGATCGATACATATATCCATGGTGCTTTACGAAGCTGTTGCAAATCACAAGCAGGTTAAATAATGAATTCACAATTAAATAATGAAGAAGCCCAACAGCTGCCGGTACTGGCGCTTTTGGCGCTCGCAATGGCCGGTTTTATCTGCATTTTGACCGAAACCATACCCGCTGGTTTGCTGCCACAAATCAGTCAGGGACTCAATATTTCACCCTCGCTGGCCGGACAATGGGTTACCGCCTATGCAGCCGGTTCACTGCTGGCCGCGATTCCGCTGACATTGCTGACCCGAAGCTGGTCGCGCCGGGCTGTGCTGTTGAGCACCGTGTGCGGATTTCTGCTGTTTAACACCCTCACCGCCGTCTCTTCTGACGTCGTCATCATTTTAATAGCGCGATTTTTTGCTGGGGCTTCAGCAGGTTTAGCGTGGAGTCTGATTGCAGGCTATGCGCGGAGAATGGTGGTTCCATCGCTACAGGGACGCGCGTTGGCGCTCGCCATGGTGGGCACGCCAATCGCCCTTTCGCTCGGTGTTCCAGCCGGAACATGGATGGGATCATTGCTGGGATGGCGTCTGACTTTTGCTGCTATGTCCGGACTTTCTATCATTCTTATTGGCTGGATTTTGCTGGCTGTGCCGAACTATCCCGGCCAATCTGCCACGCAAAAAATGCCGCTCGGCGCAGTATTACGACTCCCCGGCGTATGTGCCGTGCTCGGCGTGGTGCTGACCTGGATGCTGGCCCATAACATTCTCTATACCTACATCGCGCCGTTCATTGCTTCAGCCGGTCTGGCGCATCGCGTGGATGTAGTGCTGCTGATCTTTGGCATTGCGGCATTGGGCGGAATATTCATTACCGGCAAGATCATTGATACCCATCTGCGCAAGGCTGTGCTGCTATCACTCTCCATCTTTGCTGCGGTGTCGGTGATTTTTGGTCTGAGTACGCCAATACCCGCCGTGATCTATGCGGGAATTGCCGTTTGGGGACTCACCTTCGGCGGTGCCGCGACGCTGCTGCAAACGGCGCTGGCAGATGCCGCCGGTGAATATGCCGATGTTGCGCTCTCCATGAATGTCGTCACCTGGAACAGCGCTATCGCCCTCGGCGGTTTGACGGGCGGAATGTTGCTTAAACATGTCGGCTCCCAATCTTTTCCGTGGGCGATTCTGCTATTGATGTTGGTCGCGTTAGGGATTGCATTGCGTGCTAAACAGGGTTTCCCGGCTGAGAACAGCCGGGCGAAAACCACACTCAGCCCGGCCAGCGAGACTGACGGATAACGCTACAGAAATTGAGCGGTGAGAAATCCGGCTGTTTATCCTTAATCACATCGGCTTTCACATTGCCAAAAGTGGTGTCCGGTTTATGCCGGATGCCATCATAAAAGGCCTGAATAATCTCCTCCTTGAACGCCGCCGGGCGCGGATAGTTTGCTGTCACGCCACCAATCTCCTCTTCAGTAAACTTCTCAAAGCCGATGCCCAGCACGTCCATCTCCACGCCAGCGGTTACCAGCGCGATCTCTGGCGCCATAAACTCTGGGATTCCCGGCGTGGTATGCAGCGCAATCGCGGTCCACACCTTGTCGATATCGCTTTGCGCGATGCCGTAGCCCTGCAGAAATTCCCGCGCGGCATTGGCACCATCCACTTCGAAACGCTTATCGCAGCTGCAGTGTTCGTGCGCCAGACCAATGTCATGGAACATGCAGCCGATATACAGCAGCTCGCGATCTACGTTAAGTCCACGCTGCTGTCCCGCCAGTGCGCCCCAGTAATAGACGCGGCTGGAGTGGTTAAACAGCAACGCTGATTCGGTATCGCGCACAAACTCTGTCGCCTCGCGCGCCATTTTGCTGTCCGGGATGTGGATGCCAGTGATGTTCAAACTCATTTTCTCTCTCCGGTTGGTTGTCTTTTTCCACCATAAAGCGCAGGCTAAAAGTCTTAAAGTGACTATTACAGACGATTAAAGACATTGTGATGTTTTGCGACATGAGGAATTGAATGCGTCATGAAATAGCGATTCTGGCGGTGCCGGGCGTGCAGCTACTCGACGTTTGCGGCCCGCTGGATGTGTTTGCCGAAGCCAACCGTCTGCTGCAGCGGCAGATTTATACGCCACGCATTATTGCGGTTAATGGCGGCGAAATTCATGCATCATCCGGCGTGCGCCTTAGCGCAGATTTGCTGCTGGCTGAAACGCAGAACTATGCGCCGCATACCTTTCTAATCGCGGGCGCGCCGGGCATAGAAGATTTTGCTGCCGATGAAACCCTGCTGCATGCGCTGAGCGGTTTATGCCAGCGCAGCCAGCGTTTTGGCTCGGTGTGCAGCGGCGCGCTGCTGCTGGCGCGTACCGGATTGCTGGCCGGTAAACGCGTGACCACGCATTGGGAAAGCGCAGCTTTGCTGGCTTTGCGCTTTCCAGATGTAACCGTAGATGCCGATGCGTTATGTGTGGCAGATGGGCGCGTGCGCACCGCTGCGGGCGTTACGTCCGGGCTGGATTTAGCGCTGCGTCTGGTGGAAGAAGATCTTGGACGTGAAGTTGCGATTGAGATCGCTGCGCATCTGGTGATGTTTTTCCGTCGTCCAGTCAATCAGACGCATTTTATGCGCAGCAACAGCGCGTCGTTGAGCGGCCGTTCGGTGTTGCAGGAATTACAGCGTTGGGTGATTGCGCATCTGGCGGATATCAAAACCGTGGCGATGATGGCAGAACATATGGCGATCAGTGAAAGGCATCTGACACGCCTGTTCCGCAATGAGTTGGGAATGACGCCGGGACAATGGCTGGAGCGTGAGCGCGTGGCCAAAGCGAAACAGCTGCTGGAGCAGAAATCGCTGCCGGCAAAAACGCTGGCATTAGAGTGCGGATTTTCCGGCGCTGACGTGATGCGGCGGGTGTTCAGCCGGGTAACCGGCATTACACCCGCCGCATACCGAAAAATAACGCGTTTGTCGTAGGGTCGCCATTCATGGCGACCAGGTGCACATCCTACGCTTTCGCAAACGCCAGCAAATCAGGGTTAATCAGCTCAGGATGCGTCGCAAACATGCCGTGCGACAAACCTGGATAGGTTTTCAGCGTGCCATGCTTAAGCAGCTTAATCGCCTTATGCGCCGAATCATCAATCGGCACTACCTGATCGTCTTCCCCGTGCAGCACCAGCACCGGCACCGTGATCGCTTTCAAATCCTCGGTAAAATCAGTTTCCGAGAAGGCCGTAATACAGTCGTATTGCGCCTTCGCGCCACCCGCCATGCCCTGACGCCACCAGTTATCGATCAAGCCCCGACTAACTTTCGCACCCGGACGATTGAAGCCATAAAACGGACCCGCAGGCACATCGATGAAGAACTGCGCGCGGTTGGCTGCCAGCGCCGAGCGGAAACCGTCAAACACCGATTTCGGCAAACCTTCCGGATTGGCGGCGGTTTGCAGCATGATTGGCGGCACTGCGCCCATCAACACCGCCTTCGCCACGCGGCCTGGCTCAGCGTGTGCTACATAACGCGCCACTTCACCGCCACCGGTTGAGTGACCGATATGGATAGCGTTGCGCAGGTCCAGCGCTTTAGCCAGTTCTGCCACGTCGGCGGCGTAAGTGTTCATATCATTGCCGCTATCGGTCTGATCGGAACGGCCATGACCGCGACGGTCGTGGGCGATAACGCGATAACCTTGCGCCAGGAAGAACAACATTTGGTTGTCCCAGTCATCGGCGCTTAACGGCCAGCCGTGATGAAACACCACCGGTTGGGCATTTTTCGGGCCCCAGTCTTTGTAGAAAATGCGGGTGCCGTCTTGAGTAGTAATGATGCCGTTGCTCATGAGAATGTCCTCTGTATGTGATTGTTTGCGTTCGATGGGCTTATTGTCATGGAAAGCGGCAGCGGCTAATATTGTCAAATATGACACATTAAGGGCTGTAAGTGACAAATCATGAAAATTGCTGAAGACAACGTTGTGGCGGAGATTGGCCTGGTGATCTATCCCGATTGCCAGCTTGCGGCGATTTATGGCTTAACCGATATGTTCAGGATTGCTGCGGAATGGGCGGAAGCGATTTCCGGAGAGGCGAGCAAACGGACGATCCGGGTGTCGCATTGGCAGATCGATGCGCAGAGCGACAAAATGGCCTGTGTCTGGGATAGCCATCCCGATACGCCACATCGTTTGAGCCACGTGATTGCGCCGCCAAGCCTGGTGCAACCGGCAAAAATGGTGCCAATGAAGGTGCCCGCCAACTGGATGAGCGCGCTTTATGATCAAGGCGTAACGCTCTGTTCGGTTTGCGCCGGTGCTTTTGTGCTGGCAGAAACCGGACTGATCGATCACCGTCGCGCCACTACGCACTGGGCCTTTGCGCAAGCATTGTCGGAGCGTTTTCCTGCGGTGAATGTCGCGGTGGAAAATATGGTGATCGACGACGGCGATATTATTACCGCTGGCGGCATTCTGGCGTGGACCGATTTGGGTTTAACGCTGATTGAAAAAGTGCTTGGCACCGGCACCATGCTGGCGACTTCGCGCTTTTTGTTGATCGATCCGCCGCGCCGCGAGCAAAGCACCTACTCCGCGTTTATCCCCAATTTCGATCACGGCGACAGCCTGATTCTGCGCGCACAACATCATCTGCACGCTCATTTTGCTGAACAGCACAGCATTGAGAGCATGTCAGCGCTGGCGAGCATGACGCCACGTACCTTTCTGCGCCACTTCCAGAAAGCGACCGGCCTGCGGCCAACGGATTATGTGCAGCAGGTACGCATTATGAAAGCGCGTGACGCGCTGGAACTCAGCAATCGTTCGGTTGATCAGATCGCCTGGGAAATCGGCTACGGCGATCCTTCTGCCTTCCGCAAAATATTCCGCAAACTCACCGGCGTTACACCCGGCCAGTATCGGCAGCGGTTTGGCACCACCCAGAGCGATTAACCGCAGGCAAAGTGCTGTTTTCCTGCCATGATTATGATCGTTTCCTTCCCATTGAATCGATGAGAATTCATATGCCACTGCGTTCGCTTCAGGCTTTGTGTCTGGTTAACTTTTTTATGGCTGACGTTCGGGACGGGCTCGGCCCCTTCCTCGGCATCTTTCTCACCGAACGTCACTGGAATGCGGGCGATATCGGCTGGGTGATGACCGCCGGTGGCCTCGCCGGGCTTGTCGCTACGCTTCCGGCCGGCCTGGCAACTGACGCTACGCGCCATAAACGATCGCTGCTGCTTGCCGGTTCAATGCTGATCACTTGCGCCACTTTGCTGCTCTGGTATTTCGATCAAGCCTGGATCACCGTTTTGTCGCAGATTGTCACTGACCTCTCAGCGGCGCTCATTGCGCCTGTACTGACCGGCATTACTCTGGGTTTAACCGGCCCGGACGGTTTTGGTCAGCAAATGGGGAAAAATGAAGCCTTCAATCATGGCGGAAACATGACCGCTGCCATCATTGCTGGCGCTGCGGTGTGGTACTGGGGAACCGGCGCGGTGTTTGTGCTGATGACAACCATGGCGCTGTGTGCTGCGCTGGCTGTGCTGTTCATTCGCAGTGAAGAGATTGATGACGTTGCCGCGCGCGGTATGACAAGCGCTTCATCCGGCGATACCCTTCCGCGCCTCAGTCATGTTGTTCGCCACCCGGCGTTGATCATTACCGCGTTAACCCTGCTGCTGTTTCATCTGGGCAACGCAGCGCTGTTGCCGATGTTAAGTTTGCGCGTTGCCTCAGCGCACAGTGCTGAAATCAGCCCTGGACTTTACGCGGCCGCAACGGTGGTGATTTCTCAGTGCGTCATGATCCCGATGGCGCTCTATGCCGCACGCCATGCCTCGCGTTTCGGGTATACAAAGTTAATCACTTTGGCACTGTTGGTGTTACCGGTGCGTGCGCTGATTGCCTCCCTGTTTGACAGCACGTTTTCGATGGTTCCGGTGCAGATACTGGATGGGATGGCGGCAGGTCTGCTCGGCGTGGCGATCCCCGGCTACATTGTCAAAATCTTGCAAGGGAGCGGACATACCAACGCGGGACAGGGTTTTATCATGCTGATGCAGGGGATCGGCGCGGCAATGAGCCCAGCGCTGGCTGGAAATATTGCGGCTGCCTACTCCTATCATGTGACCTTTGCCGTGTTAGGCGTGATCGCCTGCGCAGCGCTGATGACATGGTGGATGGGCAGCCGACTATCGAATAAATCAGCCGTTCATACTTAGCTCAGTTGGAACCGGCCAACCGTGTTCGCCAGTTGCGAGGCCTGATCTTCCAGCGAACTGGCGGCGGCAGACATCTCCTGCACCAGCGCGGCGTTCTGCTGCGTGGTGCTGTCCATCTCGTTCACCGCGATGGTCACCTGGCTAATGCCGCGCGCCTGCTCATCGGACGCAATCACAATTTCACCGATGATGGTGCGCACTGAATTCACCGCCTGCGTCATCTCCTGCATGGTTCTGCCGGCATCCTGCACCAGCTGCACGCCGCTGCCGACGCGCTGCGTAGATTCCTCAATCAGCGCACCGATATCTTTCACCGCATTGGCGCTGCGCTGGGCCAGATTACGCACTTCCGACGCCACCACAGCAAAGCCGCGCCCTTGTTCCCCGGCACGCGCCGCTTCTACTGCGGCGTTAAGCGCCAGAATATTGGTCTGGAAGGCGATGCTGTTGATGATGGCGGTGATGTCACCAATCTTCTTCGCGCTATCGTCGATCTGCGCCATGGTTTGCACCACTTCGCCCACCAGCGTTTCACCGCGGCTGGCGATATGCGTGGCATTGTCGGTCAACGTTGTTGCCTGATGCGCGTTGGTGGCGTTGTGTTTCACCGTGGCGGTGATCTGCTCCATGCTGGCAGCCGTTTGCTCCAGCGCGGCGGCTTGCTGCTCGGTACGCGAGGCAAGATTGAGGTTGCCGCTGGCGATTTCCCCCGCGCCCTGACGCACCGACGAACTGGCATCCTGAATCTGTCCCACGATATCGCGCAGTTGGTTTTGCATGGTATGCAGCGCGTAGAACAAGCTGCTGTTATCTCGCCCTTTCAGCGTGATGACGTTATCAAGTTTGCCATCAGCGACGGCCAGCGCGATAGTTGCAGCTTCCAGCGGTTCGCCACCAATCGGCTTCAGCACCTTGCGGCTGAACAGCATGCCAAGCAGCGTACACACCACCAGAATGCTGATGATCATCAGGATCACCGCGTTGATCAGTTGACGATGTGCGGCAGCCATCACCTGGCTGACCGGCGCAACCACGCCGAGATACCATTTCTGATCGCTGTTACCAATTACCACCGGCTGCCACGTCACCAACACATCTTCACCCAGCAACGCATCATGATGCTCCATCACGCTGCTGCTGAAATTGTTGGTATCGCCTTTCCACGGCTTGCTGGTCTGGCTTTTATCCGGATAAGAAACCACATTGCCCGCGCTGGAGAGCAACATTGCATAGCCGCTGCCTTCCCACGGTTTGATTTTGTTGACCTTCTCCTGCAGCGACGCCAGTGAAATGTCGGACGTCACTACGCCCCACAATTTGCCCTGGCTGACAATCGGTGCAGCCACCGAGGTCAGCAGCGTCGGCACACCGTTGTAAGCGTAGCTGTATGGCTCGATCAGCATGTCTTTCTGGCTTTTTTGCGGCAGTAGATAGTAATCGCCCTGACCCGGCGTGAAGATTGAGGTCAGCGGATGCATGTTGAATTTGCCGGCTTGATCGCGATCGACAAAGAACGCGTAACGACCTTTCGGTGCCGCATTGGGTTGGGTGGCAAACTCCGCGTCGCGTCCGTCGAAGGCGTTCTCTTCGAAGATCACCGAGATCGACAGATAATCGGGATTATCACGCAGCGCCGATTCCATCAACTTATCGGCGACTTTACGATCCTGAATCCCTGCCGCTGGCAACGCGATTAGGCTGTGTCCAAGGTTGTGCGCCACATCGCGCGCATAGCTGAGTTGATGCTGAATTTGCAGCGCCTGGCTTTGCGCTATCTGCTGCAGGTAGTTTTCAGCCAGCGACTTTTGTTCATTACTGGATTGCCAGCTAAGCACGCCGATGGTCACGGCAAAGCCGAGCGTGATGGTTAAGGCGCCCGTCAGCAGCATCTGTGTGCGGGTGCTCATTTTTTTCTTAGGTGATGCGTGTTTGGCCATTATGGCGCTCCTGGAGTTGACACTTTTCGGTAATCAGAACCACTCCCTGTGCGCGTACATCCCTTTGAACACTCTATCGGCGCGCGGCGAGGGAACTTGATGGCGATACACTAAACTCCGTAGGGTCGCCATTCATGGCGACCGGCTTTAGGTCAGCGCCCGCTCCCTTCTGGTCATTGAGCCGATTAGAGGCTATTATTCAGCTCACTACATGAGCCGAATATCAATCCTATTCAGCTCATGCAATTCAGGAGTGAGCTTATGATGTGGATTTGGCAACAGCCCGATTGGCCGCAGTTTCGCTGGCAGGATGAAAAATTACTTCCGCGCCTGCGCCAGTTGCAGCAGCAGCGCGGCGTGTTGCTGGGCCGTGCCAGCGTGCAAGATAACAGCGAGCAACAAACGCTGGATACGCTGCTCAGCAATATCCTCTCTTCCTCAGCGATTGAAGATGAGCGCGTCAACGCGCAGTCGGTGAGATCTTCGCTTGCCCGCCGTTTAGGCGTTTCGCTCGATCAGCCTTACCCGGTTTCCGAACGTTCAGAGGGTTTGGCAACCATGATGCTGGATGCCATAACGCAACGCGATCAGGAATTGACGTTGGCGCGTTTATGTCAGTGGCATCGCTGGCTGTTTCCCGAAAGTGAATGGACCATCAAGCGGCTGAATGTGGGCACGCTGCGCGGCGATGAGCCAATGCAGGTGGTTTCAGGCCGTATCGATCGCCCAACGGTACATTTTGAGGCGCCGCCACGCGCTGGGCTGGAAGCACAGCTGGAGGAATTTATCGCCTGGTTTAATCACAGCCGCGAGGATCCGCTGCTCGATCCGCTGTTGCGCGCCGCGTTGTGCCACTTGTGGTTCGTTACGCTGCACCCGTTTGATGACGGTAATGGACGTATCACTCGCGCCCTCACCGATTTGGCGCTGGCGCAGGCTGATAGCCAGAGCATCCGTTTGTATGCCATGTCCGCATCGATTCTGGCACGTCGCGCGGATTATTACCGCATTCTGCAGGAGACGCAGCGCGGTGCAATGGACGTAACCGATTGGTTGCTGTGGTTTTGTGATGTGCTGAATGACAGTCTTGAACAGGCACTGGAAACCGTCACACGCACGCAAAATAAAGCGCGCTTCTGGTTGATGCATAACGCGGCCGAGTTGAGTGCGGAACAAACCCGCGTGCTGAATCGCTTACTGGATGGCGGAGAACAGGGATTTAGTGAAGGCATCAGCGCAGGTCAGTATCAAAAAGTGGCGAAAGTGAGTAAAGCCACGGCTACGCGACATCTGACTGAATTGCTGGCGAAAGGGTGTCTGGATAAATTACCGGGCGGCGGGCGTAGTACACGGTATCAAATTAAACTTTGATGTGTAACCAGGTGCGCATAAATGCGCACCCTACAAAACCTCTTACGCTGCTTTAACCGCGCGAACTTTCTTTTCCGGCGCTGGAGCTTCGGTTTCCGCAGAAGCTTCAGGCGCTGCCTCAACCTCTTCTTCCTTTACGATATCCGGCAACTTGCTGGTGCGCAGAATATGCTGCACCGCATCTTTCTGTTCAGCCAACAGCAGACCCAATGCTTCGGCCTGCGCTTCACCCAGTTCTGGCTGATGCTGCTGCAGCCAATCGGTGAAGGCGTCTGCCATATCAAGCATTTTGTCCCAGGCATCCGCGTCTTTTTTATTGGCAAACGTCATCTTTTCTTCACCCTTTCTGACTACAACATATTTGGTTTCGACTGCCATGATGCACCTCGGTTAACTGTATTTATATACAGTATATTCTGATCAAACTTTTCCAGGCAATGACTTTCTGCCCTTAAGCCAGTAATTCTTCCAGGAACAGCGCCAACGCTTTGCGCGGATCGTCCTCTTCCGAGACGATCATCTCAATGCCCCACTGCCCCAACACCTCTTTCGCCACCGGATTATTACGGTTAGTGAACAGGTACGATTTGGGACGAGCAGTGGCCAATCCGGTGCGGCCCCACATTTTTGTCAGGCGGTAGAATAACAGACGGATGTTGAAATCACTGATGCTGTAGCCCACAAACAACACCGAGTTGCCCATCACGTCGTGCGTGAGTTTGATATCCAGCGGCGAATCAAAATAGAGGCGTTCAAAGTAGCTGCTTTCATCCAGCACGATGGAGGTATCGTCGTCGAAATCACCATGTAGCTTGATGATATGGCGCTTATCTTCGGTCAACGATACCAAATCTGCTGCGTTCGCCACTTTGCTGTAAGGCACGTTGTGCGCCTCATGCGCCATCTCCAGCCAGCGATCGTAATTGGTGGTATAGATGCGCGAGAAGTTGCCTTGCGTGATCATGGTGTGAATTTCAGAACTGCGCACGTCGATATCCGGACGATGCCATTCACGATCCATCCAGCTGCGCAGCGGTCCCAGCGAGCCTTTACGCTGTTTGTAATACTCCGCCAGCGACAAATGCGTACCGTAGGTGTTGAAGATTTTCGGGTCGTAGCCCAGTTCTTTAGCCAGATGCGCAATCAGCTCATGCCATTCCGGCAGGCCAAGATTGCGCGAAATGCCCGCACCGGCAAACAGGATTAATTTACCGGCATCGTAGGCGCGTTTTAGCTCGGGTTTCATGCCAATCCCCGCGATGTTTTCAAAAAGGTAGCGAAGCGATCCAGTGCCAGGCGACGCATCGAAATCTCATTCTTCAGCTCGCCCATTTCGGCGAAGGTCTGCGTGTGCCCTTCCGGGATAAACACGCAGTCCCACTGAAATTCACGTGGACCGGCCGGCTCGGTGGCGATGGTGCCACGCAGTTCGCCTTCGAACTGATACATTTTTTGCCCGTCACAATAGCCGAGCACGGTTTTCGCCGTGACGCATGGGCTATCGAGACCGTTCACCAGTTTAGTGAAGCGCTCGGCATTCAAGCGGCTCCAGAAGATGCGCGTCAGCCCGGCAGGTAAGCCGTTCAGGCCATCCAGATAGAGCCCGGTGTGTTCGACAAACAGCGGACGACCAATAATCGAGAACGCTTTGGTGAGCTTGTCGCGCACCAGTTCGACCTCATTTTCAGTCTGAATCTCTTCAATACGGCGTGCGATAGGCAGCACTTCGACACCGACCGGCTCAAGGATGGTACGCACCTCGGCCAGCTTTAGCTCGTTGGCAGACAGGAATCGTATTTTCATTGCAATCAGTACGTTGAAAGTGGGTTTAAGCTCGGTAAAAGCCTCTCCGTTGGTAGTTGATTCTAACGTGCATACCGGGAACTGGGTAGGAACAATCAATTATTTAAGTAAACAAAACTATGACTTTCACCAGCCATGAATCTAAAATAATTATGCGCCGCTATTTGAAAAATATGACAAAGAAAAATGAGAACCTCAGATGATCTCTTATTTTAATTCCAGATATTCCATGCTAAGAGATTTGCCCTTCATTTTGCAGGGTGATAATCCAGAGAAAAAATTACGCTTAACGCTGCTCATTGCTGGATTTTCCAGCATCCTGGCGGGTTTTTATATGGTAGCGACTAATTTCATTAGGGGAGAAATTGGTGTTACAGCCTTATATTGCCTGAGCACCGCGATAGGGTTTTATAATGTCGTAGCGGCTTTCAGTAACCGGCTGAACAAACATCTCTACATCATCGTCCATGCTTTGTTACTGATCATAATGCTGCTTTTCCTGCTGGATAATGGTCATGCGGTAGAGAAACACTCCGAGTACAATTATTTGGTGGCGTTAACCGTGGGTTCGGCATTGGTATTGCGCCAGCAAACCACTTACTTAAGTAAAATATTCCCGTTAATCTGCCTGGCGGTTTATCTCTTTTTTATCTCGACTGGATTAACATGGCAACATAGCGCCTTTCAGCTCAATATTCCGCATGAGTCCGGCTTTTATATCGTTAACTGCGCTGTGCCGATGATCGCACTCTTGTTGACGGCATTCACACTGCGTGGCAACTACTCCGAAACCGATTTAATCAAACGCGAACTTTCGCAAGCCATCGAAAAAAATCAGCTGGAACTCTATTACCAGCCACAGGTGGACAACAATAAAAAACTGATCGGATTTGAAGCCTTGCTACGCTGGAAGCATCCCTCTAAAGGCTTTATCTCGCCAGAAGTGTTTATTCCTGTTGCCGAGAAAAGCGGTTTGATAATAGAGATTGGCAAATGGGTGATGGAACGCGCCTTGCAGCAAATCGCCGAATGGGATCGCGGTCAATATCTCGGTGATTTGGCCTTTTCCATTAACATCAGTCCGCTGCAGTTGATACACCGCGATTTCACTCAGGATACCTTGCTAACGCTGTCGCATTATAAAATCCGTCCGGAACGTCTCAAGTTTGAAATTACTGAAACTACCTTTGTCTATGATCAAAAGCGCATTGGCGAGGTGATCAGCCATTTTAGTCAATTGGGTGTTAAATGGGCGATTGATGACTTTGGCGTCGGCTATTCATCGCTTAAGTCGATCAGTGATTTTGCTATTAATGATATTAAGATCGATAAATCGTTAATCATGCAGATTTTTAAAAATGAATCATCGGCGATTGTGGTGCAGAAAACCATCGAGTTATCGCGTGAAATGGGACTGAATGTGCTCGCCGAAGGCATTGAGAGTGAGGAGTATTTCACCTACCTGCGCGATAAAGGCTGTCATCTGTTTCAGGGCTACCATTTCGCCCGTCCGCTGCCGGTTGCAGATGCGCTGGTATGGATTAAAAAAGCGAAAATATAACCCAGCTTTGTAGGGTCGCCATTTATGGTGACCAGGTGCGCATAAATGCGCACCCAACGAAAACCACAACATATATTCGCATGATCGCCATTTATGGCGACCAGGTGCGCATGAATGCGCACCCTACAAAAACCGCGTTATATATTTGTAGGGTCGCCATTCATGGCGACCGTTCCAGCACATACAATTTAAAACAGCAGTTTCGCAAGAGAAAGTCCCGCGCCTAAGGTTACAAACTGGGTTGTCACCATCCATTTGGTTTGTGTGATCATCGCTTTATACAAATCGACCTTTATCGCCGCAACATCCTCCTTAGTGGCGTAATTGGACTTGATCACCGCCACATCGGCTTTTACCGCAGCCACATCCTCCTTAGTCGCATAATTTGACTTGATTACCGCCACATCCGCTTTGACCGCCTCGACATCCTGTTTCGTGGCATAGTTTGACTTAATCACCGCCACGTCAGAGACCAATTCGGTCACATTGTCTTCCAGCCTTTTAACACGCTCTTGCATTCCTTTACCTCCGCTCGGTGGTTGTCCGCCCTGCTTGCGTTTACGTTGACGGCACGCATAATTGATAACACTCTTATTTAACGGTTCAGCTAACATTATTTCACCCCAATCGTTTCCATTTTTGATTGGATAATGCAGGTCGACGGTAGGCCATACAATCAAATTCCCTTTTGCAATGGTAAACGTTAAACACCGCACTCGCCCAAGACCGTGAACATCTTAGCACTGGTTTTTTTCACAAACATTAGTGATTTGAATAAGAAATTTAAAATAATTGTCAAAAAAACAAAGAAGACAATTAATTAACAGAGCCAGTAATAATCCACCTACAAATAAATGTGAGCCAACCTAAAACCCAATGAAATAAAAAAGCTCACAACTATTACATCGTGAGCTTTCTCGCAAAATTAAGCGTATTAGAAAATCACTGATAAACAATCCCTGGCGGATTGACCTGCGAGGTTTCCACCGCCTCTTCCTGTTCGCCCCAACGGGCTAACACTTGTTTGTACTCGCCGCTGGCAATCGCACCATTAATCGCCTGCTGCAGCGCCACATCCAATCCATTGCCTTTTTTAGTGGTCACCGCCACCCATGCGCGGAACGGGCCGTGGCCGACGATTCTGGTTTGCCCGCGCGAAGCAACTTTCCAGGCTGCCATCGCCTGCGGACCAAACGAGGCATCGGCACGCCCGGAAAGCAGTGCCAGCGTGGCTGCCGCATCATCATTGAGGTAGATCGGCTGCACCGGCGCTAAGCCCTGCGCGCGGTTCTTCTCATCCCAGCTGAGTAAAATCCGCTCCTGATTGGTGCCTGATCCGACGATAATGCGCTTACCTGCCACATCTTCGCGGCCTTTTATCGCGGTGATCGCGCTGTTGGTTTTCACCGCAAATGCATGGTTATCCGCACGATAGGTGGCGAAATCGAACTTCTTTTTACGCTCTTCGGTGACGGCAATATTGAACATCGCCACGTCATAACGTCCGGCGGTGATGCCCAGCGGCCAATCTTCCCAGGCAGCTGGCACCAGTTTCAGTTTTAAGCCCAAACTGTCCGCCAGCAAACGTGCAATATCCGGATCGCTGCCAATCAGCGTTTTATTATCCGACGCCCACAACCCGATTGGCGGCGAATTCATCGACGTGGTGGCTACGGTTAAATAGCCCGGATTCACGAAATGAAAACCCGCCGGAATTTTCGCGATAGCCTGTGGATTCGCTGCAATATTGATTGGCGTTTCGTTATTTTTGGCATCCAGCGTTTCTGCTGCGATGGCTGGCGCGCCTAACATCACTGTCAATAACGCCGTAATAATTACTCGTTCCATTAAAGTACCCGTGCCAGAAAACGTTTGGTGCGCTCGTGGCGCGGCTGATTCAATACCTGATGGCTGCTGCCCTGCTCGACGATGCGGCCATCGACCATAAACACCACGTTATCCGCTACTTCACGCGCAAAACCGACTTCGTGTGTAACGATTACCAAGGTGGTGCCGGAACGCGCCAGCTTTTTGATCACATCCAGCACTTCGCCCACCAGCTCGGGATCGAGCGCTGATGTTGGTTCATCAAACAGCATCACACGTGGATTGAGCATCAAGGCTCGCGCAATGGCGATGCGCTGTTGCTGACCGCCCGACAGGTGGCGCGGCCAGGCATCGGCTTTGTGACGCAAACCCACCACATCCAGCAGCTCACCAGCACGATCAATCGCTTCGCGGCGTGACAACTGACGATGCGCAATTGGCGCTTCAATCAGGTTATCCAGCACCGTCAGATGCGGAAACAGATTGAAGTTCTGGAACACGTAGCCAACGTTGATGCGCTGACGCAGAATCGCCTTCTCTTTCAGCTCATACAGCTTATCGCCGCGCTGCTGATAACCGATGTAATCGCCATCGATCTGGATATAGCCTTCATCGACGCGCTCCAGATGATTGATGGTGCGCAGCAGCGTCGATTTACCCGAGCCGGATGGCCCGAGAATCACCGTCACCGATCCCGGTTCCAGCTCCAGCGACACATCATCCAGCGCTTTAAGTTTGCCGAACGACTTGCTCACGCCGGTGATGCTGATGGCGCCAGCGCTATGCAGATTGCGGTAATCAATGGCTTCGGACATGGGAAAGCTCCTCGGTTGCAGGTTTGGCGCTGCGATTACGCCATTGACGCCAGCGCGACGGCTGCGGTTCACGGGTGACACTGCGCGCCAGCCAGCGCTCAACGCTGTGCTGCAGCAGTGACAATACGGTGGTGATGATCAGATACCAGGCCGCACCAACCATCAGCAGCGGAATCACCTGCTGCGTGCGGTTGTAGATCATCTGGATGGTGTAAAACAGTTCCGGCATCGCCAGCACGTATACCATCGAGGTTCCTTTGGCGAGGCTGATGATTTCATTGAAGGTGGTGGGAATAATCGCGCGCAGCGCCTGCGGCAGAATGATGCGGAAGGTGCGACGCGTGGAGGATAATCCCAACGCCGATGCTGCTTCAAACTGCCCATGATCGACACCCAAAAAGCCGCCGCGAATGATTTCGGCGCTATAAGCGCTCTGCACCAGCGTCAAACCAATCACAGCTGCCGGGAACTGGCCGAGCACATTGATGGTCTGGAAGTGGCCCCACGACAGCGCGGTAAACGGAATACCAAGCGACAGCGTGTCGTATAAATACGAGAAGTTGTAGAGGATGATCAGCACCACAATCAGCGGCAGCGAGCGGAACAGCCAGATATAGCCGAACGCCAGCGTACTCAGCAGCCAGGATGACGAGAGGCGCGCCAGCGCCAGCAAACCGCCGAAAATCAGGCTAAGGATGGTGCCAAACAGCGTCAGCAACAGCGTTTGCCCCAAACCGCTGAGGATCACCGGATCAAAAAACCATTTGGCGAACACGCCCCATTCCCAGCGCGGATTAAAGGCAACAGAATCAATCACACTGGCCAGAATAAACAGCGCGACAATCGCGCCGACGGTACGTGCCGGATAACGCGCCGGCACCACGGTTAAACGTTGTGGTTCATTACTCATAACAACTCCTTAGCTGGCCTGCGCCACGCTATGCACATCGATCACTTTCAGGAAGCGCAAGCGTCCATCGTGTGGCGGCTGGCTATAGACTTCCATATCCTCCAGCAGCGCAAACTGCGGCTGATAACCGTGGCCGATATACAACTTCACCGCTTCCGGCTGGCGGAAACCGGTGGTGAGAAACACGCGTTGATAGCCCGCACGCAGCGCGCGACGCTCCAGTTCCTGCAGAATCAGCAGCGCCAATCCCTGACGTCGTAGATCGCTGCGCGTCCAGATGCGTTTAAACTCAGCGGTCACCGCGTCATAAGGTTTGTACGCGCCCATCGCGATGATCTCGCCGTCACGCTCCAGCACGATAAACAGCCCGCGCGGCGGCAAATACCATTCGGTCAGCTCAACCTCTTTTTGGTTGGTAAAGAACGCGCCGTAGCGCGCGGCGTATTCACCAAATAGTCCGGTCAAAATCGGCTGCAGCTCAGGCGCTTCCGGTGACACTTCGCGGAACAGTTGCTCGCTCATGCGGCCTCCTTAATCGCCCAATCCGGCCGGATTGATCTCTGAACTGTCGATACGCTCAACGCCTTCACCCCAACGCTTCAGCACCTTGTCGTAATCGCCGTTTTTGATTACGCCATTCAGCGCGGTGTTGATCGGCTGCACCAGGCCGCCATCTTTCTTCACCGTCACCGCGATGTGCGCCGCTTTCGGCCAGCCACCATCAACACTGCCAACCAAACGCGTCTGCTTAGTCAGCGCCGCTTTCCATGCGCCAATCACGTTCGGACCAAAAAAGGCGTCGGCGCGACCGGACTGCAGCGCCAGCGTTTGTGCCGCATCGTCTTTGGTATATACCGGCGTAAACGGCTTCAATCCTTTGGCCTGATTCTCTTTATCCCAGGCCAGCAGGATCGATTCCTGATTGGTGCCAGAGCCGACGATAATGCGCAGTCCGGCAATATCTTCCGCTTTGGTGATCGCCTTAATTGGGCTGCTGGATTTGACGTAAAAGCCGAGTGAATCTTTGCGATAGGTGGCGAAATCGAAGCGCTCTTTGCGCTCTTTGGTAACAGTCACGTTACTGATCGCCGCATCGTATTTGCCTGAAGCCACGCCCAGCGGCCAGTCTTCCCACGAGGTTGGCACCACGTTGAGTTTCAAACCCAGGCTGTCGGCGACTAAGCGGGCGATATCCACTTCGCTGCCGAGCAGGGTTTTGTTGTCATCACTGAATACGGTTAATGGCGGCGAATTCAGCGCGGCCACCGCCACGGTGAATGAGCCCGGCACGGCGAAGCGATGTCCGGCTGGGATCTGTGCTACTGCGGCAGCATTCTTCGCGGTATTGATCGGCGTTTTGTTGGCTTCAACACTGACGTTCTGACCGTTCACCGCCACATCTTCGGCGAATACAGCGCTGCTCATGCCTAGCAACAGCAGCGCGATAAGGGATTTTTTCTGCATAGCGTTTATTCTCGTGTTTTATTTTTGTGTGTATTGGTTAACCGGATCTTTCAGACCAAAGCTGGCGCGCAGCGTGGTGCCGGGATATTCGCTGCGGGTTAACCCGCGCGCTTGCAGAATCGGTACCACGCGATCGACAAAGCGTTCGAAGGTATCTGGCGTGCCGCCCTGAATGATGAAGCCATCGGTCGCTTCGCTCTCAAACCACAGCTGCAAACCGTCGGCCACCTGCTCTGGCGTACCGTGAAACAGCGGACGCGGCGTGGCGGCTTCCAGCGCTGCCTGACGCAGCGTGTGGCCGTGCTCGCGCGCCTTGCGCTTGATTTCATCGGTGGTGCTGCGGAAGCTGTTTTGACCGATATCGCCGAGTGCCGGGAACGGCTCATCGAGCGGATATTGTGCGAAGTCGTGATGATCAAAGAAGCGACCGAGATAGTTGAGCGCATCTTTGATGGAAACCAGCGCGGCGGTGGTTTGATACTGCTGCTCCACATCTTCTGCACTGTCGCCCACAATCACGCCAACGCCCTGGAAAATGTGCAGATCGCCCGGCTCGCGGCCATTCGCTACCAGCTGTTTTTTCACATCGCGGTAGAATTCCTGCGCTTCTTCGCGCGTCGGCTGATGGGTAAAGATGGCGTCAGCATGTTTAGTGGCCAGCTTGCGGCCATCTTCCGATGCGCCCGCCTGGAACACCACCGGACGACCTTGCGGCGTGCGTTCGATATTCAGCGGTCCTTGCACCTGGAAAAAATCGCCGTGGTGATTCAGCGTGTGCAGCTTCTCGGGATCAAAGAACTGGCCGCTCTGTTTATTACGCACGAAAGCATCGCCTTCCCACGAATCCCACAGCCCTTTCACCACTTGCAGATACTCGTCGGCGATGCGATAGCGCAGCGCGTGTTCTGGGTGCTGCTGGCGCGAGAAGTTCTTCGCCGATCCTTCCAGCGGCGAAGTCACTACGTTCCAGCCTGCACGACCGCCGCTCAGATGATCGAGGCTGGCAAACTGACGTGCCACGGTAAACGGTTCGCTATACGAGGTGGAAACCGTGCCGACCAAACCGAGATGCTCGGTAACGCCCGCCAGCGCCGACAGCAAGGTCAGCGGTTCGAAGCGATTGAGGAAGTGGGGAATCGATTTTTCGTTGATGAATAGGCCATCGGCAACAAACAGGAAATCCAGCTTGCCCGCTTCCGCCTTGCGCGCAATATGTTTGGCGTAATCAAAATTGATGCTGGCATCCGCCAGCGCCGCCGGATGACGCCACGCGGACATATTGCCGGATGCGCCATGCAGAATGGTGCCCAAACGCAGTTGTCTTGCAGTCATAATGTTCTCTCTTTTGCCAAAGCGCAGCCTGACGGCGACATCGTGTCGCCGTGCAGAATCGAAATGAAATCAGTGAATCGAGCTAGTTCAGAATGGCGTCACGACATCGCGCATTGAGGTGCTGCAACGCTTGCTGAGCCAGTTGCGTAAAGTAGTGTGCAGCGGGGGCAATCAGCGCTTCATCGGGGTTGAAGCCGCCATGATGCAGACCAAATTCGCTTGCGCTGCCAATGCTGACAAACGCGCCGGGGATCTGCTGTAAGTAGTAAGCGAAATCTTCGCCGCCGAGGTGCAGCTCAGCGGTCTGCACGCGGTAGCCCGCCTGCTGCGCCACGTTGCTGGCAAACTGCGCCCAACGCGCATCGTTCTCCAGCACCGGCGGACCGGGATGCCAGCTAAAAGAGGCGCTGGCACCGTTGGCGGCGGCGATGTTCTCGACCAGCGTGCGGGCGCGCTGTTCCAGCTCTGCGCGCACCTGTTTGTCATGGGTGCGCACCGTGCCGCCAAATTCGGCCTCGCCGGGCAGCACGTTCCAGGTTTTTCCGGCGTCGATGCGCGTAACGCTGAGCACCAAGCTGTCCAGCGTGTTGAAGCTGCGGCTGGTGAGCGATTGCAGCGCCTGAATGATCTGGCTGGCGACCACAATACTGTCCACGCCCTCTTCCGGATGCGCGGCGTGCGCCCCTTTGCCGGAGACGCGCACGATAAACTTATCCGCATTGGCGTAAAACGCGCCGCCGCGGGTGGCGAAGGTGCCGGTCGGCAAACCGGGTTCATTGTGCATACCGAAAATCGCCTGCACACCGTCCAGTACGCCCGCATTGATCAACTGACGTGCGCCGGTGGCGTTCTCTTCCGCCGGTTGGAAAAGAATGCGGATGCGTCCCGGCAATTGATCTTCAACGGCTTTCAGCTGCAAGGCTGCGCCCAGCATTACGGCGCTGTGAACGTCATGACCGCAGGCGTGCATCACGCCGCTATTACGTGAACGGTAAGCCAGTCCGGTGGCTTCATGAATCGGCAGCGCATCGATATCCGCGCGCAGTGCAATCAGCGTGTCGCCGCGCCCCACTTCCACGATCACGCCGGTTTCCAGCGGATAATCCAGCAGACGCAAACCGGCGTCCTGTAACCAGCGACGCAGGCGAGCGGTGGTTTCGACTTCGCGACCGGATAACTCCGGCCAGCTGTGCAGCTCACGTCGCCAGTCAATCAGCTGATGTTCGCTAAATTGCGTCATACCTGCCTCCGTAAGCAGCAAATCAAGCCGTGACTAAACGATGAGTGGCCAGCAGTTCGAGTGATTTCACGCGCGCCTGCTCTTCAGCCACCGGCGTATCAATCACAAACTCTTCAATGCCGAAATGCTGATGCAGCGCATCCAGCTTGGCATGCACCTGCGCGGCGGTGCCTTTCAGCAGCGATGGCGTGCGCGGTTCAATCACGTAATCGCTGTAACCGCCCTGACGCACGTAGCGTTCGGCCTGTTCGACGCTACCGACATTCACGCTTGGGCCATCTTTCACGCTGACGTGATACACGCGCAGGTTATCCACCAGCAGATCGGCTTCCGCCGGAGAATCTGCCACCACCACTTGCACCGCCACCAGCGCGCGCTGGCCGTTGCTGTGCTGGCGATAGCTGTTAAGCACTTTTTCCATTAATTGCGGATCGCCGTTGTGATGTGCAGCGAACACCAGTTGCCAGCCGAGTTCCGCCGCCAGTTTGGCGCTCTCTTCACTGGCACCCAGCAGGAAACGATTAGCCGGACGCGGCGGCTGCGGCGTGGCGCGCAGAATCTCTTCATCGCCCACCGGCGGCACTTGCAGCCAGCTATCCAGCAACGTCAACTGCTCGGCGAAGCTGCCTTTCTCCTGCAGATGCACGCCAAGCTGCAGCGCACGCGTCGAGAGCGGCAAACCGCCCGGTGCTTTGCCGACGCCGACGTCGATACGTCCCGGCGCTAATGACGCCAGCAGGTTGAAGTTTTCCGCCACTTTGTAAGGGCTGTAGTGTTGCAGCATCACGCCGCCGGAGCCGACGCGAATATGTTGCGTCTGGCCGATGATCCAGGCGATCAGCAGTTCCGGCGACGGGCTCGCCAGACGATCGCTATTGTGGTGTTCCGCCAACCAGAAGCGGTGATAACCCCAGCTTTCCGCCTGCTGCGCCAGCTGTAATGTGCGGTGAAGCGCGTGGCTGGCTGTCTCTCCATCAGCAATCGGCGATTTATCCAGCAAACTCAGTCGGTATGACATGCGCCTTATCCTTTTCGTCATGAATATGGCGAGTAGTGTGTGGCGCAGAAGGCGGGTTCGTAAAACATGATATTGTCGTATCTATATTTACTTTATGCATATCAGGGAGATAGATTGGACCGTTTGGTTTAAACTCCTTTGAAAACACACAATTATCCCCGCTTAATATGGATTGTTGCGGCGATGTTTTGAAAATGTGATATTCAATATAAAATTATTAAAACATCGTTTCAAAATGTGACGCAATTCATCCAATCGCAATTCCCTTATTTTTCCAGCCACTATTTTCTCTATGCTGGCACCACGCGGCACCTCTCGACAAAATCAATGCGCCGCACCTTCCTGCCTCCCCCTTAGCTGGAGAAAAAGCATGACGTTTAAAAAATTACTTCTGGTAGTTTCGTTATCCTCTGCGGCAGCGTTTTGCCCTGCTGTGGCGTCCGCTAAAGTCATCAAAGTAGCCGAAGTACAACCAGCGGGTTATCCCACCGTGGTGGCACTTGAACACATGGGCGAGAAGCTGAAAAAAGCCACTGACGGGCGGTTAGAAATGAAAGTTTACGCCGGTGGCGTATTGGGTGATGAAGACCAAACCCTGCAGCAGGTGCAACTAGGCGCGATTGATATGATTCGCGTGTCGCTGGCACCGGTCACCAGCATCGCGCCAGAAACCAGCGTATTAACCTTGCCATATGTTTTCCGCGATGAGGATCATATGCACAAGGTGCTGGATGGTGATATCGGGAAAAATATCGTCGAGAAATTCGATAACGATCCCAACGCCCGCATGATTTTCCTCGGCTGGACCGACGCCGGTGTGCGCAACATGATCACCAAAAAACCGATCGCCAAACCCGAAGATCTTAAGGGCATGAAAATCCGCGTGCAAAACAGTGCGATCTCGTTGGCGACCTTGAAAGCGATGGGGGCGAATCCGGTCGCGATGGGCGTGAGCGAAGTGTTTAGCGCCATGCAAACCGGCGTGGTGGATGGCACTGAAAACAACCCGCCCACCTTTGTCGCCCACAACTATATGCCCGTCGCCAAGTACTACACCCTCACCGGCCACTTCATTCAGCCTGAAATGATTCTCTACTCCAAACCGTTATGGAATCGTCTCTCTGCGGATGACCAGGCGTTGCTGAAGAAATTAGGCAAAGAGGCGCAGGAGGAAGAACGCCAGCTTTGGGCAACCTACACCCAACAATCTATCGAGAAGATGAAAGCCGGTGGCGTCACCTTCCAGGAAACCGACCGTGAAACCTTCATGAAAGCCACGCAGCCGGTGCGCGATCAGTTTGGCGGCAAATATCAGGATTTGATGAAACAAATTGCTGATGTGAAGTAATCCTCCCCACGCCACGTGCCTGCGTGGCGTTTTAACCAGGTAAACATTATGACTGCATATTCTCGTCTGATGGATGGGCTTTATTTGCTGTGCATGGCGATTGCCGCCGTTGCCTTGTTAATCATGGTAACGGTGATTCCCATCGGGATTTTCTCACGCTATGTGCTGAACGACGCGTTATCCTGGCCAGAACCGGTCGCCATCATTTGCATGATCATCTTTACCTTTATTGGTGCGCCAGTCGGGTTCCGCGCGGGTACGCATATTTGTGTGTCGATGATGACTGACCGGCTCTCGCCGGCGAATCAGCGCTGGCTGCTGAAGTTGTCTGATGCGCTGATGATCATCACCTGTCTGGTGATTTTCCGCGCCAGTTACAACCTGTGTGAAGCGATGTGGGTGCAAACGCTGGCTTCATTGCCAGTGGTGACCTACGGCGAAATGTATTTGCCTATTCCGGTCGGCGCGATCTTTACGCTGTTGTTTGTGATTGAGCGATTGGTTAATGGCGATCAAAGCCAACGCGCCATCGTGACTCTTGGCGGCACCCACTAAGCGGAGAAGAAAATGGACGCACTGATTTTGATAGGCAGTTTGGTGGTGTTGCTGCTGGTGGGTTTTCCGGTGGCATTCGCCGTAGGATTGAGCGCCTTTATCGGCGCATGGTGGATCGACTTACCGCTGGAAGCGGTGGTGATTCAGATTACCAACGGCATCAATAAGTTTTCGCTGCTGACCATTCCCTTCTTTATTTTGGCTGGCGCGATTATGGCGGAAGGCGGCATTGCCCGGCGGCTGGTCAACTTCGCCTATATTTTCGTTGGCTTTATTCGCGGCGGTTTGTCGCTGGTGAATATTGTCGCCTCAACCTTCTTTGGCGCGATTTCGGGATCTTCGGTAGCAGATACCGCCTCGATTGGTTCGGTGATGATTCCGCAGATGGAGGAGAAAGGTTATCCGCGTGATTTCGCTGCGGCGGTGACCGCCAGCGGCTCGGTACAAGCAGTATTAACCCCGCCCAGCCACAACTCGGTGATTTATTCGCTCGCCACCGGCGGCGTTGTCACCATCTCTTCCCTGTTTGTCGCCGGGATCATTCCCGGCCTGCTGTTGGGTTTCTGTTTGATGGTCATGTGCCTTGGCTTTGCGCGTAAACGTGGTTATCCCAAAGGCGAGCGCATCCCTTATAAGCAGGCGTTGAAAATCTTCTTCGATGCGTTTTGGGGCCTGTTCACCATTTTCATCATTCTCGGCGGGATTCTTTCGGGCGTGTTCACTGCTTCAGAATCGGCGGCCATCGCCTGCATCTGGGCGTTCTTTGTCACCATGTTTATTTACCGTGATTTCAAATGGACGCAATTGCATATTCTGGTATTCCGCACCATTAAAACGGTAACCATTGTGATGGTGTTGATTGCCTTCGCGGCCGGTTTCGGTGCGGTGATGACCTTTATGCAATTACCCACCATCATTACCGAAGCCTTTACCCAATTCTCCAGCAACAAATATGTGATTTTGATGTGTATCAACCTGCTGTTGCTGGTGGTGGGAACGCTAATGGACATGGCGCCGCTGATCCTGATTTTAACCCCGGTACTGTTACCGGTGGCCACCGCGCTGGGCGTCGATCCGGTGCATTTCGGTATGATTATGCTGACCAACCTGGGCATCGGTTTAATTACGCCACCGGTCGGCACGGTATTATTTGTCGCCAGCGCAGTGAGCAAACAAAAGATTGAGCAAGTGGTCAGCGCCATGCTGCCTTTCTATGGCATGTTGTTTATTGTGCTGATGCTGATTACCTATATTCCGGCCATATCGCTGTGGTTACCGCGTTTAATGGGCGTGATGTAAAAAGGTGCGCATGAATGCGCACCCTACGAAAAAATCACCGTAGGGTCGCCATTTATGGCGACCTCAATATATGTTCCGCAATAATTAGATCGCCATAATTGGCGATCTAAACTTCTATTTATTATTTTCGGCAAAGCTTAGTGCAATTCCTTGGTTCAACTCCCGTGTGCGGCATTCAATGATGAAAACCGCCCGTCGGGCTATTGATAAAAAAGGGAAACACCATGACTAAGCATTTTCACTTGCAGGCGT
This sequence comes from Candidatus Pantoea symbiotica, assembly GCF_056491525.1. Classification (NCBI taxonomy): domain Bacteria; kingdom Pseudomonadati; phylum Pseudomonadota; class Gammaproteobacteria; order Enterobacterales; family Erwiniaceae; genus Pantoea; species Candidatus Pantoea symbiotica. Next base: position 389,263 of record NZ_JBSZHR010000003.1, read on the forward strand.
TGAGTTTGGCCCTGCTATCAGGGATTTTTAGTGCCCACGCGGCGGATACGCCGGTTAAAGGCGGCACGCTGGTTTATCTCGAACAACAAGCGCATACCAACCTTTATCCACCCGCTGGTGGCTTTTATCCCAATGGCGGAATTCTGAATCAAATCACCGATAAACTGACGTGGCAGAATCCAAAAACATTACAAGTTGAACCCTGGATTGCCGAAAGCTGGAGCAGCAACGCCGATAAAACCGAATATACCTTTAAAATTCGTCCCGGCGTCACCTTCTCCGATGGCACGCCCTTAGATGCCAATGCGGTAGCCAAAAACTTTGATACTTACGGTCTGGGGAATAAAAATCAGCGCCTGCCGGTATCCGAAGTGATTAATAATTACGATCGCAGTGAAGTTATTGATCCTCAGACGGTGAAATTCTATTTCAAAAAACCGTCACCCGGTTTTTTACAGGGTACAGCAACGATTGGATCGGGATTAGTTTCTCTCAGCACGCTGCAACGTAGTTTCGATCAACTCGGCGATGCGCGTCATATTATCGGTTCCGGTCCATTTGTGGTCAGCGATGAGAAACTCGGGCGCGAAGTCGATTTAACCGCGCGCAAAGATTATCAATGGGGCCCGAAAAATCTCGCCCAGCAAGGTCCAGCCAATCTCGACGGCATTAAATTCATCGTCACGCCGGAAGACAGCGTGCGCATTGGCGCGCTGCTGGCGGGTCAGGCCGACTTTATTCGTCAGGTGCAAGCCTATGACGAAAAGCAGGCGCAGCAGCAAAACTTCCCGATTTACGCGGCGCCCACGCGCGGCGTCAACGACAGCATCAGCTTCCGCCCGGATAACCCGCTGGTCAGCGATGTGAAAGTACGCCTGGCACTGCTGCACGCCACCAACGCGCAGCAAGTGGTGCAAACCCTGTTCTCCCCAAACTATCCGCAGGCCACATCGGTGATCGCCACTTCGGCGGCCGGTTACGTTAACCTGGCCGACAAGCTGAAATTCGATCCGGCATTGTCGAAAAAACTGCTGGATGAAGCGGGCTGGAAACCGGGCAGCGACGGCATCCGCGAGAAAGATGGCAAGAAACTGGCGCTGACCATTTATGAATCGCTGCCGCAGCCGCAAAACAAAGAGGTGCTGCAGCTGGTGGCACAACAGTGGCGTCAGGTTGGCGTCGCGCTGGCGGTGAAAGCCGGTGATGCTGGCAGCCGCGTGCTGGATAACCTCGATCCGCTGAAAACCCCGCTTACCGTTTCCGAAGTGGGCCGCGCCGATCCTGACGTGGTGAAAAGCCAGTTCTATCCAACCAACCGCGATGCGCTGCTGCAGAAAGGCGGCTCCAGCGACAAAGTGCAGAACTTCCGCGACGACAAACTCAACACGCTGTTGCTGGGCATCTCTTCGGAAGTCGACCCGGCGAAACGCCTGGCGGTGACCGGCGATGCGCAGCGTTATCTGCTCGATCAGGCGTATGTGATTCCGATCTTTGAAGAACCGCAGGTGTTTGCCGGTGCGCCGTGGCTAAAAGGCGTGAATTTCGAAGCCGTAGGTCGTCCGTCGTTCTACGGCGCGTGGCTGGAAAAACACTAAGGCAGGTTAATGATGCAACGTTCACTGCTGCGAAGAGTGGGTCAAAGCGTTTTGGTGCTGTGGGCCGCGTTTACCCTGTCGTTCTTTCTGCTGCAGGTGCTGCCCGGCGATGCGGTGCTGATCAAGTTTCAGAACCCGGATCTGGGCCTCAGCCCGGATCAGATCGCCGAAATGCGACTGGCTTACGGCGCGGATAATCCGCTCTGGCAGCAGTACGTGCACACGCTGCTGGCGATGCTGCGCGGCGATTTTGGTTACTCGGTGCAGGCGGGCGTGCCTGTCAGCGAACAGCTGATCAGCAACCTGCCCGCCACGCTGCAACTGGCGCTGCTCGGCTTTGCGCTGGCAACGATTATTGCGTTCGCGCTGGCGGCGTTATCGCGCTTGCCAGCGCTGCGCTTCCTGCGTTCCGTGCTGCAATCGGTACCGGCGCTGTTTATCTCGCTGCCGACCTTCTGGCTCGGCATCGCGCTAATTCAGCTGTTCTCCTTCCAGCTGCGCTGGATTCCGGTGATCAATCCATCGGCGCTGCAGGGTTTGATTCTGCCGGTGATTACCGTGGCGATCCCGATCTCCGCGCCGCTGGCGCAGATTCTGTTACGTAGCATCGATCAGGTTTCTACCCAGCCGTTTGTGGCGGTGGCGCGCGCCAAAGGTGCCAGCGAAAGCCATGTGCTGTGGCATCACGTGATGCGCAATGCGCTGCTGCCGGTGCTCAACGTGGCCGGTTTGCTGCTCGGTGAACTGATTGCTGGGGCGCTGATTACCGAAACCGTGTTTGGCCTGAGCGGCGTCGGCCAGTTGACGCAGCAGGCGGTGAATAATCAGGACGTCGCAGTGTTACAGGCGGTGGTGATGATCTCCGCGCTGGCGTTTGTACTGATTAACCTGCTGGTCGATGCGCTGATGCCGCTGTTCGATCCACGTCTGCAATCCATTGCCGGAGGCCACCGATGAGCCTGGTCGATTACTCAACTGCACGGCAAAAAATCAGCACAACGCGCGTGTTCAACATCCAGCCCGGATTATGGCTGGCGTGGGGCGTGATGCTGCTGGCGCTGCTGGCGGCGTTTGCGCCTGCCCTGTTTACCCACTTCAGCCCGACCTAAGGCGTGCCCGGCGCGCAGCGTCTGCCGCCGCAGGCCGCGTACTGGCTCGGCACCGATCAGCTGGGCCGCGATCTCTACACGCGCATTATCTATGGCTCGTCACAGTCGCTGTCGGCGGCGGTCGCAGCCGTTGCAATGGGGCTGATTGGCGGCACTACGCTCGGCGTGCTGGCGGGCGCGATTGGCGGTCGCACCGAAAACTGGCTGATGCGCTTAGTGGATGTGCTGCTATCAATTCCCTCGCTGCTGCTGTCGCTCAGCATTCTGATTCTGCTGGGTTTCGGCACGGTTCACGCCGCGCTGGCGGTGGGCATCGCTTCGATTGCCAGCTTTGCCCGCCTGGCGCGCGGCGAAGTAGTGCGCGTGCGCCGCAGTGAATTCGTCGAAGCGGCTTACGGCAGCGGCGGCAGTTTCTGGCGCGTGTTATGGCGTCACATTTTACCCAACTCGCTGACGGCGGTGATCGCCTTCGCCGCTTTGCAGTTTGGTCAGGCGATTCTGGCGCTGTCGACGCTGAGCTTTCTCGGCTACGGCACGCCGCCGCCAACGCCAGAATGGGGATTATTGATCGCCGAAGGACGTAACTATCTGGCGACCGCGTGGTGGCTCACCACCTTCCCCGGCATTGTGGTGGTCGCCGTGGTCCTGGCCGCTAACCGCATCAGCCGTCAACTGGCCGGAGGTGACGCATGAGCGCGTTATTAGCCATTGAAAATTTAACCCTCAGCTATCGCCAGCGCGGCGAGTGGCGCGCGGTGGTTCACAACGTCAGCTTTGAATTGCAGCCCGGTGAAATGGTGGCGCTGGTTGGTGAATCAGGTTCCGGCAAAACCACTACCGCGCAGGCGATTATTGGTTTGATGGCGGAAAACGGCCGCCGTGACAGCGGCAGGATTGTGCTGAACGGCACCGATATCGCTGGCTGGTCATCGAAACGTCTTGATAGCCTGCGCGGCGTCAGCATCAGCTTAGTGCCGCAGGATCCGGGCAACTCGCTTAATCCGGTGAAAACCATCGGCGATCAGGTCGGTGAAATGCTGCAGCTGCACCTGAAAATCAGCAAAGCCGAACGTCAGCAGCGCGTGCTGGAGCTGCTGCAAAAAGTAGGGCTGAGCCATCCGGAACAGCGCCTCAAGCAGTATCCGCATCAGCTCTCCGGCGGCATGAAACAGCGCGTATTGATCGCTATCGCCCTCGCCCTGCGTCCGCAGATCATTATTGCCGATGAGCCCACCAGCGCGCTGGATGTCACGGTGCAAAAACGCATTCTCGATCTGCTGGATGTGCTGCGCCGTGAATCCGGCACCGCAGTGCTGTTTGTCACGCACGATTTAGCCTTGGCGGCAGAACGCGCCGATCGCCTGCTGGTATTTCGTCATGGCGAGGTGCAGGAACAAGGCCCGGCGGCGCAGGTGATCAACGCGCCCAAACATGCCTATACGCGGCAGCTATTAAAGGATGCCGATCCGGGCGACAGCGCGCTGTCGGTGCCGACTCAAGCCAACTTCTCGTCACCGGCGATTCAGCTCTCCGGCATCAACAAACAGTTTTCCCTTGGTCGCCAGCAGCAGCTACAGGTGGCGAAAGAGGTGTGCGTCACGGTGGCGCGCGGCACCACGCACGCGCTAGTCGGCGAATCCGGCTCAGGAAAAACCACGCTGGCACGTATTCTTTTAGGCTTTGAGCAGGCCGACAGCGGCCGCGTGGTGATCGATGGCATCGACGCCACCGCGCTGCGCGGTGAAGCGCAACGCCAATTGCGCCGCAAGATTCAGTTTGTCTATCAGAACCCGTTTGCCTCGCTCGATCCGCGCCAGACGCTATTCGCCATCATCGAAGAGCCGCTGCGTAACTTTGAGAAACTCAGCAGCGAAGAGCGCCGTGAACGCGTCGCCGCCGTGGCGCAGCGCGTAGCGTTACCGCTGGAGTTGCTGACGCGCAAACCGCGCGAGTTGTCCGGCGGCCAGCGTCAGCGCGTAGCCATCGCCCGCGCCCTGATTCTGCAACCGGCGATTCTGGTGCTGGATGAAGCGACTTCGGCGCTGGATGTCACGGTGCAGGCGCAGATTCTGCAACTGCTGCAACAGCTGCAACGCGAACTCGGCCTCACTTATCTGTTTATCACCCACGACCTCGCCACCGTGCGCCGCATTGCGCACAGCGTCACCGTGCTGCGCGCCGGTGAAGTGGTGGAGCAAGGTGACACCGTCACGCTATTTAACGCGCCTCAGCATCCGTATACCCGATCGCTGATTGACGCGATTCCCGCTTTCCGTCCGCTGATTAAGGAGTCTGCATGACGCGTAAACGCATTGGATTTTTCACCCGCCTGCTGGATGACACTACGGCACAGCAGCGCTATCGCCTGGCAACCGAGCAGATTCAGCACGCTGAGCGCAACGGTTTTGATAGCGCGTGGATTGCGCAGCACCACTTTCACGAGAAAGAAGGCGGCTTGCCGTCACCGCTGCTGTTTTTGGCCCACGTTGCCGCGCACACCCGCACCATTCGCCTTGGCACCGGCATCATCACGCTGGCGATGGAGAACGCGCTGCGCGTCGCCGAAGATGCGGCGGTGCTGGATCTGTTGAGTAACGGTCGCCTCGAAGTCGGTTTAGGATCGGGCGGCACCGCAACTTCGTTTCTGCCATTCGGCATCACGATCGACCAGCGCGCCAGCGTGTTTGCCGATCATCTGCATCAGCTGCTGAGCGCCTGGCGCGGCGATACGCTGGGACATCCGGATAACCATCTTTATCCCGCTGCGCCGACGCTGGCGCAGCGCGTGTGGATCGCCACCTTCTCGGCGGAAGGCGCCGCGCGTGCAGGACAAGCCGGGCACGGTTTGATGCTGTCGCGCACACAACCGCGTCCGGCGGGCCAGCCGGATTTGCCGTTGGATCAGATTCAGAACCCGATGATCGATGCCTATCTGGCGGCATTACCGGCGGGCATTGCGCCGCGCATTCTGGCTTCACGCACCGCTTTTGTCGCAGATTCCGCTGACTACGCACGCCGCCTTGCCGAACCGGGCTTGCAGCGCCAGGCGCAGCATTTCCGCGAATCAGGACACGTTATTGGCCACACGCTGGACGAACAGGCGCGCCAGCTGGATGCACACTTCGGCGATGCCGACCAGGTGCGGCAGTCGCTGCTCGCCGATACGTCGCTGCAACGCGTCACCGATATCAGCTTCCAGGTGCACTCCATCGATCCGCCACACGTCGACATTCTGCGTTCCATCGAATTGATTGCGGAACATATTGCGCCCGCGCTGCGCGGGTAAGTCATTAACGGTCGCCATAAATGGCGCCCCTACGCAGGGTTTGTAGGGTCGCCATTCATGGCGACCTTCTAACGCTTAACAGGAGATTTACATGTCTCAACCGACAGATTTACTGGCCGCGCTGGCGGATATCGATCCCGCGTCTGAACTGGCGCAAGCCCGCGCCGAACGTCATGCCGCCACCCAGCACACGCAAGGCAGCTACGATGTGCTGTTTTCGCAAGATGATGAGGATTTGCCGTTAGCAGAACGCTTCGCCCTCGCCGCGCAGGTCGCTGCCTGGCATGGCGCATCGCGTCTCGAAGCGCATTACCGCCAGCCGGATCAGCCGCACAACGCACGCTTCGCTGCAGGTCTGGCATTTGCGGAACTGCTGAGCCTGCATCCGGTCGATGCCGCACCGCAGCACATCGAGAAACTACAAAGTGCAGGCTGGTCGCCGCGCGGCATCGTCACGCTGGCGCAGCTGATTGCCTTTGTCAGCTTCCAGAGCCGCTTACTCGCGGGTTTGCGTTTGCTCAACGGCGAAGAGACGACGTCGCAGCCGCATGCGGTTGCCGGTAAATGGCACGATGCGCCGCTCACCCTCAGCGGGAAAACTGCCCTCACCGCCTTTACCCAACAGGAACTGGGTTGGGAACCGTGGCTGGCGGCGAAACCGCTGCATGAATTTAGCGTTGAAGAGCAGGCAACGCTGGCGAAATTCGGCCATAGCGATTCCGATTACTTCCGCCTGCTGGGACGCAATCAGCCGCTGCTCGAACAGCGCACGCTGACTGATAAAGGCATCTTCTACACCGCTGGCGGACTCTCGCGCGCCGAGCGCGAACTTGCCGCTACGGTGGTGAGCAAGGTCAACGGCTGCATCTACTGCGCCTCGGTGCATGCGCGCAAAGCCAGCCAGCTGTCGAAGGATGAACCGGCGGTGCAGAAGCTGCTCAATGTCGCGCCGGGCGCTGAGCTGTCGCACGGACAATCGGCCCGTTGGGCGGCGCAGATCGATCTGGTCGCCACCTTATCGATCACGCCTGCCGCCACCAGCCTGAAACAGCTGCAGGCGCTGCGCGATCAGGGATTCAGCAGGCTGGAGCTGCTGGACCTGATTCAATCCGCCGCCTTCTTCGCCTGGGCGAACCGCCTGATGCTGACGCTCGGCGAACCTTTCTTACCTGAACACACACAAGGATGACCATGACGGATCTCTCCCATCAACAGCTGGTGCGCTGGCGACGCGAGCTGCATCAGCATCCCGAGCTTTCGGATCAGGAATTTGCCACCACCGAGCGTCTTACCCGCTGGCTGCAGGAACTGAACGTCAAGCTGCTGCCGCTGGAGCTGAAAACCGGCGTTGTGGCAGAAATTGGTCACGGCGAACCGCTGATTGCGCTGCGTGCCGACATCGACGCCCTGCCCATCGACGAGCAGAGCGATCACGCGTGGCGATCACAGCAGCCGGGCGTGATGCACGCTTGCGGCCACGATCTGCACAGCAGCGTCATGCTGGGCGTCGCGCAGCAGCTGAAACGCATCGAATCCCAGCTGACCGGCCGCGTACGCATTCTGTTTCAGCCTGCCGAGGAGATTTTCACCGGCGCGAAACAGCTGCTGGCGGCGGGTGCGCTAAAAGATGTGCAGGCGATTTTCGGGCTGCATAATGCGCCGGATCTGCCGACCGGCACGCTGCGTACACGCGGCGGCGCTTATTATGCCAACGTCGATCGCTTTCAAATCAATATCACCGGCAAAGGCGCGCACGCCGCGCGTCCGCATGAAGGCATTGATAGCATCGTTATTGGCAGCCACATCGTCACCGCGCTGCAAACGCTGCCGAGCCGCGTGTTCAGTTCGCTGGAATCGGTGGTGGTCAGCGTGACGCGCTTTACCGCAGGCAACAGCTGGAACGTACTGCCACAAACGGTGGAACTGGAAGGCACGGTGCGTACCCACAACGCGGCGATTCGCGCGCAAATCCCGCAGAAAATCACAGCCCTGATCAATGGGATCGCCGCCGGTTTTGGCGCACAGGCGGAGCTGGTGTGGCAGGAAGGCCCGCCCTCGCTGGTCAACACGCCGCAATGGGCCGATTTCGCGCTGGATCTGGCAGCAGAGCAAGGCTATCAAACCCAAGTCGGCACGCCACAAATGGGCGGTGAAGACTTCGCCTTCTATTTGCAGCAGCTGCCAGGTGCATTTGTGAGCATCGGCAGCGCCAGTGAATTTGGCCTGCATCACGCCGGATTCGATCCGGATGAAGCGATGCTGGAACCGGCGGTGCATTACTTCACCGAACTGGCCCAGCGCGCGCTGCTGACGCTGCGCCAGCAACAGGCGCTGGCATCGTGACCATGAGAGCAAGGAGAAAACCGATGGCGATTTCTGTACCTGTTCCACGTCTCGACCATGTGGTGATCAACGTTGCCAGCCAGCTGGATGACGCCAGCGAGCTGTTTCGTCGGCTAGGATTTCAGCTGACCGAGCGCGGCCATCACTCGCTCGGTTCCAGTAATCATCTGGCGATTTTTGGTGATAACTATCTTGAGCTGTTGGGGTTTGAAGCTGGGCGCGGCAATCTGCGCCAGGATCTGTGGCAGTCGCCGATTGGCCTCAGCGGTTTGGTGTGGAAAACCGAGGATGCCGACGCGGTGTGGCGCTATCTGGAGAGCCAGGACATCTACGGCGATCTGCCCGCGAGCTTTTTCCGCCCCGTGACGTTGCCGGACGGCACCGAGCAGGAAGCGCGTTTCCGCACCGTGCGGTTGCGCCCGTCGCTGGTGGCGAATGGCCGCAGCTTTTTTTGCCAGCATGACACGCCGGATTCGGTGTGGCAGGACGCATGGCGCGTCCATCCCAATGGCGTGAGTGATATCGTCGAATTCGTAGTAGTCGCGCAGGATCCCGCCGCCGCCGCCCAGCCTTACAGCCGCTTGTTTGGTGCCGATAAGCTAACCGCCTGTCAGGAAGGCGCATTTGTGCTCAAAGCGGGCGTGGCGACGGTGCGCTTTGCCTCTGCGGAATACGTCACGCAACGCTTCGCCGGATTGCCGATTGATTACGACGGCAGCGCGCGCATGGCAGGATTGAGTTTGCGCACCACGGATCTGCGCAAGGTGAAAGCCAGCCTGCTACTCGGCGACGTGCCGTTCCGCGAGGAAGCGTCGGTGATTATTGTCGGTGCTGAGCAGGCATTTGGCGTGGCGTTGCGGTTCCAGTTGTAATTTGTAGGGTCGCCATTTATGGCGACCTGGTTTAACTTGATTCACTTTCGTATCCGATAAACGAAGGTGAAATGTGACCGCTAAACTGCATCTCGAAACCCTCAGACTCACCTGCTCGCAAATCACCGAAGACGACGGGGCTTTCTTTCGTCAGCTCCAGCTCTCGCCACAGGTCATGCATTACGTTTCCGATGCAAAATCTGAAGAAAAAATTCACGCCGACTTCACAGCAAGATTGCCGATCTGGTCGCCACGCAGCGCGCATTGGCTGTGTCTGGTGGTGCGGGAAAAACAGTCCGGCAATCGCATCGGCGTCAGCGGTTATATTCATCGCGATATCGACTGCGCCGAAGTTGGCTTTCTGTTCGCACCAGAAGCGCAAGGCAAAGGCTATGCGCACGAGTCGCTTCGGGCGATTTGTGATTATGCGTTTGGCGACGGCGGCATCCGTCGCCTAAGCGCCACCGTTACTGCACGCAATATGCCTTCACGGCGACTGCTGGAAAAAGTCGGTTTTGTATTAGAAGGTGAACTGCGGGAAAGTTACTGGCTGAGAAATGCGTGGCATAACGATTGGCTGTTTGGGTTGCTGCGCGGGGAATATGGGTTGTAATACCTTTGTTATCTACTCAGTTTTGATTAACGTCTTAGACATATTAAAACCGAACAAACACAGAGATGTCCGCTTTGTGCCAGAAGCGGACGTTGGTGATTTATTTATATGCACTGCTGAAAAAAGTCCCCTAAGCCCAACACATTCAATCCTGACTGGCTTCATGATTAACAAGACGCGCACGGCAGACATCCAGAATTTCATCAGCCAGAGCGGAATTATCCGGGCAGGCACGAGACAACACCAGTGCACCTACAAGATGGGCGATGGTATCTATCAGGTCAGCGCGCGTGCCATTTTCAGCTCCTAAAACGTCGAGTTGGCGTTCAATTCCGGCGGAAAATATCGCCTTGATTGACTCAGACTGACGGGATGTATCGGTGCCCAGTGCTGACATCACGCACCCTTTTCCCATATCATCGCGATGTTGTCGGGAGAGGTAGTATTCAATAAATTTTTCCCGGTCCACACCTGCCGTGCTTTCTGCAGAACGCGTAAAACCGCAGCTCATCGCTTCCGCCATCAGGTCTGCCTTGGAACCAAAGTGCTTGTAGAACCCGCCATGGGTTAAGCCTGCCGCTGACATCAGTTCCGCCACGCCCACGCCATCGTAACCGCGTTCGCGAAAGAGTTCTGAGGCCGTTTCAACAATGCGTGTCCGGTTTTCCCGAACCTGCTCTTTCGACACTTTCATGCTTTCCTGCCTCTCTTAAAAATAGAGTTTAAGTATACATTGATGATGACCGTAATCAAACGGGTTGACTTTATAGATTATGATCATCATCATTGCATTGACACCTCAACCCATTATTAACGGGCGAATAAGCATGACGAATCAGACATTATTTCAACCCTATGAACTTGGCTCACTAACACTGGCCAACCGCATCGTGATGGCGCCGCTGACACGTAACCGGGCCGGAGCGGGTCTGGTACCGGGCGAACTGGCGGCGACCTACTACGCGCAGCGTGCCACAGCAGGGTTGCTAATTACCGAAGCGACGCAGATCTCCGCACAGGCGCAGGGCTATCAGGATACGCCGGGGATCTACACGCAGGCTCAGATCGATGGCTGGCGCAAAGTGACTGACGCGGTGCATGCCAAAGGCGGGCGCATATTTGTACAGCTATGGCACGTAGGACGAATTTCTCATGTCGATTTACAGCCCGGAGGCGCTGCACCGGTCGCGCCGTCTGCCATTCGCGCCGGGACTAAAACCTTTGTGAACAATGGCTTCGCTGATGTTTCTGAGCCACGTGCGCTGGAGTTGCAGGAAATACCGGGGATTATTGACGATTTCAGAAAGGCATCGGCCAATGCCATTGCCGCCGGATTTGACGGCGTAGAGATCCACGGCGCGAATGGTTATCTGCTGGAACAGTTCCTCAAAGATGGCGCAAATCAGCGTACTGATGAATACGGCGGCTCTGTCGAGAATCGTGCGCGACTGCTGCTGAAAGTCACGACTGCCGTAAAAGATGAGATTGGCGCAGAACGCACCGGCGTACGCATTTCACCGGTGTCACCTGCTAATGCGATTTCATGCAGTGATCCGCAGCCACAATATGACTACGTCGCTGAACAACTCGATGCATTGGGCATCGTGTACCTCCATGTGGTTGAAGGTGCGACGGGCGGACCGCGTGATGTATCACCGTTCGATTACGACTCCCTGCGCCGACGTTTTAAAAACACCTACATCAGCAACAATGGTTATGACCTGGAACTGGCGGCCGCTCAGCTTGCGCAAGGCAGAGCCGATCTGTTCGCGTTCGGTCGTCCGTTCATCTCCAATCCGGATTTGGTCGAAAGGCTGAAGACGGGCGCACCTCTGGCCTCAATCAATCCTGAAACACTTTATGGCGGTGGCGCAGCCGGATATACCGATTACCCGTCGCTGACTGAGACCCGCAAGTAAAGCAGCCGGTTTACGGTTCTGCCTGCATCGCACATGGCGAATTCTGTTTAAACTTTAAGAAAGAAGATCAACTTATGACTAAAGCTTCAGTTCTCATCACAGGCGCATCCACGGGTATTGGTGCGGTTTACGCTGAACGGTTCGCCCGCCGGGGTCACGACCTGGTGCTGGTCGCCCGCGACGAAGTAAAGTTAGAGGCACTTGCCGATCGTCTGCGACAGGAACATGACATTTCTGTCGACGTTTTGTCCGCTGATCTCACGCAAACGCGTGATTTAGCCTTGGTCGAAGCCCGTCTGCGTGAAGACACACGGATTGGCATTCTTATCAATAATGCGGGTATCGCGCAGTCCGGCAGTTTTACAGAGCAGACACCTGATTCAATAGAAAGCCTTATCGCGCTTAATGTTACTGCGCTGACGAGACTTGCCAGTGCCGTGGCACCACGCTTTGTGCAAGCGGGCGAGGGATCGATCGTCAACATCAGTTCCATCGTCGGCCTCGCCCCAGAATTTGCCATGACGGTTTACGGCGCCACCAAAGCCTTCGTGCTTTTCCTGTCTCAGGGAATGAATGTCGAGCTGTCATCTAAAGGCATTTATATACAGGCGGTGCTCCCTGCCGGCACTTACACGGAAATCTGGGACCGTGCGGGTATCGACATCACTAACTCGGCAAAATTCATGGAAGTGGGCGAATTAGTGGATGCCGCACTGGTAGGTTTTGACCGCCGTGAACGGGTCACCATTCCGCCTTTACATAATGCTGCCCGCTGGGACACCCTCGATGCTTCGCGTCAGGCTCTGCTTTCAGACGTCAAACAAGACGAAGCCGCAGAGCGATATAAAGCATTGTAATCAATGAGGTGTACTGTGCAGAACGGTCTTCCGGCTATTCTGCACAGCGGTAAATCCGACATAAATACCTTACAGCCTGTCGTCTCATCAGCGATGAGAAACCTGAAACATCTCAATAAGGCCTTATTCAGCATGGCAAAAAAACGTGTTGCACTGGTTACCGGCGCGTCCTCGGGTATCGGCGAAGCGTCTGGTCATAAACTTTTAGCCGCAGGATTTACGGTATATGGTACGAGCCGGCGTGGCGCTCAGGCGGGAAAGCATCCATTTCCTTTACTGGCGCTGGATGTGACCGACGACGCTTCTGTCGAGGCCGCAATTGAGGAGTTGTTGCGTCTGGAGGGGCGAATCGATGTTCTGGTTAATAATGCGGGCTTTGGGGTTGCTCCAGCGGCGGCGGAAGAGAGTTCTGTCGAACAGGCCAAACACATTTTCGACACCAACTTTCTGGGCATCGTCAGGTTGAGCCGCGCAGTGATCCCTCATATGCGCCGTCAGGGCAGCGGGCGCATCATCAATATCGGTTCGATACTCGGCATCGTTCCGTTGCCGTATGTGGCACTTTATGCTGCCAGTAAGCATGCGGTCGAAGGGTATACCGGAGCACTGGATCATGAACTGCGCACACAGGGCATCAGAGTGTCTGTCATCGAACCTGCCTACATGAAAACACAGTTTGAAGCCAATAATATCGAGGCGGATGCAAAGCTTCAGGAGTATGACCAGATCCGGGCTAAGCTGACGAAAGTGGTGAGCAAAGCAATGGCTGAGGCGGAAAGTCCAGAGGTGGTGGCTGACGTGGTGGTTAAAGCTGCTCAGACTTTACGCCCGAAGGTGCGCTACACGGCGGGAAGGCTGGCAGGTCAATTGAATTTTATTCTCAGATTCGCCCCTGCGTCATTCCTGGATAATGTGGTGCGCAAAAGTCTTCAGCTTGATGCGAAAAAATAAATGAAGAATAAGACGATAAAAGCACTTACGTTTAAACGCTATGGTAAATCCCCTGAGCTGGGATTCGATAACATCGATTGCCCTTCCCCCGATGATAATGAAATCCTGGTAAAAGTTTTCGCTGTGGGTCTGAACCCGATTGATAACATGATCCCAACCGGAATATTCAAACCGGTTTTGCATTTTAAACTCCCCGCCACTTTGGGAAGCGACTTAGCTGGGGTTGTCATCGCCGTGGGGAGTCGAGTGATGCGGTTCAAGCCTGGTGACGAAATTTTCGCCAGCACTTTCGACACGGGAATAGGTTCTCTAGCGGAGTTTGCAGTGGTGCCAGAGAGCGCTGCAGCCATAAAACCCACGAACCTGGATTTCGTGCAGGCGGCTTCGCTCCCGATGGTGAGCCTCACATGCTGGCAGGCGCTGACAGAGCGAGCCGGGTTGCAGCCTGGTCAGAAGGTATTCATCCCGGCAGGTTCCGGGGGGATTGGCAGTTTTGCCATCCAACTGGCGAAGCACCTTGGCGCACAGGTGGCCACGACAACCAGCACAGACAACGCCGGGTGGGTGAGTCATCTTGGCGCAGACGAAGTGATTGATTATAAAAAGCAGGAATTTGAAATCGAGCTGAGCGGCTACGATGTGGTTCTCGGCACTATCAGAGGCGATTCAATTGAAAAATCCACCCAAATTCTCAAGCCGGGTGGAAAGATTGTTTCTCTCATCGGTCCATTAGATGTTGCGTTCGCCCGGTCGCGGAGACTAAACGTCCTGCTGCGTTTAGTTTTCGGGCTGATGAGCCGCAAGATTATGCGTCTTACAAAAAATCGAGGCCTCATTTATTCATTTCTTTTTGTCCGTCCTGATGGCGATCAGCTCGCCCAAATCGGCAAACTCATTGAGGCGGAACAAATCAAGCCGGTGATCGACAAGGTATTCCCTTTTATGGAAACAAAGGAAGCTCTTGCCTATTTGAGGCAGGGGCACGCTAAGGGCAAAATAGTCGTTAAGATGCAGGAGTCATAACAAATGAAATTTGAATCTATTTAAAGAATATCGAAAGAAAAACTCCACTAATTTGACGATATATCAAGGGCATGTTGTCAGCTAAATTGATGGCCGCGAATGTCCGCTGTTCGCTCATAGCGGACCTTGCCATACGCACATATTCTTTCAATGCAAGATGCGGGAGATCTTAAAGCGCTTTGCCTAGGTCAACGGTGAGCAGGTGAACATGGGTAATCCACCCTAAAACCATTATGGTGACGAAGTCGCGACTCATATTCACTGCCCTAGCCTGACGCTGAGGCAGTGAATACATCATTTCTGAGCAACTTATTGCAAATCCACGTTCAGCGCCGGTGCACCAAAACTCACCAACTCAGCATTCGACGCAGTAAAATAGTCGCGCCAGAATATCTCAAGCTGCTGAATGATTTTCCCTGAGCGGTAATTGTTTTTCGCATCGGTATCAATCAATCCTGCACCCGCAATAAACACCTTAGCGCCGGAAAAATCCGCTAACAAATTCTGCTGTTTAACCTGCTGCAACTCTTTCTCTGGCGAAAGCAAACGCAGGACGTTATTGCGGTAGAAGCTATCGAAAGCACTGTTTTCCAGCATATCGGAGATGAGGAACAAGGTACGTGATGCGCTTTGATCCTGCTGAAGATCGTGGCTGATGCGCTTAAGGCTATCGAGGATCTCGCTTTTAGCGATGTTATCGCCCTTCTCAGCGAAACTTTTTGCCATCAGCCCACCCAACGCGCTCACGAAATATTGCTTCTGCTCACTCAGGCATTTGTCGAGGTTCTTCAAACTCTCCATGCCTTGATTGTCGCGGATTTTCTTGTCCGTGAGTAACGGCTCCAGACGCCCATCAAATAAGCGCTGCATGAAATTGTTCTGCAACAACGCCGAGAACTGATACAGCACCACATGATCGCCGGGTTGACTAAAACGCATGATCTGCTGCCAGCTGGCATTTTTGATCTGCAGCGGCACTTTAACCGTTTGATCAATAATCACCACCAGTTCACGACCGCTGTTGGCCGGGCGATATTGACTAAGTTTGGCATAGTCATAGCAGCTCGGAATATCGTTGCGGTCCGCAGCCTGCGCCAGGGCACTCACCCCGGCTAACAGCAGCAAACACCATTTGCTGATCTTCACCTAATTATCCTCTGGCCTTATTGAGCACGCGCTGCACTTTACGACGACTGAGTAGCGCCTCAATTGGCAAACCTAAATCCTCAGCCACCAGACGCAGTTCTTCATCATCTAACGCCGTCAAATCGCCCAACTCCGCAACACGCGCTTTTTCATCTGCGTTAGCAGCCGGTGCCGTTTCCAGTGCCACCGGTGCAGGCGTTGGCGTTGTGGGTTCAAAGACCAGCGCTGGTTCTGGCTGATGCACCGGGCGCTCTTGAGCAACGGTTGCGCGCGTGGCGTTAAATTGCTGATGCTGATCGTCAGCCAGCGCTTTATCGCGCTGCTTACCGCGCACGTAATCGTCAAAGGTCCGTACATCGGTTTGTGCAATGCTGGCGCTGCTGGCGCGCTGCATCGCCATACGATTCTGCAAGCTTGCCAGTTTATCCTGCGCATCACGCTCTACGCGTTCTCGGCGCATGGCGTACCACGCGGCAAACTCCTCTGAACTACTGAAATTACCGATATATTTCGCCGCCAGACGCGATTCGATGCCGACCAAAGAACGGTAATAACCAATCAAAATACCGATAATCTGCACGCCAATGAAAATCACTGACAGGATAATGAAAGTCAATTTGGAGGCGAACACGCGGTTGTCACTGACCTCTTTCGCCGCTTGCTTATCAGCCTGCTGATTATCTTCCACCGCTTGCTGTGGCAACTCAAAAGGTGAAGCGTTGTTCGCCGCGCTGTTCTGGCTAAATGGCGTGCCATTAACCGCCTGAGTTTCGGCGGCATTGATGGTTGCCGCACGAATGAAATAGGCGCCTACCGCGAAGGTGACGATCAACAACAGCGTCACCACCGTTTGGACATATTGCGGTTTTGCGCCAATACCGTGGTTCACACGGTTGAGCATTTGCAAATAGCTGGGCGCATCATCATCAATGCGGCTGTTTTCCAGCGAGACGCGGTTATCTTTCACCAGCGCCTGCGCATGGCCTTCCAGACGTGCTTCTTTATGCCAATAACGGATTTTGCTCAACAGCGTATTTTTGTGTAACTGCGTGCCCATTAAATGGGTTGCGGGCACCAAAATCACACCAATCAGCACCGAAACCACAATCGCCGACAACTCCGCCTGGTTGGCAGAGATGTTGTTGGCAATGAATGGCGACAGCACCAGCGCAAAGATAAAGGCTTCCAGAATGACGAGGGCGATGCTGCATAACCACAGCACCACGCTGGTCGGTTTGCGGCCTCGCTCATCCACTTTATTCAGATAGTTAACGCAGCGCAGATAAAAATCGGCATCGCGGTTGGAAATGCTATGAAACTGATAGAACTTGCCACACAACGCTTCTTCAGCCGGATGCCAGATGCGTCCGCCGGTGCCCGCACGGCGAGATTCATGGCTGCGCGACAAACGGGTGATGTGGCCAAAAATCGGTAGAGAACAAAACAGGTTGAGGAAGAAGTAACGAACTTGATCCCACCATTTGATTACGCCAAGCATTAGCGCCAACAACCCGAAAAGCGGCCAGAAGATGTAGCGATAGGTAGCGATCGCCTGCATTAAAGTATCTAAAATTTCCATAAGAGAGTTATCCGTTTATCCACGCTGAGGTGCGTAATTGGCCAGCCACGGCTGACGATGGTTGCTGTAGAAAAGTTGTCCTTGTTGCGCAGGCTTGCCCGACTTTGGCAGCAACAGGTCGACGCAGGAGATCGGTTGTTGCTGGGCATCGGCAATGTAGACGCGGTAGAGAATGCTGTCTTCCCCTTCCCAACTGTTGGCGACACTCGCCATGCCTTGCAGCGCTTTGCGATTACCCTGCGCGTAGTTCGGCGTGATCAGCACTTGTGGGTTTTGCGTCACCACTGCACCGTCTTTGAGAACAAATACCGGCGTCAAAGTTACCAGGTTGCCATTCACCAATCCCGCCCAGGCGCGCCCGTTCATATTGGGCAGATATTCGCGCGTATCATGCTGGTCGATGGCTTTACCGCTGGCTAAATTCTTTGCCAGTCCGCTGACGCGAGGAAGATCGGTGAGACAGCTACCGCTGACGCTGCTGGCTTGCGCCTGGCTAATCAGGCTGAAACCTTGTGACAGCGGCTTTAAGTTGCTGGCGAGACCCGTGACCTGTGCGCTGGTGGGCTTGCCACCAAAATCAACAAAGTTAGCGGGATTGCTCTCAGCGATGGCTTGTGTCGGTTGGGTCACCACTTCCGGCGCTTTTACTTCTGCGTTTTGTGTCGCAGCCTTGTTGCTCGTTTTACGTGGCGCCGTCTTGGTGGTTGAAGTGCGCGCCAGCGTGCTTTCAGCCGCAGAGCTGTGACGTAAATAGAGTGGGTTGTTGCTCTCTAGCGCCAGACGTTGGCGCAGCAGCGTTTCATTCGCTAACGCCACGATTTCAACCCGGCGGTTTTGTGCCCGACCCGAAATGGAATCGTTATCCGCCAATGGACGTGAGGAACCCACGCCCTGGAAATAGAGCTGGCTGGCTTTGATGCCACTTTGCTCCAGCACCAGCCCAACGTTGCGGGCACGCGCTTCAGAAAGTTGCTGATTGTGTTCGGCGTTGCCAGTGGCGTCCGTATGTCCAACCACCAGCAAAACATCGCTGGAAGATTGCTGGCCGCCTTTCATCGCCGCAGCAATTTTTTGCACCTGACGCATGCCGCTGCTGGTCAGTTCGGCACTGTCGATGGCGAACATGGTGCCGTCCTCAACTTGTGCAACAATCCCCACCGGCTCCTGCTTGCTGTTCTCCTGCGCCTTGAGTGCCTGAGTGCTGATGCGAATTTTTTCTTCCTGGGCGACTTTAGCCAGCGCCTGTTCACGATTCTGCCAAACGTTCCCGACCACGCATCCCGCCACGCCGCCCGCCAGTCCACCCACCAGCGCTTTCTTTGCATCATGAGTGACGAGGTAAGTAATGCCGCCGCCCAATGCGGCACCGCCGATACAACCGGCAGCGGTACCGTAATCACGGGCAAAATCATTCATTGAGGCACAACTGGAAGTCAGAGAAGCGGCGATCAACACGGATGCAGCTTTTTTAGAAAAGGGTAAATTCACATCAAATCCTTGATTGAAAAATCCTCTGTCGTGCGGAGGAAACAATGATTAATGGTTGAGACTGATTGATAAAAAAAATTCACAGGTTTGTATCGGCAGCAATGCCGATGACTTTAGGTGTCCGAAGCTAATTTTTTTTATTCAAGGAGATAGAAGACGAATACTGGATACTGTGGGAGGTTATAAAGAAATTACGATTAGCGATATTATCCAATCACCGCAGGCAATAGGCAGCGAATACCCTTTATCCTTCTTCAGATAAACGCATGCGTTTGATATCTCTTTGCGGAGATTCGCCAAACTCGCGTCTGTATTCACGGCTGAACTGCGATGCACTCTCATAACCAACCATTAACGCCGCGCTGTTGGCATCGAGGTTTTTGCTCAACATCTGCTGTCTGGCTTCCTGGAGTCGTAGCTTTTTCTGGTATTGCAAAGGGCTGACACCGGTCATAGCGCGAAAATGCTGACGAAACGTCGATGGACTCATAAAAGCATTCGCTGCCAGTTCTTCCATGCTGACAGGCCGCGTGAAGTTTTGCTTCAGCCAGCCAACGATCCTGGAAATGTTCTGACTGGGTGAACCGGCAGTCGCCATATGTCTTAACTGTGGACCGTGGTTGCTGGCTAATAAACGCATCACAATTTCTTGCTGGATAAGCGGTTCAAGATGAGCCATCAAATCCGGCTCATCAAGTAGCTTAATTAAGCGGCTTAACGCATCAATCAACCCCTCATCCAGAGGTTCGACAGAGAGTGGATTGAGTGGTATTTCCTTAATGGGCTTGGCGGGTGGCATCAGCGCGGCAATCTGCACCACCATGCGAGGATCAAAGGTTAACATCAAGCCTAGAAAAGGCTCGCGCTGGCTAGCCCGAGTCACATGCGATACCACCGGCAAATCGATGGTGGTGAGCAGAGATTCGCCCGCACTGTAATGCGTCGGTTTCCCCGCCAGCATGATCTCT
The DNA here is from genome assembly GCF_056491525.1 of Candidatus Pantoea symbiotica. Taxonomy (NCBI): domain Bacteria; kingdom Pseudomonadati; phylum Pseudomonadota; class Gammaproteobacteria; order Enterobacterales; family Erwiniaceae; genus Pantoea; species Candidatus Pantoea symbiotica. The sequence continues at coordinate 409,012 of NZ_JBSZHR010000003.1, forward strand.
TTTGCACCCTGCACCACCACACCTAAACCCATCTGATAAATACAGTGCACGGGCAACGTTGCCATATTGCGGCGATGAACCGAGAGTGAAGCTATAGCGGTTGAGTGATCCCCCTCGTTTTGGGCAATCTTGCTAATCAGCGCAGCCAAATCTCCAACGCCAGCATTCAAATTACTATCGACCATTAAAGCCCACCAAACGCCCCAAAATTGAATCAGGCGATTTTATCATCAGTAGAATTCAATATGTACTCTTCGAGGCATATGCATCGTTTTAGGCAATTCTCTCGGCAGATCTGACAAGCCTTGCGAGCCAAAGCCGCCCCATAATGGCTCAACACTTAATCTGAAAAGCCGAGACTTAAAATGCCTGGTTTATTTGATTCCTACACCCTTAAAGATATTACCCTTCGCAATAGAATCGTTGCGTCGCCGATGTGCCAATATCAGGCTGACGGTGGGCTCATTAACGACTGGCACAAGTCACATTATTCAATGCTGGCAAACGGAGGCGTGGGTTTACTCATCGTAGAGGCAACCGCCGTTTTGCCTGAAGGACGTATTACACCGGGTGACCTGGGCCTGTGGAGCGATGCTCATACTGTAGGATTAGCCTCGGTTGCCTCAGCCATCAAACAAGCCGGTGCGGTAGCGGGGATTCAGCTTGGGCATGCGGGTAGAAAAGCGGGATGCACTCCTCCGTGGCTAGGTGGCGCGCCTTTGGATCAACAGGATCCCAAGGCATGGATTCCGGTTGCTGCCAGCGCAGTGCCCTATGTGCAAGACAGTGATTACGTTCCTCATGAGATGTCTTTAGAGGAAATCAAGCACACCATTCATGCTTTCAGAGAGGCCGCGCGGCGTGCGGCGGAAGCTGGATTTGAATGGCTTGAGCTGCATTTTGCCCACGGCTTTCTGGCTCAAACATTCCTTTCATCAAAAACCAACCTTCGTGAAGATCACTATGGCGGCTCTTTAGCGAACCGCGCCCGCTTTATGCTTGATGTTGTTGAGGCCGTAAAGTCCGTCTGGCCTGCACACCTGCCACTCACCGCTCGGCTCGGCGTCATCGAATTTGATGCCTGTCCTGAACACAGCTTTGCTGAATCTCTGGAAGTCATTCGATGGCTGAAAAAAGCCGGTATCGACTTTATTGATGTTGGGTTGGCGCTCTCAACGCCCGACGAGCAGGTACCTTGGGGGCCAAATTTCATGGTTCCCTACGCTGAATGGGTGCGCAGAGAAAGCGGAATTCCGGTAGCAACCAGTTGGATGATCACCAGAGCCAGCGATGCTAACGACTTTATCCAGGATGCAAAACTTGATCTGGTGTTTTTTGCCCGCACGCTTTTGGCCAATCCGCACTGGGTTTTCCATGCAGCACGCGAACTTAACATCAGCTCACCAGAGTCAGTGCTGCCAGTGCCTTATGCGTACTGGCTGAAGAATTGGGCGCAATAATTTCCCTAATGCTCGTCAGTAAGCTTCTCTCGGTCACCATAAATGGCGACCCTACAAAGGACTGGCGCGTTTTTCGTAGGGTGCGCATTCATGCGCTGCTGCTTAACGTCATTCATCCTCTGGAGATCACCATGAAACTAGACAAGTTCGACGCTTCGGCTGAGGCATTCTCAAGGTCGCCTGAAACAATCAGTCGACGCAGTTTTATATCCCGGACAGCGTTAATAAGCGCGGGTATGGCGGTCAGCTCGCTATCGTGGGGCGCCTCCACATCTGTCGCTTCCGGGGCACAGAACAATAACGATTCATCGCAAGCAGGAGAGATTATGTCAACGCGCAAACTCGGTAATCTTACCGTTTCAGCACTGGGTGCAGGCTGCATGAGCATCAGTGCCAACTATGGTCCGGCGGCCGACCGTCAGCAGGGTATCCGCACGCTGCGGGAAGCTCATGATAAGGGCGTTACGTTCTTCGATACGGCGGAAGTGTATGGTCCCTATACCAATGAAGAGTTAGTTGGAGAAGCATTAGCGCCGATTCGTGATCAGGTCATCATTGCCAGTAAATTTGGCTTTGATATCAAAAACGGTGGACTAAACAGCCAGCCTCAGCATATTCGTCAGGTTGTTGAAGAATCGCTTCGCCGACTGAAAACCGATCGTATCGATCTCTATTATCAGCATCGGGTTGATCCGAATGTGCCGATAGAAGACGTCGCCGGCACCATCAAAGATCTGATTAGCGAAGGAAAAATCCTCCATTTTGGTCTTTCCGAAGCCAGCCCTGAAACCATTCGCCGCGCCCATGCTGTTCAGGCCGTAACGGCCGTCCAGACAGAGTATTCGGTAATGAACCGCGATCCGGAACACAATGGCGTTCTGCAAACCTGTGAAGCATTGGGTATTGGCTTTGTTCCCTGGGGACCGGTTGGAATGGGGTATTTAACCGGAACACTGAACGCGCAATCCCATTTTGATGCGAGCAAAGATCTGCGGGCTGGCTTTGATCGCTTCTCACCTGAAAATCTGGCAGCCAATCAGCCGTTTTTGCATCTGCTAAGAAAAATCGCTGCGGAAAAAAATGCCACGTCCGCGCAGATTGCCCTGGCATGGTTGCTGGCGCAGAAACCCTGGATTGTGCCGATTCCGGGTACCAGAAACATCAATCATCTCCATGAAAATCTGAGCGCGGTGAATATCCAATTTACGCCAGCAGAATTAAGCGAAATGAATAAGGCCCTGTCTGATCTGAAAGTCTACGGTGGGCGGATGAACAAACAACAAATGCAGATCGTTCAGCCGTCGTCCTAAGCTTTCCTGAATCCTAAAACCCAAGATTTTTCCTAAGCCGCTTCTTATCCTCTAAAGTTTAAACATACGAGGACGAAAATCCTTTTAGACGTTCTGGAGGATAGCCTATGTGTAAAGTCTTGGTTTTGTTGTCAGGCCTGATGCTGCTGCAAACGGCTATGGCGGAGAGTGGCACGATCTACTTTAGCGGTGCGATTGTTGAACCGGCCTGTACCACGACCACTCAACAGCAAGGGACTTCCGTTACCTGCACGCGCCAAGGTGTTGATAAAGTGCGTACGATTGCGCTCAATCAGTCACAACAAACGCTGCCGTATCAACTGGGAACCGTGAGCGTTAAATCGGTGAACCACCTTAAAATCATTGAGGTAACGTACAAGTAAGCTCAGTCCTGAGGAGCGGTCGCCATGAATGGCGACCCTACAAGGGTTTCGTAGGGTGCGCATTCATGCGCACCTGGTTACATGGGGTTTTAGGCCTCACTCACCCGATAGCGCTCCAGCCAGTGCGCGTAAGGCGCGGGCAGCACCCAGGAAGGTTCGCTCTTATCCAGTGCCAGCGCGGCCTGATATGCCCAGTTCGGGTTTTTTAGGTGCGCGCGCCCCACCATCACCAGATCCAGCTGACCTTTTTCGATGGTTTGATTGGCAATCGCTGCGCTGTAAAATTTCAGGTCAGAACTTCAGCTGCGCCCGCGCGGTATACAGACGACGATAGGCTAAATAGGCGGCGATGATGGTGGATAAACTTGCCGTGCCAATCAGCATAAAGGTCACCATAATCTGATACTTAATCGCCTTTACCGGATCGATACCGGCAAAAATCAGCCCTGACATCATGCCCGGCAAGCTCACCAATCCCACGGTTTTGGCGCCATCAACGGTGGGAATCATCGCCGCGCGGATGCTGTCGCGAATAAAGCGCGCCGACGCCATTTTTACCGGTGCGCCCAGACTCAGCATCTCCTGAATTTTTTGCCGGTTATCGCTGAAGCGTTGGTTGAGATTGCTGAAACAGAGGCCCACCGCCACCATCGCATTGCCAGCGATCATCCCGGAGATCGGGATCACCTGCATCGGGATAAACTCGATGGCACCGCTAAGCAGCAGAATGGTTAAAGTCAGCGTGGTGCCGGTGGTAATCGCCACAAACGAGATGACAAAACCGTTGCTGATATTGAGGCTGCGCTTGCGCGCATTGAGCGCCGCATTGACGCAGATAAACAGCACCATCAGCACGGTGAGCCAATCATTATTCAGATCAAAGATCGACTTGAGCACATAGCCAACGATCACCAGTTGGATAATGGCGCGACACACGCTCCAGATGATGTCTTTGCTCATGCCGAGCTTCTCTTTCTGGCTGATCAGCAGCGCAATCACCACCAGCAGCAGCGAGAGTAATAGCGAGCTGTCGGTAATATTATGCTGGCTCATCGTTGCTTCCCTTCTCTGGTGCCTCAAGTTTCAGCACCTGTTGTGCCTCGCGAATCTCTTGCCCATCGTGGCTGATGCCGATCACGGCGAGATGCTTCTCGCGCACCAGCGAATCAATCAATGCGTTGATGATCACTTTATTCTCTTCATCTAATGCGCTGGTGACTTCATCCAGCAGCAGCACCTGCGGCAGAAATTGCAGGTTGCGCAGCAAGCCTACGCGCTGTTTCTCGCCGCCCGACAGCTGCTCGATTTTTTTATCGAGCATGTCAGCAGCCAAATGCACATCGGCAAGTGACGCGACCAGCTTTTCGCGCGACGGTTTCTGCTGGCGGATGTGCCACGGCAGCGCCAGGTTGTCGTAAATCGTGTCGCCGAACAGTTGCGGCGTCTGGAAACAGTAGGAAACCTGTTGCCGATAATGTTCGGTTTTCAAGCTGGCAATATCGTTGTTTTCGAACAGGATCTGCCCGCCGCTCGGTTCAAGCAGCGAGGCGAGAATCTTCAGCAAGGTGCTTTTACCGCTGCCCGAAGGACCGGTCAGCAACAGCCTTTCTCCCGCGTTGAGTTGCAGCGAAACGGGCGCCAGCAGCGTGCGCCCCTGCAGCGAAAAGGTCACGCCCTGCACATCCAGCAAGGGAAAATCGGTGGTCATGTTTTCTTCCAAAATTAAGGCGTTCCGGATTTGCGCGCGCCGGGGCGCGTCAAAGCGTTACTGATTTCATACAGCTTGCTCATGCTGTTCATGGTGGCGACCGGTGCGGCAGCGGCCAATCCTAACACTAAAATCTCCAGGCAGATCATCGGCGTAGCATGCACCGGCATTTTGTCGGCGGAACGGCTACGGGGAATTTCAATCATCACATCGGCATGCTGGGCAAAAATCGAATCGGTGGCCGCCGTCAGCAGGACAATCTTGATGCCCAGCCGCTGTGCTTCCGCCAGCGTAACCATGCCTTCCGGGTGCGCGCTGCTCTGCGCCAGCATGATCAGCACATCCGCGTGGCGCATTTCTGCAATCTGTTCGCTCAGCGCAATGCCAGTGTGGTTCAGCACATACGCCGAGGTGCCATTGCGTTTGAACAACCGTGCGGTGTAATCCGCCAGAATCGCTGATGCGCCAATGCCAAAAATCGCTACGCGTTCAGCCTGTTGCAGCAGATCAATCGCCTGTTGAATCGCCTGACGATTGGCGGGCGCCGCCAGCATTTCACAGCTGATACGATAACTATCCAGCACAAAATCGATGCTGCCTTTGGCGTCCTGCGCCAGTTCATTTACCGTTGAGGCTACACGCGCAGGGGAACGCCGTGTGACGCCAAGGTATTCGCTAATGACAATTTTGAGATCGCGATACCCGGAGAAACCCAGCGCCTGAATCGCGCGAATCACAGTGGCATCAGAGGTTTGCGTATCAATCGCAATGCCGAGTGCGGTTTTGTCCAGCACCGCACTGCGATGCTGATGAATATAGTGCGCAACCTTTAACAGACGTGGAGTGAGTTGATGCTTGCAGGCATGGAAACGTTCACCGTAGAGATCGTAAGGTCGTTTACTGGTTTTTGGCGTGGAATCGGTCACGGCAGATAAACACCTGTAAATTAATGCGCCGTAAAAACCCTATTATTGGCGCGAGGATTAAGAAAACCTTAAATAGTTAAAATAATTGAACAGATTTAAAAACCAAGTCAGGAAACCATATCCTTTGCCGACAAGACAATAATGTAGTGAAAATAAAATAATGACAATAAAACTACATCGACTACTACAAAATAACAATAATGACATGAATAAAAAAGAATTTTATAGCTACATTATATTTTCATATTGCAAATTATAAATCTTCCAACATCTGATGCAAACCCATTAATTATTTAAAAAAACCATAACCTGCTAAATTAGCGCCACAATTTTGTTGTAAATGAAAATCAATCTCATTACTATCTGCGCTTCTTAATATTCCTATTTTGATGCGGATTTAAACTAATGAAGTGTCTTTGTTGTTTTTCACCAGCGGTAAAATATACGCTCTCTGGCTCTCAGGTTTTACTGGCTTCGACCTTGCTGTATAGCGCTTCTGCCGCTGCAGCCGATCAAACTTTAACCGTCACGGCCGAACATCCCTCTTCCACCAGCAGTTACAACCAGGATGACGCGGCAGCCACGTTACGCACTGCGACACCGCGCAGTGAAACACCGCAATCCATCAGCGTGGTGACACCGCAGGTAATGAAGGATTATCAGGTCACCAGCCTCAACGATGCAGTGAAGTTTGTCAGCGGCGTGACGCAGGGCAACACGCTGGGCGGCACCGAAGACGGCTTCGTTAAACGCGGTTTCGGATCCAACACCGATGGTTCAATCTTCATTGATGGCGTGCGCAGCAATCAGGGATTGACCATGGATTCCAGCATCGATCATGTCGAAGTGCTGAAGGGATCATCATCGCTGTTGTACGGCATTCTCAATCCCGGCGGCATCATCAATCTGGTGAGTAAAAAGCCGCAGTACCAATGGAATACGCATATCAGCGGTGAATCCAGCAGCTTCGGCGGCGGCACCGGCATGGTCGATGTCACCGGACCGCTCGGCAACGGTTTCGCCTTCCGCATGGTGGCTGAACGCCAGCGCGAGGATTACTGGCGCAATTTTGGTGTCAATGAACACACGCTGCTGGCCCCTTCGCTAAGCTGGTACGGCGATCGTGCCAATTTCAACGTCAGTTACGTCGAGTATAAATATGACGTGCCTTATGACCGTGGCACGGCGTTTATTGGCGGCAAACCGGTTGATATTCCTTATAACCGTCGTCTGGACGACTATGCCAACCATGCATGGGGCAAAAACAAACGCCTTAACGTGAGCTACGGCTATAACCTCGATGACGTATGGGAAACGCACCTCAATTACGGCTGGATGCAGCGCCGTTATGACAGCAACGAAGTGCGCGCCACTGCAATTAACACCAGCACCGGTATCGTCTCACGTCGAGCCGATGCCAACCGTGGTTTCAACCATCAAACCGAATACGTATCCTGGGACATTAGTGGGTCGCCAACCCTTGCGGGTATGCAACATGATCTGCTGCTAGGCGTCGATTATGAGCAGAATGAAACCTACAAAGCGCGATCCTATCGCGGCAGCGTTTCACGCAGCTTCAATATGTACAATCCGGTTTACGGTCAAGAACCGATTCTCAGCGACAGCACCTACAACGACAGCATCAGCAACCTGCGCACTAATCTGTATAGCCGTTCGCTATTTGCTAAAGACAGCATCCATCTCACCGACAAATGGATTGCCGTTTTGGGAGGCAGATTCCAACGCTATACGCAAACTTCCAGTAATGGCTTTATAAATCCAGAGACAACGCTCAACGATCGCGGTAACGCCTTCCTGCCGCAAGTAGGCGTGGTGTATAAGGTTTTACCGGATGTGTCGCTTTATGGCAGCTACAGCAAATCGTTTACGCCTTCGACGCAAACCGATGATAACGGCGATGTGGCATCCACCGAAAAAGGCAGCACCTGGGAAGTGGGATCGAAGTGGCAAGTGGGGCCAAATCTGGCCGCAACCCTGGCGCTGTATCGCATTGATGAGACCGATATGTCGATTTTCATCAACGGCGTGACGCGTAATATCCCGAAAGCGCGCTCAACCGGCGCTGAACTGGAGATCAACGGCGAAATTACGCCGGACTGGAATCTGATTGCCAACTACAGCTACGACAAAACCGAAATCGTGGCGGACAACGTGAACCCAGACAACGTCGGCAACCGCCTGGTGAATGCCCCAACCAACATGGGCAGTTTGTATCTGAGTCACACGCTGCGCTTCTCATGGTTGCCGGGTGAATTGCGCCTCGGCGGCGGTGGGCGTTATGTCGGTACGCGGGCAGGCGATCCGGAAAACAGCTTTGTGATGCCGGCTTATACCGTGGCGGATGCCTTTATCGCCTGGGATAGCCAGCTGATCGGTAAACATACGCAGTTGAAGCTGAACGTGAAGAATCTGCTTAACCGTGAATATTACGAATCCAGCGCCGGTAATCTGCGCGTAATTGAAGGTGAGCCGCGCGTGATGTATCTGCAGGCGTCAGTCGATTTCTAACATGATTCGCTCCGCCGTCGTGGGCGGAGCCATCAGAGAGCAGAATAATGAGACGAATATTGCTGGCATTGCTGCTGTTTCTGCCCTGGACCGCTCAGGGCAAAATGCTCACCGACAGTTTGGGCCGCAAAGTAGAGGTTCCGGATAATCCGCAGCGCCTGGTGATTGGTGAAAGCCGGATGATCTATACGCTGGCGCTGGTAGAAGAGGGAAATCCCGCTAAACGCGTAGTGGGCTGGCCCGCCGATCTGCACAATCTTGATAAGCAAACCTGGGATCGCTACGTTAAAGCCTTTCCGCAGATCGCCAATATCACGCAAATCGGTAACTCCAACTTTTCCCAGCTGAACGTGGAAAAAATCATCGCCCTGCAACCGGATCTGGTAATTTTGCCGGTGTATGCGCGCACGCCGCCGAATAACTCAGCCTTTATGCAGCAGTTGGCGTCGGCAAGCATTCCGGTGCTGTTTCTCGATTTTCGCGTCGATCCGCTGAAAAACACCGTGAGCAGCCTGCGCACGCTGGGAACTGCGTTGAACGATGAGGCGAAAAGTGAACGCTTTATTGCGTTTTACCAGCAGCATATGCAGCGCATTCGTGAACGTCTGGCAAGCTATCAGGGCGAGCGTCCCAGAGTGATGTTGCAGTTGCACCTCGGTAAAAAGGCTGAATGTTGTACTACCGTGGCGCATGGCAACCTGGCTGATTTGATCGCGTTTGCCGGTGGCGACAATATCGCGGCGGGACGCTTTCCAGCTGTGTTTGGGCAACTTAATCCTGAAGCGGTGATCGCGGCAAATCCGGATATCTATATCGCCACCGGTTCAGCAGCGCCCACCGAACCCGGCTTTTTGCAGCTCGGACCGCAGGTGAATGCCGCCGCCGCCCGTGCAAGCTTCCTGCATGCCCTTTCCAATGATGCGACCGTTTCGGTGTTATCGGCGGTACAACAGCAGCACGCCTCTGCATTTTGGCAGAACTTTTATATGAGTCCGTGGCACTTGCTGGTGGCGGAATTTTTTGCCAAAACGTTTCATCCCACGCTTTTTCACGATATCTCGCCCGAAGAGACGCTGAAGGAGATGAACCAACAGTTTCTGCCACTGCCTGAAACAGGAACCTATTGGACGCGTAATCAATAAGTTAAAGCGGTCGCCATAAATGGCGACCCTACAGGTTTCGTAGGGTGCGCATTTATGCGCACATCACTCTTCAACCTAAGGTTCACTTAATCTTCATTAATGAAAATAGCCTCACCTTAAGAGGAAATGTTGATGAGATTGTTGATGTCCCGACCATTCAGTGAATATGCGGCGGTTGCAGTTAGCGCGTTCGCCGTGGTGAGTTTTCTCACCCTTTGGTTCTCTGCCTAAAAACGCCACGCTGTGGCGTTTTTTTTTGCCTGCATGAGTTACATGACAAATTTGTCATCCTCCCCTTTCCTTTCTGTTCGGTGGGCTTCGATAAACTGGCGCAAATGAAATTATCGCTTTGAGTAACGTTTAAAGAGATGGCGCTTTTCTTCTGCTTCCCTCACGACACAGAAAATAAACCGCAGGAAGACTCAAATAAAACGCAATCATGATTGAGGTAAAGAGATCGCCGGGCCAATGCATGCCCAATAAAAGACGGCTGATGATCACGCCCATCGCCCACAGCATGATGATCGTGGCCAACAGCCTTTTCCCGCGCGCGAGCAGTAAACTCACCGCCATCAGCGCCCAGGTGGCAGCAAACACCGTATGCCCCGACGGAAAGGCTGAATCGGTTTGATTCAGCCAATGCTGCTTCTGCCACTGCGGAATAACGCTGATGCTCTCTAACCGCTTACTCAACATTGCCTGCCGCTCTGCACTATCCACCTGATAAAAATGACGGTCTATCTCGCTGTCTGTCTGGCTCAACCATACAATGTAAGGTCGTGGTTCAGGCGTGGTTCTCTTAATCATATTCACGGCTAACTGACCCAAAATAATCGGCAGTAACAGCACCACAGCATATTTAAACCATTCGGCTTTGCGAATACGCAATGCATAGATTACCGCGCACACCAGCAAAGCGGCGGTAATGATGCCATAAGGTCGTGAAACAGTTTGCGTCAGCAGATAAAAGCCAAATAGCCCCGCTGATTGCTGGCTGGCATTCCAATTCCAGTGCAGCACCCATGCACTGAGCGGAATACCAAGCAGCACCGCACAACAGACGATTAATAAGAGATAGGGATTGCGAATAATTCGCCGGGTTTCAATCACCATGATAGCGACTCAGCTTTTTTCCCGGTTAATCCGCAGATGACCGAAGAGAGAATTATTTAGTCGATAAAGGTGAGCAAAAAGCGGTTCTAAACGGTTTTCTGCTTTTTTCACGCTCCAGCTACACAATAACGCCACCGTGATTGAACCCAGCATATCGGCCGGAAAATGCACGCCCATATAAATACGTCCCCAGGCAATAAACAGACTCAGCAGCAGCAGGCTCAAGCCAGCCTGAATTTTTCTGCTGAACAGCAAACTGAAGGTAATGGCGCAGGCCAGCGTCATATGATCGCTCGGGAAAGAGGCATCAGCAGCATGACTAAGGAAAGTGTGGCCAATCGGCACCATAAACGGCCTTGGATGCGGAAAGAAATAACCGATAACCATATTCACGCACAATGCCACGATGCCAGCGGTAAGCGCCTGCATTGCCACGCGTTGATTTTCCGGTTTAAAACTAAACCAATAGACCAGCAAGCTCAGCGGAAAAATAAAAATTAACCACGAAGCGCAGATATTTCCTAATGTTAATAACAAGCTCGAGGCATGCGCCGGTGCGTTAATCATAAGAAAGAGCGAGTCATTAATATTCTCTGCTGTCTCTGAAGTGAGAATCATATTTATTCCTTATGAAAATTAATTAAGTGGTAAAGCAATGCTCACCTTCAGCCCCGTCGCTGAGGACGTTGCTGCAGTGAGCTTCACTTGCCCTTTCATGCGCGTCACAATGGCGCTGACAATAGACAATCCCAAACCAGAGCCAGAAATAGCGCTTCCTTCAATGCGATAAAATGCGTCAAATACCCGTTCTCTTTTATCAACAGCAATGCCCGGACCGCTGTCTTCAATATCGATAAAAAGACTGGCTGCGCTGTGATTAATCGTAATATCCACCTTCCCTGCTAACGGCGTATATTGGATGGCGTTATGCAAAATATTGCGTAGTAGCGTGTAGAGTTCCGATGGCCGGGCAATAATTGACGCCTCGCTATTCCCCACCACGCCAATATCGATGGATTTCTGCTCCGCCAGCGGCAGCAAATCGGAAACCACCTGCTTAACCACCGTAAACACCGCGATGGATTCAACCGGCGGCAGATTGCCCACTTCCCCATTTTGCGCCCGGCTCAGGCTCAGCAACTGCTCAACCAAGGTGCTAGTGCGTTTCATCCCGGCACGTAATTGCATTAGCCGGGCGCGACTCTCGGTAGAAAGATCGCTGGCATCAAGCCTTTCGGCCTGCAACATCAAAGCAGTCAGTGGCGAACGCAGTTCATGCGCCGCATCCGCCACAAACCGCCGCTGCCGCTCCACCGATTCCGCCGATCGTTGTAATAACTGATTGATGGCGGTGATAAACGGCATGATCTCACGCGGTATAAATTCACTGCTTAACGCCATGCTCAGGCCATCGCGTTGCGCATCGACGGCATCTGCCAGCTTACGTATTGGGCGAAAAATCTTTCTCACCAAATCGGCCACCAGATAGAGCAAAACCGGAAACAGAATGCAGAACGGCACCAGCGTGCGCAGCGCGGATGACAGCGCCACGCTCTGTCGCACCGAAGCCCGCTGCGCGACGGCGACGCGCAGGCCATCATGCAACTCCTCAATCAACACGCGATAGACGTGCCGATTGATGCGCGTGGTGTAAAACCCGGCCGGCAGCGAGGCAAGCGAGGAAAAAGCATCTTGCGATACCGGTTCCATCCCTTGTGCCACGGGAAAGATGAAGTGCACGATAATGCGTGATGCCTCTTCATCCTGTAGCGGCGGACTAACGAAATTGCTGTTGCGCGGCGCGAGCAGGTCATCTTTTGCCAGGCTGGCAATCTGCTGCAGCGATGAATCCTGCAGTTCGTGCGCTTCATCCCATGCCGAGAGAAAACCGAGCACGCCACACAGCAACGCAATGCCGACCACCGCCATACACAGAACAAATGACAGCCGAAATTGCGCGGAGTCGCTTAGTCTTTTTTTGAGACTTTCCATCCCACGCCCCGAATGTTTTTGATGGCGTCGCTGCCCAGTTTTTTCCGCAGCGCATGGATAAAATACTCCACCGCGTTGCTCTCAATCTCCTCGCCCCAGCCGTAGATTTTCTCCTCCAGTTCGCTGCGCGAGAAAATCTGCCCCGGCTGCATCAGCAAAGCTTGCAACAACGCATACTCGCGGCTGGAAAGGGTGAATTTTTCCTCGCGATCGCGGTGTTGCACCTCGCGCGTGGCAGGATTGAGCATCAGCTCGCCATTGCTTAACAGCGAGGTTGCATGCCCTGCTTTGCGGCGCATCACCGCTCTGGCACGCGCCAGCAGTTCGCTCATCTCAAAGGGTTTCAGCAAATAATCATCGGCTCCGGCATCAAGGCCATGCAGGCGATCTTCTAGCGCATCACGCGCCGTCACCACCACCAGCGCCACCTGATTGCCCGAGCGCCGCACTTCATCGAGCACCTCAAAGCCATTTTTTGCCGGTAATCCGAGGTCAAGCAGCACCAGATCGTAGTCATGGGTTCTCAAGCTAAGTAACGCTTGTTCCCCATCACGCACCCAATCGGCGGCGTAAGAAGCATCCTTGAGCGCGGCTTGCACGGCGCAACCGATCATCTGGTCATCTTCAACCAGCAGCACTCTCATGGTTGATCCTGAGGTGAGGAGCGTGAAAACACACCCGAAACCACAATTAATGCCACCATCGCAATCAGGAAGATGAGGTTCACCGGTGTGGTGCCATAGCCGAGACCGCCCTGCTTAATCGGTTGTGAGAAGAGATCGGCCAGCGCGGCGCCAAGTGGCCGGGTCAGCACATACACGCACCAGAAACAGGCCACGGCGCTGATTGCCCGGATACGCCACAGGAAGCCGGAGATGGCGATCAGTACGGCGAACAGCATGGTGGTGGAGATATAACCGAGGCCAAGTCGCTCTGCCAGGGCATCACCCAACGCCGTACCAAAGGCAAAGGTGATCATGATGGCGAGCCAGTAATAGAGTTCGCGGCTGGTGGTATTAATCGCAGCGAACTCCAGCGTGCCTTCCGAGCGATGCCAGAACATCAACACCATTACCAGCGCGGAGCCAAACATCGCCACGGAATAAAGCAGCGGCACTTGCATTTGGTCGGTTAAATAATCGGTGATTAAGGTACCGGTAATGCTGACTAATAAGACGGTGAGCCAGTAAAGCCACGGAATATAACGCGGCGATTTAAGTTGAAAAATAAGCGCGACGACAAACAATCCGGCGGCAATGATTGAGGTATGTACCAGGCCAAAACCGAGACCAAAATTGATCCAGTCAGCACCGGTTTCACCTACTGTGGTAGACATCATTTTTAACGCCCAGAACAGCAACGTCGCCTGCGGCACTTTGGTTTTCAGGTCGGTCAAATTATCGGTCATGTGGACATTCCCCGTCAGCGTGTTAACCACACAATGCCGAGGTAAACTTAAAACTCCCTTAAAATGCGCAAAGAATTAATTTTCTGCCGCCTGATTTTTAATCTGATTTTAAGCTTCACGCCGATAGACGCTGTCAGCGCTGCGTTACCATGCAAAAACTGAGTGTAAAATAACCTTAAAAATCATTATTTTATTGGTTTATGACGGATTTGTGATAATGCTTAAGGTTCACTTAACCTTAGTTTCTTAAGCTTTCGCCATCTTCACACACATGGATTGAACAATGACGTTTTCGCTGCGCAAAAGACCGACGTTGAGTCGGCTCTCTTTTATTTCGCTTGTTTCTATTTATATCGCGGTCTTTTTGAACATAGCGTTTTATCGACAAGTGCTTGCTGCCATGCCGCTCGATAGCGTGCGCACCATTTTGGTATTCGCTTCAATGCCGTTAGTGGCATTTAGCGTAATCAATATTATTGCCACATTGGCCTCCTTTTTGTGGCTTGACCGCGTTATTCTTGCGCTCTTCATTTTAGCTTCCGCCGCTGCGCAATATTTTATCTGGACCTTTGGTATTGTTATTGATCGCTCGATGATCGTGAACATTATCGATACCACGCCGTCTGAATCCTTTGCTCTATTATCACCCAAGTTGATTATTACGCTGGGTTGTAGCGGGCTGCTGGCTGCCCTGTTAGTTTTCTGGATTCGCGTTAAAAACAGCAAACCTATCTGGAAAAGCATCGCCAAACGCGCGGCTTCGATTGTCGCGTCGGTAATCTGCATCGCCTTAGTCGCGACGTTTTTCTATAAAGATTACGCCTCGCTGTTCCGTAATCAAAAAGAGCTGATTAAATCGCTCAGCCCTTCCAATTCGATTGTGGCAACGCTTTCCTGGTATAACCACAGCCGCACCGCGAATTTGCCGCTGGTGCAAATTGGTTTAGATGCCAAACAGAAGCCGGAGATGCTGGCGGGTCCAAAGCGCAACCTGACCATTTTGGTGGTGGGTGAAACCACGCGTGCGGTGAATTTCCAGTTAAATGGTTATGGACGCGAAAATACGCCGTTGCTGGCGAAAGATGATGTCACCTATTTCCCAAATACGCAGTCTTGCGGCACAGCTACGGCGGTCTCGTTACCTTGTATGTTCTCGAATATGCCGCGCGCGCATTATGACGACCAGCTTGCCAGCCATCAGGAAGGGATGCTCGATATTATCCAACGTGCCGGTGTGCAGGTTTTATGGAATGACAATGATGGCGGCTGTAAAGGTGCCTGCGATCGCGTCCCGCATCAGGATATGAGCAGCCTGAATCTGCCGAATATGTGCCATGACGGAGAGTGTTATGACGACGTGTTATTCCATGGTATTGAGGACTATATTAAAAACCTCAAAGGCAATGGTGTTATCGTGTTGCACACTATTGGTAGCCACGGCCCAACCTATTACAACCGTTATCCTGCGCAGTTTAAAAAATTTACCCCGACGTGCGATACCAGCCAAATTCAGGATTGTTCACAAGAACAGCTGGTTAATACTTACGACAACACCATTCTGTATATCGATTACATCGTAGATAAAGCGATTAATGTGCTGAAAGCGCATCAGGATGAATACACCACCAGCCTGGTTTATTTATCGGATCACGGTGAGTCGTTAGGCGAAAATGGGGCTTATCTGCACGGTATGCCGTATGCGATTGCGCCGGATGTGCAGAAGCATGTGCCGATGCTGATTTGGTTATCACCAGATTATCAACAGCGCTATGGCGTGAGTAAAAGCTGTCTTGATAAACAAGCGGCGCATCAGGGTTATTCGCAGGACAATCTGTTCTCCACCATGCTGGGCTTAACGGGTATTCAGACCACTGAATATCAACCTGTGGACGATATTCTTAGCGCCTGCCGGACCGCACATTGATGAAATGGATTATCGTTGCAGCCGATGAGCAGCTGATGCAAGAGCTGCACGTCGTGCTGCAACGCAATGGCTGTGACGGTGATTCCACCGTCCAGCATCTCGAAGCCGGTTCGTTAGAAGAAATGTTAGCGCGGGTACACGCGCTATTTAATGCGCAACAGAAGGTTGAAACAGACTGCGTGGAGATCGGTGAATTTACCCTGCAACTCTCCAGAAAAATGGTCTGGCGCGCCGGTAAACCGCTGGAGTTAACGCCGAAAGAATTCGTTATTTTATCGCGTTTAATGCTGGCGAAAGGCGAAGCGGTTTCGCGTGACACCTTGCTAAAAGATATTTATCAATGGGCAACAGAACCGGCCACCAATACGTTAGAAGTGCATATTCATAATCTGCGCGAAAAAATCGGCAAGGCGTATATTAAAACGCTGCGTGGCGTAGGTTATCGGTTCATTGTGCAGGGAAAGTAAAACCGTGCGGTCGCCATAAATGGCGACCCTACAAGGGATTGGAGCGTTTTTCGTAGGGTGCGCATTCATGCGCACCTGCATACATACGCAAATCAATGCTGAACTGAGCGGTATAACTCTTAAGGTTTGTTAATGAGAAAAACTTAAGTAATATTGACATCCCATCCAGATCGTATTCCAGGGAGGAATAGATGTCTTCATTGCCTTACTACATCGCCATCTTATTGATTATCTGCGTAACCTTTATCTCTTTCAGCTTGATGTTAGATCTCTTCGAGATGCGCGAATGGATGCATCACACCACGCATTTTCTCGAAACAACCCTTAAAGATCCTGATACGCCATAAGCGGGTGACCGCATCACGCTGCCACGCGGTCCGCGCCCAACAAATCCAGTATCCGGCTGCGCAACGCCACCAGCTGCGGGTCGTCACGGCGGCGCGGCCACGGCAGATTAACCTCGATCACATCCACCACTTTTGCTGGTCTTGGGCTGAACACCACCACGCGATTCGCCATCACCAGCGCTTCTTCTACATCGTGCGTCACCATCAGCGTGGTGAACTGCTGCTCCTGCCACAGATCGACAATTTCCTGCTGCATACGCAACCGCGTCAGTGAATCGAGCTTGCCGAGCGGCTCATCGAGAATCAGCAAACGCGGCACGTTAACCAACGCGCGGGCCAGCGCCGCACGCTGCGCCATACCGCCCGAAAGCTGATGCGGCCAGGCGCGGGCAAACTGCCTGAGGCCGACGCGATCCAGCATCGCGTTAATCCGCTGCTCGCGCTGCGGGCGACTCTCTCCGCGAATCTGCAAACCGAGGCCGACGTTGTCATAGACAGTGCGCCAGGGATAGAGCGTGGGATCCTGAAACACCACCACGCGCGACGGATCGGGCGCAGTAATCGCTTTGCCCTCTTCCGCCAGTAACCCGCTGGCGGGCGGTTCGAGCCCGGCCAGCAGGCGCAGCAGCGTCGATTTTCCACAGCCGGATGGCCCCAGCAGCGCGACAAATTCACCCGCCTTCACCTGCAAATTAATATTCTCCAGCACCGGTAAATCTTCGCCTTCTAAGGTGAAGTGATGATTAACCTTCTCAATCGCAATATTAACGCCCGCCGAGGTTGATGCCATATTTTCGCTCCTGCTTGATATGCTAAGAAATAAAGCATAAGCCGCGACTTTCCCACTTCGAAATAGTCATTCCGGCAAACCTATCCGCAAATATTCATAATGAAAAACTGCATGATGTCATGCGGGATTGTTATTTGGTCGCGCTTATTGCCTTTGCCATAGTGCCTGAGAACTTTATCTACAAGGAAGACAGGATGGCATTTCAACAATTCTCTCTGAGCCGCCGCGCGTTATTACGTGGGCTGGGTCTCTTTAGTGCCGGCGTGGCGGTGAATCCGTTGCTGAGCAGCAAGGTGTTTGCCGACGATAAATCCCTCAAAACCATCAAGCTGGCCTGGGGACAAACCGCAGTATGTCAGTCACCGATTTCGGTGGCGCTGAAGCAAGGTTTCTTTAAAAAGTACGGATTGAATGTTGAGCCCGTGAACTTTAGCGGGCCAACCGATGCACTGTTACAGGCGATTGCCACCGGTCAGGCCGATGGCGGTATCGGCATGGCGCTGCGCTGGCTGAAGCCGCTGGAACAGGGTTTTGATGTTGATCTCACCGTCGGCACGCACGGCGGTTGCATGCGTTTACTCGCCCCGCAGAACAGCGGCATCCGCGATGTGAAAGATTTAGTGGGTAAATCGGTGGCGGTGAGCGATCAGGCCAGCCCGATTCGCAACTTCTTCGCCATTCAGCTGGCGAAACAGGGCATCGATCCTGATAAGCAGGTCAACTGGCTGCAATATCCGCCCGACCTGTTTGGCGAAGCGCTGCGCAAAGGTGAAGTGCAGGCGCTGGCCACCGACGATCCGCAGGGCTGGCTGCTGAAGAAGCAGCACGATCTGGTGGAAGTGGATAACAACCTGAAAGGCGAATACGCCAGCCTCACCTGCTGCGTGCTGGGCCTGCGCGGCTCGCTGGTGCGTGACGATCCCGTCACCGCGCGCGCCATCACCCAGGCGATTGTCGATGCGCAGCAGTGGACCGCAGAACATCCTGAAGAGACGGCGAAAATCTTCCAGCCCTTTGTGCCGGGTTCCGTTGCGGTGGAGGACATTGCCGCGATGCTGAAAGAGCACACCCACAGCCATCACTCCACCGGCGTGCAGCTGCGCAAAGAGGTGGCGGTGTATATCGATGAGCTGAAGAAAATCAACGTGATCCGCCCGGATACCGATGCGCAACGCTTTGCCGAGCACTATGTGCCGGAGCTGCTGCCGGCAGAATCTGCCCATCAGCACGCCAGCAACATGGCGCACATGAGCAACATGTCCAGCTAAGGAGACGATAATGGCCAGTGAAACCCTGACGATTGCCCGCAACCGTGACGTGCCGCGCCGTATCCAACCGGCGGTTTGGGGTGCGCTCCTGATGTGGTGGGCGCTGGTAGCGCTGATGGTGGCGGTACCGGATAAGCCGCAGGGTTTTGCCGCCCCGCGCTTTGTAAATGAAACGCATGAGTTGTTCGCCGCCATCGCGCTCATTCTCACCGGGTTAGCGATTGCCTCAGGCCTGTTCCCGCGATTAACGCTACTCGCGCCGCTTAAGCGCAGCGGTCCGTGGCTAATTGTGCTGGCGCTGCTGATTGGCCTGTGGGAAACCGTCACCGGAAAACTGGCGCTGCTGCCTGCGCCATTCTTCGCCCCGCCGCGTGCGCTGGTGGAAGCCTACGCCACCGACTGGCCGCGTCTGCTGGATAGCGTGCTCAATTCGCTGCGTCTGCTGGCTTTCGGCTTTATCTACGGCAGCGTAGTCGGCTTTATTACCGGCGTGGCGATTGGCTGGTCGCGCGGCTTGGGTTACTGGGTGCATCCGATTCTGCGTTTCCTCGGACCGGTGCCTTCAACTGCTCTGCTGCCGCTATCGCTCTACTTCTTCCCGTCGAGCTTCTCGGCGGCGGTATTCCTGATCGCGCTGGCGACCTGGTTCCCGGTGACGGTGTTGACCTGGTCGGGCGTTTCCAGCGTTGATACGCGTTATTACGATGTGGCGCGCACGCTCGGTGCCAATTCGCTGTTCCTCGTGTTGCGCGTAGCGGTGCCTGCTGCACTGCCGCACCTGTTTGTCGGCCTGTTTATGGGCCTGGGCGCGTCGTTCTCGGTGCTGGTGGCGGCAGAGATGATGGGCGTGAAGTCCGGACTCGGCTGGTATTTGCAGTGGGCGCAAGGCTGGGCGGCTTACGCCAATATGTATGCCGCGCTGATTGTGATGGCGCTGCTGTTCTCTTCGCTGATCTCCCTGCTGTTCCTGGTACGCGATCGCCTGCTGTCATGGCAGCGCAGCGCGGTGAAATGGTAATTATCGTTGGGTCGCCATTCATGGCGACCGCCCCCACACATGAGGTCGATTATGGCTGCAAAAATTTCTGCTTCTATCACCGAACTGATTGGCAATACGCCGCTGCTGCGCCTGTCACGCTATGCGCAGCAGCAGGAGATTCAGGCGGATTTGGTCGCCAAACTCGAACTGTTTAATCCCAATCACAGCGTCAAAGATCGCATCGCTCTCAGCATGATTGAAGCCGCCGAACGCAACGGCATTATCCAACCTGGCGATACGCTGGTTGAAACCACCAGCGGCAACACCGGCATTGGTTTAGCGGCGATTGCGGCGGCCAAAGGCTACAAGTTCCGCGTTTACATCAATGATTTCGTCAGTATTGAACGCAGCCAGATTATTCAGGCGTACGGCGCCGAAGTGGTGCCGTTCAGCACCATTGAAGGCTTTAAAGAGTTCTACGACGCCAGCAACGGCGATTTTGTTGCCGCCACCAAATGGCTGGCCGAGCAGGTCACCGCAGCGGAACCGGAAGTGCATTTTCTGCTGCAGCTGGATAATCCGGCCAATCCGGCGGTGCATGAGCGCACTACCGGGCCAGAGATCTGGCGCGACAGCGGCGGCGAGCTGGACATCTTTATCGCCGCCGTCGGCACCGGCGGCACGCTCTCCGGCACCGGACGCTATCTCAAACAGCAGCATCCGGGTTTGCAGGTGATCGCCGTCGAGCCGGGCGTGGGTTCACAGCCGAGCGAACTGCGTCCCGATCCGCTGGAGATCACCGGCGTACATGCGTTCAGCAACCAGACGCCGGAGCGCATTCCTGCCAATCTCGATCACCGCGTTTACGATGAGGTGATTGCGGTAGAAACCTGGCAGGCGTATACGGCGGCGCGGCAACTGGCGCTGAGCGAAGGCGTGCTGGTTGGCGATTCGTCTGGTGCAGTGTTGTGGGCGGCACAGCAGGTTGCGTCGCGACCAGAAAATCGCGGCAAGCGTATTGTGGTGTTACTGGCCGACGGCGGCAGCAGTTATTTAACCACCCAGCTGTTCGCGCATCAGGTGCCAGCGGAATCGCTAAAGTTGGCGAGCGCCGTACAAACCTCGAGGAAAATCGCCTAATCTCGTAGGGTCGCCATTCATGGCGACCTGGCTTTTCCCTCTAAACCAACACGTTGCTGGTGATCCCTTTGGCAAACAGCAGCGGATCGGTTTCCGGTCTTAACACGTTGATCGCCTTTAAATCGCGCGCGTACACGTCAATCTCATTCACAAACGCATTCCCCACCGAATAGTGTCCGTGCGTATGGGTTTTCAACACGCTGGCGATCTCCTGTGGCGTGGTGTTGAGCGCCTGGCCGTTAAACTCACTGCCAATCGCTTCCGGATGTTTGGCCGCATAGGCATGTGCCTGCAAAATCGCGTGGGTGATCGCGGCCGCCACTTCCGGCTGTTCACGAATCAAGCTGCCGCGCGTGCCCACCACACAGCAACTCAGTTTGGCGTACTCGTCCATTAAGTTGGTGCCAATCTCGCGGTAGCCCGGCTTCTGGGTTAAGCGCCACATCACCGGATCGGAACCGCTAGCAGCCTGAATTTCGCCCTTCTCCAGCACCATCGGCAGCAAATCCTGCGGGAACACGCGCCAGTCGACATCGGTATTGGGATCGACGCCGTGCTTTTTCAGCATCAGCGAGAAGAAGTTTTTATCCGCGCCCGCCATGTCAGTAACGCCAATGGTTTTGCCTTTCAATTGTTCCAGCGTGGTTGGCCCGCCATCGCGCGCCAGCAGGCGCATACAGCCGCCGTGCGTGCCCGCAGTAAGTTTCACATCAAAGCCTTGTTCCAGCGCTTTCAACCAGCGTAGCGCCATGCCGATGGCGGCTTCGGCTTTGCCAGTGGCGATGGATTCCAGCAGCAATTCGGTTGAGTTGCCGAAGTTAACAAACTCCACTTCCAGGTTGTGCGCTTTGAAGAAGTTATGCTGATCGGCTACCAC
Organism: Candidatus Pantoea symbiotica; assembly: GCF_056491525.1. Classification (NCBI taxonomy): domain Bacteria; kingdom Pseudomonadati; phylum Pseudomonadota; class Gammaproteobacteria; order Enterobacterales; family Erwiniaceae; genus Pantoea; species Candidatus Pantoea symbiotica. The sequence goes on from NZ_JBSZHR010000003.1 coordinate 430,775, forward strand.
AACCGGTGCAAGACAGATGGCATTGAGATTCACCGCCAGACGCACATGCGTCGGCTTCGCCAGCGCCCATTTTCCAGGGCCCTCTTGCAGTAAATCGCCAGGCATCTGCATACCCGCCATATGATCTTCGGCAAACACGCGGCCCGGTAAGGTTGCCGCCATCGCCGCGGCGGCTGAATATCCCAGAAAATGCCGACGGGAAACTAAATAATTATTTGGCATTAAATGACTCCCAAAAATAAATGCAGGTGAAGTTGCTAACCCTATTTAATGGGTTACGCAGAAACAGCCATTGCAAATTAACACTTCAACCGGCGGCAGAATTATGCCGATTCCGCATGTATATAGCCGGTTTATTGCTTTTACAGCGGTGACAGAACAGGAAACAATTAAGCCTGATTTAATAAGGGGATTAAGAACGCATGGCTAATAACCCGCCCTTTCTGGCTGAAATATTGCCGGTGATTATTCAGGCCTTGGAAAAAGACGCTGAAGAGGTCGATCGCAGCGGCGAATTTCCCAAAACGGCTTTTAGCGTGTTGCAGCAGCATGGCTTGCTGCACTTCGTATTGCCGACGGCGTCGGGCGGCAGCGGCGGCGATCTGCTGGCAAGCCAGGCGATTATTCAGGCCGTGGCGCGTGGCGAACCTTCTGCCGCGCTGATCCTCATCATGCAATATCTCAACACGCGTCGCCTCGACGACACCTCAAACTGGCCAGACGCGGTGCGCCGCAAGGTAGCGGAGAGCGTGATTCGCGATGGTGCGCTTATTAACGCGCTGCGCGTCGAACCGGAATTAGGCACGCCAGCGCGCGGCGGATTGCCCGCCACCCGCGCACGCCGCACCGCTGAAGGCTGGCGCATCAGCGGCGAGAAGATTTACTCCACCGGCAGCCATGGGCTGAGCTGGTTTTTGGTCTGGGCCAGCAGCGACGATGTCGATCCACTGGTCGGCGGCTATCTGGTACCGGCCAACACGCCCGGCATCCACATCATTGATGAGTGGGATCATCTCGGCATGCGCGGCACCTGTAGCCATCGCGTAGTGCTGGACGATGTGCTGATCCCGCTCGATCACGCGGTAAACGTTGCGCCGTGGAGCACGCCGCGACCCGGCCTCAACGAAGAGGAATCAGTGTGGATGGCGGTGCTGCTCGGTTCGCTGTATGACGCCATTGCGCATAGCGCGCGCGACTGGTTTATCGGCTTTTTGCAGCAGCGCGTACCGGCCAATCTTGGCGCCCCGCTGGCATCATTGCCGCGCTTTCAGGAGCTGGTTGGCCGCATCGATACGCTGCTGTTTACCAGTCAAATCCTGCTGAGCAGCGCTGCTCACGGCCACGTTGCCGGCGGACATGCCGCACAAATCAAACAGGTGGTGACCGAAAACGCCATTCGCAGCGTGCAGCTGATGGTAGAGAGCATCGGCAATCACGCACTGACGCGCCACCATCCGTTACAACGTCACCTGCGTAACGTGCTGTGCGGCCGCATTCATACGCCGCAGGACGACGCCATTTTCACTTCCGTGGGCAAATCCGCCCTTTCTGCTGAGAGGAGTACATCATGACGCTGGAATTTATTGGTCTGGTTGGCGCGCAGGAGAGCAGCGAATCGCTGGCGGCGCACGGGCCGACTGTCGATGTGCCGTTTATCAAAGCCTTTTCCCACGCGCAGGAGTACGCCGGTTTTGACAAGGTGCTGCTGGCGGTGAATACCCGTGCGCCGGATTCGATGATCATCGCCAGTTATGTTGCGGCTTTTACAGAAAAATTGGGCTTGCTGGTGGCGCATCGACCCGGCTTTCAGGCACCGACCTTTGCCGCCCGCCAGTTTGCCACGCTCGATCAGCTCAGCCGGGGACGCGCGGCCATCAATGTGATTACTGGCGGCGACAGCGGCGATCTGCAGCGCGACGGCGATTTCCTTAGCAAAGATGAGCGTTACGCGCGCACCGGTGAGTATCTGGACATCATGAAACTGACGTGGGAATCGCGTACGCCGTTCCGCTATGACGGCAAATTTTACCAGGTGGAAGATAATCTCACCGAGGTTAAACCCTGGCAGCAGCCGCGCGTGCCGGTTTATTTCTCCGGCGCTTCAGAAGCCGCCATCAATATCGCCGCGCGTCACGCCGACGTTTATATGATGTGGGGCGAACCGCTGGAGCAGGTGAAAGCGAGAATTGAGCAAGTGCGTGCGGCAGCGAAGAAATATGGCCGCGATAAACATATTCGTTTCAGCCTATCGCTGCGCCCGATTCTCGGCGATAGCGATGAACAAGCCTGGGCGCGCGCCAATCGTCTGCTGCGGGATGCCCAGGCCAACATTGGTGGCAAAGCGATTCAGCCTGATAGCAATACCGGATCGCAGCGGCTCTATCAGCTCGCCACCGCGCGCAAAGTTTACGATAGCTGCCTGTGGACGGAGATCGCGGCGCTGTCGGGCGCGGCGGGCAATTCCACCGCGCTGGTGGGTTCAGCGGATACCGTGGCCGATGCCGCGCTGGAGTATTACAAGCTCGGCATCACCACGTTCCTGTTCCGTGGATTTGATCAGCTGCGCGATGCCACCGATTACGGACAACATTTGTTGCCGCGCATCCGTGAGCGGGTGAAGGCGTTAGCGGCCGCAGCGTGAGATGTTTCGTAGGGTGCGCATTTTTGCGCACCTGGTCACCATAAATGGCGACCCTACGATGCGACGCCGCACCAGCGCACTAACGTCAATGCGATGGCTTTGGTGCAGGCCACCAGATCGGCGATTGGGACATGCTCGTTGGGTTGATGCGACATCGCTGGATCGCCGGGACCAAAGTTCACCGTTGGCGTCTGCCCCAATGTGCTCGGCAAACCAATGTCGCTGTGCGCGCCAAATCCGGCCAGTTGCGGATTGAGTGCCGCATCGGTTACGCCCTGCTGGAAGGTGGTGACAAACGGGTGCTCCGCCGCAATTTCGGCGCAATCGGCATCCAGAATCCATTCGACTTTGGCCGGATGTTGCGCCAGATAAGGATCGAGCGCACAGACTTTGGCAACATGCGCCTCAATCTCTTTTTTGACGTGTCCGCCCAGCCCCATCTCATCTTTCTCGGCTGGCAGATACTGCACATCAATCACAATCTCGGCGCGGCCCGCAATCGAGGCTGGATGTTCACCGACCTTTAACTGCGTAACGATAATCTGGTTAGGCAATTCCATTAGCGGATGATTTTTGCTCGGCTGCGTCTGCCAGCGGCGATTCAGTACATCAAGGCCATCGAGCATCTGGCGACAGAGCGTCACCGCATCCACCGGACCGCTGCTGTCCCAACTGTTAGGCGTCAGCTCCGCGTGGCCGCCGATGCCGTCGAGAATAATGCGACCCCACAAAATGCCGTGGCAGATGGGCGAGATGCGGTTGGCGGTCGGTTCCGTCATGATGCCGGCATCGGCTCTGAATCCGCGATCGACCATCGCCAGCGATCCCATGCCGCCAATCTCTTCATCCACCACGGTGGTAAACACCACGTCACCCGCCAGACGAATATCGAGATCCTGTAATAACTCCACCGCCATCAACATGCAGGCCACGCCGCCTTTCATATCTACTGCGCCGCGACCGTACACCGCCGCGTTTTTGATCTCCGGCACGAAAGGATCGGTGAGCCAATGTTCCGGTGGGCCCGGCGGCACGACGTCGATATGGCCGGTGAGCATCAGCGATTTGCCGCCACCCGCGCCGGTTAAGGTCCCGCCGAGATTGGGGCGACCTTCAAAAGTGCGGCCTTTATTGGCGCCTGGTCGGCCCTGATATTTGGCGTAGAGCGCCGGGCCATCCGGGTCCCAAAGATCGATTTCCATACCCAGCGATGCCAAACGCTGTTGCAGATAGAGCTGGCAATCGCGCTCGCCCGGCCCGGCTTCACGCGGATCAACTTTGACGATGGTGGGAAACGCCAGCAGATCGCACAGCGTGTTAGCGATGCGTTCGGCGCTCGCCTCAACGTGCGCGCTGATTTGTTCAGTCAGATTCATTTGTTATCTCCGATAGATAAAAAGTCTTTGTGCCATCAATACGATAATCAACAGAATGCCCACCACGCCGAGTTGCCAGACGCTATTTAGTCCCAGCTGCAACATGCAGGTTTTGATGGTGACCAGCATCAGCGCGGCGGCTAAGACGCCGATCACGCTGCCGCGCCCGCCAAAGATCGCCACGCCGCCGAGTAGAGCCGCAGTGAGAGATTCGAGCTCCAGATTGACGCCGATTTCTGGTCGTGCGCTGCCCAGCCAGCTCAGCGAAACAAATCCCGCGCAGCCCGCCAGCAAGCCGCTCAGGCAGTAAGCGAGAAATCGCAGGCGATCGACCGGAATGCCAACCAGCCGCGTGGCGTGTTCGTTGAAGCCACAGGCGTAGATCCATTTGCCCCACGCGCTTTTGCTGAGAATCAGCCAGGCGATCAAGAAAGCCGGGATCACGCAGGTGAGAAAAGGTAAAGGAATGAAGAACTGCGCGCCGCGTCCCCATTGCGTCAGTTCCGCAGGCACGCCAGCGACGGCGGCTCCGCCGGTTAGCGCCAGCGCGAGTCCGGAAAACAAGTAGAAGCTGCCAAGCGTAACGATCAGCGGCCAGAGACGCAGCCGCGCGATCAGCCAGCCGTTAATCGCGCCTGCCAGCGTGCCGGTGATCAGACAGATCAGCGGTAGCCACAGCGGATTGATGCCCTGATTAAGCGCCAGCATGCCAATCACCGCCGAGAGTGACACGTTGCCGCCTACCGAGAGATCGATGCCGCCACCGCCGCTCATCACCACCAACGATTGGCCGAGCGCCACCAGCGACAGCAAAGTTGCGAACTGCAGAATCGAAGTAATTGACCAGGCAGCCAGCATCTGTGGCAGCACCAGCACGATGCTGATGCCCAGCAGCAGCCACAGCGCGCTGAGCAATGTCAGATCGGGAGATTTGCGCCACAACGTCATGCGATCCTCCTGAAGGCAAAAACGCGCCCGCTTGCCGCTTCACTGCTCAGCACGATCAACAGCACCGCGCCGGTGACCACGGTTTGCCACAGCGACGGAATCCCCACCAGCAGCAAGCCGTTTTGCAGAATGCGTAGCAGCAGCACGCCAAGCAACGTGCCCAACAAACTGCAGGACCCGCCGGTAATGCGCGTGCCGCCCAACACCACCGCAGCGATGGCTTCCAGCGCCAGACTGCCGCCGACCGTCATTTCGACGTTGCGATAGGTGGCGATGTAGCAGGTCGCAGCGATGCCGCACAGCAGGCCGCTGATCATAAAGGTCGCGATGCGCACCTGCGTGACCGGAATGCCCGCCAGTCGCGCTTTCTCCTCCGAGTTGCCCGCCGCCAGCAGCCACAAACCGTAAGGCGTGTGACGTAACACCAGCCAGACGCCAGCCCACACCAGCACGATGATCCACGCCATCACCGGTAATCCCAGCAGCGGATGCATCAGGCCGCTGGTTAAGCTACCGGGCAATCCCGATAACCACTGTCCGCCGAGCAGCGCAAACAATCCGGTGCGCCACACGCCGAACAGACCAAGCGTGCCAACAATCGCCGGGATGCGGCCCATCACCACCACCAGCGCGGTGATTAAACCGAGTAGCAAGCCGAGCAGCGGACCGCCGATTGCCGCCAGCCACGGCGATTGCAGCAGCAACAGCTGGCCGACGCCCCATGCGGCAACGCCCATCACCACGCCAACCGAAACATCAACGCCGCCCATAGCGATCACCAGCGTCATGCCCAGCGCAATCAGCAGCAGTTCACTGCTGTTGCGCAGAATGGTGAGCAGGTTATCGACAGTGGCGAACCAGGGTGAAAACCAGGAAAAACCGGCGCTGGCTAACAGGGCAATCGCCAGCAAGGCGATCTCCCGTGAAGTCATGTGCATGCGAAGCCCCGTTAGAATTTGAACTGATCGACATTCTCTTTGGTGAACACCGCTGGCGAACCGAGCAGCAGCACGCCGGTTTTGCTGTCAAACTTCACCGGTTCGGCGAAGCCCGGCACGCGGTTTTCCGCGCTGAAAGCTTTGCCATCAATCAGCTGTTTGCCCGCCCAGACGGTGAGATAGCCGAGCTTCTCCGGATCCCATAACACGGTGTAACCAAAGGCCCCGCTTTTCAGATAGGCGCGCGCGGTGTTCGGGCTACAGAAACCGCTGCCGATCACCTTGCCATTTTTGCCTGCGGTCTCAATCGCCTGCGCCACGCCAGGGCAAGTGGTGGAGGCCATGGCGATCAGGCCTTTGATATCCGGATTGGCCGACATCAAATCGGTGGCGATCTGCGCCGCGCGGCTGGCGGAGCCGCCAGCGTATTGCGGTTTCAGCAAAGTGATATGGGGATATTTGCTCTTCACGCGCTGTTGCATATAGCCAATCCAGCTGTTGAGGTTGGAGGCGGTGGCTTCGCCGGAGACGATGCCGATTTTTCCGTGATCGCCGACACGCTTGACCATCTCATCAATGATGGTGTCACCTAAACCCTGATCGGTGGCCTGCGCCACGTAAACCGGACGTCCGCTGTCAGGCGCGTCGCTGTCGCTGGTAAACAGATGCACATTGTTGGCTTTCGCCTGCGCCAGCACTGGCGCGATGCTTGACGCATCGAGCACGCTGATGCCAATCGCATTCACCTTCTGCGCAATCAGGTTCTGCACGATCTGCAATTGATCCATCGGATTGGTATCCACCGGACCGCTATACACGAACTCAACGCCCAGATCGCTGGCCGCGCGTTTACCGCCCGCTTCCATCGCCTGAAAGTAGGGAATGCCGATAATCTGCGGCACAAAGGCCACTTTCTCGGCGGCGAGGGCAAAACCTGAAAACAGTAATGAGAGAGAACAGACTGCAGTGGTGATTCGACGCATCTTTATTTCCCCTGGGTTAATGGCATAACAATTACTGGTTCTCAAAGGCGCGCGCATCGGGATGCGCGCCGGTAATTAATGAAACGATTTCATCGGGCGAGGTTTCGGCGTGACGGCGCTCGGCAATTTTTCGCCCACGGCGAAACACCACCATGCGATCGGCAACCGCGAACACATCGCTGATGTTGTGGCTGATCAGCACCACCGCGCAGCCGCGTGCGGCGAGTTTTCGCGTCAACTGCAAAACCTTCTGCGTTTCGGCTACCGCCAGCGCGGCGGTCGGTTCATCCATGATCACCAGCTGCGCGTTGAGGTTGAGCGCGCGACAGATCGCCACCGCCTGGCGCTGTCCGCCGGAAAGGCTGCCGACCGAGGCCTCGGCATCGGAGATGTGCGCATCAAGATCCTTTAACAGCGGATCGACCTGCTCACGCATTTCGCGGCGGCGCAGAAAAGGAATGCCTAGCACGCGCCGCTTCAGTTCACGGCCAAGAAACACGTTTTCCGCGATGCTGAGGTTCTCCGCCAGCGCCAGCTCCTGATAAATGGTGGCGATGCCGTGTTCGGATGCCTGGCGCGGCGAGGTGAATTTCACTGCTTTGCCATCGATCCACAGTTCGCCATCGCTGGCGCTGTAGGCGCCCGACAGCACTTTGGTGAAGGTCGATTTCCCTGCGCCGTTGTCGCCCAGCAGCGCCAGCACTTCACCGCGATGGATGCTGAGATTGACCTGATTAAGGGCGGTTAAGGCGCCAAAGCGTTTGCAGATGTTGCGCGCTTCAATAAAACAGCTGCTCATCTCGCCTCCCCGCCGCTGAGATAGGCGGCGCTGTGGAAATCGATTTCCCACTGCAGCACCTGCGCGTAGAGATCGGACAAGCGCTGCTTTTCCTCTTCCGCCAACGCCAGCGCAGTGCGATCCAGCTCGGTTTTTAGCCACAGCGCCTGCTGGTAAAACTCCTGTTCGGCATGCATATCGACCCAATGACGAATGTCGTCATCCAGCAGCGGCTGGGCACTGACGCGGGCGCACCAGTGGTAATACATCCACTCGGCACCAAACATCAGCGTGAGGATTTCGGCAAAACTGCCCTGCTTTGCCACGGTAAACATGCCATCGCGGAACGCGGTGACGCCGGGCAGATCGTCGGGATAATCCATTGGGTTGATGTTGCGGCGCGCCAGCACCTCCTCAAACCAGGCGATTTGTGTATCCACCAGCGCATTCAACACATCGATTAACCAGCGCTGCTGACGGATATCCGGCGCTTTGCTCACCGCCAGCGCAAAGATATTGATGGCGGTGGCGACGAAGTTGCCTTCAAACACCAGATAGCGATTAAACACCGCGTCGGGCAGCTGATTGCGCTCGATATCCAGCACAAACGGATGCTGCTGCATCGCCTGCCACAGTTTGTCGTGCTGCTGCAAAAGCTGGTCAGTGAAGCTGTTCATTACACGTCCTCCAGCGCCGCTTGCGCCACGGACATAAAGTGCTTCACGCGTTCCAGCTCAACCTCGTTCCACCAAACGCCGTCGACTTTCAGGGTGCTGGCGACGATCACACCTTGGGTGCGACCCAGAATCTGGCAAACGTTGGCGGGCGTGACGCCGGAACCGACCAGCAGCGGCAGCTCGGTGGCGGCGCGGATTTCGTCGATCTCATCCAGCGTGGCGCTGTCGCCGGTGCGTTGTCCGGTGGCGATCACCGCATCGGCTTCAAAGAAATCGACGTCGCGCGTCAGCTCCTGGATCGAACGGTCGGCAACAATCGCGTGGCTGCCGTGTTTGACGTGGCTGTCGGCAAACACGCGGATGTGTTCGGCGCGCAGCTGGCTGCGATAGCGCAGCGCTTTTGCCGCCGCGCCTTCAATAAAGCCTTCGTTGGCGATATAGGCGTTGGCCCACTGATTAACACGCACAAAATCCGCGCCACCGGCTAAGGCGGTAGCAAAGGCCGGAATGGCGGCGTTCGCCAATACGTTGATGCCTAACGGCACGCCAAAACGCTCGCGAATCTTTTCGGTGATCACCGCCATAAAGGCAGCGGTTTCCGGTCCAATATCGTCCGGTTTGGCAAAAGGAATATCACCGTGGTTTTCAATAATCAAACCGTGCACGCCACCGGAAATATAATTATCGGCATCGCGTAGCGCACGATCAATAATAGCCGAAAGCGGTTTATCTCGATATTTAGGCGCACCCGGAAAAGCATCGCAATGCACCACGCCAATCACAGCTTTCTTTCTGGAAAAAATATCTTGTATTGCGCTGGCTTTTCCTGCTGATATAGAAACCATCTTCTCCACCTTATTAACGAGAACCATTATGCAAATTTATGTTGCAGGGAATATTGTTGTTGATGAAACCTGGTCGATTGGCGACTTGCCGCAAAAAGGCGCGTCGATTCACGGCGTAAAAACCTCGCAGGATATAGGCGGCAAAGGCGCTAATCAGGCGATTGTTATTGCACGTTGTGGTCTCGAGACAAAATTAATTGCCGCAATCGGTCACGACAGTAACGGGCAATGGCTGCGTGAAAAAATAGCGCATGAGCCGGTTAAACTATATCCCACTGAATATTATTCACCACACAGCGACTCCTCAATTATTCTCAACAGCAGCGATGGCGACAATGCCATTATTACCACTACCGCAGCGGCAGATGCATTAACCGTCGAACAGATGTTGCCTTATTTCTCCGATGCAAAGAAAGGCGATATATTGCTGCAACAGGGCAACTTCTCGGTTGAGAAAACCCGTCTTCTTTTTATGTGGGCAAAAGCCAACGGCATGAAAACGGTATTTAATCCCTCGCCGGTCAATCCTGACTTCGCCCAACTTTGGCCGCTGGTGGATATCGCGGTGGTTAACCAGCTGGAAGCTGAGCTGCTGCAACCGGCTGGCGTCAGCAGCTTAGTGATCACCCAAGGCGCGCAAGGTGCGTGGCTGATCACGGAAACCGAGCGCCACTTCTGTCCGGCATCACCGGTCAACGCGCTGGACAGCACCGGCGCGGGAGATACCTTCCTCGCCGTGCTGCTCGCCTCCTCGCTCCTGCGCGGCGTGGAGCCCGATGCGCTTTCCCTGCAGCATGCCAGCCAGGCTGCCGCTATTACCGTGAGTCGTACCGGCACCGTTAACGCTTTTCCCAACCAGCAGGAACTCGCTGCGCTGCTGGCCACGCGCAGCGAGTGATTTCTTACTTAAACAGCGGACGGTAGGTATCAACGTTCGCTTTGGTTACCACGGTGGCCGGCACCAGAATGGTTTTGCTCACCGTTTTGCCTTCAGAGAGCGCGTTGAGGGCTTTCAGCGCCTCTTCACCCATCTTTTTCGGATCCTGCTGCAACACGGCGGTGACGTAGCCGCCATCAATACCGCTAATGGCTTTGGCCGTCAGATCCCAGCCAAATACTTTGATATCTTTCTGGCGGCCCTGGTTTTCAACTGCCGCAATCGCACCCAGCAATGCCGGTTCTCCGGTGGCGTAAATCGCGGTTAAATCAGGGTTACCAGTAATCAGGTTTTCCGCAGCCGTCATGGCGTTGTCCTGAATATTCTGGCCATCCACCACATCGGCGACGGTGATTTTGCTGTTGCTTTTAATCGTCTCCTCGAAGCCTTTCTGGCGCTGGTTCTGAATTGCCGAGTTCAACGCGCCAACAATGCCGAGACGCGCTTTTCCGCCCATCTCTTTCGCCACGTAATCGACGAAATATTTACCGAGGATTCTGCCGCCTTCGAGATTATCTACGCCAACCTGTGCCGCTTGTGGACCGGCCGGTAATACCGCATCAATGGCAATGACAGGAATTTTAGCGGCGGCGGCTTCTTTAATGGCGGGCATAATGCCGTTGACGTCTATCGCATCAACCAAAATACCTTTCACACCTTGCTGAATATAGTTTTCAATCGCATCGTTCTGCGCCACCGGATTATCGGTCGCGTTAAAGATAACCAGATCTTTACCGCTGGCTTTTGCGGCTTCTTGTGCGCCCTGGTTCATCAGATTAAAAAACAGCGCCTGCTGATTAATTTGCACCAATGCATAAGTCGGCGCGGCCTGCGCCAGGGAGAAAAATGAACCCGCAGAAATTAAGGTGGAAGCCAAAACCAATGAACGCAGTTTTCCGGTGAAAGATAACATCATGGTGTTCCTCGTCGGGAATAAATAATAATCAGCGTTTCCCAGCGTTAAGACACTGAGATTATTTTTGGCGGGCAAATATCGATGGTGAGATTAAAGCGACCTGCTTAAGTTTGTTTCGGTAACCCATCCGCTAGGAATACCTGGTGAAATAACTTAAGTCGGTTTGGGAATAAATTCCCGGTAATGCGGTAAACTGTGCATACAATTCGCTGAGTAACTTTTTTTGTCAAGTGTTTATTTGGTTGACGATGTGCAATGATTAAGTCTTGTGAAGGAGCAGGTCACCATAAATGGCGACCCTACGAATGTAAAACGCGGTTTTGTAGGGTCGCCATTAATGGCGACCTTACGGCTACCTTGCAGCAACCACAAGATGATCCAGATGGCGAGGAACATGAATTCAAAACGCGTGTTGTTATCCGACGTGGCACAACTAGCCGGGCTTTCCAAAGCCACGGTCTCTCGCTATATGAATCACAGCATCGTTTTGCCGCAGGAGACGATTGACCGCATCGAAGCGGCGATTCGCCAACTCGATTATCGCGGCAACAGCCTGGCGCGACGTCTGAGCAAAGGCGGCAGTGAAACCCTGGGTTTGGTGCTGCCCGATATCACCAACTCCTTCTTTGCCGAACTGGCCGATGCCGCAGAAGAAGCGGCGTCGGCGCGCGGTTACAGTTTGGTGTTGTGCATCACCCGCAACAATCCCGACAAAGAAGCGCAGTTCATTCGCTGGCTGGATACGCGTCAGGTTGATGGCCTGCTGTTCACCACCAACCGACCGGATAACGGCGTGTTGCGTAAAGAGATTCAGCGCCATCAGCATATCGTGTTGCTGGATGAGGATATTCCCGGCAGCAGCGTGCCTAAAGTGTTTGCCGATAACGTACAGGGCGGACGCATCGCCACCGAACAGCTGATCGCCGCTGGACATCGTCATATCGCCTTTATTGGTGGCCCGGAACAGTTGATGAGCGTGCGCGAACGTTATCTCGGCTTCTGCACCGCCATGAAGCAGGCCGGTTTGTCGGTTCCTGCCGAATGGGTGATGTACGGCAACTACGAACGTGAGTTTGGCCAAAAGGCTTTGCAGCGGCTATTCAGTCAGTCGCCTCGCCCTTCTGCGGTGTTTGCGGCCAGCGATTATCTGGTGCTGGGATTGCTGGACGGTTTGCGCGCCAGTGGCTTACAGGCACCGGAAGCGCTTTCGCTGGTCGGCTTTGATGATGCCAACTACACCGACCTGACGCAGCCGCGTATCTCCACCATTCGCCAACCCGCGCGGGAACTGGGTTATACCGCCGTGGACATTATGCTGCGCCTGCTGAATAACGACGTGAATATCCCGCTGGAAACACGCTTACCCGTTGAATGGGTGGGACGCGATTCGATCCAAATCCGCCTGCCCTGATCCACGATGGCGCAAAATTGCACAGATTTGGCGCAAAAGTTGATCAATGAAGCGATGTTCAGTACTTCGAAGTAAACCGGTTTACTCAACAATAAAATTTTAACCTGCTGAATCTTCTTGCGTTTAATGCAGACTAAACTGACTAAATTCTAACCTGGCACAGAAGCTGCAACGTTCTCAGCGGCAAACAAATATCGTTGTACCCCATTGCTCTGGAAGTGCGGCCAGTGATTTAACTGACAGGTAAAGCGGTTTACTAGACTGTAAATCGTGTCAGTTAAGCCATTTTCGCGTTAACAGGCAAAGTTCCCGGCAACCGATTGGGAGTGTTCAGATGCAGCAGCCACACGCTACCCCAGCGCGGGTAGAGATGATTAACATCACCAAAACTTACGGTTCGATACGATCCTTGCGCGGCGTCAATCTGCAACTGGCGCCAGGCGAAGTGCTGGGCTTAGTCGGCGACAACGGCGCGGGTAAATCGACGCTGACCAAAGTGCTTTCTGGCGCGGTGGTGCCCACCAGCGGCAGCATTCGCATTGACGGTGAACAGCAACACTTCACCAATCCAGCCGATTCGCGCCGCTGCCATATCGAAATGGTCTACCAGGATCTGTCGCTGTGCGACACGGTGGACGTCGCCGGAAACCTGTTTATGGGACGCGAGCCAATGAAAAGCGTGCTCGGCATTCCCTTTCTCGATCAGGCGAAAATGCACGCCGAAGCGCGTGAGATGCTGAAGGGTTTGGGCATTTCGATTCCGGACACGCGTTTGCTGGTACGCAATTTGTCGGGCGGACAACGTCAGGCGATCGCCATTGCGCGTGCCGCCGCATTCGAACCCAAAGTGCTGATCATGGATGAACCGACCGCCGCATTAGCGGTGGCGGAAGTGGAAGCGGTGCTGGAGCTGATCCGCCGTGTCTCAGCGCGCGGTGTCAGCGTCATCCTCATCACCCATCGCCTGCAGGATCTGTTCCTGGTATGCGACCGCATCATGGTGATGTACGAAGGCACCAACGTGGCGGATCGGAGCGTGGCGGATACCAGCCTAGGCGATATCGTTAATTTGATCGTGGGTGAGAAATTTACCGCTCACTCAGCGGCTGCACACTGAGGTAACGGGATGAGCATCATGAATTTAAGCAGTTCGCGCATGATCCAGCATTCGCTACCGCGTCGCCTGCTGCACAACCATTCGGGCGTGGTGAGCATTGCGCTGTTTTTCATCTTTTGCTGCGTGGTGTTTTCGCTGATCACCAGCAACTTTCTCTCCAGCACCAACTGGCTGAACATCATTCGCCAAAGCGCCCCGCTGCTGATCGTTGCCACCGCGATGACGCTGGTGATCACCACCGGCGGCATTGATTTGTCGGTGGGTTCGACGCTGGCGCTGGTGGGCGCGCTTTCGGCTATCGCGCTGAATAACTGGGGATTGCCGTGGCCGGTGGTGTTAATTGGCGGGCTGCTGCTGGGCGGATTGGTCGGCGCCATCAATGGCTTCTTTATCGCCTTTGAGGGGATTCCGGCGTTTATCGTCACCTTAGCTACGTTAGCCGTAGTACGCGGGATTGCGCTGCTGGTTACTCAGGGTTACTCGATTCCGATTCCGGCCGACAGCTTGTTTACCTTTATGGGCCGCGCGTGGGTACTGGGCATCCCGATGCCAGCGCTGATTGGCATTGTGGTGCTGTTTGCCGGGCATATTGTGCTTAACCACATGCGCTTTGGTCGCTACGTGACGGCGATTGGTTCGAATGCCGAAGGCGCGCGCCGCAGCGGCATCAATACCAAAGCGGTCACCATGAAAGTCTACATTATCAGCGGCATGGCGGCGGCGCTGGCTGGGATGATCATCACCGCGCGTCTCGGCAGCGGCTCATCCAATCAGGGCGAAGGCTTTGAGTTGCAGGTGATCGCCGCCGTGGTGCTCGGCAGCACCAGCTTATTTGGTGGCTTCGGCACCATTATCGGCACGCTGCTGGGCGCGCTGTCGATTGCGATTATCCAGAACGGGCTGATCCTGTCGCACATCTCGCCGTTCTATACGCAAATTGCTACCGGCACCATCATTCTGCTCGCCATCTGGCTCAACACCCGCATTCTCAATCCCACCCGTGCACCGGCAAAAGGATAGCTGATGAAAGGATCAATTTTTCGCCACGCGGATCCGTTACCGCTCGGTGTGAGCAGTGGACATGTGATGACGGTGTTGGGGCCGCTGCCGCTGGCCGAGATGGGCGTCACCTTGATGCACGAACACATTCTGCTGGATGCTTCCGGCAAATGGGTGCCGCCCTGCTGTTGCAGCGATCGTCATATCGCTGAGATGCCGGTCAAAATGGAGAACCTCGGCGAACTCAACATGAATCCGTTGATGAGCCGCGATAACTGCCAGCTGTTTGATGTCGACATGGCGATCGACGAGTTGATGAAGTACCGCGCGCTGGGCGGCGAAACCATCGTCGATCCCACTAATATCGGCATTGGCCGCGATCCCAGAGGGCTGCAACGTATTGCACGCTTAACAGGACTTAACATCGTGATGGGCACTGGTTTATATCTGGAGCCGTCGCACCCGGAATGGGTGAAGAGCATTAGCGTTGAGCAACTCAGCGAGAAGCTGATTTTTGACCTTGGCGGCGCAGCGGAGAAACCCGAGGTGATTGCCGGATTGATCGGCGAGATCGGTATCTCCAGCCGCTTTACCGCCGATGAAGAGAAGTCGCTGCGCGCCGCCGGACGTGCCAGTGCGGCGACCGGCGTGCCGATTCAGGTGCATCTGCCGGGTTGGGAACGTTTAGGCCACAAAGTGCTGGATATTCTGCAACAGGAAGGCGCCGATTTGCGTCACACCGTGCTGTGCCATATGAATCCCAGCTTCGCCGATAAAAGCTATCAGCGCGAACTGGCCGATCGCGGCGTGTTCCTGGAATACGACATGATCGGCATGAGCTATTACTACGCCGATGAATCCGCGCAATCGCCTTCCGATGAAGAGAACGCCCGCGCCATCTGCGAACTGATTGATGACGGCTACATCCAGCAAATTTTGTTGTCGCAGGATGTGTTCCTGAAAACCATGCTGACGCGCTTTGGCGGCCACGGTTATGGCTACATACTCAAACATTTTGTCCCGCGCCTGAAACGTCACGGCGTCAGCGGCGAACAACTCGAAACCTTAATGATTGCTAACCCGCAGCGCGTATTTGGCGGGTAAAAGGGAAAATATCATGCAGAAACAAGTCTTGCTGGTGGGCGAATCCTGGACCAGCACCTCGAACCACATTAAAGGCTTTGACCAGTTCTCGACCGCCACCTGGCACAGCGGTGCCAGCGATTTTATCGCGGCGCTGAAAGATAGCGAGTACGCCATTACCCACATGCCTGCGCATGCTGCCGCCACGGATTTCCCACTGACGCTGGAAGGGCTGCAAAAATGGGATGTGATTATCCTGTCGGATATCGGTGCCAATACGCTGCTGCTGCATCCCGATACCTGGCTGAAAAGCCGTCGCACTGCTAATCGACTGGCATTAATCCACGATTACGTTGCCGCAGGCGGCAGCCTGATGATGATTGGCGGTTACTTCAGTTTTCAGGGCATCAATGGCGGCGCGCGATTCCGTAATACGCTGGTGGAAAAAGTGTTGCCGGTGCGCTGCCTCGCCTGGGATGACCGCATTGAAACGCCGGAAGGTTCCACGCTAGAAAAGACACAATCGCACGCGCTGTTCGAAAACATCTCCGGCGAATGGCCGTGGATGCTCGGTTACAACGAAGTGGAGATGCAGCCCGAAGGTACGCTGCTGGCGACCGTCGCCGGGACATCGCATCCTTTATTAGCGGTACGGGAATATCAGCAAGGCCGTTCGCTGGTGTGGACCAGCGATATGTCGGCGCACTGGCTGCCGGAAGAGTTTACCCAATGGTCCGGCTATCGCCAGTTGTGGATTAACTGCTTCGACTGGCTGACGGAGCGCGCCTGATGCAGCCCGCGTCACTGGCCCTCGCGCAGCGGTTGCTCGGCTTCGACACCATTAATCCGCCGGGCAACGAAGCCGCCTGTATGGCGTTTTTTGCCGCATGGCTCAGCGAGCAGGGTTTTGAGGTGCAGCTCTCTTCGTTTGGCGAAGGTCGCAGCAATCTGGTGGCGCAAATGCGCGGCAGCGCGCCGGGTAAACCGCTGGCGTTTACCGGCCATCTCGATACCGTGCCGCTTGGTAACCAGCCGTGGCAGCACGATCCTTTTGGTTCAGAAGTGGCAGACGATCGGCTTTATGGGCGCGGTTCGAGTGACATGAAAGCGGCCATAGCCGCTTTTGCCCTCGCCTGCATCGAGCAACAGCAGGCGATTCTCGCCGGGCGCGGCGTGGTGATGTTGATTACCGGCGGTGAAGAGACCGGCTGCGATGGCGCGCAGGCGCTGATTGCAGCCGGCAGGTTACCGGAAATTGGGGCGCTGATCGTTGGCGAACCAACAGCAAATTATCCGGTGATTGGTCACAAAGGCGCTCTGTGGCTGCGCTGCGAGACGCGCGGGAAAACCGCGCACGGCGCGATGCCAGAGCTGGGCATTAACGCCATTTATCTTGCCGCCGACGCGTTAGGCAAAATCCGCCACTTCTCGCCCGGCGCGCCGCATCCTTTAATGAAGCAACCGACGCTGAACGTTGGGCGAATTCAGGGTGGCCTGAATATTAATTCGGTACCGGATCGCACGGCATTTGATGTCGATATCCGCAGCGCGCCAAACCTGCAACACGCCACCATTCGCCAGCAGTTAGGCGAATTGCTGGGCGAAGAGGTGCACGTTACTACCTTGGTTGATCTGCCTGCGGTATTGAGTTCCGAAGAGAATCGGTGGATTCAGTCGGTTTATCATCATTGTCAGGCGTTTTTTGAGCAGCCATTAGAGGCGCGCGTGGTGCCGTACTTTACCGATGCCTCGTTGCTGCTGCCGGCGCTGGGCCATCCGCCGTGCATTATTTTAGGTCCGGGCGAACCGACGATGGCACATCAAACCGATGAGTATTGTCTGGTGAGTAAGCTGGGTGAAGCCGAGCAGTTGTATGGGCAGATTATTGCGGAGTGGATGAAGGTTTAGCAAAGGTCGCCATAAATGGCGACCCTACGAAAATCTCGACAATCGCGTGTAGGGTCGCCATTCATGGCGACCGCTGAAAATGCTGGATGCGCATTACGCGCACCCAGCATTTTCATCAGAAACGATAAGTCGCCGAGACTGAGAAGTTACGTGGCTCGCCGTAAACGATGCCGCCGCTACCGACATTGGAGTCATACTCTTTGTCGAACAGGTTGTTGATGTTGGCCTGCAGCGAGACATTTTTAGTGACATCGTAACGTGCGAACAGATCAACCAGCGAGTAGCTGCCCTGACGTGCGCGCCAGGTGCCATTGCCTTCCGGACCGGTAATATCGGTGTAAGTCTTCGACTGCCAGGTTACGCCACCGCCAAGGGTCAGCTCATCCAGCATTGGCAAACGATAGCTGGTAAACAAGTTGAACGAGGTGCGCGGCAGCTGAGAATTGTAATTCTCACCTTCGCGATCTTCTGCTACGTAGCTGGTGCCACCAAAGGTCATCTGCCAGTTATCGGTCAGCGCACCATTCACTTCGAACTCTACGCCACGGCTGACAACGCCATTTTTACCTTCGTAGACGGTAATATTGTTGATTGTCTCGCCGGTCGCTTCACCAACGTTATCCAGTTCGGTGCGGAACACAGAAATAGACGTGGTCAGGCGACTATTAAACCAATCTGATTTCACACCCGCTTCATAGTTCTTGCCAATCACCGGCGCCAGGAAGGCTCCAGACGCATCCTGATAATCCTGTGGCTGGAATACCGATGTGTAACTGGCATAGGCTGACCAGTTGTCATAGAAGTCCCAAATCACACCACCGTACGGGGTGATGTTGTTCTTCTCCATCTCTTCGGTCAGCGTCTGACGATTCCAGTTGGTGTAGCGCGCGCCCAGAATCACATGCAGCGGATCGGCCAGAGAGATGCGGGTTGCCAGATAAGCAGATTTCTGACGCACCAGCTGCGTATCCGATGCCGGTTCACGCGGGTTCCAGTCGGATTCCGGGAAATTACCGTTGTAATCATAGAAGTTGCCCAGCTGTGCCGGGGAGATGTTGGTCCAGGCGCTGTAATATTTGTTGTCCTGACGGCTGTAATTCACGCCGAACATCAGCTCATGCTGACGGCCAAACATCTCGTAAGGACCGCTGGCGAAGGCATCCACCGCATCTACTTTACGTTTGCCGGTGTTATAGCCGGTGCCGCCAACCGCGTCATAGTTATAAAACGCCGGATACTGATTGACCGCAATGCCGGTGTCTTTATTGATATAGCCATCGATATACAGCTGCTTACTGTCGAGGAACATTTCATTGTGCGTGCCGTTAAGCGTGACGTTCCAGCCGTTATCAAAGTTCTGCTGCAGGTTAACAAAGACTTTTTTGTTTTCTTTGTTGTTGTAAGCCCAATCTGGCGCGGTGTTGTAACCACGACGAAGCTTGACTTGTGAACCGTCGGTATACCAGCGCGGAGAACCGCCCCACATGGTTGAATCGGTATTCACCTGCGAGAACTCATAGCCAACGGATAATTTGGTGGAGTCAGTCAGGTCGGCATCAACCACGCCATAGACGAATTTTTTATCTGCGCCGTAGCGTTCGATGAAGCTGTTTCTATCTTCATAACCCGCCACCAGGCGACCACGCACGTTACCTTCGGCGGACAGCGGCGCAGAGAGATCGGCAACATAACGCTGTTTGTTCCAGCTGCCGTAGCTGGCTGAAACGCTGCCGGTAAACTCTTTGCTATCTGCGTGCTTGCGCACCATGTTGATCGAAGCGGAGGGGTTGCCTGGGCCAGTCAGCAAGCCGGTGGCGCCGCGCACCACTTCTACCCGCTCATACAGCGCCATATCACTCTGCGCATCGCCGAGGTTCCAGCGTGAGGCGAAGGCGGTGGGAATGCCATCGGTCATATAGTTGTCGATCAGGAAACCGCGCGAATAGTAGTTGGTACGATCCATATCGCCCGAGACGCCGTGAATGCCGGTGGTGTTTGCCAGCACATCGTTCAGCGATTGCAGCTGCTGGTCTTCCATACGCTGTTTGCTGACGATCGAAACCGATTGCGGAATATCGCGCGCGGTGAGCGCCATTTTGGTCCCGGCACGCGTCACCGGTACGCTGTAATCCTGTGCCGCCTGCTGTTGCTGATCGGCATTAGCGCTGGCATCAACGTTCAGCGTCTGTTCGGTGTTGGTGGTCTCTGCTGCCTGCGCGATACCCGACGCAACCATCATAGCCAGTAAAGAGAGACGCAACGCGCGCTGAGGCGCATTGCCGGGTTTCCTGACGCGCAAATCTTCGAAAGACATACAATTCCTCAATCAACTTTTCGTTATTTTTTTGGGGCACCGCTGCTGACGTCTGAAAGAGGAACGACAGTAAGGAAGCCGTTAAGAAAGCAAATGAGAAATATACGCATTAAGGTTTACAATGCAAGAAATTGTTACCGGTTTACTGACACTTTTACACTTGGTGAAACGCCTTATTCTTCAACGAGTAATAGTTGATAAGCGTTATTTTCAGGAAGGTTCATGCAAGGATTTTCGTCAAATATGTGAAATTGAACAGATTCCAGCACACATACGATTTGTAGGGTCGCCATTCATGGCGACCTTCACATACAACGCATTAAAACGCTGAATAATGCAGCAACTATTATTCCCATTACTCAAAAATATTACGTGAATAAGCCAAAAGGATTGGATAAACCTCAGCCAATATAAAGAAATATCTGATCATCCGAATATTTTCCGGACAATTCTGTCTACGACAGATTATTTTAATTTGGCAAAAAATCTCGTAGAATGCTCCCCTTTACACCAGTCAAATAAGTAATAAGGATTTATTCATGAGCGATGCACTTAACGCATTGAACAATCTTCGCACGCTGCGTGCCGAAGCACGTAATATTGAGGTCGCAGCATTAGAAGAGATGCTGGAAAAATTCGCCGTGGTAGTCGCAGAACGCCGTGAAGAAGCGGAAGCAGAAACTGCAGCCCAGCGCGAAAAAGAAGAAAAACTGGCGCTGTATAAAGAGATGTTGTTGAAAGACGGCATTGATATTAGTGACCTGGCGCAATTAAATACTCAGGAAAATAAACCTAAGTCGAAACGCGCCCCGCGTCCTGCCAAGTATAAGTTCATCGACGAACAGGGTAACGAGAAATTGTGGACCGGCCAGGGCCGCACGCCTTCACCGATTAAAGCCGCACTGGAAGCTGGCGGTTCAATGGATGATTTCCTGATTTAATCGGCAGCATGCATTACCAAGTGTGAACAAAAAAACGCAGCACAAGTGCTGCGTTTTCTACTTATTACTTCTGAGCGTTAATCTGTTTGATATACGCTTTTAAAACGTCGTAGACATAATCCTGGCAAGCGATACCGGTTTGCGCATCATACTTACCGTCATTGGTGATGTTGTTAGATAACACACGAATACCGATAAACGGGATATTAAACAGCGATGAGATCTGCGCAGCCGACGCGGTTTCCATCTCCTCAACGGAGGTGTTGAAGTTCTCATGGAAGAAGCGAATACGGTCCAATTCGCTGTTCCACACATCAGCCGATCCAATCACGCCTTCAACCACTTTGCCTTTGGTATAAGCCGGCATCGCCTGCTCGGCCGCTTTCATCAGCTGCGCATCGGCGGCAAACTGACGAATGCTGTGGGCATTTTTATCTTCACCCGCGCTGCCTTTTGAGGCCATCAAATCCATCGGTTTCCACTCAACGGAATTACTGCCCGTACCTTGCAGCTTATGTGGCGTTTTAAACGCGCCGAGGTTGACCGAATATTTGCCCACGACGATGTCATAGACATGTAATGCCGGATCGTGACCGCCTGCAGTGCCCTGATTAATGATGGCTTTCGGTTTGAATTCCACTGCTGCAATCGAGGTTGCCGCCGCGACATTTGACATGCCTTTCAGCGTTTCAGAAACAATCACCGGATAACCGTCAACCGTGCCCTGCCAGAAACGCCATTCGCCAATCTGGCGCTCTTTAGCGTTTTCCAGTTTGGCGGCGAAATGCTCGGCTTCAACCGGCATCGCGCCCTGAATAATGATCGGTGCCTGAGAAGTTTCTGTATTTGCCATGACTTGCAGCGGCGCGAAAATAGCCAGGCCGCTAATCAAAGCGGTATTGAGATTCAAAGATAATTTAGACATGAAATAATAACCGGAAATAATGAAAATACTCATTATGCGGGATGAAGGGCGTGTTGGAAAGTTGTTAATTTACTCTGGAAGTTATTGCGATAAGACGCCAGATAAAACCTAAGAATTATCTGGCGAATCTAGCAGGAATTAGCTTAATGCCGCACAGGCCTGCGCAATTCTGCGGCCCGCTTCACGCACCGTTGCAATATCAGTGGCAATTGATAAGCGGAAATAAGGCGATAAGCCGTACGCACTGCCCGCCACGCCCGATACACCGCTCTCCAGCAGATAATTCATCACATCTTGCTCGCTTTCGATCTTCTGGCCATCGGGACGCGTTTTGCCCAATAAACCGGCGCAGCGGCAGAAAATAAAGAATGCGCCATCTGGATTGAGCACGTCAATTTCCTGCACCGGCTTTAAGAACGTCATAATCGCATCGCGGCGATCCTGATAAGCCATGCGTTGCGGCGGCAGGAAGTCGAGTCCACCGTTATACGCCGCCACCGCCGCAGCCTGGCTTATCGCGCTGGCACCGGAACTGTTTTGCGACTGCACCACCACCATCGCATCGATCAAGGCTTTTGGCCCGGCACCAAAGCCAATGCGCCAGCCGGTCATGGCGTAGGTTTTCGACACGCCGCCCACCAGCAGAATGCGCTCGGCTAAATCCGGCGCGACGTGCAGCAAGCTGACGTGTTCACGGCCATCAAACAGAATATGTTCATAGAGTTCATCCAACATGATCAGCACATCAGGATGATCGCGCAGCACCGTCGCCAGCGCTCTCAGCTCATCAGCGCTGTACACCATGCCGGAAGGATTGCCGGGATTGTTCAGCACCAGCCAGCGGGTTTTGCTGGTGATTGCCTGCGCCAGCTGCTGCGGCTGCAACTTGTATTCCTGCTCAAGCGGACACTCAAGCAGCACCGCTTCGCCGCCGTTGAAACGTACGCTATCCGGGAAGGTCGGCCAGTACGGCACCGGCACAATCACCTCATCGCCCTCATTCAGCGTGGCAGCAAAGGCGTTGAAGATGATCTGCTTGGCACCGTTAGCGATGCAGATTTGCCCCAGCTCATAATCGAGTTGGTTTTCATTCTTCAGCTTGGCTACCACCGCTTTGCGCAGCGGCGTGGTGCCGTTGGTTGGCGTGTAACGCGTTTCACCGGCTTCCATCGCCGCCACCGCCGCCTGACGAATGTGCTGTGGCGTATCAAAATCTGGCTCACCGGTGGTGAGATCGAGAATATCGACGCCCTGCTCTTTTAGCTGGCGCGTCAATTGACGTGCCGCAGCATTGGCAGAGAGCGACACGGACTGCACACGCCTGGATAAGGTGACCATGTTGAGCTCCTGAATTGTTTACGCCACCGGCAAGCCGAGGTTTTCACGCAGCGTGGCGAACTCGTAATCATCACGGAACAGGCCGCGACGGCGCAGTTCCGGAATCACCAGCTCAACGAACAGATCCAACTGCTCGGACATAATCGCTGGCATGATGTTGAAACCATCCGCGCCGCCCTCGTTCAGCCACAGCTCGAAATCGTCGGCGATATCTTCAGCGGTACCGACAATAACGCGATGTCCGCGTGAACCGGCCGCCACTGCCGCCAGCTCGCGCAGCGTCAGATTTTCGCGCTTCGCCATGTCGGTCATCAGTTTGACGCGGCTCTGGTTACCTTCGCCCAGCGGCACTTCTGGCACCGGACCATCCAGCGGGAACTGGCTGAGATCCATGCTGAAACGCAGCGACAGCTGACGCAGACCGTTTTCGATATCCACCAGCGTGTTGAGCTCTTTCCACAGCGCTTTGGCTTCTTCACGCGTACGGCCAACAATTGGCATCACGCCCGGCATGATCACCACATGATCCGGATTACGTCCAGCGGCGATCACCTGATCTTTCTGTGAACGATAGAAGGTTTGTGCCTCTTCGAGGCTGGCCGCAGCGGTGAAGATCACTTCAGCGGTTTCCGCCGCCAGTTTCTGACCATCGGCGGACGAACCGGCTTCGATAATCACCGGACGACCTTGCGGTGAGCGGGTAATATTCAGCGGACCTTGCACCTGGAAGTGCTCGCCCTGGTGGTTAATCGGCTGGATTTTGTCATCAACAAAGTACGCGCCGGTCTCTTTATTCGGCTGCACCGCGCCCTCTTCCCAGCCGGCCCACAGTTTTTCCGCTACTTCGAGGAATTCACGCGCACGCGCATAACGCTCGGCGTGGTTCGGCATGTCGTTGCGGCTAAAGTTGCGTGCCACATCGGCGGAGAACGAGGTCACCACGTTCCACGCGGCACGACCACGGCTGATATGGTCCAGCGAAGAGAAGCTGCGTGCCATGGTGAACGGGTCGCTGAAGGTGGTGGACGCAGTGGCCGCCAGACCAATACGTTTAGTGTTGACCGCCAGCGCCGACAGCATGGTCAGCGGCTCAAGGCGCGCCATGGTCGATGGCAGGCGATACATGCTGGTGGCCAGCGCATCGCCGACGAAGAACAGATCGAATTTACCGGCTTCGGCTTTTTTAGCGATGGTGATCAGCCAGTCAATATCGGTCGGATCGCCGAGCTTTTCCGTCAGGCGCCAGCCGCTGACGTGTTGTCCTACCGGCTGCACGAAAAGGCCTAAGCGGATGCGGCGTTGTTGTTGTGAATTAGCCATTAATTTGTCCTGGTCAATAAAAAGTGATGCGATTAAAAAGTGTTCTCGGTCGCCAGCAGCGCCTGTTCCAGCGCATCAGCAGAGATGCGGAATGCCAAGCGCTCGGCGCTGGCCGCCGGGAATTTGATTTGTTCAGCGATGGTGCGGATCGTCGCCGCGCGGTCGCCGGTTAACGGTGCTAAGGTCAGCGGCATGTCGTACTCACGCAGCAGCGCCAGCAAATCGGCATCCGGCACGCCGTCGTGCTCAATCAGCGATTGCACCAGCAGGCTGTAACCCACTTTTTCGCCGTGCAACCATTCATGCAGTTCCGGCTGATGCGTCAGACGATTGTGGATGGCGTGGGCAAAACCTGGCGTCGGCAGCACATCGCGCACGCTGTTGGCTAATCCGGCCAACACGATGTTGGCATCGATGATTTTCACCAGCTCGGGCGTGACAATCTGCTGTTCGTTAGCGGCAACCGCCGCAGGCCCCAGCTCGCGATAAAGATCCAGTGCGCGTTTGGCGGTCATTACTTTGAGATCCAGCGCCAGATCGTTGGGATTGTTACGCTGATAAGGATAGAACTCGTAATATTTTGCCAGCGCATCAACAATACCGGCCTTCAGATAACGCACGTCGCTGCGCGCGATAATCTCACTATCTACCAGCACCAAATCCGGCATTTTGCCCAGCGGCTGGCTGCGCACATGGCCGCCCTGCTCATTGTAAATAATCGCTACCGGCGACCAGGCTGCGCAGGTTGCGGCAACCGTGGCGAAGTTGATCACGTTGAGATCGGGCAATTGGCTGCCAACCGCTTTCGCCGCATCCAGCACGCGTCCGCCACCGACCGCAAACAGCAGTTCAGCGCCCTGCTGTTCGACATTTTGCTTCAGGGTTTCAATCGCGGCATCGGTGCATTCACCGGTCAGATACTCTATTTCCCAGCGAATAGCATTGGCTTCAAGGCTCTGAGTTAATTCCGGATTTACCGCCTGCCAGGCGCGAGGAGAAGTAAAGATGCGAATATGGGAAGCGTAAGGTTTGATAAATTCACCGGCGCGCGCACGCAAACCGGATTCATGTGCATATGCACGCGGAGATTTGATCGCTAACACGGCGTCACCCTGATTAAGAATAAGGCTATAACGGATTAAATTAAGATAATTCAGAGGGTTAATACAGAATAGTTATAGCGCTATGTATTTTCTGCATACTACGGTAAATAACGATTTAAGCAATGCAAAAGGGGCGATTTCATTTTCACAAATTCGCATTAGCTTAGTTATTTTTCACATATAGCGGGGAATGGCTTTGCTGGTAATCTGATCTCTTTTGTATGGACGCCTGTAAGGTCACCATAAATGGCGACCCTACAAAAGCGCATATTTTTCCGGGGATGTCTATGTCACTTGAATTTCGTCAGGTAAGAGAAGACGAGGTGGAAACCTATCAGGCGCTGATGCATGCCGCGTATGCGCCTACGCTGGCGCTGGGCATCAAGTTTGATGCTGCTACCGCCGACCTTGCCAAAACGTTGCGTCATCTGCAAAACCACGGTGTTTATGCCCTTTATGCCGATGAGGTGATGGTTTCATCCGTTACCGTACGTTATCCGTGGGGACCGCTGCCCGGCCCGTTTGGCCTGCCGCACATCGGCTGGTTTGGCGCGCATCCCGATTATCCCGGCAAGCAATATGGCCGTCAGGTGCAGGATCGCCTCGAGCAGGAGATTCTGCTGGGCCAATTACGCGCGCCTGCGGTGTCGCTCGGCACCGCCACCAGCCATCCATGGCTGATCGAGATGTACAAAAAACGCGGTTTCCAGCTGATGCACACCACCGATCTCGGCAAAGGCCACATCACGCAATATATGAAGAAAGTACTGGATGAAGCCGCCCACGATGCGTGGTTAACACGCCAGGCGGCGCAACAAGGAGTAACAGCATGAGCCAATCACTCGACACCTTAGGCGAAGAGCTGATCGCTTTCCGCCACGAACTGCACCGTTTTCCCGAGCTCTCCAATCAAGAGTTTGAAACCACCGCACGTATTCGTCAGCAATTAGAGCAACACCAGATTCGCGTGCTGGATCTGCCGCTCAAAACCGGTTTAGTCGCTGAAATAGGCCGTGAAAACGGGCCGCTGATGGTACTACGTTCTGATATCGATGCATTGCCGATTGAAGAGCAGTCAGATGTGAGCTTCCGTTCTGAACGTCCCGGCGTGATGCACGCCTGCGGCCACGACTTCCACAGTTCGGCGGCGCTGGGTGCAGCGATTTTGCTTAAACAGCAAGAAGATACGCTGCCAGGTCGCGTGCGCATTCTGTTCCAGGCTGCGGAAGAGACCGGCCAGGGCGCGCCCGATGTGATCGCTACCGGTGCGCTGGATGACGCGGTGGCTATTTTCGGCATCCACAACGATCCGTCGCTGCCGCCAGGCGTGATTGGCAGCAAAGCCGGTCCGTTAACCGCAGCGGTTGATCGCTTTGACATCAGCATCACCGGCATTGGTAGCCACGCCGCCAAACCGCATCAGGGCAACGATCCGATCGTGATTGCCGCGCAGATTGTCTCGGCGGCGCAAACGCTGATTAGCCGCAATGCGCCATCCGGTGATAATGCGGTGGTCTCGATCACCCAGATTCACAGCGGCAGCACCTGGAACGTGATTCCTGATAGCGCCTGGCTGGAAGGCACGGTGCGCTCCTTCTCGCAGGAAACGCGTGAACGTCTGGAGCAGCGCTTCCGTGAGATCGTGCAAGGTATCGGCGCTGCCTTTGCCGCCGAGGTGAAGTTCAACTGGCATGCAGGCCCGCCTTCGGTGGTGAATGACGCGCATTGGGCCGATTTTGCTTTGCAGCAGGCCAGCGCCAGCGGCTTTGAGGCGCGCGTGGTGGAAGCCAGCCCGATCGGCGAAGACTTCGCGTTCTATCAGCAACAGCTGCCAGGCGCGTTTATGATGATTGGCACCGGCGAGCCTTATGCGCTGCACCATCCGGCGTTCCGCATTAATGATGATGTGCTACTGCCGACGTCGCGCTATCTCGCCAATCTGGCGGTCGCGGCTCTGAAGAGCGTGAGCTGATGAACCTGACTGCCGCGCTGGCTGAGCGCATTGTTCACAGCCAACCTGATGACGTTGCACGTGCTGCGGCGCGCCAAGGCGTGCGTGATTTCCTCGCCGTCAGCTGGCCGGTATTGCAAGGCCAGGTGCCGGATAGCGGTTTACCGGCGCTGCGCAGCGTGTATGGCGACGGCAGTGCGCGATCTCACGCGCTGCTGCTCGGTTATGCCAGCCACGCGCTGGATTACGATGATTTTCATGCGGATTTTCGCGGGCATCCCAGCGTGGTGATTCTGCCCGCGCTGTTTGCCTGGCAGCAGGTGCAGCCTTCTGAGCTGGATCATTTTCTTGATGCCTACGCGATTGGCGTCGAAGTCGCCGGACGTTTAGGTCTCGCCGTCAGCCAGCAGCATTACGCCTTAGGTAATCACAATACCGCGACGCTCGGCACGGTTGCCGCCGCCGCCGCGCTGGCGCGGTTGCTGGCTTTAGATGTCTCTGCCACCGCAACGCTGCTCGGCATCGCCACCACGCAGGCCAGCGGTTTACGCGCGCAGTTTGGTTCGGCAGTCAAGCCGCTGCACGCCGGGTTTGCGGCTGAACGCGCGGTGACCTCCGCACAACTGACGCTGGCGGGTTTTGATGGCAAGCAGGATGGCGTAATTGAGGCATTCATCTCCGCCACCAGCAACGGCCAGGCGCAGCCGGAAAAGCTGATTGATAACTGGGCGCAGCCGTGGCGTATCGTTACGCCTGGACTGGAGTTCAAACCCTTCCCCACCTGCGCCGGTACGCACAGCGCCGCCGAAGCCACGCGCATCTTGCGCAATGAATGGCTGGCGAGCGGTAAATCACGGGAAAGTTTGCTGGAAAGCATTAGCGAGATTAGCGTGGCGTTTCCGCCGGGCGGCGATATTGCGGCATCGGTGCGCGTACCAACCAACGGCATTGAAGCGCGTTTCAGTCTGGAATACGTGATCGCCGCGATGCTGATTTATGGCGATTTGCGCTTGCAGGATTTTGCCGAAGGCGAGTTGAATCAGGAAGTGATGCCGCTGGCGGCCAAAGTACTTCGTATGCCAGATGAAAATGCGCCACCGGATGCGATTAACCCGGCGCTGCGTTTTCATCTGGTGACGATTACGCTACGCGATGGCTCGCAGTTGCAGCATCACCGCACACGTCAGCAATCGCTGGCCGATGCAGTGGATGTGGCAGGTAAGCTGCGTGCTGCACTGCAGCAGGAATCCCCGCAACGCCAGCAACAACTGCTGAACAGCAGCGAGCTGGCTAACAGCGCGCATCTGGCGCAATTAACTCAGTTGCTGGGTTAGAGCGTTTCGACCGGCTCCAGCGCATCCTGAATGGCATCGGCCAGATTTGCGATCTCATTGGCAACCGCCTGCAAATCCCACGATGCCTTTGATCCGCTGGCAGAGGTTGAGGCGCTAACTGACTCTTTTGCCACCGCTAATGCCGCCGCAACCGCAACGGTGCGCTTATGTTGCTCAATCGTTACGCCAATCGCTGGCTGTGTGAAATAGTCGTTGACCATCGTATCTCTCCCTTAAGTGTTAAAAAAGTAAATGAATTCTGGAGAGGTATTATGGGGGAATTACAGCAGAGTGCACTCTAAATAGTGAGCCGCCAGCGGCGGCTCGACCCATTTTCAGATTTTAGGTTGCTGATCTTCAGGGAATTCAGTATCGCGGGGTAAATCATCATCTTCGTCGGGTAATGTTTCATCATCACCTGGCAGTGGAATTACATCATCATCATCTGGACGTTCTGACATAGGTACCTCCGTAAACCCGAAGTGGGTTAATTAAAGTGTAGTGACGAAATAAATTAATAATCGCCCTTCTTTTCATTATGTGAGTTAAGCGTAAGAAATAGTGAATTAATTAATTACTCAACTTCTCATGCCGCTTCACTTATATAAGTAAAATCAACGCTTGGCTTATATTCTTTTCATCTCAGTGATTTGCGTTAAGCTAAAGCGTGGTTATAATTTTAATTAGGCTCAATAGCAACTTTTAGGTCGCCATAAATGGCGACCCTACGAAATTCGTGCTGTTTACGTAAGGTGCGCATTTTATGCGCACTCCATAATAAACAATTAACTTCTTTTATTTATTTCACTTTCCTGAATTTTATTCCGGGGGAACACCATGCCGCCATTTTCCAGCTTTTGGCAAGCCGGTTATGAGGGAGCGGATCATATCAATCCCTTCGGCGAACGGCTTTCAATGAATGCGTTGACCGACCATTTATCGCAATACCATAACGATTACGCCGCGCTGCAGCAGTTTGGCATTACCTCCGCCCGCGAAAGTATTGGCTGGCGACTGGCGGAAATGGAACCGCACACCATGCTCGAAAGTTTAAAAAAACGCATGAATTCAGCGCGCTCATTTGGCGTGCAAATTAACTGGACCTTTTGTCATTACGGTTGGCCGGACGACTTAACCTTATTTTCCAGCGAATTTGTACCGCGCTTCGCCGCTTTTTGTCAGCGCATGGCGCTTTTACTCGCTGAATATTATGAAGAGGCACCGATTTATTCACCGATGAATGAAATCTCGTTTATGGCATGGGGAATTTCTGTCGGCTTGTTTGGCAATAATGTACATAGCGATCCCGATGAGATTAAACGTCAATTAATTCGCGCCACGCTGGCGGGTTGCGCTGCCATTCGCCGCGCCGATCCGCGTGCGCATTTCCTGCACTGCGACCCAATTATTCATGTGGTGCCGGATGAAGACAGCGATGCGTGTCGGCAGCGCACCCGCGATATCAACGCGTCGCAATATCAGGCATGGGACATGATCGCCGGTTTGCGCGAACCGGAACTCGGCGGCAAGCCGCACTATCTCGATGTGGTTGGCGCCAATTATTACCATGGCAATCAGTGGCTCACCGGATCCGGCTGTCGGCTGGAGTGGCATCTGGGCGATGCGCGCCGCGTGCCGCTGCATCCGCTGCTGGCGCAGTTAACCGAGCGTTATCAACGGCCCATTTTGCTGGCGGAAACCAGCCACGTCGGCAGCGGACGCGCCGCCTGGCTTGCACAAGTGACCGCCGATGTCGCGCAAGCCCAGCTCAACGGCTGTGATATTCGCGGCATCTGCCTCTACCCCATTATCGATCGCCCGCTTTGGGAAGATCTCGAAGACTGGCCACGCAGCGGATTGTGGGATGTCGATCCTCACAAAAAGCGTCTGCTGAACCCGGTTTATGCCACGTCATTACAGCAATCACAACGAGTATTAGCCCGTTTTCAGAGACTTATCATCCCAAACAGCAGGCCAAAGGAAAGCGTCATGAAACAATCCGTATTAGTGGTATTCAGTCATTTACGTTGGGGATTTGTCTTTCAACGTCCACAGCATCTGTTGTCGCGCCTCGCCCAGTTCCACCGCATTGTGTTTATCGAAGAGCCGATTTATCAGCCCGGTGAAGCCGCGTTACATCACTATCAGCCAGCACCCAATGTGACGGTGATCGAGCCGCATACCGATGTGGCCGCGCCAGGTTTCCATGACAGCCAAATCGCTGTGCTGCAACCGCTACTGGCCGAACTGCTGGATGACGATGAAACGCCGCTAGTGTGGTTTTACACCCCGATGGCGCTGCCGCTGCTGGCTTGCTTTACCCCGAGTGCCATTATTTATGACTGCATGGATGAGCTTTCCGCTTTCAACCAGGCACCGCGTCAGCTGCAGCAGCGTGAATCGGCGCTGTTGAGCCGCGCCGATTTGGTGTTCACCGGCGGCACCAGTCTTTATGAAGCGAAGAAACATCGCCATGCGAATGTTTACTGCTGCCCAAGCAGCGTAGATGCGGGACATTTTGAACAGGCGCTGGACCGCACTAATAGCCATCCGCTGCAGGAAAACCTGCCAAAGCCGCGCCTCGGCTATTACGGCGTGATTGATGAACGCCTCGATTTGACGCTGATTGCCGCGCTAGCGGATGCGCATCCCGACTGGCAGATTGTGATGGTCGGGCCGGTAGTGAAAATTGATGCCGCCAGCCTGCCGCAGCGTAGCAATTTGCATTGGTTTGGTCAGCAACCTTATGCCGCCTTGCCGCACTTTCTCGCCGGCTGGGATCTGTGCCTGATGCCGTTCGCGCTAAATCCTTCAACCCGCTATATCAGCCCGACCAAAGTGCTGGAATACATGGCTGCACAGTTGCCAATCGTGAGCACCGCGATTGCCGATGTGGCGCGACATTACACCGATGTGGTGAGCATCGCCGACTCACATCAGAGCTTTATTCAGGCCTGCGAAACGGCGCTCAACATGCCGGTGGAAACCCGCTATCAACTGGCGAAAAACATGGCGGCACGCGTAGCGGAAACCTCGTGGGATCGCACCGTCGAGGAGATGCAGGCGCATATCGTTGCACTGACGAAACGCCAGATTTCCCATCCCGAAGTAGCCGCCGCACGTCCGCCCGCGCTGGCGCACAATACCGTTGAGTGCTTGATTTTGGGTGCCGGGCCAACCGGACTGAGCGCCGGTTATCATTACGGCGTGGGCGCGGTGGTGCTGGAGAAAAATGCCACGGTGGGCGGCTGGTGCCGTTCGGTCGAGGATCAGGGTTTCACCTTCGATCACGCCGGCCACATCATGTTCTCTAACGATCCTTACGTGTTAGGCCTGTACGATATCCTGCTGGGCGACAATCAGCACTGGCAAACGCGTGAAGCCTGGGTTTACAGCCATGAGGTTTACACCCGCTATCCGTTCCAGTCGGCGCTGCATGGTTTGCCTGCCGAAGTGATTGGCGAATGCGTTTTAGGCGCGATTGAAGCGCGCTATGAGTCGCCTCCCGCTTTGCAGGCGGTGGCCACTGAAGCGCGGCGTGACTGCTGCGCCGATGGCGCTATTCCGGATGGTGAAAGCCTGGTGTGTCAGCCGGAGAGCGAAGATTTCGAAAGCTTTATTTTCCGTACCTGGGGCAAAGGCATCGCGCGCCATTTCGCCCTGCCGTATAACCAGAAGCTGTGGAAAACCCCGCTGGTGAATATGGAAACCTCATGGCTCGGCGGACGCGTGCCGCTGCCGGATTTGGAGCAGATCATCTCCGGCGCGCTGGCGCCGCTGGATAAACCGGTCGGTCCTAACGCGCGCTTTGGCTATCCGCTGCGCGGCGGTTTTCAGGCGCTGATGGAAGGATTTCTGCCCCATCTGAATTGCGCGCTGGAGATGGAAGCGGACGTCAGCGAGATTCAGCCGCTGCAACGGCGCGTGCTGTTGAGTGATGGTCGACAGTTCCATTATGACCAGATGATCAGCACCTTGCCGCTGCCTGAACTGGTGCGATTGATGGGCAACTTTGCACCGGAGGCGGTGCAGAAAGCAGCGCAGCAGCTGCGCCATATCTCGGTGCGCTGCGTCAATCTGGGCATTGGTCGCGCCAATATCAGCGACAAACACTGGATTTACTATCCCGGCAACACGCTGTTCCATCGCATATTTTTACAGGGCAACGCCAGCCCGCACTGCAATCCACAAGGCGGTTTTGGCCTGACCTGTGAAATGACCTATCGCGCCGATCAACCGCTGCCTTGCGAAGGTGATGCGTTAATTGAACGCTGCATCACAGATTGTATTCGGGTCGGCATCATCAATGCCGATGATGAAATCGTGACCGCCAGCGAAGTGGATATGCCTTACGCCTATGTGGTGTACGACCATCAACGCACCGCCAACGTCACGCTGATTCGCAGCTGGCTGGCGACACAAGGCATCCATCTTTCCGGGCGCTACAGCGAGTGGGAATATTACAATTCGGACCACGCGTTTCTCGCCGGAAAACGTGCGGCGGAAACGGTGAAAGATTTGACGCAAAACCGGAAAACCACGGCGTAATTAACAGTGCGCAAAAATTCCCACTTAAATCGTAGGGTCGCCATTAATGGCGACCTCTTCACATTTCCCCGCCGAAAATCATTATGAAACCGGAGGATTAAACGCCTGTACCGGCGTCACTTCGCCGCGATATTTACGCATTTGCACCACGGTGATTTGCCCGCTGCAGCCTTGTGCCAATGACGAGGTGCCGATATCCAGTGTCAACACGTTGGGGTTACCGTGACGGCACAGCGGACGCAGCGCGGTAGGATCGACCGGATCGTACCAGGCACCGGTCGGCAACTGGACTACGCCGCGCATGATGGTTTCGGTCAATCGCGCACTGGCAAGTACGTGGCCGCGCGCATTGTAGAGCTCGATAATATCGCCATCGTTAATACCTGACGCCGCCGCATCAGCGGGATGCAAACTGCACACTTCGCGGCCATCACGTTTGCCGCTCAGGCTGTAATCACCGAAGTCGAGCTGGCTGTGCAAGCGCGTCGCTGGCTGATTGGCAATCAGCCAAAACGGATGATCGGCATTCGGTTGCTGCTGTGGCTCGCGCCATACCGGATGACCCGGACAGTTTTCATAATTAAAGCTGGCAATGGTGGCGGAGAAAATTTCGATTTTCCCGCTCGGCGTCGGCAACGGCGACGCTTCTGGATCGGCACGAAACGCGTTGATCATGCGGCCGCCATCTTTCAGCTGCGGTAACTCCAGCACGCCTTGTTGCCAGAACTTATCGAAGTCGGGGATCTCCACCTGATGCGCCGCCAGCTTCAGTTGCAGCTGAGTGTAATGATGCTGCAACCAGCCGCGCGTATCGCGTCCTTCGGTGAAGGCTTCTTCCCGGCCTAAACGGCGCGCCAACTCGGTGAAAATCGCGTAATCATCTTTGGCTTCGCCGAACGGTTGCGCCACCGGCTGCATGGCAAACAAGTGGCGATCGGTAGGCGCACCGCCAATATCTTCACGCTCCAGCGTCATGGTGGCGGGCAAGACAATATCGGCATGGCGTGCGCTGGCGGTCCAGGCGATTTCATGCACGATCAGCGTATCCAGCTGGCAGAAAGCCTGACGCAGGCGCGCGAGATCCTGATGGTGGTGGAACGGATTGCCGCCCGCCCAATACGCCAGACGGATGTGTGGATAGGTTAAGCGGCGGCCATTGTAGTCAAATTGCTTGCCGGGATTGAGCAGCATATCGGCGATACGCGCTACCGGAATCAGGCGATCGATGCCGTTCTTGCCCTGCGGCAGCGCCGGGAAACTCACCAGATTGTGATGCTTGCCGTAATGCCCCAACGCGCCAAGCGCATAAGTGTAGCCACCGCCCGGCAAGCCCGGCTGACCGAGCGCAGCCGCCAGCACCAATCCCAGCCACACCGGCTGTTCGCCGTTTTCGGCGCGCTGCAAGGCATGCGCCACCGTCACCAGCACGCGTTTGCCGTGCAGCTGACGGGCGAAATCACTGATGAAATCCGCGCTGACGCCACAAATTTCTGCTGCCCACGCCGCATCGCGTGGCGTGCCGTCTTCCTCGCCACGAATATAGGCCGCCATTTCTGGCCAGCCCACGGTGTAACGCGCGAGGAAAGCTTCATCGGTCAGCTGTTCGGCGATCAGCACCGATAACACGCCGAGGATAAAGGCCGCATCGGTGCCCGGTCGCAGCGCCAGCCATTCGCCCTGCGCTTCTTCCGGCAGATCGCTTTTCAGCGGGCTGACCGAGATAAAGCGCGTGCCACGCTGTGCCGCCTGCTGCATAAAGCCGCGCTCGGTGTGTTCGCTCAAGCCGCCGCTGGCGACCTGCGAGTTTTTCAATGCTAAACCGCCAAAAGCCAACACGATTTCGCTGTGCTGGGCGATCTCTTCCCAACTGACGCCGCGACGCGCAATTTCAGTCATATCGCCGACGATATGTGGCAGCAATACTGACGCGGAACCCGAACTGTAACTGTTGACCGAACGCACATAGCCGCCGAGCGTGATGTTGAGGAAGCGATGCACCTGACTTTGCGCGTGGTGGAAGCGCCCGGCGCTTGACCATCCGTAAGAGCCGCCGAAGATGCCTTCCGGGCCATAAGTGTCGCCGACGCGTTGCAGTTCGCGCGTCACCAGCGCGTAAGCGTCGTCCCAGCTCACCGCGACGTACTCATCGTTGCTACGACGATCGTCCGGGCCCGGCCCGTTCTCCAGCCAGCCACGACGCACCATCGGGCGGGAAACGCGCGCCGGATGGTTTAACGCAGTGCGGAAATTTTGCAGCAGCGGGCTGGGATCGGGATCGCCCCTGAACGGTTCGATGGTGAGCTGTTCGCCCTGTTGCTGGGCATGAAAAGCGCCCCAATGGGCGCTGTGCATTACCGGTTTTTGCGTCATTGTTTTTTCCTTCATGCTTGTCAGCTCAACGCATCCAGGTCGCCATCAATGGCGACCCTACAACAGACCTGCGCGCATTGCTGAAGCACTACATCTTCCGGGTGTTAAAAAAGAAAAACGGTGCCTAAAGCACCGTTGCAATAAAGTTTCTTACGCGCCCGTTTTCCGGGTCGTCGAGCACTTGCTGGGTTGGCCCCGCCGCCACGATTTTGCCGCTTTCCATAAACACAATGTTGTCGGCTACCTCGCGCGCAAAACCAATCTCGTGCGTTACCACCACCATGGTGATGCCGGAGTGCGCCAGCTGTTTAATCACCTGCAGCACTTCGCCCACCAGTTCAGGATCGAGCGCCGACGTCGGTTCATCAAACAGCATCACGCCGGGATCCATAGCCAGCGCACGGGCAATCGCCACACGCTGCTGCTGTCCGCCAGAGAGATTCTGCGGCCACTCTTCTTCGCGGCCTGACAAACCCACCTGCTTCAGCAGCGACAGCGCTTTGCTGGTCGCTTGCTGACGGCTCTGCTTCTTCACACGCATCGGCGCATCCACGATGTTTTGCAGCACGGTGCGATGCGGGAACAGGTTGAACTGCTGGAACACCATGCCGATTTCAGCACGCTGACGCGCAACTTCACCGCTGCTTAATTCGTGCAGCGCCTGGCCTTTCTGCTTGTAGCCGATGATCTCGCCGCCGATGCGAATGGTGCCGCCATCCAGTTTTTCCAGATGGTTGATGCAGCGCAGCAGCGTGGATTTCCCGGAACCTGACGGCCCAAGGATCACCGTGACTGAACCGGCAGGAATATCCAGATTCACTTCATCCAGAATGGTGACGCCAGAGAAGCGCTTGGTGACTTTACGTAATGCGATCGCTTCACCCATTGCTGACGCTCCTTTCTGCTTTCGCCGCTGAGAAACCTGGCAGCGATATCAGCAAACTGCGTTTTTCCCGGCGCGTGACGCCACGACCAAAATAGCGTTCCACATAGAACTGACCGACTGACAACACCGAGGTCATCAGCAGATACCACAAGGTTGCCACCAGCAGCAGCGGAATCACTTCATAGGTGCGCTGGTAAATAATCTGCGCCGAGAACAGCACGTCCTGCAGCGAGATCACGGACACCACCGCCGTGGTTTTCAGCTGACCAATGATTTCGTTACCCGCTGGCGGCATGATGGCGCGCATCGCCTGCGGCAGCACGGTGTGACGGAAAATCTGTGAAGGACGATAGCCAAGCGCACGCGCGGCTTCCAGTTGGCCGTTGCCGACGCTCTGGATACCGGCACGCACAATTTCAGCGGCATAAGCGGATTGATGCATCACCAGCGCGATCACCGCCGCACTAAATGGGCTGACTAACGCGTTAGATTGCGTGCTCCAGAGTTCGCCGAGGCCAGGAATCGACAAGGCGATAGTGGGATAAAGCGCCGCGATGTTGTACCACAGGAACAGTTGCACTAGCATCGGCACACCACGGAAGAACCAGGTATAAAACCAGCTCACGCCCACCAGCACTGGATTGGAGGAGAGGCGCATCAGCGCCAGCACCGTACCAAAAGCAAAACCCAGCACCACAGAGATCGCGGTGAGCTGCAGCGTCATTAATACGCCTTGCAGAATCGATTCGCCGGTAAAGTTCTCCGCAATCACGCTCCATTCGAAGCGTGGATTGTTAATCATCGAGTTCGCCATCGCCACCACGCACAACAGCACCACCAGCGCACTCAGCCAGCGTCCGTAGTAACGTTTGCCGACGATTTTCAAATCGCCGGTGTGGTCGTGAAAATCACTCATTGAAAGATTTCCTGGTTGCGTTTGGCTTCTTTAACAGCGCCAAAGCCGATGCCCCAGTTGTCGAGGATCTTGTTGTAGCTGCCATCTTTGATCAGCGAGTTCAGCGCGGCCTGTACGGCGGGCTCAAGCGCAGAATCTTTCGGGAACGCAACGGAGACTGGCGCATCGTGTACGGTGATTTCGCCGCTCATGGTCAGCGGTTTGATCACTTTCACCTGCCACAGCAAACCTTCATACGGGCCGAGGAACATTGGCACGCGACCGCTCACCACCGCCTGCACGCCAGCTGGACGATCCGGGAATACCGAGACTTTGATTGGTTTTTTACCCGCCGCTTCACAGGCTTTGCTGGCGTCTTCAAGGCGCGTAACTTGCGTGGTACCAGAACCGGCACCGACTTCTTTACCGCATACGTCGGCCAGTTCTTTGAATGGTGCGATGTTGGCATCTTTACGCGAGATAATGCCGAGGCGGCTGGCATCGTAGTAACCGACGAAGTCGATGATTTTGGCACGCGCTGGCGTGGCGTTGATGTTAGAAAGCGCAACATCGTAACGACCGGTTTTCAGGCCTGGAATGATGTTGTCGAAACCGCCGGTGTCGCGCCACTGAACCTGGATTCCCAGACGCTCGCCCACGGCATTCATGATATCGATTTCACGACCGGCCAGGGTTTTGTTGTCTTCTTTATAGAAGGTGGTTGGCGGCGTGTTGGGGTTGGTTCCGGCAACAATGTAGCCACGTTTGACCACATCCGCAGGCAGCAAACTTTTCAGCGCGGGATCGGCCTGCACGTGGATTGAGCTGTCAGTTGGGACGGATTCATCGGCGGCGAACGCGGTGTGTGCACTCAGCGCGAGCGCAAGAATAGTCATGCCTTTGGCGAATTTCACTGGAACCTTTCTCCTGATTTATAAAAAGTTTCCCCACAGGGAAAAGGCGTTGAGGTAGCGATGGTTTTTTCTCCTGACTCACCTCGCGCGAACGGCGTGCGGTGAGTGGAATTGTCATCCTCATTACGTCCCGGAGACATTGTGTTTGAAGATATACGGCGATCACAAATGCGAAAAAAACATATCTATTGCCGAAATATGGCAATAGCCGCAAGCACGGTTGCGAGGCGGGATTTCCGCACCAGATTTGGCATGGAAGTATTAGCAGAATTCAGAATTTGCTAGTGAATCAATAGCCTGCTTATCCAATATTCATTGATACATTTCTTCTTACTCATAACGGATTCATCTAAGCACCTGAGGAGTTCCCTTCCCCCACAACTCATACCCGCAATGGAAAATCCTTTGTAAAGGTTTGTATTGTCAGGCTTGTTGCCGTCTCGCTGAATGGACAATGAGAACCGTTATCATTATCATGCGCATTTACTTACAATTGTTAACGTAACAGGGAGAAAACTTAAGTGAATGTAACTATGCGTGGCAAAAAGCGTCCGATTGCGCTTTTTTTAGCGGGAATGCTAACGTCACCTGCTTTTGCAGCTGAAACCACAGAAAAGCTGGCTGACGATGAATCAATGATCGTCACCGCCGAGCAGGAGCTCAAACAGCAACCGGGCGTGTCCACCATTACGGCTGAAGACATCAAGAAAAATCCCCCTGTTAACGATCTCTCCGACATCATCCGCAAAATGCCCGGCGTGAATCTCACCGGTAACGGCGCCAGCGGCAGCCGCGGCAATAACCGTCAAATTGATATCCGTGGCATGGGCCCGGAAAACACCTTGATAATGATCGATGGCGTGCCGGTTTCTTCGCGTAACTCAGTGCGTTACAGCTGGCGCGGCGAGCGTGATTCACGCGGCGATACCAACTGGGTGCCAGCGGAAATGGTTGAGCGCATTGAAGTGATTCGTGGCCCGGCCGCCGCACGTTACGGTTCTGGCGCGGCGGGCGGCGTGGTGAACATCATCACCAAGCGTCCGACCAACGACTGGCACGGCTCGCTGTCGCTCTACACCAGCCAGCCGGAAAACGACAAAGAAGGCGATACGCGACGCGCTAACTTCAATCTCAGAGGCCCGCTGGCCGGTGATGCCTTGACCATGCGTCTGTACGGCAACATCAACCGCACCGATGCCGATGCGTTCGATATCAACACCGCCGAAAACGGTTCATACGCAGCGGGCCGTGAAGGCGTGCGCAATAAAGACATCAATACCGTGCTGTCGTGGAAAATCACGCCGCTACAAATTGTCGATTTCTCCTACGGTTACAGCCGTCAGGGCAACATTTACGCCGGTGATACGCAAAACAGTAACAGCAACGCCAGCACCGACGGTTTAGTAGAATCGCTGTACGGCGATGAAACCAACCGCATGTATCGTCAGAGCTACGGCATCGCGCACAACGGTATCTGGGATTGGGGAACCTCGAAGCTCAACTTTAACTACGAGAAAACCAATAATACGCGCCTGCAGGAAGGCACTGCTGGTCGTACCGAAGGGATGATCAACAGCGATACGTATGCCACCAGCCGTTTGGAAAGCTATCGCGCGGGCGGAGAGATCAACTTCCCGCTGCAGCTACTAGTTGATCAAACCGTGACGCTGGGTGCGGAGTGGAACCGCGACGAGCTGAACGATCCGGCATCAATGCTGGCGTCCAACGCGAGCGGCGTCAATCTGCCAGGCAGCTCTGGCGATCCGTCGCAGCGCAGCAGCAAAAACAGCGCCACCATCAGTTCTCTGTTCTTCGAAGACAACATTGCTGCCACCGACACCACCGAAGTGATTCCAGGCCTGCGCTTTGATTATCACGATCAGTTTGGCGCGAACTGGAGTCCAAGCCTGAACGTTTCACAAGGATTAGGCGACTACTTCACTTTGAAAGCCGGTATTGCACGGGTGTTTAAAGCACCTAACCTCTATCAGTCAACGCCGGGTTATCTGCTCTCGACGCGTGGCAACGGCTGTCCGATTGGCCTCAGCCAATGTTATCTGCTGGGTAATGACGATCTCGATGCAGAAACCAGCGTCAACAAAGAGATTGGTCTGGAGTTCAGCAACGAAGGCTATGTCGCGGGCATCACCTGGTTCCGCAATGACTACAAGAACAAGATTGTGTCGGGCACCGAGCCGGTTTATTCCAGCACGCGCCCGGTTTATAACGTGCTGCGCTGGGAAAACGGCGGCAAAGCGATTGTCGAAGGACTTGAAGGTAATCTGACCATTCCTTTGATTGCCGATACGCTGGAATGGCGCTCCAACGCTACCTACATGTTCCGCTCCGAGAGTAAGGAAACTGGCAATCCGCTGTCCGTGATCCCGGAATTTACCATCAACTCGCAGCTAGAGTGGCAGGCGACGCAGGATCTCAGCGCCAACATCAACTGGACGCAGTATGGCCGCCAGAAACCGCGTCAGAATGCAGAGACCAATATCGATACCTCGAACATGACAACGCAGGAAATCAGTCCGTATTCGGTATTTGGTTTGAACGTCAATTACGACATCACTA
Organism: Candidatus Pantoea symbiotica; assembly: GCF_056491525.1. NCBI lineage: Bacteria > Pseudomonadati > Pseudomonadota > Gammaproteobacteria > Enterobacterales > Erwiniaceae > Pantoea > Candidatus Pantoea symbiotica. The sequence continues at coordinate 471,748 of NZ_JBSZHR010000003.1, forward strand.
AAAACCTGCGCGCCAATGCCGGTATCAACAACCTGTTTGATAAACGCATCTACCGCGAGAATTCGGGTGCATCGACCTATAACGAACCAGGCCGCGCGTATTACGCTGGCGTGACGATGTCGTTTTGATTGAGCTGGGTTTTGGTCACCATAAATGGCGACCCTACAAAGGACTGGCGCGTTTTTCGTAGGGTGCGCATTCATGCGCACCTGCATAAATATGCAAACTAATGCTTAACTGAGCGGCATTACGCCATAAATGGCGACCCTACGTTTAATTAAAAAACTCACGCAGCGCATCTGCCAGCGCCTGCGGTTGCTCATCCGGGATGAAGTGACCGCAGTGCGCTATTTTAATTCCTGTCACATCCGCCGCGAATTCACGTAATGGCAACGCCATATCCGGAATCGAACCCTGATCGGCGCTGATCGCCAGTAACGGCAAGGCTAATTTGCCGCGTTCACGAAGCAACGTTCGGTTCTGTGCCGCCGAAACTGTCACTTCACGATAAGCAGCCATTCCCGCGCGAATCGCGCCCTTCTGCTGTAACAAGCGGGTATATTCCGCCATATCTTCATCGCCGAACACCATCGGGCTGGCCGCTTTGCGTTTCAGAAACCATTCGAGATAGATCGCTTCGCGCCCTTCTATCAATGCCTCTGGCAAATCAGGTAATAGATGAAACGCGAAGTGCCAGGTTTTCCACGCTTTATCCGGCGTGGCGGGCAGCGATTCTGGCAACGTCACGCCGGGAATACCGGCATCGAGGAGCGCCAGCTTTTTCACCCGATGGCTAAACAGCGTGGCATACGGCCAGGCAACCCACGCGCCGACATCATGCGCGGCGAGATAATAGCTAGCATGGCCTAATTGCTGCATCAAGCCCTGCACTTTCTGCGCCAGCGATGTGGTGTCGTAGCCGCTGAGCGGTTTGTCTGAATCGCCCTGGCCGGGTAAATCTGGCGCGATAATGAAATAGCGATCGCTCAGCAGCGCCATCACCTGCCGCCAGGCAAACCAGCTTTGCGGAAATCCCGCCAGTAAAAGTAATGTTTCCCCGTTTGCGTTGCCGCCGCTGACGTAATGCAAACGCACGCCGTCAACGGTGGCGTAATGATGGGAAAATCCGTCTAACTCGTTGAATGGCTGCGTCCAGCCCGGTGCGTGCTTGATAACAGATGCTGACATTTTCGCTCTCCGCATATTTAGGAAATGATCAATTCCTAAATACTACATGATGATTGCGGCAGCAGGGAATATTTCTGTAAAGCGGGAAGCGGTCGCCATTAATAGCGGCCCCGCGCAGCGGGTTGTTTGCTATTCTGTGCGCGACTCTTTCTTAACAATTGTGAAACCTATGCGAACATCGGATTTGTTGCGGCTGCTGTTTTTAGCGGCGATTTGGGGTGCCAGTTTTCTGTTTATGCGCATTGCGGTACCGGCGCTGGGCGCGGTGAATACCGCATTTTTACGCGTATTCTGCGGCATGTTGGGTTTACTGATTATCATGGCGGTGATGCGCATTCCGCGCCGCTTCGACGGTAAATTGGGCTGGGCGATGTTGCTGGGCGTCATCAACTCGGCGATTCCATTCCTGATGTACTGCCTCGCGGCGCGCGTATTGCCGGCGGGTTATTCAGCGATTCTCAACGCCACTACGCCATTAATGGGCGTGATTATTGGCGCGGCCTTCTTCGATGAAAAGCTGACGATTAATAAAGTTCTCGGCATGATCGCCGGATTTGGCGGCATTATTGTCATCAGTACAACCGGTGAAGCGCATCTTAGCAGCACTTTAATTGGCGGGATTTTAGCCTGTTTGATCGCCACTGCCTGTTATGGTTTTGCCGGTTTCCTGACCAAGCGCTGGATCGGTGCACGCGGCGGTCTCGATGCCACCAAAGTCGCCTTTGGTAGCCAACTCGGCGCGTCGGTATTTCTGCTGCCGATCTTTGCCTTTAGCGCGCCGCAAACGCCAGCGGCGAGTTGGCAAATTCCAGAAGTCTGGGCCAGCATTCTGGCGATTGGGTTTATCTGCACCGCACTGGCTTACATCATCTACTTCCGCCTGCTGGCCGATATTGGTCCGCTGCGCACGCTGACCGTGACCTTTATGATTCCACCGTTTGGGATTTTATGGGGCTGGTTAGTGCTGGGCGAGCAGATCAATCAGGGCTTTATCGGCGGTTCGCTGCTGATTGTCTGCGCGGTATGGCTGGTAACCAGCAACGGCTTTACCAAACGCGCCGCCATAAACAGCAGCGCCAGCAAATAGCGCTACTTTTTGCCGGATGGCTTCAGCGATCGATTGAGATCCTGAATACGCTTCATGGTTTTCACCGTACGCGATGAGGTCGCAGAAGCCACCGACAAAATCAGCATCTCCAGACACACCAGCACCGTTCCGTGCAGCGGCATACGACCATTCTCGCCGCCGCGCGGCACGTTGATAATCACATCCGCTTGTTTAGCGAAAGCCGAATCCAGTGCATTAGTCAGCAAAATCACCGGCATGCCGAGACGTTTCGCCTCTTTCAGTGCGGTGATGCCTTCACGATGCGCCGACTTCTGCGCCATCATAATCAGTACATCGCCACGCTGCAGCCCAATCAACTGTTCCGCCAGCGCAATGCCGGAGCGATTGAGCGTAACCGCCGGAATCCCAATACGCGTAAACAAACGCGCGCTGTAATCCGCCAAAATCCCCGAAGCATTGATGCCAAACAGCGCCACCTGACGTGCGTCAATCAAATGCGTCACCGCTTTGGCGACCGCTTCCCGATTGTGCGGTTCGGACAACGCATCGCAGGCGCGTTTGTGGCCGCTCAGCACAAAATCGATGCCCGAATTAATATCGCACGACAGTTCGCTAACGGTGGCGCTCATCTTCTCTTCGGAGTTCATCGCCGGGCCAAACCAGGCGGTCAGCGTGGTTTTCAAATCGCGCAAACCGGCAAAACCTAATGCCTGCACCGCGCGAACTACGGTGGCATCCGAAGTGTTGGTGGCGTCGGCAATTTCCATCGCCGTGGCATCCAAAACCACTTCGCGATGGTCATGGATGTAGCGGGCCACCGCTTGCAGGCTGGATGATAATGTCGGGCCGCGCGATCGATAGCGTTCACCCAAAACATCCACACGACTTTTAATGCTATTACGACTCATCTGCTGGTTGCTCTCTAAAGAGTGAGATTATTACTGAAGGTTTGTAGTGAATTACGTAATTACTACCAAGCATAAAATATGTAAGTAAATGAATTTATATTAATAATAGTGTAACAGCTTCGAGATTATTTCCATTTACTACTACATTACATCATGGTTGAATGATTCTCAATTGCATTGCACCAGGTTAATGATGAATGAATAACAACAAGTCCTTCACTTTTAAATCTCAACCCCATCCAGCCATCCTTGCTGCGATTTACGGCGTTAGCCTCTGGAGTTCCGCCAGCAGTTTTGCCGCTGATGATAGCCACACGCTCACCGTTTCAGCGCAGGAAGATAACGCACAAGGTGACAACGTCACCAATAGTTCGGTTGGCAGTAAAACGTCTACGCCGCGTATTAACCAAGCGCAGTCAGTCAGCGTGGTGACGCAGCAGCAACTTGAAGACTTTCAGGCGTCGAGTCTTACCGATGCGATGCGCTTTGTCAGCGGCGTAACGGAAGGCAACACGCTGGGCGGCACCGAAGATGGCTTTGTACGTCGCGGTTTTGGCAGCAATTCGGATGGTTCGATCTATCGCGATGGCGTGCGCAGCAGCCAGGGTTTGAACTTTGATGCCACCACCGAGCGCGTTGAAGTGCTGAAAGGCTCGGCATCTTTGCTCTACGGCATCCAGAATCCGGGTGGCGTAATCAATGTGATAAGCAAGAAGCCGCAGTATGAATGGCACACCAAAGTCAGCGGCCGAACCTCAAGTGAAGGCGGCGGCGCGGGCACCGTGGACGTTACTGGACCGCTCGGCAACGGCTTCGCCTTCCGCCTGATCGCGGAAAAACAGAATCAGGATTACTGGCGCAATTTTGGCAGTGAAAAGCACACGCTAATCGCGCCCTCTCTGCAGTGGTTTGGTGAGCAAGCCAGCTTCCTGATTAGCTATTCAGATTATCAATACGACATTCCTTACGATCGCGGCACCGCATTTATCAACGGCAAACCGATTGATATCGGCTACAAAGATCGCCTGGATGACAAAGCCAACCATGCGTGGGGCCACAACAAAACCCTCAACGCCCATTATGACTGGCAGTTTAATGATGACTGGAGCACGCGGGTCACGCTCGGCTGGAACCAGCGCCAATACGATAACAATGAAGTGCGCGTTACGGCGGTCAATCCCACCACCGGCGTGGTAACGCGTCGCGCCGATGCCAATCGCGGCTTCAACCATAAAACCAAATACGTTTCCTGGGACTTGATTGGCTCACAACAAGTATTGGGCATGACGCATGATCTGGTATTGGGCACCGATTACGAGATGATCCAAACCTATCGCGCGCATCAGTATCAAGGCAAAGCCAACACCGGTTTTAACTTCAACAATCCGCAGTACGATATTCTGTCGCCGATCACCAACAGCAGCACCGAAAACACAGCCAACGCTAATAACCTCAACCGCACGCACAGCCGTTCAATCTATGCCAAAGACAGCATCAGTTTGACGGATAACTGGATCGCGGTACTCGGCGGGCGCTATCAACATTACGAACAACGCGCTTCGAAAGGCTTCGATCCGGTAGTGCAAACGCTGGACAGCGAAGGCAACAAATTCCTGCCGCAGGCCGGTTTGATCTACAAAGTGACGCCGGACGTTTCGCTCTACACCAGCGTCAGTAAATCGTTTACGCCATCGACCGATGTTGATGATGACGGCAACGTCGGAAAACCGGAACAGGGCACCACATGGGAAGTGGGCAGCAAATGGCAGATTTCACCGAAGCTGTTTGCCAGCGTGGCGCTGTATCGCATTGACGAGCGCGATATGTCGCTGAGCATTAACGGCACCACGCGCGCCATCAATAAAGCCCGATCCAGCGGCGCGGAATTTGAGTTAAATGGCGAAGTGCTGCCGGGCTGGGATCTCAGCGCCAACTACAGCTATGACAAAGCTGAGATTGTTGATGATGGCGTTAACGCTGCTAACAACGGTAACCGTTTGCAAAACGCGCCACGCCACGCTGGCGCGCTCTATCTGAGCCATAATCTGGCGATCTCCGGCGTTCCGGGCGATTTCCGCGTGGGCGGCGGCGCGCGCTATGTAGGAACGCGTGCTGGCGATCCGGAAAACAGTTTTAACATGCCCGATTATGTGGTGGCGGACAGCTTTATCGCCTGGAACAATCAGTTATTTGGCGAGAAAACCCAGCTGAAACTCAATCTGAACAACCTGTTTAATAAGCACTATTACACCTCCAGCGGCGGCAATCTGCGCGTGCGTGAAGGAGAAACCCGCAACCTGATGCTCGAGGCCAGTGTTGAATTCTGATTCGATATTTACCACCGGCGCACGACGTGCGCCTTCCCTGCTTGCCACGATTTTGGCCGGTTTCCTGATGCTGGTAAGCAGCAACACATGGGCGAAAACCATCACCGATATTGACGGCAATCGCGTTGAGATCCCCGATCATCCGCAGCGTATCGTGCTGGGCGAAAGCCGCATGCTGTATACGCTGGCGTTGCTCGAACCGGGCGATCCGTTTCAGCATATTGTGGCGTGGCCGCAGGATCTGAAGAAGTACGACAGCCAAACCTGGAACAGCTTTGCGCGTCAGTTTCCGCAGATGCTGAAAATCCCGTCGCTCGGTTCCGGTGGGCCGAACGCCATTAATCCCGAGCAGATTCTGGCACTGAAACCGGACGTGGTGATATTGCCGAGCCTGGCGCGCTACGATGATGCCGACCTGCGTTTAGTTACCATGCTGAAGGCGGCACATATCCCGGTGGTGAAGATCGATTTGCGTGTGCATCTGCTGAAAAACACCCGCCGCAGCGTGGAAATTTTTGGTGAAGTGCTGAATCAGCAAGCCCGCGCGCAGGCGTTTAATCAATTTTACGATCAGCATATGCAGGTGATTCGTGAACGCTTAGCCACGTATCAGGGCGCAAATCCTTCGGTGCTGCTGCAACTGCATCTCGGACGCCGTAACGAGTGCTGCGTGACGGCAATCAACGGCAGCCTCGGCGAATTACTCAACGCGGCGGGCGGCGACAATATCGCTAATAAAACGCAGCACGGCGTGTTTGGTCGCTTGAGTGAAGAGAGCGTGATCGCCGCGCAGCCGCAGTACTATTTTGCCACTGGTTTTGGCGATAATGCCTCGCAGGGCTTGCTGAAATTAGGGCCAGAAGTGGCGCCAGAAACCGTGCTCAGCAGTTTTAAACAGCTGACGGCGCAGCAAAAGGGTTTACGTGAATTATCTGCATTGAAAAATGGTCACTCGGCGGTGATCTGGATGAACTTTTACCTCAGCCCGTGGCACATTGCGGCGACGGAATTTATGGCTAAGACACTCTATCCACAGCTGTTTGCCGACATAGATCCTGAAAAGACATTGCAGCAGATTTTCCATGATTTCTTACCGATTCCCTACAGCGGCACTTATTTTATCAACATACCGCCAGCGAGCGATAAATAATCACTTCCGCTCCGCTTGTGATTAATCTGAAGCTCGCTAATCTTAGATTTGCAGCACGGGCATGGCGTTGAATCTGTTATTTCCGCCATGCAACAACAACTCACGAGAGGATGTTTTATGGCTGAGCATAGAGGCGGTTCCGGTAATTTCGCTGACGATAAAAAGAAAGCGTCAGATGCCGGTAAAAAAGGCGGAGAAAAAAGCGGCGGTAGTTTCAAAGACGATCCCGCTAAAGCGTCAGAAGCAGGTAAGAAAGGCGGTAAGAAGTAGTCATCAACGCTGTAAATAGCACACAGCACCTTGGAATCCCGCCAGGGCACGGACGCCCTCAGAATTATCCCATTTTGTATTATCCTTCTGAAATAAATACCGTTAATAACCTTACGTAATTGCATTCTATTTTTAACCCCCTCAACCTGCCGTTTCGTCTTAATAAATCTGATTGTTCACTTTCTAACGTGACAAATATCACATTTATGCCAGGATTAATTTATTCACCTCATGCGACAAGGAGATATATATGACAACGCAAGCCACCAATAAAACCTTAATTACTGAAGCGTATCCGGTTCCGCCTTTTAAAAAGCAGACGCAACCGATGCCAGGTTTGGCGAGCAAAATGGATCCTCGTCCCGATCATGGTGAAACCAGCTATCGTGGTACCGGCAGATTGACCGGCCGTAAAGCGCTTATCACCGGCGGCGATTCTGGTATTGGTCGCGCCGTGGCCATCGCTTATGCCCGTGAAGGTGCCGATGTGGCCATTAACTTCCTGCCGGAAGAAGAAGCCGATGCGGCAGAAGTGGTAAAACTGATCGAGGCCGAAGGCCGCAAAGCGGTGGCAATTCCGGGCGACATTCGTTCCGAAGCGTTCTGCCAGAAGCTGGTCGATCAGGCCGCTGAACAGTTGGGCGGATTGGATATTCTGGTAAATAACGCCGGACGTCAGCAGTTCAATGAATCGATTCGCACGCTTTCCACTGAAGACTTTGACGCCACTTTCAAAACCAACGTCTATGCGATGTTTTGGATCACCAAAGCGGCGCTGAAATATCTGCCAGCGGGCTCCTCCATCATCAATACCTCTTCAGTGCAGGCTTATGATCCTAGTGCGATTTTGCTTGATTATGCGCAGACCAAAGCCTCGATTGTCGCCTTCACTAAAGCGCTGGCAAAACAGCTGGGTAAAGAGCAGATTCGCGTTAATGCCGTCGCGCCTGGCCCATACTGGACCGCGCTGCAGGTAAGTGGCGGACAGCCGCAAGAGAAAGTGGAGAAGTTTGGTGCATCCGCACCGCTGGGCCGTCCGGGACAACCGGCTGAAATCGCCCCGCTCTACGTCACCTTTGCGGATGTGAAAAACAGCTTCACCTCCGGCCAGGTTTGGTGCTCCGACGGCGGCACCGGCACGCTTTAATCATGATTCGGTCGCCATAAATGGCGACCCTACATTGTCCCGTTCAATCGCTCTGGAAACACTTCCCGCAACCAATCAATAAATACCCGCAACCGCTGCGTCAGATGGCGATTCTGCGGATACACCACATGAAACGGATAATTCGCCGGACGCCACGCCGCGAGAATCTCGACCAATTTTCCCGCCTGTAAATCTGCCGCCGCTGCGTAGCGAAAGGTCTGAATGATCCCTAATCCCGCAACCGCCGCCGCCAGATGCGCGTTACTTTCGTTGACGCCAATCCGATGCTCGCTCTTAATTTCCAGCTGCTCTTCGCCCTGTGTAAAACGAAACGGAAACGCCCTTCCGCTCTGCGGCGACAAATAGCTCACCATGCGATGACCATTTTTCAGCTCTTGCGGATAAGCTGGCACGCCGTAGGTTTTCAGATAACCCGGGGCGGCGCAGGTAATCATCTCCGCATCCCCCAAATGTCGCGCCACCAGCGACGAATCGCTGAGCGGACCGCCGCGAATCACGCAATCGACGTTACCGCTGATCAAATCCACCGCGCGATCCGCAACGCCAAGATCGATACGGATGTTCGGATAACGAGCGATGAAATCGGGCAGCGCGGGTATCAACACATCGCGCGCGGTTGATCCGCCAATATCAATACGCAGATAGCCGCCGGGTTTAGCGCTTTCAGCGTTGAACGAGTGATCGATATCTTCCAAATCACGCACAATGCGCAGCGCTTTTTCGTAGTAATCATGCCCTTCCGGCGTCACCGTGACGCGCCGCGTGGTGCGCTGTAGCAAGCGAATGCCGAGATGCGCTTCCAATTCCTGCACCAGTTTGCTCAACGTGGCGTTGGGCATGTCGAGTGAATCCGCCGCACGCGTAAAGCTGCCCGCTTCGACTACGCGCGCAAACGCCTTGATCGCCATTAACTGATCCATGCTGTTTTCCGTTGCATTCAATTATCCACAAACAGGAATAGTCATTTCGATTTTACACCATTTATCAGTAAACGCCGTGACGTTAGATTGCTTCTCATGCACTGCATCGCAGTCATCAAAACCTCATCACACATTGGAGAAGCAAACATGAACGCACTCAACGGTAAAATCGCATTGGTAACCGGCGGCACAACCGGCATTGGTCTGGCATCCGCGCAGGAATTGGCAGCACAAGGCGCACGCGTGTTTATCACCGGTCGTCGTCAGGCGGAACTTGATGCGGCAGTTGCCAGCATCGGTTCTAGCGCCAGCGGTATTCGCGCCGACGCTTCGGTGCTGAGCGACCTCGACAACGTCTATGCAGAAATCGCTAAACAAGCCGGCCGCCTCGATATCCTATTCGCCAACGCCGGTGGCGGCGACATGCTGCCGCTCGGCGCCATCACCGAAGAGCATTTCGATCGTATCTTTGGTACCAACGTGCGCGGCGTGCTGTTCACCGTGCAGAAAGCGCTGCCGCTGCTCAGGGACAACGCCTCGGTAATCCTTACTTCTTCAACCACATCGGTTCAGGGCACCGCCGGATTCAGCGTATATAGCGCCAGTAAAGCCGCAGTGCGCAATTTTGCCCGCTCATGGGCGCTGGATGTGAAAGATCGCGGTATTCGCGTAAACGTGGTCAGTCCCGGCCCGGTGCGCACGCCAGGTTTAGGTGGTTTGGTGCCTGAAGATCAGCAGCAAGGATTGTTTGATGCGCTCGCGGCGCAGGTGCCGTTGGGTCGCCTCGGCGAACCGGGTGAGATTGGTAAAGTGGTGGCGTTTTTAGCGTCCGATGCGTCCAGCTTTATCAACGCCGCAGAGTTGTTTGTTGATGGCGGTATGGCGCAGGTGTAACGCGTACCAGGTCGCCATAAATGGCGACCCTACGAATATTTGCAGGTTTTGTAGGGTCGCCATTTATGGCGACCACGCCTTTTCTACGCCTCAACCACCGGAATTTCGTCCAACTGGGTATAAATCGAAATCCCCCTTTCCTTGCCAATCCGCACATCGTTATCCGCACCCTGTGAAGCGCCCGGAATGCGCAGGATCGCATCGCAACAGTGAATCAAGCGATGCGCTACCGGATAGAGAAAAGATTCACTGATTTCATCGCCAATCTTCTGCGAACCGGCCGCGCTTGCCAGCGGCAACGCCAACCATTCACCAATCACCGGCGTATGTCCTCGCTGGTAGACCTGCAAGGCAATCTGGTCTAATTTCTTAATATTTTCATGAATTAACACTTCATTGCCGTTGGTGCCGCTGCGTACCGGTCCTGCGATAAGAATTAACATTGGGCTTCTCCAGAGGTTTGATGTTTAGGGCTAGCGTTTTTTTGCACGTTTTGCCCGACTTTTGATGACAAAATCCACGCTAACATGCATAATCGTGCACATACAAGCAAAAACACGAATGAGAAATTGATGCTCTCCAGTCAACGTAAACAGCAAATCCTCGCCATCCTGTCCGAGGAAAAACAGGTGATGTCGAGCGAGCTAAGCCAGCGTTTCGCGGTGTCGGAAGACTCGATTCGCCGCGATCTGCGCGAGCTAGCCGCCGAAGGATCACTGCAGCGGGTGCACGGCGGTGCGCTGCCGGTTTCTGCGGCTATCGCACCGTTTGAAACACGCAAAAGCGTGCAGATCAGCTCCAAGCGCCTTATCGCGCAGAAAGCGGTACAGCTTATTCAGCCTGGACAAGTGGTGATTATCGATGGCGGCACCACCACCGCCGAGATGGTGAAATTGCTGCCGCCGGATCTGGCCTTTACCGTGGTAACGCACAGCCCAAGCATCGCCGTGGCGCTGGTGGATCATCCGCAGGTTGACGTGATCATGATTGGCGGCTTGCTGTATCGCCATTCGGTGGTTGCGGTAGGTGCGGCGGTGCTGGAAGCGATTGCGCGGATTAATGCCGACCTGTTCTTCATGGGCGTGACCGGCGTACACAAAACCGCAGGATTAACCACCGGCAATTACGAAGAAGCCAGTGTGAAACGCGCGCTGTCCGCACGCGCGGCGGAAACGGTGGTGATGGTATCGAATGAAAAGCTGAATTCCGCCTCGGCGTTTGCCATCGGCGAGCTGTCTCTGGCGAGTACGTTGATCGTTGATACTCAACCCGATGACGAAATGTGCCAACTGCTAAGGAAAAAGCACATAACCGTGCTGTAACCGGCTATTCTTCGCTGCTGAAGAAACGAACTGCCATTTGATAATCAGGAGCTTAATAAGATGTCTGAGAATCCCACCATCGCCCTTATTGGACCGGGCGCGATTGGCACCACCATCGCGGCGGCGCTACATGAAGTTGGACGCACGCCAACGATTTGCGGGCGTACCGCGCATCCGCAGCTCGAGCTTCGTCACGACAGCGGCAACATTATTGTTCCAGGCCCGGTGCTGACCAATCCCGCCGAGATCGCGCAGCCGTTCGATCTGGTGTTTGTGGCGGTAAAAACTACTCAGGTTGAGGACACCGCGCCGTGGCTGGCGGTGCTGTGTAATGAAAAAACCGTGGTGTGCGCGCTGCAAAATGGCGTCGAGCAGAAAAGCCAACTCGCGCCTTACGTCAATGGCGCAACCGTGCTGCCGTCGGTGGTGTGGTTCCCGGCCCAGCGCGAGCCGGATGCTTCCGTGTGGCTGCGTGAAAAGCCGCGCCTGACGCTGCCAGAAACCCCACAGGCTGAACGTGTGGTTGGGGCTTTAAAAGATACGCGCTGCGCAGTCGATCTCTCTGCCGATTTCCTCACCATCGCCTGGCGCAAGCTGCTGCAAAACGCAGTTGCCGGTTTGATGGTGCTGTCGAATCGTCGTGCGGGCATGTTCCAGCGCGAAGACATAACCGCGCTGGCGCTGGCCTATTTACAGGAGTGCCTGACGGTGGCGCGCGCTGAAGGTGCCGCGTTGAAAGATGAAGTGCCGCAGGAGATTGTCGAACGCTTCCACCGCGCACCTAGCGATTTAGGCACCTCGATCCTTGCCGATCGCCAGGCCGATCGTCCGCTGGAGTGGGATATCCGCAACGGTGTGGTGCAGCGTTATGGTCGGGCGCGCGGCATTCCTACGCCAATCAGCGATGTGATTGTGCCGCTGCTGGCAGCCGGTAGCGAAGGTCCGGGCTGAATTAAAAGCGCCACGCCGCATACAACGCGCCGCTCACCTGCCCTTTTTCCTCGGTGATTGGGCTGTCGGCGGCGTGGTCCTCCAGATGCTGCGCATTTACCCGTGCGCCAATCAGCCACACTGGTGTCAGCGCATACTCCACTCCCGCTTCCCAACCCACTTTCTCTATACCGGATCCGGCATCGTAGCGCGCCAAACCGCTGCGTGCCGACTGCGCTGCCGTGACGCCATACTGCGTCTGCATGTAATCGCTGTCGGCCCAACTGAGATTCGGGCCGGTGAACAGCCGCAGGCTTTGCGTCGGACGCCATTGCAAATGCGCATAGGAGGCAAGTTTAAAGCCCTGCTGATTGCCGCCCACATCCTGCGTCAAAATCACGCCGCCTTTAAAATAATCGTTCTCGTAAATCGCTGAGGTGAAGGCGCGTGGTGTGACATCAATATCGCCCAATCCTTTTAAATGCGGATCATCAGATTCCTGGCGCGGTGAAATGTTAGTGCCAACGCCCAGTGCAAAAGTCCAGCGATCGGTTTTGGCGACGTTCCAGCCAAGAGCGATCAGATCGTCCACGCCGCCGACAAACAGCGGGCCGTAATTGAGTTTGATCGCCGGCACGAAGTCGGTTTTGTTCTCTTTCGCGCCGGAGTATTTCGGTTTAACCCCGACGCCGCCGCCAATAAAACCTGAAAATTCATTCTGAGAGGAATCGGCAAGAACCGGGAAAGTTGCCGCCGACAGCAAACAAAACAGCGCGAGAGGTTGAGCCAGGGTGGAACGCATCGACATCTTCCTTTATGGGCACAGAGTAATGAGCCCATTGCACCAGCCTTGTGTAACGCCGGTTTTTACCTCCGGTAAAGTTATGTAACAGCCAGCGGTAAACGCACGCAGAAACAGGCTCCGCCGCCAGCACGATTACTCACGCTAATTCTGCCGCCGTGATATTCGCTAATCGACCGCACCAGCGCCAGGCCCAAACCTGTGCCGTTGCCGCAATGTGTGAGGCGGTAAAACGGCTGGAAAATACGTTCCAGTTCTTCATGCGGAATGCCGGGACCGCGATCCTGCACCTCGAGCGTAAAGTGCCGATCCGCCGCGTGCCGGAGCGCGACGCAAATTTCCGGCCCGGCGTAGCGCAGCGCGTTCTCAATCAGATTGCGCAGCAAGCGGCGAATCAGCCGCGCATCGACCTGCGCCACCACATGTTCGGCCTGCAACTCAATTTGCACGGCGGCACACTCTTCCGCTGCGATCGCCGTGATATCAGCGAGCTGGAAATCGCCGCTGATAGCGCTGCTCGCCATTTCCAGGCGACTCAGCGTCAGAATCTCTTCCACCAGCGCGTCCAATTCGCCGACGCTGCGTTGCAACTCGCGGCGCGTTGGCGAATCGTCGGGTGCCAGTAGTGCCGCCGCCATCTGAATGCGCATCAGCGGTGAACGTAATTCGTGCGAAGCATTCGCCAGCATGGTTTTTTGCGACTGCACCAACTGCTCGATCTGCGTGGCGGAGCGGTTAAAGCTGGTGGCGAGTTGTGCCACTTCATCGCGTCCGGCCACCGTAACGCGCGCGCTGAGATTGCCGCGACCCAGCGATTCCACGCTCTGCTGCAGCGACTCCAGCCGCGCGGTTAAACGGCGTATTACCGGGAAGGAGATCAGCGCCACGCTGCCCGCCAATCCCAGCATCAGCAGAATAAACAGCCACGGACGTTTCTGCTGATCGCTCCTGAACTGCGTGACCAGCACGCGTTTGTCCTTAAGCGGCCAGACGAAGCGCATGCCGTACCAGTCATCCTCGATCTGCCCAAAGGCGTCACGCGGCGGGAATGCCAGCGGCGGATCGAGCGGGCGACTCAGTCGTTCGCCATTGGCGGTAAACAGGGCAAAACGCGTGTGGGCGCGTTGCATCCAGCGATCCATCGCCGCCATTTGCACAGCGCGCGGCGCATCGGCAGGCGGCAGGTTCTGCTCCACCAGCTCAGAAAAGGTGGCAAAAGCCTGCAGATTCGGATTGTCATCTTTGTTCCACAACCAGAGTGCGATGGTGCAGCTCACCACCATAAACAGCGCGCAGCTGAAGGCGAAGAAGATTTGCAGATGCAGCGGAAAATCGGCGAGACGCTTCATGCACTGGGCAACGCCGAGAACACATAACCAACGCCACGCACGGTGATGATGCGTTTCGGCGCACGCGGATCGTCTTCGATAAGCTGGCGGATGCGGCCAATATGCACATCAATCGCCCGATCAAAGCTGTCGTAGGTTTCACCGCGCACCGACTGCCAGATTTGTTCGCGATTCAGTACGCGTCCGGCCTGGCGCGCCAGCGAGACCAGCAGATCGAACTGTAACGAAGTGAGTGAACAGGCTTGCTGATTCAGCAATACGGTGCGCGCGGCGGTATCGATCTCCAGCGGGCCGGAACGAATGATGTGGTCGCTGTGTGCCCGGCTGCCTGGCCTGATGCGGCGCAATACCGCACGCATCCGTGCCAGCAGTTCGCGCGGCGCAAACGGCTTTGGCAGATAATCATCCGCGCCAACTTCCAACCCGATAATGCGGTCAGCGGGATCGCCGCGCCCTGTCACCATAATGATCGCCGGTTCATGGTGACACTGGCTGCGCATCTCGCGGCACAGCGCTAAACCATCGGCATCGCCCAGCATCAAATCCAGCAATACCACGTCAAATTCGCGCTGTTTCATTTTGAACTGCGCATCCTGCGCGCTGGCACTGTGCACTACCTTGAATTCGTACTGCGTGAGGTAAGGCACGATCATCTGAGCCAGCCGATGATCGTCCTCAATTAACAGAACGGAGGTCATTTAATTTTTCCAGGCAGAAGGGTTACGCAGATGAGTTAAAGACAGCGCGCGGAGGCAATTAGTTTCGCTTCTTCTTCGGCCAGGTGCACATGAATGCGCACCCTACAAAATCCCGCATGATCGACTTTAATTTATTTCGACCGCTCGCAGCCGCCGCATCTGCCAGTGTTTTATCCTGCCAACTTGCGGGATATAGAAATCTTTACTAGGGTTTGCGCTTCTTCTGCCTCTTATAGCTTTCTTTTCCATTGAAGAAATTACGGCTGCGAAAGCTATGAGATCGCGCCATTTTCTAACCTGGGGAATATATGAGCACAGGAACGGATACAAATAATTCAGCCGCATCCAGTGGCTTAACCGTTGATGACATCACCGTCATCGACAACAAATTACTTAAACGCGCGGTCAGTGCCGCCGCGTTGGGTAACGCGATGGAGTGGTTTGATTTCGGCGTCTACAGCTATCTCGCCGTGATCATTGGCCAGGTGTTCTTTGCCGATGCCAGCGCTGCCGCGCAGTTGATCGCCTCGTTCGGTACCTTCGCTGCCGCATTTTTAGTGCGTCCAATTGGCGGCATGGTATTTGGCCCGCTCGGCGATCGCATTGGTCGTCAGAAAGTGTTGGCGTTAACCATGATCATGATGTCGATCGGTACCTTCTGTATCGGTCTAATCCCAAGCTACGCCAGCATCGGTATCGCTGCGCCAATTCTGCTACTGCTCGCACGCTTACTGCAGGGCTTCTCTACGGGCGGTGAATATGGCGGTGCCGCTACTTTTATCGCGGAATATTCCACCGATAAGCGTCGCGGTTTTATGGGCAGTTTCCTTGAGTTCGGTACGCTGGGCGGCTATCTGCTGGGCGCCAGCCTGGTCACCGCGATGATCGCCTTCTTACCGCATCAAACCATGATGGATTGGGGCTGGCGTGTGCCGTTCTTCCTCGCTGCGCCATTGGGTCTGTTCGGCCTCTACATCCGCTTGAAACTGGAAGAGACGCCTGCGTTTAAAGATCACATGGATAAACGCGAAGAGATGGAGCACAACAAACCGCGCCTGAGCGTGTGGCAGATGCTGCGCGATCAGCGTAAACCGCTGCTGAAATGCATTGGTCTGGTGCTGCTGTTTAACGTCTCCAACTATATGCTGACCGCCTATATGCCGAGCTATTTAACCGGCGTCCTGGGAATGAGTGAATTATCCGGCCTGATGTTGGTGATGGTGATTATGTTCATCATGATGCCGCTGACGTTAATGTGGGGACATTTAACCGACCGCATTGGCCGCCGCCCGGTGATTGGTTTAGGTGCGTTGGGTTTGATTGTGCTGGCGATCCCGAGCTACATGCTGATTGGTTCTGGCAACATGCTGCTGGTATTTGCCGGATTGGCGATTCTGGGCCTGTTACATACCTGCTTCAGCGGCACCATGCCGGCAACGTTACCGGCGCTGTTTGTCACCGATATTCGTTACAGCGCGCTGGCGATTGGCTTTAACTTATCGGTTTCGCTGTTTGGTGGCACCACGCCGCTGATCACCGCATGGCTGGTGGATACCACGCACAATAATCTGATGCCGGCGTATTACATGATCGGTGCCGGGATTATTGGTTTGCTGACGGTATTAACCTTGAGTGAAACGGCACGTAAGCCGCTGAAAGGTTCATCGCCTGCGGTGGCGACGGAAGCAGAAGCGCATCGTTTGATCGATAAGCTGCGTAAACGCAAGGTGAAACATAAACCGGCGTAGATCGCAGGCCGCATCCACAGAGG
Organism: Candidatus Pantoea symbiotica; assembly: GCF_056491525.1. Taxonomy (NCBI): domain Bacteria; kingdom Pseudomonadati; phylum Pseudomonadota; class Gammaproteobacteria; order Enterobacterales; family Erwiniaceae; genus Pantoea; species Candidatus Pantoea symbiotica. The sequence continues at coordinate 488,514 of NZ_JBSZHR010000003.1, forward strand.
TCGCCATGAATGGCGACCCTACGGGTGATTTTGTAGGGTCGCCATTTATGGCGACCGTGCGAGATTCCGGCGCAGTTTGTAGGGTCGCCATGAATGGCGACCTCATCTAACCGAAGCGTAAAAATCCCCCGCTTATTCGATAATTTCCGAAACCCACCTGAAATCCACCATCTCGCGCCAGAAAAGGCCAAAATATCGACTATGATCTGTAGTCCGACCCAACGTTAGTCCCCATTTTTATATCGTTTTCAGCCAGTAGCGAATCGCTTGATGTCGTCCATTGCCCCTGCGTGGGCTAAACGAGGCAATTGAATGGAATTCAGATCATTTGAAAAATCCTGGGGCGCTGAAATTCTTGCTGATGACAGCGTCCGTTTTCGTGTTTGGGCACCTGGGCAACAGCACATCACCTTAAGACTTGCCGATAACGACGCAGCCATGCTCGACGCAGGCGACGGTTGGTTTGAGCTGCAAGTCAGCGGCGTGGCGCCTGGCGCAGAGTATAACTTTGTGCTGGACGATGGCACGGTGGTGCCCGATCCCGCCGCCCGTGCGCAAAAGGCAGATGTTAACGGCCCTTCGCTGGTTATCGATCCACAAAGCTATCGCTGGCAACATACCGAGTGGCAAGGTCGCCCGTGGCGCGAAACGGTGGTGTATGAGCTGCACATCGGCACCTTTACACCAGAAGGCACTTTCCAGGCGGCGATAGCCAGGCTGCCGTGGCTGGCTGAATTAGGCATCACGCAGCTGGAAGTGCTGCCGGTTTCACAGTTTGGCGGCAATCGTGGTTGGGGCTACGACGGCGTGTTGCTCTACGCTCCGCATGCGGCTTACGGATCGCCGAATGACTTCAAAGCCTTTATTGATGCCGCGCACGCGCACGGCTTGTCGGTGGTGCTGGATATCGTGCTCAACCACTTTGGCCCGGAAGGCAATTATCTGCCGCTGCTGGCACCGGAATTTTTCCATCAGGAACGCATGACGCCGTGGGGCGCGGGCATTGCTTATGATGTCGATGCGGTGCGGCGCTACATCGTCGAAGCGCCACTCTATTGGCTGCAGGAGTTTAATCTGGATGGGCTGCGCTTTGATGCCATTGACCAGATCGAAGACAGCTCGAGCAAGCATGCCTTGATTGAGATTGCCGAACGCATCCGTCAGGCGATTCCCGAGCGCCCTGTTCATCTCACCACCGAAGATTGCCGCAACGTCATCTTCCTGCATCCGCGCGACAAACAGGGCAACGCGCCGCTGTTTACCGGCGAGTGGAACGATGATTTCCACAATGCGGTGCACGTATTCGCCACCGGTGAAACCCACGCCTATTACGAAGATTTCGCTGAGGTGCCGGAGAAACTCGTGGCGCGCGTGCTGACCGAAGGCTTTGCTTATCAGGGCGAGCTATCGCCACAGAGTGGGCAACGGCGCGGCGTGCCGAGCGCCAGCCAGCCGCCGGTGGCGTTCGTCGATTTCATCCAGAACCACGATCAGGTCGGTAACCGCGCGCAGGGCGATCGCTTGATCAACCTGGCGGGCAGCGATCGCACCAAAGTGCTGCTGGCAATGCTGCTGCTGTCGCCGCACATTCCGCTGCTGTTTATGGGCGAAGAGTATGGCGAAACCAATCCCTTCCTGTTCTTCACCGATTTCCACGGTGATTTGGCCAAAGCGGTGCGTGAAGGTCGCGCCAGAGAGTTTACCGGTCACGCCGGGCATGACGAAGAGGTACCGGATCCCAATGCTGAGCAGACCTTCATCCGTTCGAAACTTGACTGGAATAAGCTGCAAACGCCTGCGGGCCAGAGCTGGCTGGCGTTAACGCGCGAGCTGCTGGCGCTGCGTCAGCAACACATCGTGCCGTTGCTGGCGGATGCGGGTGGCAACAGCGGCAAGGTGCTCGCCACTGCGGAAGGCTTTGTTGCCGTCAGTTGGCGTTTCCCGCAGGGCGTGCTGTCGCTGGCGCTGAATATTGGCAAGCAGACGCAACCTTTACCCACCATGCCAGGCCGCACGGTTTTCGCCTGGCCGCAAGAAACTGAAGCATTACCCCAACACACCATTGTGGTGCGTTTGGATCAGGGAGCAACAAAATGAGCATTCCAACCGCGACGTACCGCATTCAGTTTCGCAACGGCATGACCTTTGATCGCGCCGCAGCGCTGGTGCCTTATCTGCAACGCCTTGGCATCAGCCATCTTTACGCGTCGCCGATTTTCAGCGCCACCGCCGAATCCACTCATGGTTACGATGTGACCGATGCCAATGAGATCGAACCGGCAATTGGCGGCCGCGACGGCTTCAATCGGCTGGTTGAAGCGTTGCAGGACGCCGAGATCGGCTTGATTCTCGACATCGTGCCAAATCATATGGCGGCTTCGCTGGAGAATGCCTGGTGGCGCGATGTGATTGAGTATGGCGAGAGCAGCCGCTATGCCAATCACTTTGACATCGATTGGACGCGCCGCCTGACGCTGCCGTTTCTCGGCGACAGCTTCGAGAACGTGCTGGAAAACGGTGAGCTGAGCATTAAAGCGCATCCGGAAACCGGCCATCCGGCGCTGGCCTATTACGACAGCTTTTACCCGCTGACGCCCGCCAGCTGGCAGGATCGCGCCGACGAGGTGCTGGCGATCACCGATGCCAGAGCGATTGCCGAACTGCATGAGCAGCAGCCCTGGCGCTTGATCAGCTGGCGCGATGCACGCAGCGAGCTCTCTTATCGCCGTTTCTTTGAGATCACCGGTTTAGTCGGCGTGCGCGTTGAAGATGAAGCGGTGTTTGCCGATTCCCACCAGCTGATTCTTGAGCTGGTGCGCTCGGGCGCGGTCAACGGATTACGCGTCGATCACGTTGATGGCCTTGCCGATCCGCAAGGTTATTTGCGCCAGCTGCGCCAGGCCACCGGCCCGGATTGCTATATCACGGTGGAAAAAATCCTCGCCGAAGGGGAACAGATCCCTGACGACTGGCCGATTTCCGGCACCACCGGCTACGAATTTATTGCCGCGCTGTCGCACGCGCTGGTCGATGATTCGCAGATCGATACGCTGCATCTGGCGTATGAAGCTATCACCGGACAACGAAACGACGTTGAAGGCGGACTGCGCGTGGCGCGCGAATTGATGGTCGATCGCAATTTCGCCGGTGAGTTTGCGCGTTTACTCAAGCTGGCGACACAGATTGCCACTTCTGAACATCGCAACCTCGGTGAAGCGGAGCTGCACGTCGCGCTGCGGGAAATCCTTATTGCCTTCCCGGTGTATCGCACTTACGGCCAGCAGGATGGCATGCCGCTCGAAGGTGAAGAGCTGCTGCAACAGGTGCTGGAAATCGTAAAAAACAGCGCGTCGCCAACGGCGCTTAGTTTGCTGCAGGCGATGCTGCTGGGCGCGGTTTCCGAAGAGAGTGAAAAAGATGCGCATGAATTCCGCGTGCGCTTCCAGCAGCTGACCGGACCGCTAATGGCGAAGTCAGTGGAAGACACGCTGTTCTTCCGCAATCACGTCGCGTTAGCCATCAATGAAGTCGGCGCAGAGCCGCTACCACATGCTTTCTCGCTGGCGCATTTCCACAGCGAGATGCAAACGCGGCTGCAACAACAACCCGATGGCATCTCTTCCACTTCAACCCACGACACCAAGCGTGGCGAAGATGCGCGTGCGCGGCTGTACACGCTGAGCGAAGCGCCAGCGCTGTGGGCGGAACACGTGACGCGCTGGCGGCAGATTAATCAGGCGCAGGTGGTTGAGCTGGAAGATGGTGCCGCACCGGAACCGGCGGTGGAATGGATGCTGTATCAGGCGTTAGCCGGCGTATGGCCGACCACCTTGCAGCCGCAGGATGCCAGCCAACTCGAAGAACGCTTTATCCCCTTTGTCGAAAAAGCATTACGCGAAGCCAAGCTGCGTACCGATTGGGCAGAAAGTAATGAAGCCTACGAAAAGGCGGTGCTGGATTACGCGCGTCATCTGCTTTCTCCTGCCAATCAGCTGTTCCTCAGCGACTTCAGCCACGCGTTGCAGCCGTTTATTCAGGCTGGACTGATCAACAGCCTGACGCAAACGGTGATCAAACTCACCGCGCCGGGCGTGCCGGATATCTATCAGGGCAGCGAAGCGCTGGATTTCAGCCTGGTCGATCCCGATAACCGCCGCACGCCGGACTTTGATCTGCTGGAACAGCAGCTTGAAGAGTCTGAATCTCCCGATTTCAACGACGCGCAAAACTGGCTGAGCGGCAAGCTGAAACAACAGGTGATTGCCCGCCTTCTGCATCTGCGCCGCGATTATCCGCAGCTATTCCGCGTAGGTGATTATCAGCCGCTGCAGGTTAACGGTGAACATCAGGAGAAAGTTATCGCCTTTGCGCGTCAGGACAGCGATCACGCGCTGCTGGTGATCCTGCCGCGTCTGAGTTTCGACAACGCGCAGTGGACGCAAACCGAAGTAGAACTGACTGAATCACTCGCCCATCGCCACTATCGCAACTTATGGACGGGCGCAAGCGTGGCGATTGGCGATTACATCGCGCTGGATGAGGCGGCCTCAAGTGCGCCGTTAGTGCTGCTGAGCAGCTGATACATACCCGATCAATCTGTGTGGAGAATAATGGATGACAAGTAAGCCTCTAGAAATTACAGCAGGTTCGGGACAAGTGCTTGGCGCTAACTTTGATGGCCAGGGCGTGAACTTTGCACTGTTTTCGGCCTGCGCTGAGCGCGTAGAGCTGTGTTTGTACGATGAGAGTGGCGAAAACGAAATCGCCCGCTTCGATTTGCCGGAATATACCCATGAAGTGTGGCACGGCTATATTCCCGGCTTGCAGCCCGGCGCGCTCTATGGTTATCGCGTGCACGGCCCTTATGAGCCGGAAAATGGCCATCGCTTTAACCCCAACAAACTGTTGCTCGACCCTTACGCGCGCGAACTGGCGGGCGAATTGCAGTGGGATGAGTCGCACTTCGCCTATGACCTGCATGATGAAGAGAAAGATCTGAGTTTCGATACTCGCGACAGCGCGCCGTTTACGCCGAAATGCGTCGTCATCGATCCCAACGAATTTGACTGGCAGGATGCCAATCGCCCGAATATTCCGTGGTCAAAAACGGTGATTTATGAAGCCCATGTGAAAGGCTTCAGCCAGCTTAATCCGGCAGTGCCCGAAGAGATGCGTGGCACTTACGATGGGATGAGCAATCAGGCCTCGATCGATTACATCAAAAGCCTCGGCGTAACCACCGTGGAGCTGCTGCCGGTGCATGGTTTCCCGGACGATCAGCATCTGCTGGATCGCGGACTGAAAAATTTCTGGGGCTACAACACGCTGGCGTTCTTCGCGCCGGCCACGCGCTACTTTGGTCCGCGCGGCATTCAGGGCTTCCGCGATATGGTGCGCGCCTTCCATGATACCGGTATCGAAGTGATTCTTGATGTGGTCTATAACCACACCGCCGAAGGCAATGAACTCGGTCCAACCTTGTCGTTTAAAGGCATCGATAACTACTCCTATTACCGCACGCTGCCGGATCAGCATCGCTACTACATCAACGATACCGGCACCGGCAACACCGTGAATACCTCGCATCCGCGCGTGCTGCAGATGATCCTGGATTCGCTGCGTTATTGGGCCGAATCGATGCACGTTGATGGCTTCCGCTTTGATCTCGGCACCGTGTTGGGCCGCGAGCCAGAAGGCTTTGACCAGCGCGGCGGCTTCTTTGACGCCATCATGCAGGATCCGGTGCTATCCAGGTTGAAGCTGATTGGTGAGCCGTGGGATATCGGGCCGGGCGGCTATCAGGTTGGCGGCTTCCCGCCAGGCTGGGCGGAGTGGAACGATAAGTATCGCGATACGGTGCGTGAGTATTGGAAAGGTGACATGGTCACAAATGATTTCGCCGCGCGCCTGCTCGGATCCGGCGATCTCTACGACCAGCGCGGTCGCCGTCCGTGGGCCAGCATCAACTTCCTTACCGCGCATGATGGCTTCACGCTGAACGATTTGGTGTCGTATAACGAGAAACACAATGAAGCCAACGGTGAAGATAATAACGACGGCCACAACGAGAACCGTTCGTACAACTACGGCGCGGAAGGCCCAACGGACGATGAAGGCATCAACGCGGTGCGCGAGCGGCAGAAACGCAACTTCCTCGCCACGCTGCTGTTCTCGCACGGCACGCCGATGCTGTTGGCGGGCGATGAGTTTGGTCGTAGTCAGCTTGGCAACAACAACGGCTACTGTCAGGACAGCGAAATTTCGTGGCTGCATTGGGAAAACCTGCCGCCTTCCGCTGATGCGCTGCGCGACTTTACCCGACATATTTTGGCGTTAAGAGCTAAACAGCCGCTGCTGCGGCGTGAAAGCTGGCGCGATGGGATGGAAATCAAATGGTTTAACGCCGGTGGTGGCTTCCAGCAGGCCGACCAATGGGATGATGGCACCACGCTTGGGGTTTATCTCGGTCGGCCGGATTTAGAGACGGAAGAAGGTATCTGGCATGACGTGTTGATGCTGTTTAATCCGTACGAAGGTAATGTGCCGTTCCGTATTCCACAGTTTGGTGAAGGCGGCTGGGTGCTGGAGCTTTCGACTTCAGAAGGCGTTGAGAAGGGATTGGTGATTACTAAAGAGAAGGATTTCGAGCTGGAAGGCCGCAGTCTGGCGCTGTTCCGCAGACCGTAATACGGTCGCCATTCATGGCGACCCTGGTTATCAGGTGCGCATCAATGCGCACCTGATAAAATAAATTAACTAAATTCCTTAATCTGCCGATGGTTATTAACTTGCCTTCCTTCCTGTGCTGCTCCGCCCGGGAGGCTTTTTAGATTAAGGATAATAAAATGAACATCTCCCAACGTCTGTTTGCCACATTTTCTATACTGTTTGCTGCCATAATCCTACAAGCTGTACTCGCCATTTCTCTGCTTTCAGGTTTTCAGGATCGTTTTGAATACGTGCAGGCCAATGCGATTCCCTCGATTAAAGATCTGGGCAAACTCATTGATGGCAGTAACCAGCTGGCCCTAACGCTGTACAAACACAAAAGCCAGACCGACGACAGTAAAATGCCGGCGATTGAGAATGAGATCCAAAAACAGCTGGCGGATTTGAAATCACAAACCGATTACTACATGGCTAACGATATCTCCAATGATGAAGATAAGCGCTTAACGGAAGTCGCTTACGCCAATATTGAGCATGTCATCGCCGCGCTGCCGTCTTTCTTAGCCGCTTCGCGTGGCCATCAAAATGATATCAGTCTGGCGCTGATTGACGGGCAAACTGGCATCGGTGCCGCGATCCGTCAGCTGATTAGTGATTATCAAAAACAGCTGCAGCTAAATATCACTATTGGAGATGAACTGCGCGCCACTAACCGCAGCACCTTCCATTCCGTGCTGTGGACCACCATTGCTGGCGTTATTGCTACCGTGCTGATTTTTGGTGTGCTGTCGCTGTTCACCGTACTGCGCATTCGTCGCAGTTTGTCTGCGGCAGGCAAGGTGATGATGGCGGCCAGCGAGAACCTCGATTTGACGCTGAAGGCGGATGAAAGTCGTCGTGATGAAGTGGGCAACATGGCGCACTCGTTTAACATCCTTATGGAGCGCGTGTCAGGCGCGCTGTCTTCCGTGCGTCAGGCATCACAATCGGTTAGTAGCGCATCGGTGCAGATCACCGCTGGCAATGAAGATCTTTCATCACGTACAGAACAGCAGGCGGCATCATTGGAACAAACCGCCGCCAGCATGACCGAACTGAGTGAAACGGTACGTCAGACTGCTGATAACACCCGCCAGGCGAGTCAGCTTGCCGCCAACGCCAGCGGATTGTCGGAGAAGAGCAGCACATCACTGACCACCATGCTTTCAACCATGGATAACATTCGTGGTAGCTCGCGCAAAGTGACCGAAATTGTCTCGATCATTGAAGGCATTGCTTTCCAGACCAATATTTTGGCGCTCAACGCCGCTGTTGAAGCCGCGCGTGCCGGTGAGCATGGCAAAGGATTTGCTGTGGTCGCCGGTGAAGTGCGTAACTTATCGCAGCGTTCCACCACCGCCGCGCGTGAAATCAAGACGCTGATTGAAGAGTCCCATCGTTTGACCGAAGCCGGTGCCGCGCAGGCCAGCGACGTCGGCCGCAATATGAGCGTAATGAATGATGCCATTCATCAGGTGAGCCAACTGGTGGAAGAGATTGCCGCCGCTGCCGTTGAACAGAGCCAGGGCATTGTGCAGGTGCAGCAAGCGGTGAATCAGATGGACGATGTCACGCAGCAGAACGCCGCGCTGGTGGAAGAAGCTTCTGCCGCTTCGCAGTCGCTGCAGGAGCAGGCCGGGAATCTGAATCAGCTGGTGGGGAAATTCCATGTTGCGGGTGCAGGCGAGGTTTATCAGACCCAGGCTGTGGTGCATAAGGCTTCATACGTTAAGCCCTCGCGCGTTGCGATGGTGAATGACGCGGATTGGCAGAGCTTTTAAGGTGTTACCAAAATCTAGCTAAGCTACGTAGGGTCGCCATTCATGGCGACCTAACTGCATTTGCCTGGCAAAACTCTGCAATATTTCACCCGCTATTAGTCGTTCCACTCCTCTCTTTTGAACAAAAATTAGCGTTCATCCCACTGTAATCTGGCTGTCTGTCATTCAGGGAGGATGAATATGGATACGGTTGAGCAGCTTAATGGGACGTACTTCTACGCTGGGCGGTCAAACTTAACCTCCAGTGAACTACTTTTTATGATTTTTTGTGAAAAGGTCGTCGAGCAATATGGATTGGGCGTTGCCGATTTCACAGCTGTGGCGGCTATCGTTTCCGGTAGAAACAACCTATCAACGAGAGGGAAAATTGGTGGCAATACAACGAAAGGTACTTCCTATGCATCAAAAGCTTCACGAGCCGTATTCAAGAAGGCTAAATTCCCTTTTGGACTTGAGCTCCCAACATGGTTAGGTGGTTATACGCCATGGACTGCAAGAAAAGTTTATGTCCGAAACATTGGCACTTTTGTTGGGAGAACCGTTCCCTTACTCGGAGTCATAATACTTGCTGCCGATGTATCACAAATAGTTTATTTTACGGTCAGGGACTACAACTTAATTGCCTCAGAAGCAGATAAAATATGGTGAGCAATTTAGATCAGCAAATATATGACTTCATTCAGCCGTATGCTGGAACCTATTTTTTTAACATCAAGAAAGTAATTCTTACACAAAATACTGATCTCGATACCGATCTTAGCATTGATGAATATGAGGCTGAGGAGTTAATGAGAGAGTATTTTAAAAAATTTAATGTTGATCCAGCTGGCTTCGATATCAAAGTCTACTATCCAGAAATTCCATTTTCCTGGAATCCTTTTAAAAAGATTAATCCAGTGCTGGTTCCCGATTTTTCGATAGGAATGTTAATAGAATCCGCTAAAGCAGGTCGTTGGTTATACAATTAATACAAGGAGAATTAATATGGCAATTCCAGTTCATATGTGGATTAAAGATGATGGCGGTGCTGTAATCCGTGGTGGTTCTGATGTAATGAACCGTGAAGGCAGTATTGAGCTTAGAGGTATTCACCATAATCTCAGCATTCCGACAGATAGCAATACTGGTAAGCTGACTGGTACCAGGCAACATGCTCCGTTCCAATTCGAAAAAGAAATTGATTCCGCATCCCCTTATCTCTATAAAGCTGTTGCTACAGGCCAGACGATGAAAGCTGCAGAATTTAAGTGGTATCGCATCAGTGACGCCGGCCAGGAAGAAGAGTACTTCAATATATTAATGGAAGATGTAAAGGTCATATCCATATCGCCGATCATGCATGATACGCGTAATTGTCCTGGAACCGGACATATGGAAAGCGTTGCGCTTCGTTATGCAAAGATCACGTGGAAATATGTTGATGGCAACATTCAGTACACCGATGCATGGAATGAGAGGCCAACGGCCTAAAGCCAGAAGTAGAATTATTGAAAGAGATTTATCGCAGCTTATTCGATGCCGGAATCCTGCTTATGCATAACACGGGATTTCGGCACAGAATCAATCCGAATATTCTCAGACCTTCAGCATTTTCACAGTGGCATCAATATCGATTTCATCTGCCGTGAAAATTAAGGTTGTTCCCTGAAAAGTGGTAATCGCCAGTTTTTTAAGTGAGCGGACTTCATCCGGCTTAACATCTGTTTTCGGCTTGATGCTATTCATCAAAATGCCAACTGACAGCACGGTATTCTCTTTATCGATACGCGTCTCAACCGGCACTTCTTCGCTGTAAACCACGTAAGACTTGATCGACGTAAGCTTTAGGCGCTCACCGGCAATATAGATATATTTGCTTTCGGGTGCGACTTTCACCGCATAGGCTGACAAACCCTTGTTATTGGTTGTCGGCTCGAATGTCACCGCCGCATCTTTCTTGATCAGCTCAGGGTTAGCGACCTTAATCACATGGAAATAGCGGTTATCGCCATTTTCATCTTTGATAAATCCAAAACCTTTATCCTGAAACCAGGTTGTGATCGTTCCGTTCATCGCCATTGCCGCCTACCTAATCGTTATCTACTCAGTTTTTTCAGCCCGCAGTGTAAAGCACATTGCCTGCGCAGACCACGTCTTTGCTGTAAGTCTGGACGATAATTTTTGGCTATGCGAGTGCTTAGCCACCAGATTCGCCAGCCAGTTGAAAATTCGCTATTATCCGCCTCCCTTCCTCAGCCGGGCGCTCAGATGTCTACCATTATCGATCACTTTATTGCCCCGCCTTGCAATGACGAGATTGAGATTCTTTATCAGGATGATCATCTGCTGCTGATCAATAAACCTGCTGGCTTGCTCAGCCTGTCGGGAAAAAATCCGCTCAATCTCGATTCAGTGCATCATCGGTTAGTAAAGCTGTTCCCCGGTTGCACGCTGGTGCATCGGCTGGATTTTGGAACATCGGGATTAATGGTGATTGCCCGCAACAAGGCGATTAATGCCGCATTGTGCCAGCAGTTCAGCCAGCGCAGCGTGACCAAGATTTATCGCGCGCTGTTGTGTGGGCATCTGGCTGATGATGAAGGTGTGATCGATGCGCCAATTGCTAAAGATCCGGCGCTGTTTCCGCTAATGACGATTTGCGCAGTCAGTGGCAAACCTGCTCGCTCACCTTATCGTGTCATTGAGCGCACGCATGAAGGGATGCTGCCATTAACGCGGGTCGAACTCACGCCAGAAACGGGACGCACCCATCAACTGCGCATTCACTGCCAGCAGTTGGGCCATCCGATTTTGGGTTGCGATCTGTATGGCGGGCGCTTGCTGCCGGGAAGCGAACAAACGCCGCGATTGATGTTACACGCCAGTGAGTTGAATTTTATTCATCCGGTAAGCGGTGAGTCGGTAAACATCCGCAATGCCTGCCCATTCTGACAGCGCAAGCGGCGTTTTGATTACCACATCAAATCATCTGGCACTTTGAAATCAGCGTACGGATCGTCTTCATCCTGTTCTTCCTGACTCAATGCGCTGTTCAATACGATACTGCTCGCATCTCGCTGTGCAATTTTATCCGCAACGCTGGCGGGAATGATCGCGTATTGACTCTCACCATTGCTATCAATGCTGAGTCGCGCGATGGCAAGGCGGCCATTAATCAGCTGTGTCTGAGTCAGCTTATCCACGTCGATTTTTTTGATCAGATTATTGTCGGTGAAATTAAAACCAATATTGCCTTTCGAAATATCGATTTTGTTCATTTCGATCAGCTGCTTCACCTGCGCTTTATACTCTTTGGCTAAAGTCGCCTGTTTTTGCTGCTCACTCAGCTGCTTATCACGCTCAAGCTGCGCTTTTTTGTTTTCTTCCACTGCTTCTCTGGCTTCACGAGCCTGAACGCGTGATTTTTTAGCGGTTCTCTGAACCTTGTCCATTTTTTTGCTGCTGACTAAGCCTGCTTTCAGCATTTGCTCTTGTAAGGTGAGTTTTGCCATTTTCGTGTCTGACCCGTTAAAAAATTTGGGGAGAGTATACCTGCAATGATGAAGTCTGTGCCAGACCGCACGGGCTGACTGCTGAACGCACGATCTTCATCATCACTCTCATCATGAAATTCCTTCATGTTCGATGAAATTAAATCACTTTTTTTCAACCAGTGACTCAGGCATAAAAGTACCATCGTTAATAACTTAAAATAATATGAAGCCTGCTGATTGAGAGTACCCGATAAGAACATGGGGAAAGCCTAAAAATCCAGCCACAGCAAGGCCTTATATTTATAACCAGGACAGCAGACTAAAATGAATAACGCCTTTACATTTACGGTTAAGAGCCTTCGTTTCGACGAAAATTACAATCCTTCTGGCAATACACGCATCACCACCAACTTTGCGAATCTGGCCCGCGGTGAGAAGCGTCAGGAGAATCTGCGCAATGCGCTGGTGATGATTGATAACCGCTTCAATTCTCTGGCGCATTGGGACAACCCGAAAAGCGATCGTTATGCGGTTGAGCTGGAGATTATTACGGCTGAGCTGAATCTCGGTGTTGAAGGCAATGGCAATACCTTCCCAGTCATTGAAATATTGAAAACCAATATCGTTGATAAAAAAACCAATGAGCGCATCGAAGGGATTGTAGGCAATAACTTCTCTTCTTACGTGCGTGATTATGACTTTAGCGTTGTATTGTCAGAGCATAATAAGAGCCACACTGAATTCCGTACGCCAGATAACTTTGGCGACCTGCATGGCAATATCTTCAAAAACTTCGTTAACTCAGACGCATACAAAGCTAACTTCAATAAAGCACCGGTTATCTGCCTGAGCGTATCAAGTAAAAACACCTATTATCGTACCGGTAATGTACATCCGGTACTGGGCATCGAATATCAGCAGGATGAGCTCTCACTGACTGATGAATATTTCGGAAAAATGGGCCTGCGGGCGCGTTATTTCATGCCGGCAAACAGTGCTGCGCCTTTGGCTTTCTATTTCCATGGCGATTTACTCAGTGATTACACCAATCTTGAGCTGATCGGTACCATCAGCACCATGGAGACGTTCCAAAAGATTTACCGTCCTGAGATTTACAATGCTAACTCGGCCGCCGGTAATCAGTATCAGCCAAGCTTAAATCATCAGGATTATTCTTTAACGCGAATTGTTTATGATCGAGAAGAACGTAGCCATTTGGCAGTTGAACAAGGGAAGTTCACGGAAGAGCGCTTTATTAAGCCTTACCAAACTATTCTTGAGCAATGGTTTGCTACTCCCGTTCTTTGATCACCCATAAAAATATAAGGTCACCTGCTATGAAAAAATTATTACCGACTTCCACTGCTGGTAGTTTGCCAAAACCATCGTGGCTGGCTCAGCCCGAAACATTGTGGTCGCCGTGGAAATTGCAAGATCAGGAATTAACCGACGGTAAACAAGATGCGCTGCGTTTGTGCCTGGAAGATCAACAGCAGGCAGGTATTGATATCGTCAGTGATGGCGAACAAACGCGTCAGCACTTTGTTACCACCTTTATTGAACATCTCAACGGCGTGGATTTTGAGAAGCGCGAGATCGTTAAAATCCGCGATCGTTATGATGCCAGTGTTCCAACCGTTGTTGGTCCGGTAAGCCGTCAAAAGTCGGTGTTCGTTGAAGATGCTAAGTTTTTGCGCCAGCAGACTGACCGTCCAATTAAATGGGCGCTGCCGGGTCCAATGACCATGATCGACACGCTTTATGACAACCACTATAAAAGCCGTGAAAAACTGGCATGGGAATTCGCTAAAATTCTCAATGAAGAAGCCAAAGAGTTAGAAGCGGTAGGTGTCGATATTATTCAGTTTGATGAGCCGGCATTTAATGTCTTCTTCGACGAAGTGAATGATTGGGGTATCGCGACCTTAGAACGAGCCATTGAAGGGTTGAAATGCGAGACCGCTGTGCATATTTGCTACGGTTATGGCATCAAAGCGAATACCGACTGGAAAAAGACGCTGGGCACCGAGTGGCGTCAATATGAAGAGATCTTCCCTAAACTGCAAAAGTCGAATATCGATATCATCTCACTGGAGTGTCAAAACTCACATGTGCCGATGGAATTGATGGAACTGATTCGCGGCAAAAAAGTGATGGTTGGTGCCATTGACGTGGCAAGCAATACCATTGAAACGCCTGAAGAAGTTGCCGCGACGCTGCGCAAAGCGCTGCAGTTTGTCGACGCCGACAAACTCTATCCTTGCACCAACTGCGGCATGATTCCTTTGCCGCGCGGCGTGGCAAGAGGCAAGCTGGATGCATTAAGCGCCGGTGCGGAGATTGTGCGTAAAGAGCTGCTGAATAAATAACGCGGCCAAATAGCACCATATACAAAACTCGGTCCGGGATATGACAATCATTCCCGGACCGAGCAGCTGAATCATTATTTGTTAACCTGCCCACCCGACTTTCTGAAATCAATCACCATAGTTTGACCATCCTGAAAGGCGTCAAAATCCGCTCCCTGCGAAAGATATTCACGCGGTTTAATGACTCTCATCTCTTCGGTTGCTTTCACCGCTTTCAACCTCAAGCCAGCGTTTTTAATCAAAGCCAGCCAAATCCACGGTTCAGACTCACCCAGCATTTTCATTCGTATATGATCGATGATGGGGAAGTTACGAATATTGGTTTGTACTTCCGGAGCATCATTTAATTGCCCAACAAAGGCGAGGGAATCAATCGATTGTGCATCCGGAGCGGATAAAGTGATTTTAATCTGATTCATCACCTCCATTTGGTAACGTTGATCATTCACCACCGTATTGAAACTGATTAACATCACCACCAGATGATAAAAAAGCAAAACGACACTGAATCCCGCCAGCCAATTTCTTATTGCAGGTAAAGCGTGCACGGATACGTAGAAACAGAACAGGAAGGTAATGCTGCAGGCGCCCAACATGCGTGGCGCAAATAACGGGGTAGCTAATGCCAAAGAAAGACCAGGAATCGCCATAATTGCGATTAATCCTGCACTCAACATCAATATGGCCGCGCTTACCGTCAATTTCCGCTGCTGTTTTAAGTTGCGTGCCATCAAAATAAGGCCTGAAAAAAGCATCAGCAAAGGCAACAATAAAAATATCATCAGGCCGCGCGGATAGGCGCTGAGAAAAAGACGACTAAACGTTTTAATCGTTTCAATGATGACCAGCAAAGAATCTGAATTGGGCAGTAACAGCTTGCTGTGTTTCATGCTGTACCAGTCAATCTTTACCGGCAGCAGATAATTCATCGCCAGTTTATAGGCCAGGATGGCAATGCCCAGCGCCACTATTTTCCCGAATAGCCACGTCCATGTGAAATGTTCATTATTCAACCGTGCAATAGCCAGTAACGCTACGCAAGCAATATAGACATTAAGTCCTGGCTGATAGAACGTTTGAATCAGCAGTAATATTAGCGTCGTGTAAATGATCCCCTGAAACGGCTTTGATCGGTTCACCATGCTTGCCAGCATGGCGCCCGCGAATGACAAAAGAATGGTTAGGCTGTCAAAGGTATACAGCATTCCCTGCGCCAGAAAGGGATTAAGCACCACAAAAAGCGGCGGCACAAATGACCAGTAGCCAATCAGGGGAATTTTAATTTTTTCAGTGAAGAAAACAGCTGCAACACTCAGCAACAGTAATCCAAGCAGTAAATTAAGCGGAGAAACATCACTGACCGTATTACCAAAAGAGACCAAAGCCTCTAATAACCAGGTGCCCGGTCTTCCGTTGCTCAGCCATGTCGACCGATCCCCATCCAGTATCCGGTAAAGGTCATCCCGATAATAAATTTTGTTGGTCCACACAGGTAGCGTTGCCAGCATTCCCATCATCATGGTCAAAGCGATACGCTGTATCCGACTTACCGACGGAGGATCATTTACGGGCATCATTTTATTAGCGAATTTCCATCGATCTGGGACGGGCGGAATTTATTTCCGCGTAGATACAACCTAGTGTAGGCGGTTTTTTTAGAAGGGATGCTCAGGGATGATAAACATCATTGGCAGGTTTGGGCTGTGCGGATAACATGTCACTTTATCTCCTTCTAACAGGCAACATTGGCATGGCTCTAATCCCTAAAAACTACACGCGGCTGGAAAGCGGCTATCGTGAAAAAGCATTAAAAATCTATCCGTGGGTATGCGGCCGCTGCTCGCGCGAATTTGTCTATTCAAACCTGCGCGAATTAACCGTTCATCACATCGATCACGATCACACCAATAATCCGGAAGATGGCAGTAACTGGGAGTTGTTGTGCCTATATTGTCACGACCACGAGCACTCGAAATACACCGAAGCGGATCAGTACGGTACAACGGTTGTGGCTGGGGAAGATGCACAAAAAGATGTCGGTGAAGCCACCTATAACCCGTTTGCCGATTTGAAGGCCATGTTGAATAAGAAGAAGTAAGGTTATTGTTTGAGACAGAGGTCGCCTTGAATGGCGACCCTACGAAGGCCCGTTCCGCGTACCCGCCAAATTACCGTAGGGTCGCCATTTATGGCGACCGATTTACGCTTACTTATTAGTCTTAGTGCTATTACTGAACTGCTCGGTGAGGTAGTTGCTGGTGTTATTCAGCACGCTAACCATCTTATCCAGATTGGTGAACTGCTTTTTATAACGCGCGATAGTGTCATCGATACGTTTGCTGGCGGTATTGTACTGATCGGTCAGCGTATTCAGTTTTTTACTGATGGTATCCGTCGCGCCCTGCAGCACACCTTTGCTACTAAGGAACGCATTGAAGGTGGTGTTCAGTACGGTCGAAACGCCGGTTTTCTTGCCATCGCCAACAAACATGTCGCGAATGGCTTCCGGTTTAACCTGCAAACTGCTGGTCAGTTTGGTCGCATCAAGCTTCAGTTTACCGTCGGTTGGGTCGGTTGTAATACCCGCCTGCGATAACGTTTTATAGACGCTGGAACCGGAAGTGTTGGCCAGAATGCTTTTCATCTGCACCTGAATGTTACGCAATGTGCCATCGCCAAGCAGCGCACCATTTTTGCCATCCGGATCTTTACCCGCATCCACCGCCGTATATTTGGTCAAACTCGCCATCGTATCCTGCAGCGAGTTATAGGCATTCACCCAATCGGTAATAGCGGTTTTCGCCTTGTTGGTATCGCTGCTCACCGTCAGCGTTTGGTTGCCGCTGGTTTCATCGTTAAGCTTCAGCGTGATGCCTTCCACCGCGTCGGTGATCACGTTGCTGCTGCTCTCAATCGCCACATTATTCACGGTCAGCTTGGCATTCTGCGCTTCGACGCTTTGCGTCATGCCGCTGCTGCCAGCATTTGTCGCATCAAAGCCGATAAAGTCGTGCAAGGTATCATCGCCGGTCACGCTCAGCGATTTCACCGCATTGCCGGTGCCGGATGCAGATGAAGTCAGTGACAAACGGTATTCAGTGGCCGAAACCTTAATCAGGCTGGCGGTAACACCAACGTCGGACTTGTTGATGGTGTCACGAATGGCAGAAAGCGAGGTCTGATCTTTGGTCAGCGTAATGCTCTTCTCTTTACCTTCTGCAGTGACAAATTTCAGGGTTCTGGACGCTGCATCGCTGCCAATCGCCGCTTTAATATCGGTTTTACTGTCGCTGGTTAGCGTTTGCGATTGCGCCAGTTTCTGCACGCTGATGGTGTATTTGCCCGCCAACGCATTGCCGTTGGAATCGGCGCTAAACGCTGTTGAACTGGATGCGGTGGTCGTCGAGGTGTACAGGGCGGCATCGTTTAATTTGTTGTTTGCCGTCTGGAAAGACTGAATCGCGGTTTTGAGCGTGCCATAGGCAGACAACTTGGCGGTCGCCGCCGATTGTTGCTTAGAAATCGGTGCCAGCGATTGCTTCTCTGCCGCAGTCAGTTTGTCGAGGATGGTGCTTAAACCCAGTCCTGAACCGACGCCTAATGTTGAAATCCCAGTCATGAACGCAACTCCTGTTAATTTAACGTTACGGTACTATCGGCAGCCTTAACGCAAACTTTATAATAATCTGATCATTTCCTTACGCTATCCTTACAAACACAAAAGGCCGCATCTTCAGTGCCCAATCGCCTGTAACTAATCGCGCTGGAAATATGATGCATTTCACATTTAACTGTCGCTGTGCTTGTCGGGAAAGCTCAGCCGATTATGATCTTGCGAGATTGTTACTGCGTTCAGCGCAGGCAAAACCTGACACGCCGTCCTCCCGGTGGGTCAGGTTTTTTATTTTCAGGGCAGATAAAAATGAAAATCGCGAAAATCCTCAACAACAATGTCGCGGTAGTGCTGGGCGACAACGGCAAAGAACAGGTTGTGATGGGACGCGGTTTGGCGTTTCAGAAGCGCGTTGGTGACGAACTGGATGCGCATCAGATCGAAAAAGTGTTTGCGCTGCAAAGTGATACGTTGACGGGCCGGCTCAGCGAGCTGCTGTCGGATATCCCGCTTGAGGTGATCACCACCAGCGAACTGATCATTGCCAATGCGCGTCAGCAGCTGGGTCAGCCGCTGCATGAAAGTCTCTCTATCGCGCTGTGCGATCACTGCCATTTTGCTATTGAACGCCACCACCAAGGCATCCCGATTCGCAACGTGTTGAAGTGGGAGATTAAAACGCTCTATCCGAAAGAGTTTTCACTCGGCATCGAAGCACTGGCGCTGATTAACAAGCGGTTGGGCGTGGAATTACCCGAAGATGAGGCCGGATTTATCGCGCTGCATCTGGTGAATGCACAGCTCGGCAGCGATTTCGCCGATGTATCGCACATCACGCAATTTATGCAGGAGATCCTGCATATCGTGAAGTATCGTCTGCAGCTGGATTACCGCACCGAGAGCTTGAGTTACAACCGCTTCGTCAACCATCTGAAGTTCTTTGCACAACGTATGTTGGGCAAACGCGGCGTGTGGAGCGAGGATGAATCTCTGCATGATGTGGTGCGTGACAAATATTCGCTCGCCTATCAATGTGCGGTGAAGATCGACCAGCATATTCAGCAGAAATATCTGTATGAACTCTCCAGCGAGGAACGCATGTTCCTCACCATTCATATTGAGCGGGTACGCAAAGAGACGCTGGCGCTGCAGGATGATGCGGACGAGGCGTGAACCAGGTGCGCATCAATGTGCACCCTCTAAAAAACGCGTCAATCCTTTGTAGGGTCGCCATTAATGGCGACCACCAACCCACTTACTTCAACGCTTCACCATGGCTGCGAATCACGTTCTGATACCAGAAGAAACTCTTCTTACGCGAACGCGCCAGCGTGCCGTTACCCGCATCATCGCGATCCACGTAGATAAAGCCATAACGTTTGGAAAACTCGGCTTTTGAGGCGCTGACCAAATCGATTGGTCCCCAACAGGTATAACCCATCACCTCCACGCCATCTTCAATCGCTTCACGCACCTGCACCAGATGATCGTTGAGATATTGAATACGGTAATCGTCATTAATCTGCCCGTCCGCTTCCACCACATCTTTAGCGCCAAGCCCGTTTTCCACAATAAACAGCGGCTTCTGATAGCGGTCATACAGGATGTTAAGCAGAATGCGCAGCCCTTCTGGATCGATCTGCCAGCCCCAATCGGAACTCGGCAGATGCGGGTTTGGCACCATCGACAGAATGTTACCGCGCGCTTTCTGGTTCTCCTCTTCATTGGTAGTGACGCAGCCGGTCATGTAGTAGCTGAAGGAGATGTAATCGACGGTGTTTTGCAGGTCGCGCTTATCTTCATCGGTCATGGCAATGCTGATGCCGCGATCGGCAAAGAAGCGTTTCATATAGGCCGGATACGCGCCGCGCACCTGTACATCGCCAAAGAACAGCCATTCGCGGTTCTGCTGCAAGGTTTCCAGCACGTCTGCCGGGCGACAGCTCAGCGGATAGAGCAGCGCGCCCAGCAGCATGTTACCGATTTTGCCATCCTTAACGATCTCATGGCAGGCTTTCACCGCGCGTCCGCTCGCCACCAGCTGGTGATGAATCGCCTGATAGATCGCCTGCTGATCGCTTTCTTCTGCCAACCCTACGCCGGTGAACGGCGCGTGCAGCGACATGTTGATCTCGTTAAAGGTCAGCCATAACTTCACTTTGTGCTGGAAGCGGGTAAACACCGCGCGCGCATAGCGTTCAAAGCAATCAATGGTGATGCGATTGCCCCAGCCGCCGTACTTTTTGATCAAGCCATACGGCATTTCATAATGCGACAGCGTCACCAGCGGCGTGATGTTGTATTTAGCCATCTCATCGAACAGGCGATCGTAATAGGCCAGGCCTGCTTCGTTAGGTTCCGCTTCATCGCCCTGCGGGAAGATGCGCGTCCAGGCAATTGAGGTACGCAGCACGGTAAAGCCCATTTCGGCGAACAGTTTAATGTCTTCCGGGAAGCGATTATAGAAATCGATGGCAGTATCTTTGATGCCAAAATCGTCACCGCTGCGCTCCACGCGCGCACCGAAAATGCCTTTGGGTTGCAGGTCGGACGTTGATAAACCTTTGCCACCTTCCTGATACGCGCCTTCAACCTGGTTGGCGGCCACGGCGCCGCCCCATAAAAATCCATCCGGGAAACGTTTAGTCATCTGCTTGCTCCTCAATTATTTCAGCACGGCCAACAACGGAGCGCCTTCGCTCACGGCCGTGCGGCTCAGGGTTAACACATCCACAAAATCATCGCTATTACTCACCAGCACCGGCGTGGTGAGGTCAAATCCTGCGGCTTTAATCGCATCGAGATCGAACTCCAGCAGCAGATCGCCCACTTTGACCGGCTGATCGTTGGCGACTTTAGGAGAAAAATATTGTCCATCGAGCTTCACGGTATCGAGGCCGACGTGGATCAGCACTTCCGCGCCCTGCGCCGATGTCAG
Organism: Candidatus Pantoea symbiotica; assembly: GCF_056491525.1. Classification (NCBI taxonomy): domain Bacteria; kingdom Pseudomonadati; phylum Pseudomonadota; class Gammaproteobacteria; order Enterobacterales; family Erwiniaceae; genus Pantoea; species Candidatus Pantoea symbiotica. The sequence goes on from NZ_JBSZHR010000003.1 coordinate 509,396, forward strand.
GCCAATCGCATGGCCGGTACGGAACATCGACGACACCACGCCATCGATCGGCGAAACCACGCGGCCACTCTGCGGGATAATCGCCGCGCCTTTGCCGAGTAAACCGCTGGCAAAGGTTTCGTCTTTAACCTGCTCCAGCGGAATGACATCGCCCGCCATCGGGCTGACCACACTTTCGCGACGCGTCAGATTGGTGGGCTGAGCAACCGGCGCGGGCGGCGCGACCACTTCGGCTGCGGGCTCGGTCAAACCGAACAGATAAGTGCTCACGCAAGCGAACAGCAACGCCACCGCCGCACCGGCAAACGCCGCCAGCACGCTGGCATCAATGCCGCTGTTCGGCACCACCTGAATAAAGGTGAACACGCTCGGGAAACCAAAGGAGTAAATGGTGGTGTGCCAGAAGCCGAGGATCGCCGCGCCCAAGGCGCCACCGATGCAGCCGAAGATAAACGGACGACGACGCGGCAGCGTCACGCCATACACCGCCGGTTCGGTGATGCCGAAGATGCTGGCGGTGAAGGCCGATCCCGCCATCGCTTTGAGTTTCGCTTCACGGGTTCGCAGGAAGATGCCCAGCGTCGCGCCCGCCTGGCCCAACACCGCTGGCATCAGCAATGGCAGCAGCGTGTCATGACCAAAGTTGGCAAGGTTGTTCAGCATAATCGGCACCAATCCCCAGTGCAGACCGAAAATCACGCATACTTGCCAAATCGCGCCCATCACCGCACCCGCAATCATTGGGCTCAGGCTGTAAATCCACAGATAGCCTTCGGCCAGCATGCGGCTTAGCCAGGTTGCCGCCGGACCAATCGCCAGGAACGTCAGTGGCACGGTGATCAACAGGCAGCACAACGGCGTAGTGAAATTGCGCACCGCGCTGGGTGAACGCGGATGCACCCAGCGCTCAATCAAACTGGAAACCCAGGCCGCGAAGATAATCGGAATCACTGAGGAGCTGTAGTTCAGAACTTCGAGCGGGATGCCGATGAACGTCAGCGCATTGCCCTGCTGCTGCTGTTGCAGCACCTCGAGAATCATCGGATGCACCAGCGCAGCGGCAATCGCCATGCTGACAAACGGATTGCCGCCGAATTTTTTACCGGCGCTGTAGCCGAGCAAAATCGGCAGGAAGTAGAACAAACCATCGCTGGCAACAAACAGCACTTTGTAGCTGCCGCTGTCGGCGCTCATCACGCCGAGCACCAGCGCCAACGCCAGCAACCCTTTGATGATGCCGGTGGCGATCATCACGCCGATAAACGGGGTAAAGATGCCGGAAACCAGATCGATAAAGCGTGCAAACAGGCCTTGCGGTGCAGCGTTATCTGCGGCCTCGTTCTGATTATCCAGCGCGTGGCGCGCGGTGAGTTCGCGATACACTTCCGCCACCTGATTGCCAATCACCACCTGATACTGGCCGCCGCTCTCCACCACCATGATCACGCCGGGATTGTCCTTTAACGCGGCGGTCTGCGCTTTTTGACTGTTTTTCAGCTTGAAGCGCAAACGCGTTGCGCAGTGCATCACGCTGATAATGTTCTCTTTGCCGCCAACACCGCTAACGATGTCATCCGCCAGTTCCTGATATTGCATCACTCTTTCTCCTGAACAATGCCCTAAACTCATGGCCTAATGCTCGCCAGTTAAGCGTCTTTCGGTCACCATAAATGGCGACCCTACAAAGGATTGGCGCGTTTTTCGTGCAAAAAAAAACCTGAGACGCGCCCTCTTCAACTGAAAAAGGGCGCGTCTCAGGTTTTGCCTGCCGAACAGTAACAATCCTTAACGGGCGCTATCATGCTTACAGCGTGGAAAAAGTGGCAAGCAGTTTTAACGAACGACGTAGAGAAATGTGAAGCTGGTCACCAATTAGCGTCATTCTCACTGACCAACAAAGCCGTGAATAATATGGCCGCACTTTTCATGCAGCCTTATCGCGCAATGTGTAAAAAAAGCCCCGGGACGTAATATCATAAAGACTATTTAAATAGATCATTCCGGTATTTAAATAGCTCCAAATCGCTACTAATACCTAATTTCCTCATGGCGGTTTGCTTATGACCGCTAACAGTTTTACGACTGCGCTTTAACTTCACAGCAATATCAACTATTTCCATCCCCTCCAAATAGCAATTCAACACCTCAGCCTCGCGCGGGGTTAATAATCTGGTTGAAATGAGTTGCTGACTATATTGCCGTTCCGATCCATTGATTAAATCCTTGTCGAGTTTACGCACGGGAACCTGGCTCAACTCTTCAGCAATACGAGGCGGGATATAACGCTGTCCGTTTGCAATGGTGCGAATCGCTGATAAATAGGTTGCAGACTCTTCTCGTTTAGCAATATAGCCTCTCACACCCAACATATAAGCGGTACGAATGACAGCGAGGCTATCTACAGATGTAGAAAGTAAAATCTTTAAATGCGGATAGTGCGCCATTAAATGTTTAATCAGTGATAAGCCATCCATCTCATCATCTTGCAGAATATAATCCAGTACCAGCACATCACATTCAGCAATGCGCAACCAGCTTAATAATTCCCGGCTATGGCCAAATTTCCCGACCACGATTAAATCATCCTGGTCAGCGCACAACACATCAAATGAGCGACAAATAATCGGATGATCGTCAAGCAGAGCCAGACGAATTTGGGACGTTAAAGGGTTCATTGAGACCTCATGTCGTCATGGTGTCCGGAGTGGACAGCATGTGTTCCTCTGTTAGGGTTTTTGCGGCGTTTTCTTCAGCCAGTTCATCAATTGTCCGGCGCTGGCATAACCACGAAAAATCGCGCTATAACCATCAAAGCGATTAGTCACCTCGCCAACACGGTTGTTGTAGTAATCCGACTCGGCGCTTAACACATCCAGCAACGTACGTTTCCCAAGGTGATACCACTGATCGAAGAAATCGAGGCGGATACGGTCCGATTCACGCGTTAGATTGCGGTAGAGATCCGCGCGCTGCAGCATTGACCGCGCGTCCTGATCGGCGGCACGCACCCGTTGTTGCAGGTCATCACGCTGGTTTTCTGACTCTTCCCGCATTGCGCTGGCGCGCTGTACAGCAGCCTGTTCTGCCGCGTTAGCTGAACCACCACGGAAAAGCCCCCAACTGACATTGATACCGGTTTGCCAGGCTTGCTCACGACCGTAATAGTCTTTGCCGGTGTCTTTACTTACTACCCAATTGATTTTTGGTAATGACGACGATTTCAGCGCGTCGGCTTCAGCAAAGGCAGCCTGTGACTGCGCCTGTGCTTTTAGCAGCGTTGGATGCTTGTCGACTGAAGCCAATAAGGCATCGAGTTGTGAAGGCTGCAATTGCCACTGCATCGCGGGTGGTAACGGAACCTGGGTTTCACCTAACAAGCGATACAACTGAATCTCGGTGTCACGTGCTTTTGAAACGGCATTATCCAGCGCTGACTGCGCTTGCAAGAAGCGGCCTTTCGCCTGAGTTAGTTCGCTGCGGCGGCCCTGATCAGCTTCAACAATGCCGGTCAACATGGTGACCAGCTCTTGCATACGTGCTACGTATTGTTTACTCATTTCGATGATCAAACGCTGTTTACTCAACTCCACCAGTCCGCTGCTCACCTGCCATGCCAAATCTTCGATCTGCGCGGTGTTCTGGAAATCTGCGGCCTGAACCGAGAACTCCTTGCTTTTAATGGTGTTGCTGGTCTGGCCGAAATCGATCAGATTCGTCGCCACGTTAACACCCAGAGCCGGCATATTGCTGTCATTGGCATTGCGGTTACCTTTACCAAACTCATAACGACGTGAGTTCGACGTTACGTCAACCTGTGGCCAGCGTTGACCTTTCGCGTTGCTCACGTCTTCTTTCGCAGCATCGATTTGCAGTTGCGTACTGCGAACCTGTGGACTGCGCTGTAGCGCGCTCATCACCGCACTGTAGAAAATATTACGCAGTTCCATTTCACCAGGGCTAACGCGCGCTACTGTCTGCGGTGCACGTGCTACGGAAAGACGCGGCTCAGGGGTTAAAGCAGGTTCATCTGGCTGCGTTAGCGTGGCGGCAACCGATGCCGGCGTTGCCGGTTTGAAGATTGGCAGTTCAGCGCTACTCAGGCTGCTTCGCTCCGCTTCTGTACGGTTTGTTGCTGTTGCCAGTGGTGTTGCAGGCACCTGTGTCACAATAATCGGCGCTTCAGACACAGCAGGTGTATTAATCACCGGCGCTTTCGCTACAGGCGCAAGCGCGGTGTTAGTTAATGGCACAGCAGCAGGCTGAACCGGTGCTGATTGCGTGCGTGCTGCCAGCATTTTCGCCATCTCATCTGCCGACATGGTTTTTACTGGTTGAGCCGCTCTTAATGCTGGCTTCGGTTTCGACACTTCAACAAACATCAGTAGCTCTTCTTCTTCACTCGTTGCCGTCTGTGCGGCGCCGCTTTGCAGCGCGAGGAACGAACCTATTAGCAGCGACAGCAAGCGCTTTGAACATTTAATTTGTTTCATCACTCAGGTCTCAATTAACGTTCGCGGAAAGCTTCACGTGCTTTCATCACCGGCTTCAGCAGGTAATCCAGGATAGTTTTCTCGCCCGTACGAATTTCAACGGAAGCCACCATGCCAGGAATAATCGGCAATGCTTTTCCACCGGCATTCAGGGTGCTGGTCTCCGTCAGAACCATGACGCGGTAATAGGTGTCATCCGGGCGTCCCGCAGCCGCTTTGGCATCATCTTTCAACGTATCGGGACTGATAAATTCCACGTGGCCTTTCAGCCCGCCATAGATCGCGTAGTCATATGCGGTGACCTTTACCGTTGCAGGTAAGCCAGGATGAAGAAACGCGACATCTGAAGGACGAATTTTCGCTTCCACTAACAGTTGGTCTTCTAGCGGAACGATTTCCAGAATGTGTTCGCCAGGCTGAATGACGCCGCCAATGGTGTTAAAGCGAATGTTTTTCACCGTGCCTCTCACCGGTGCGGTAATGGTGGTACGTTCCATTACGTCAGCGCGGCCAATCAGGTTTTCACTGGTCTGCGAAAGTTCGAGCTCAAGCTTGTTCAACTCGGAGTTAGCATCGGCCTGATAGCGGTTACGACGTTCAACAATCTGCGCCTGAATTTCATTGGCCTGGCGACGCATACGCAGCAGTTCTACTTCAGAGAGCAAGCCGCGCGCGGCCAGCGGTTCTGCGAGGCGGATTTCGCGCATCGACAGTTCATAGCTGCGCTGTAATGCGTTAACCGAGTCATCAAGCGCACGTTTGCGCGCCTGATAGGCTTTGGTTTCCTGATCGATAACGCTTTGATCTTTGCGCACCTGCTCATCATCGAAACTCAATGGCTGGCCATATGCTTCAGCACGCAGACGCGCAATCGTGGCCTTTAATCCCACCACTTTATTCAGTGCTTCGCGGTAGCTGGCTTGAGCTCGCGTTGGGTCGATCTTCAGCAGCACCTGGCCGCGTTCAACCTCTTCACCTTCACGCACATTCATTTCCGCCAGGATGCCGCCCTCCAGACTCTGAATAATCTGTTCACGGCTCTTGGAGATGATCTTCGCTTCACCTTTGGTAATTTCTTCGACGCGCGCAAAATGCGCCCAGGTAATGCCACCCACCAGCACCGCCAGCACCACCCATAACACCAGACGTGAACCGGGTGTGCGTTGGGTAAGCAGTGAAGACTGAATGTCATTCATGAAGTCGGCGTCTGCCGCCGACAGTTTGGGTTTACGTTTGAATAAGCTGAACATCAGGCAGAGACCTCAACATCTTTATCCAATCCCTTCGCTGGCACACTGCGCGTAACGATTGGGGATGCAGGTTTGTTAGCTGGTGCCGCCGACTGATTCGCAGCCGGTTGCGGAACAGTATTGGCAGCCGGTTGTTGTGCTGCCGCGCTCACTTTGCCGCTATTGGCTGGCGGAACGGGTTGTCCGCTCAGGCGGGCAAGCACCACGTCTTTCGGCCCATCGATGGCGACCTTTCCGGCATCAATCACAATGATGCGGTCCACCAGTGCCAGCAGTGATGGTCGGTGAGTGACCACCACCAGCGTCTGGCCTTGCGTGGCGGCATGCAGATGTTTCAGGAATTGCTGTTCGGTTTGGCTGTCCATGGCGCTGGTTGGTTCATCCAGCAGCAGCACTTCCGGGCGGCTGAGCAGCGTACGAGCCAGAGCCACCAACTGACGCTGACCACCCGACAAACTGCCGCCGTTCTCGCCTACCGCCAGGTTAATACCCAGCGGATGGCGTGCGGCAATCTGATCGAGACCGGTCAGGCGCAGTACACGCAGAAACTCATTCGGTGCCGCATCGGGCATACCGAGCATTACGTTTTCACGCAGTGTGCCGTAGAACAGACGCGATTCCTGGCTCACAAAACCGATATGACGGCGCCAGTCAGCGGGGTCGATCTGGTTAACGTCGAGGCCATCAGTAAACAGCTGGCCGCCGGTTGGCTGATAAAGACGTGCCATCAAGCGCAGCAGCGTTGATTTACCGCTGCCAATCGAACCCAGGATGGCGATACGCTCACCAGCTTTAATGTCGATATTGATGTTCTTGAGAATTTCCGGGTTAGGCTGCATCGGCGGCGCCGGATAAGAGAAGCCCACGCCTTTTAGGCTCAGATCGCCTTTCAGTTCCGGATTAGCGATATAGTCCTGCTCGCTATCACGGTCGGTTGGCATCTCCATCAGCCTGTTCAGCGAACCCAGCGCCGCTTTTGATGACTGATAACGCGTAGCTAAACCGATGACCTGACCTAATGGGCCAGTAGCACGCCCTGCCAGCATCACCGTACCGATCAAGCCACCCATGGTCAGGTTGCCGGCATCAATCATATAAACGCCGATCAAAATCAGCATCACCGTCTGGAACTGCTGCAGGAAGGTCACCGATGTGGTTGCCAGGGTTGAATAACGCTTTGATTTCGAACCACTGTTGGCCTGTAAAGCACTGAACTTCTGCCAGCGACGCTGCATATGGACGCCGCCGCCAGTGGCTTTCAAGGTTTCCATCCCTTCAATGGATTCGATCAATACGCCTTGCTTCAGTGCGGCATCTTTCAGGTTCTCTTTCATGATCTTCGCCAGCGGCCATTGAATAATGACGCTGATGATGATGATCACTGGCAACATCAGCAGTGGCACGAAGCCGAGTGGGCCGCTAATGGCAAAGATCACGCCCACGAATAACAGCACGAACGGCAGGTCAGCCAGCGCGGCTAAGGTCGCTGAAGAGACAAAATCACGCAGAGACTCAAACTCGCGCAGCTGATTAGCAAAGGTGCCTGACGAAGCCGGTTTGTGCTCCATACGGACGTCGATGGCCTGGCGGAACAGGATGCTACCGACGATCAAGTCGGCTTTTTTGCCTGCGGTATCCAGCAGATGCGCACGAATAAAGCGCGTCAACGCTTCAAACAGCATCGCCACCGTTACACCAATCGCCAGCGACCACAGGGTGACAAACGCCTGGTTCGGAATGACGCGATCGTAGACGTTCATGGTGAAGAAGATGCTCGCCAGCGCCAGTACGTTAATCAGCACGGATGCCACTGCCGCGCTTCGGTAGTAACGGCGATAGCGCCACAGGGTACTGAACAGCCAGTGCTTCTGATTCTCCGGTAAACCCTCTTCAACACGGCGATCCACTTTGGCGGTAGGCTTTGAGAAAATGGCAAAACCGCTGTACCACTCGGCAATCTCGGCGTGTTCAATTTCAACCGGCTTGCTGCCGACTTCAGGCATGACCACTTGATAGAACCAGGTCATCTTGTCTTCAGCATTCTTTTTGCGTACGCGATCAAGCAGGATGCAACCACCTGACTCTTTGCGTACCAGAATGACTGGCATGACCTGCTGAGGGACATCCCACAGGCTGCGCTCAACCAGGCCGGGTGTCATACCGGCACTCTCCAGCGAACTCAGTGCCTGAGAAGGCGTGAGGAAAACATCTTTTGGCAGGCCTGCCGTCAACGCGTCAAAGCTGCGGCCAAGGCCGTAATGGCGGCAGAGCCAGTCCACGCTTTGCAGCAGCGTGTCATCAATACGCGTCTGCACACGCGCCAGCGACTGCAATTCTTGCTCGTGCTGTTGGTTATCAGATTCTGTTGCGTTCATTAACCGCATCTCTTTGTTCGTTATTTCAGGCCCGCAGGGGCGGGGAGTAAGAAAATTCTCGCTTTTAGCCTTCAATGGCGATACAAGCCGGGTCTTGCTTCGTGAATGCCAAGGTGAAAAATCGCATTTAAGAAGCTGATTTATATCGTTTTTTATTATTTCGCGAGAATCTGCACATCCTGATCCGTGTTAGGACAATTCTCGGAACAAGCTGAAATCTGCATGTCGATTAATTCATTCGGTACCGCTGCCATTGTCAGCGCGTTACGCAACGCTTTGGCTTTATCGCGCAGCACAATTCGTGACTCATCACGGGTCACAAGGCGAATGACCACGCTGTGCAGAATGGGATGCTGCTGACGCAGTGTGACGACGGTTTCATTCAGTGAATTGAGGCCTTCATCGGTGAGCAAGGTGCGGCCAAGATCCTGTTTAAACAGCTCACGACTACTGAACAGATACTGACTTTCACTTTGTGCCGCAGCACGATCGAAAACGCAGGGAACGAGGGTGGTTGCACGTGAGTGCGCATGTACCTGACGGCGGTTGGGTTTGATTTCCTGTTCACCTTGCTGGCGATTAACCGCTTTTGGGGCATCCGTCATTTGCTGCTGTTCATCGACACGCAAAAAGTAGGTGCGTGCGCCGTGCAGTTCGGCTTGATATAAGCCCTCAGTTTTACCGCGATATTGCGCATCATTAACGAAGGCACCCAGCGTATGCGGGCCTGCGCGCAGACAAAAACTAGTAAACCCGCCCGGTAACAAACTGGTGTGATAGCGACCGTCAACGTAAACATGCGCCGGGCCGGCTGTCATAACGCCGCTGTTAGCGCGGTAATACACCACCTGCGTCAGCTCTTTGACTACTGGTGGTAGCGGCTTGTATTTTTCACCAAAGGCGTTGGGTGTTTGTAGCGTGGCCGAACTTGATACGGTGGTTAGCAGGCTAGCCATAAGCACAACCGATTTAACCGAAGACATATTCAACACAATTGACCTCTTCAGAATGTCCCGCGTGCTCTGGCATGCGGGGGAAATTAACTAGCGGATGTTGTAATCAGCCAACGGCTGCGATAAGTAACGGCACTCCGTTACTGCACTGGCTCGCGATAACACATGCTCCTGCAGATGTAGGTCAGCCAGCTCGCGCTCCGCCTCAATGCGACGCACAGGCTGAGGTTTGCCATCACCCTGCGTGTTCACGCGGACAAAATAGGTTTTGCCTGGCTTGAGCGTGGTTTGAAAACGGTGGTGGGTGGCCGCTTGCGCGCCCTGAGAGTCCATCCAGCCGCCCAGCGTATAGCTGCCCGGTTGAACGCAGATGCGGGTATACATGCCTGGCAGCAAGGCGGCTTGCAGCTTGCCATCAACGGTCACCAACGCGGCTTGCTGACTGGTTGATGGCTGGGTGCGGTAATAGACAACCTGGGCCTGGTCATTCACTACTTCCGCCTTTGCTTGCCAGCGCTCGCCAAAGGCCCCCGTATCCGGCGCTGCGTTCGCGTGCAGGGCGCAAAATAGCCCGCCAAAAATCACTGTTGGAATAACGATGTGTTGGATGAAATTATTCATAACGCCTCCGCGACGACCTTTCGCCGCTGGTTAAATTGCATCAAGGGGATCAGTTCAGGGGATGGCCGCTCAGCAACTCATCAACTACACGGCTGGCATCATCAGCCGGAGCCATGATGTGGTGTTCGGTGCCCGCATCGTCATATGCAGAGATGTGCGCCCAACTGCTGAGATCGGTGTCCGGCGGTAACAGATCGCTAAGGCTTAGTGTTTCAAGCGGCGTAGGATTCGCGGCAATCACGATTACCGCAGGGTCAGAAGGTGCAGAGACCAAACCTCCGGGATCGGTAGCAATCACCACAAATTCGTGAGTGCCATCAGGCAAAGGAGACGCGGGGGTAAAAGACCAGTTACCTTTGCTATCCGCGATAGCGGTGCCCAGGAATGTGCCGTTGTCACGGATCTCAATGACCGAGCCAGATTGCTGATCGCTGCCGTTGAGTGTTGGTGTGGTGTCATCAGTGACGTCGTTGGGCGATAGAGCGCCCTGCTGCTCACCGAAATCGTCCTGAAGCTTGTCGATAATTGCGACGGGATTCTCCAGCGGATGAGTGCCCTGTTCCGATGTCACTTCCGGGTTTAGGCTGGCAGCGTCGGGCTGTGTTTCTGGATTTACTGCGGCTTCTTCCGGCTTTTCGTCCGGCGGCGGCGATGAGTGGTGGTTGCGGTTGTTGTGCACCAGCACGGCTAAAGCGGCAACCGCCGCCGCGGCAGCCAGTGCGATCATGCCAAACGCCAGTGCGTTGCCATCGACTTCAAGTTTATCCATTGGGGGTAATACGCTGCTATCCAGCGCGGCAGTTGACTGCTCGCCATCCTGTAACGCCTGAGGATCTTGTGCGCGGTCAGCGCTGACTGCGGTAAACGCATGCCATTGACCGTCTTCACCCAGCCCCACGATCTCGCCTTGTTGCGGGTAATAATCTTCGATGATCAGGTTTGACTGTGCAGAATGTTCCCCCTGCAGCATCAAATGCAGATCGTTACCGACACGCTTAACGCTGACTGTGTCGGGTGCGGTTAGATCATCGCCTTCGGCCAGCACATAGCGTGCTCCTTTAACCGCTTTGACGTTCACCGCTTTCTCTGGGTTACGTGGTAGATTTTCCGCCTGGATAATGCGTTTTCCACTGACTATCGCCAGGTTGATGTCATCCATCAATTGATTCCTCATGCACGGCGATGCAGTACCGCAATCGCCTCACCTCCCGCCTCAGGCCGGGGTTCAGGTAAGTAATGGAGTGCATTTGTACAGGAATTATCTGACAGGCGACCACAGGCTGGGTCTTGGTTGAGAGATAGCGTGATTTAACACACCAGTAGCATAAAAAAGGCCAGTGACATCGTCACTGGCCTTTGACTTAACCGCAGTTATTACGATTGGGTTAACGGTGTAAAGGTTTTATTGCCTGTGTCAGGAGAGACGGTGAGTTTCACCGGCAACATTTCGTAATTACTGCGTTTGTACGCGCACCACCACACGGCGGTTAGGCGCATTACACTGGATCTGTTCGGCACGCGTGCCTGAACAGTCATTTACTACCAGTTCTTCACTTCCAGCACTGCTGGCACTGAGGTTGCGTGCTGGCAAGCCGCCCTGAACCAGCAGAGTGCGCACGGTGTTGGCGCGCTGTTGGCCGAGGCGCATATTGGTTGCAGGTTTACCAATCGGATCGGTATGACCAATAACCTGAATGCGGTTCAGCTGCACACCATCTTTGTTGATTTTACCGATCAGCTCGTTAATTGCCTGACGGCCCTGCTGGGTAATGTCATTACGGCCTGATTTTCCGAAGTTAAACAGCACATCACTCGACAGTGCATAATCCATCGTTTTACTGGCGGTGTAGCGACATTGTTCAACTGCAGAAGCACGGTTAAGCGTGTGCACCTGGGCACGTAATCCTTTCAGATCGTTGCTGGCTTGCTGCGCACTCACCACAATCGGCTTCCCTGCACTGTTACCGTCGACCATAACGTAGTAGGTTTTGCCGCCAACAAAGTTGTCGCGATAGGGCTGCGCCTCTTTGCCTTTGTAATACGGTGCATCCTTAAGGAACGCGCCCAGCGAGTGCTCGCCTGACGGTACGCAGAAGGTGGTGTACATGCCCATCAGCAGCGCTGACTGATATTCACCATCCACATAAACGTGCGCCGCATCTGGGCCAGTTACCGCGTTAGTGCGGTAATAAATGACCTGAGCCTGGCTAGGTGCCACGCTGGCCACCGGTTGGTAAGCTGTACCGTAGACGTTAGGTTCAACTGCTGCTTGTGCTGAGAAGGAAAACAGGTTCCCTGCCACCATCATCGCAATCAGCGAAGTGTTTACTTTATTCATGACTCCTCCACGGAGGTCCTTGCGGACCTCCGGTTTTGATTGTGTGTAAATGATTAGTGGTTGTTCAGGTTAGTCTGTACACCCAGTTGCACCAGCAGTTCAGTCTCGGCACCGGTGTGCTGATAAACCTCGTACTGCACGCCACTGACGGTGACGGTGCCTTCCGCTTTGGCCCAGTTGCCTGGGTCAGTGCCGTCTGGCAGCAGGTCGGACAGGTTCACTACATCACCCTCGTCGCCTTTGATCATCAGCTGTTTGGTGTCGTCGGCGGTAAACGCGCCTTCTTCACCGTGCGCCAGCACATCACCGAGGGTGATATTCAGCACGTTGGTCTGACTGTTCGTCATATCCACGGTCTGAATGTTCATATCCTCATGCACGATGCTATCAAAGTTGATAACCGGTTCAGCGGCCACAATTTTCAGTGTGGTGCCGTGCTGTTCAACCGTGGCTTCCGTCTGATGTCCATCATGCTGATTGTCATCAGCAGACGTGATAGCAGCAACATGACCGTCATCAATCATGTTGTGCGAATCATCACTCTGGATATCCGCCATAGATCGGATTCCGGGACCATCTCCCCATGCAATATTGTCAACATAAGACAGTGTGTAAGGTGAGACTATCTCGACTTTTCCAATCAAGACACCTTCAGGAGCCTGGTAGCTGTAGGTTCCCATGTTAGCGCCAGTTGCGAAGGTCTTGGTATCAAGAATATTGCCGTTGGTGTCGTACACACTAAACGAGTAATTCTGTGGAGTACCCGCATAATTGTTATATGAATACAAGAATGAAATATATTTCGAGTCCGGTATATCAATGTCTGCAACCGCACAATCAACCTGCATAAGCCTTTGTAAATTATGCACACCGACAATTGAATCCAATACCGCGCCTGGAACACCTGGTGTTGGAACATTGGTATTCAGGATCTTGCCCTGCATGACCAGGCCGGAACTGAACTCAATTGTTTTGGTGGCACCAGAACCCGTGATCACTCCATTATCATTCGTAAAGTCTTCATATCCAGTACCAGCGAACGGTTGGGTATCAACCACCACAGTCCACAGATTAGACTGGGCTGACACATTACCCGCGCCATCTTCAGCAAATGCCCTGATCTCATGGCTGCCATCTGGAATTTCTTTTTCAAGCTCCAGCTGCCATTTACCACTTCCATCAGCACGCACACTTCCCCACACCACGTTATCAACACGGATAGTGATCAGTGCGTTCGGTTCAGTCGTACCGCTTAACGTTGGTTTGTTGTCGTTGGTAGTACCTCCGTTCGCAATATCCCCGACGATGCCACCCGTAACATTGTCAACCAGATTGGTGATCTGCGGTCCAGCAGGCGCAACGGTATCAACGACCACATTCCAGCTATTGGATGCGCCCGAGGTGTTACCCGCTCCGTCCTGTGCCACCACGCTGAAGCTGTGGTTGCCATCCGGCACTCCTGCAGGCAATTCGAACGTCCAGTTTCCACTGCCACTGGCGTAGAAGCTGTAGATTGTGTTGGTACCGTCACGCAGGAACACCAGTGAATTAGCTTCAGCGGTACCGGTAAGCGTTGGACGGTTGTCGTTGGTCAGGCCGCCATTCGCGATGTTCCCAACAATACCGCCCGCCACGTTATCCGCTACGCTGGTAATGACCGGAACAGTTGGTGCAACCGTATCAACGACCACACTCCAGCTATTGGATGCGCCCGAGGTGTTACCCGCTCCGTCCTGTGCCACCACGCTGAAGCTGTGGTTGCCATCCGGCACTCCAGCAGGCAATTCGAACGACCAGGTTCCACTGCCACTGGCGTAGAAGCTGTAGATCGTGCTGGTACCGTCACGCAGGAATACCAGTGAATTAGCTTCAGCGGTACCGGTAAGCGTTGGACGGTTGTCGTTGGTCAGGCCGCCATTCGCGATGTTCCCAACAATACCGCCCGCCACGTTATCCGCTACGCTGGTAATGACCGGAACAGTTGGTGCAACCGTATCAACGACCACACTCCAGCTATTGGATGCGCCCGAGGTGTTACCCGCTCCGTCCTGTGCCACCACGCTGAAGCTGTGGTTGCCATCCGGCACTCCAGCAGGCAATTCGAACGACCAGGTTCCACTGCCATTGGCGTAGAAGCTGTAGATCGTGCTGGTACCGTCGCGCAGGAACACCAGAGAATTAGCTTCAGCGGTACCGGTAACCGTTGGACGGTTGTCGTTAGTCAGACCGCCATTCGCGATGTTCCCAACAATACCGCCCGCCACGTTATCCGCCACGCTAGTAATCACTGGCACAGTCGGCGCAACAGTATCAACGACCACCACCCAACTACCGGATTGTGGCGAAACGTTACCTGCGCTGTCCTGAGCGGTCACCGTTAAGGTATGAGACCCTTCTGGCAGAGCAGTAACCAATTCCATTGACCATGCACCGGTTGCGGTCGCATATACGCTACCCACCACCGTGTTTCCGTCCAAAATCTTGACCAGCGCATTGGGCTCAGCCGTACCACTCAGCGTAGGTTTGTTATCATTGGTCAGACCGCCATTGGCAATCGCGCCAACAATACCACCCGGCACGTTGTCCACTACGCTGGTGATTACCGGGGCGTTAGGTGCAACGGTGTCAATAACCAGGCCCCAGCTATTGGATTGTGGCGAAACGTTACCCGCACGGTCCTCTGCTGTCACCGTTAAGGTGTGTGTACCGTCCGGCAATGCCGTTGGCAATTCCAGTGACCATGCACCGGTCGCTGTAGCATACACACTGCCTACAACTGTGTTGCCGTCAAGAATCTTAACCAGCGCATTTGGCTCAGCCGTACCACTCAGTGTCGGCTTGCTATCGTTGGTCAGACCGCCATTGGCAATCGCCCCAACAACACCACCCGCCACGTTGTCCACTACGCTGGTAATCAACGGCGCGCTCGGCACTAACGTATCAACCGTAACGGTGTACTGAGCGGACTTGTCGCCTTCAACACCGGCCGCACTGACCTGGCTCGCAGTAAAGTTAAAGGTTGCATCAGACAGATCCACTGATGGCGTCCACTTCCATTTACCGCTGGCATCCGCCGTTACGCTGCCTTGCACCACACCGTTCTGATAAATAATCACGATGGCATTAGCCGCCGCGCTACCACGCAGTTCCGGACGCTGGTCATTGGTATAGCCGTTGCTAGCAACATCACCCTGTTTCGGATCAACATCATCCCAAACGGTATCAATCGAAGGTGCAACTGGCGGTTTAGTATCAACGATCACGGTCCATGGATCAGATTCCTGCGAATCGTTACCTGCTGGATCGGTCACAATGATGGTGAAATCGTGGCTACCTTCCGGCAGCGGCGTTTCTGGCGTATAGCTCCAGCTCCCGTCGTCACCCACTACAGTTGAACCAATTGGCTTACCGTTATCGATAATCGTGACAACATCGCCTGGCTCCTGACCGGAACCACCCAGTTCTGGCGTGGTGTCGTCGGTTAAACCACCATCTTGAATCGGATTAACAATGCCACCCACGTTATCTTTGATATCGCCGATGCCGTTGTTGTCTGGCGGCGTGATATCGATGGTCAGCTCAAACTTATCGCTCACCGCAACCGAACCATTTTTAGCTTCAGCCGAGGCAGTAAAGTTGTAATCACCTTCCTTCAGCTCAACAGTTGGCGTGAACTGCCAGTTACCGCGAGCATCCGCATACACCGAGCCAATCACCTCAGTACCATTTTTGATGGTAACCAGCGCGTTCGCCGTCGCGCGACCATTCAGGGTCGGCGTGGTGTCATCCGTTACGCTACCGGTGTTCAAGGTGCCGGTGACGCTGCCTGCATCGTCAAACACATTAGTAATGGAAACCACTACCGCCGAAGTATCAACAACGAAGTCAATCGGCGTGCTTGCAGCACTCAGATTGCCCGCCGGATCCTGAACCTGATGGCTCAGGCTGTGCGGGCCATCCGGCAACGGTGTAGCTGGCGTAAAGCTCCACTCACCTTTGCTATTGGCTGGCACACGGCCAATTTCACGATCGCCAT
This sequence comes from Candidatus Pantoea symbiotica, assembly GCF_056491525.1. Lineage (NCBI taxonomy): Bacteria > Pseudomonadati > Pseudomonadota > Gammaproteobacteria > Enterobacterales > Erwiniaceae > Pantoea > Candidatus Pantoea symbiotica. The sequence continues at coordinate 525,459 of NZ_JBSZHR010000003.1, forward strand.
CCTTAATGATGACGGTACTGCCAGGTTCAGCTACACCGCTATAAGTCGGGGTGCTGTCATCGGTAGTATCACCGCTGACAATGGGACCGACCTTATCGCCGACGTTATCGATCAAGCTCTGGCTACCCACATCCGGTGCAGTCGTGTCTACAACGATGTTGTATTCACCACTGGATGGCATTGGGTTGCCCTGAGGATCAGTTGCTGCAGCCACAATCGCATGTGGACCTTCTGGCAGTGCAGTAGTCGGTGTAAATGACCACTGACCTTTACTGTCAGCCACTACGGTTCCCTGCGCCTGTCCGTCAATCAGGATGGTGACGATATGACCCGGCTTCGCGGTACCAACGATGGTCGGTTGCGTATCGTCAGTAGCACCTCCAGGACGAATATTGCCGGTAATCGCGCCCACATCATCAATCACATTGACGATGGCTGGTGCAGATGGCACGCCACCGGTCAGCAGGTCAAAGCCAATGCTGTTGGACTCATCACTGATGTTGCCGGCCTTGTCCTGCGCCTTCGCGCTGATCTCATGGTCGCCGTTCAGCAGCGGCGGAACCGGGGTGAACTCCCAGTTGCCCGCGGCATCCGCCTCGGTGCGGCCGATTTCCACGCCCTTGTCGTAGACGATGACCGTGCTGCCCGCTTCTGCAGTACCGCTGATTTTCGGCTGCGCGTCGTCGGTGACGTCGCCGTTGTTGATCGGGCCGGTGACCGCGCCCTGGTCGTCGATGATCTCCTTGATCACCGGCGCAGCCGGCGCATCGGTGTCCACGACGATCAGGTACGGATCGGACGGCTCGGAACTGTTGCCCGCCGGGTCGGTCACGATGATGGTGAACTCGTGCTCGCCCTGGTTCAGCGGCGGGTTCGGGGTGAACTGCCAGCCGCCGTTCTCGTCCGCAACCGCCGTGCCGATCACCTCACCGTTGTCGATGATGCTGACCACGTCGTCCTTCTGCAGGCCGCTGCCTTCCAGCGTCGGCGTGGTGTCGTCGGTCACGTCGCCCGGCTTCACGCTGCCGCGGATCGGGCCCACGTCGTCGATGATGTCACCGATGCCGTCGCCGCCGGTGCCGCCTTCGCCCGGTTTGGTTGGCGCCTGGGTGTCGATGTCCAGCGCAAACTCAGCGGTCGGGGCGCTGACTGCGCCGGTCTTCGCGTCGGTCGCCGTGGCGGTGAAGCCGTAGTGGCCGTCCTGCAGCGCTGGCGTGGTGAACGACCAGCGGCCGAAGCTGTCGGTCTTCACGCTGCCGATAACCGCGTCACCGTTCATGATGGTGACGATGCTGTTCGCTGTCGCCTTACCGTGCAGCGTCGGGGTGTCGTCGTTGGTGACGCTGCCCGACGCCAGGTTGCCGGTACTGGCCTCCACGTCGTCGTAGACGTAGTCAATGCTGATCACCACGTCGCCGGTGTCCACGATCAGATGGATCGGATCGCTCGGCGCGCTTTCGTTGCCCGCCTCGTCGCGGATCACCACGATGATTTCGTGCTCGCCGTCCGGCAGCGGGGTTTCCGGAGTGAACTCCCAGTGGCCGTCGTCGCCGACGATGGTGGAGCCGATAACGTCGTCGCCGTCCTTAATGATCACGGTGCCGCCCGGTTCGCCTTCGCCGCCGATGGTCGGGGTGCTGTCGTCGGTGGTGTCGCCGTCGCCGATCGGGCCGACGATCGGACCGACGTTGTCGTCGGCCACGATGCCCGTCGCCGCGTCAGGCGCGTCGGTGTCGATCACCAGCTGGAAGTTGCCGGTCGCCGCCGGGTTGCCCGCGTCGTCGTGGGTCTCTGCACGGAAGTTGTGCGTGCCGTCCGGGATATCTGCGGCAGGCGTCCAGCTCCAGTTGCCCTGGCCGTCGGCGATCACGGTGCCCTGCACCTTGCCGTCCATGATGATGGTGACGGTTTCCCCCGCCGGCGCGGTGCCGCGCAGCTCAGGCGATGCGTCGTTGGTCTTCGCGCCGCTCTGCAGCAGGCCGGTAAAGGCTTCAACGTCGTCCCACGCGCCCACGATGGACGGCGCGGTGGCGTTGCCGCCGGCGATCAGCTCAAAGCCGATGCTGTTGGACGCGTCGCCGATGTTGCCGGCCTGATCCTGCGCCTTCGCGCTGATCTCATGGTCGCCGTTCAGCAGCGGCGGAACCGGGGTGAACTCCCAGTTGCCCGCGGCATCCGCCTCGGTGCGGCCGATTTCCACGCCCTTGTCGTAGACGATGACCGTGCTGCCCGCTTCTGCAGTACCGCTGATTTTCGGCTGCGCGTCGTCGGTGACGTCGCCGTTGTTGATCGGGCCGGTGACCGCGCCCTGGTCGTCGATGATCTCCTTGATCACCGGCGCAGCCGGCGCATCGGTGTCCACGACGATCAGGTACGGATCGGACGGCTCGGAACTGTTGCCCGCCGGGTCGGTCACGATGATGGTGAACTCGTGCTCGCCCTGGTTCAGCGGCGGGTTCGGGGTGAACTGCCAGCCGCCGTTCTCGTCCGCCACCGCCGTGCCGATCACCTCACCGTTGTCGATGATGGTGACCACGTCGTCCTTCTGCAGGCCGCTGCCTTCCAGCGTCGGCGTGGTGTCGTCGGTCACGTCGCCCGGCTTCACGCTGCCGCGGATCGGGCCCACGTCGTCGATGATGTCACCGATGCCGTCGCCGCCGGTGCCGCCTTCGCCCGGTTTGGTTGGCGCCTGGGTGTCGATGTCCAGCGCAAACTCAGCGGTCGGGGCGCTGACTGCGCCGGTCTTCGCGTCGGTCGCCGTAGCGGTGAAGCCGTAGTGGCCGTCCTGCAGCGCTGGCGTGGTGAACGACCAGCGGCCGAAGCTGTCGGTCTTCACGCTGCCGATAACCGCGTCACCGTTCATGATGGTGACGATGCTGTTCGCCGTCGCCTTACCGTGCAGCGTCGGGGTGTCGTCGTTGGTGACGCTGCCCGACGCCAGGTTGCCGGTACTGGCCTCCACGTCGTCGTAGACGTAGTCAATGCTGATCACCACGTCGCCGGTGTCCACGATCAGATGGATCGGATCGCTCGGCGCGCTTTCGTTGCCCGCCTCGTCGCGGATCACCACGATGATTTCGTGCTCGCCGTCCGGCAGCGGGGTTTCCGGGGTGAACTCCCAGTGCCCGTCGTCGCCGACGATGGTGGAGCCGATAACGTCGTCGCCGTCCTTAATGATCACGGTGCCGCCCGGTTCGCCTTCGCCGCCGATGGTCGGGGTGCTGTCGTCGGTGGTGTCGCCGTCGCCGATTGGGCCGACGATCGGACCGACGTTGTCGTCGGCCACGATGCCCGTCGCCGCGTCAGGCGCGTCGGTGTCGATCACCAGCTGGAAGTTGCCGGTCGCCGCCGGGTTGCCCGCGTCGTCGTGGGTCTCTGCACGGAAGTTGTGCGTGCCGTCCGGGATATCTGCGGCAGGCGTCCAGCTCCAGTTGCCCTGGCCGTCGGCGATCACGGTGCCCTGCACCTTGCCGTCCATGATGATGGTGACGGTTTCCCCCGCCGGCGCGGTGCCGCGCAGCTCAGGCGATGCGTCGTTGGTCTTCGCGCCGCTCTGCAGCAGGCCGGTAAAGGCTTCAACGTCGTCCCACGCGCCCACGATGGACGGCGCGGTGGCGTTGCCGCCGGCGATCAGCTCAAAGCCGATGCTGTTGGACGCGTCGCCGATGTTGCCGGCCTGATCCTGCGCCTTCGCGCTGATCTCATGGTCGCCGTTCAGCAGCGGCGGAACCGGGGTGAACTCCCAGTTGCCCGCGGCATCCGCCTCGGTGCGGCCGATTTCCACGCCCTTGTCGTAGACGATGACCGTGCTGCCCGCTTCTGCGGTACCGCTGATTTTCGGCTGCGCGTCGTCGGTGACGTCGCCGTTGTTGATCGGGCCGGTGACCGCGCCCTGGTCGTCGATGATCTCCTTGATCACCGGCGCCGCAGGGGCATCGGTGTCCACGACGATCAGGTACGGATCGGACGGCTCGGAACTGTTGCCCGCCGGGTCGGTCACGATGATGGTGAACTCGTGCTCGCCCTGGTTCAGCGGCGGGTTCGGGGTGAACTGCCAGCCGCCGTTCTCGTCCGCCACCGCCGTGCCGATCACCTCACCGTTGTCGATGATGGTGACCACGTCGTCCTTCTGCAGGCCGCTGCCTTCCAGCGTCGGCGTGGTGTCGTCGGTCACGTCGCCCGGCTTCACGCTGCCGCGGATCGGGCCCACGTCGTCGATGATGTCACCGATGCCGCCGCCGCCGGTGCCGCCTTCGCCCGGTTTGGTTGGCGCCTGGGTGTCGATGTCCAGCGCAAACTCAGCGGTCGGGGCGCTGACTGCGCCGGTCTTCGCGTCGGTCGCCGTGGCGGTGAAGCCGTAGTGGCCGTCCTGCAGCGCTGGCGTGGTGAACGACCAGCGGCCGAAGCTGTCGGTCTTCACGCTGCCGATAACCGCGTCACCGTTCATGATGGTGACGATGCTGTTCGCCGTCGCCTTACCGTGCAGCGTCGGGGTGTCGTCGTTGGTGACGCTGCCCGACGCCAGGTTGCCGGTACTGGCCTCCACGTCGTCGTAGACGTAGTCAATGCTGATCACCACGTCGCCGGTGTCCACGATCAGATGGATCGGATCGCTCGGCGCGCTTTCGTTGCCCGCCTCGTCGCGGATCACCACGATGATTTCGTGCTCGCCGTCCGGCAGCGGGGTTTCCGGAGTGAACTCCCAGTGGCCGTCGTCGCCGACGATGGTGGAGCCGATAACGTCGTCGCCGTCCTTAATGATCACGGTGCCGCCCGGTTCGCCTTCGCCGCCGATGGTCGGGGTGCTGTCGTCGGTGGTGTCGCCGTCGCCGATCGGGCCGACGATCGGACCGACGTTGTCGTCGGCCACGATGCCCGTCGCCGCGTCAGGCGCGTCGGTGTCGATCACCAGCTGGAAGTTGCCGGTCGCCGCCGGGTTGCCCGCGTCGTCGTGGGTCTCTGCACGGAAGTTGTGCGTGCCGTCCGGGATATCTGCGGCAGGCGTCCAGCTCCAGTTGCCCTGGCCGTCGGCGATCACGGTGCCCTGCACCTTGCCGTCCATGATGATGGTGACGGTTTCCCCCGCCGGCGCGGTGCCGCGCAGCTCAGGCGATGCGTCGTTGGTCTTCGCGCCGCTCTGCAGCAGGCCGGTAAAGGCTTCAACGTCGTCCCACGCGCCCACGATGGACGGCGCGGTGGCGTTGCCGCCGGCGATCAGCTCAAAGCCGATGCTGTTGGACGCGTCGCCGATGTTGCCGGCCTTGTCCTGCGCCTTCGCGCTGATCTCATGGTCGCCGTTCAGCAGCGGCGGAACCGGGGTGAACTCCCAGTTGCCCGCGGCATCCGCCTCGGTGCGGCCGATTTCCACGCCCTTGTCGTAGACGATGACCGTGCTGCCCGCTTCTGCAGTACCGCTGATTTTCGGCTGCGCGTCGTCGGTGACGTCGCCGTTGTTGATCGGGCCGGTGACCGCGCCCTGGTCGTCGATGATCTCCTTGATCACCGGCGCTTCAGGTGCGTCCAAATCGATAACGACTAACCATGGATCAGATTCAGGAGAGACATAACCGGTTGGCGTCTCAATAATGATTGAGAAGTTATGATCGCCTTGTGGCAATTCTGCTGGGGTAAAACGCCAGCCGCCATTGGCATCGGCCACGGTACTACCAATTACCTCACCATTATCGATGATGGTAACGATGGTACCCGGGCGTTGATATGAGCCTTCAAGAGTTGGCGTAGTATCGTCAGTGACGCCGCCTTTAGCTATAGAACCGGTGACAGGACCAACATCATCAATGATGTCGTCAAGGCCACCCGTGGTGCCTGTGCCAGGTTTGCCCGGGATTTCAGTATCAACAATGACTAACCAAGGATCTGAGGGCTCAGAGCGGTTACCTGCGGGGTCACGGGCAACGACTTCAATACTGTGATCCCCATCTTTTAACGGCTCATCAGGGGTAAATGACCATGAGCCATCTTCACCGACAATAACTGAACCGATCTCTTTACCATTATCAATGATTATGATGGTGTCGCCCGGTATCTGGCCTTCGCCACTGAACGTTGGAGTGTCATCGTTAGTGTAACCGCCATTAGCGACAGGCCCCATTTTCGGCTCAACGTCGTCAAAGACCTGGCCAATTTCTGGACGAGCCGGTGGATCGGTGTCAATGATGACGACAAACTCCTCACCAGGCACACTTTCGTTGCCGTGCTCATCACGCTCTACCGGAGTGATGTTATGCTCACCATCTGGCAGAGGATTTTCTGGTGTCCAGGTCCAGCTACCGTCTTCACCAACAATAGTTGAACCAATCACTTCGCCTTTGTCGCGAATAATAATGGTGTTGCCCGGCGTACCGGTACCGCCAAAGGTTGGTGTGTTGTCATCGGTCAGGCCGCCATTCTGAATCGGTCCCTGGAAGTCACCATGATCATCAACCACTTCTGACCAAACAGGTGCTTTAATAACCGGGCCAATCCCACCGCCACCGCCGTCTCCACCATCTCTGCCACCGTGATCGCCGCCATTATCGCGGTTGTGCGCAATAGCGGTTGCAAGGCCAGCAGCGGCAAGAATACCTGCCAATGCGCCCAGCGCCAGCAGCGCAGGTGAAAGCGCAAAAGGTGCCACCGCCAGGCCATCAAGTGCGCCAATCGCACCCGCACCCAGCACCAATGCCGAGGATTCACCATCCATCAGAAACGCAGCTTCGTGGTCGCTATCGCCATCAGAAGAGATAAATTCGTGCCACTGGCCGTCTTCTGCTTTACCCACCAGTTCACCTGGATTAGTAAAGAAGTCTTCAATGATCAACTGTGGTTGGTTCTCGTCGGTGCCTTCCAGCATCACATGCAGGTCTTTACCTACACGTTTAACGGTAATGTTCTCGGGTGCATAGCCTTTCTCGCCCTCGGCAAGAATATATTTGGCACCTTTGACCGCTTTAATTTTTACCGCTGTCCCGGCTTTTTCAGCACGCAGTACATCGGTTTTAACAATGGTGTTGTTCTCCACCATCGCAATGTTAACGTTATTGAGACTCATAAAGACCCTTTACACTGTATTTAACCCAATCCCGTCAAAACGGGTGAATGCCTGGGTGAGTTGTTCCTGGCCCAGATAACGTCAAAATTTACAGACGAGTCCTAAGGTTAAATACGAGCGCGGTCTTGGTTGAGTTCGGGCGTACCTATCATGTTCGCAACTGCTGAGTTTCATCGAAACATTCACTAAGCAGTTTCATTCGGCACGGCCTTTGCGCGATAAACGATAATTTATTGTTTTAATTGATATATTTTCAAAAAAAAAGCACTTCAATAAATGGGTTGATTTCAAATTAGGTGCACCTAGCCCGTTTAAATCAACGCGTCCTGAATTAACGTCACATCATATTTACATCTTCATATTTCCATCCAAGACCCAGCCTGGCTTTTTATCCTCAGATTTTACGCACAATTCCCGCCAGCTAATTTGTGGGAATTTACCCACATATCCGTCAGTTCTTTTTATATTTAATGAGATCACATATGACTACGCCAGTTAACGTCATCATCGTTGAAGGAAAAAATATCACCCGCAGCGTCGAACTTCCGCTGCAGGCCAATGCTGTACCTGCCAGACTCAAAGCGGTTAAAGGTGCCAAATACCTGTTTACCACCGGCAAAGACGGTGCGGTGAATGAACACATCATCATTAAACGCAGCGGTAAAAATCTGCAGCTGTTTCTCAACGAAGGCGACGACCAGCCTGAGCTGATTATCGAAGACTATTACGATCATCCGGGCGAGTTGGCCGGCATGGGCAATGACGGCAAATATCATACCTTCCTCGCGGAAAGCGGCAATGCACAAGCCTTCGAGATGATGGCCGACGGCAGCACCATGCCGCTGCTGATGGGCAGCCAGACCACCGCCGGTCTCACTGGGCTCTCAGCCTCAGCCGGTGCAGTAGCCGGCGGCCTCTCTACCGGCTGGCTGGTGGCGGGTGCCATCGGCGGTCTGCTGGCTATCGGCGGCATTGCCGCAGCAGCAGGTGGTGGTGGTGGTGGTGGTGGCGGTGATGGTGACTCAACACCTGCACCTGCACCGGCTCCGCAGCCAGTCAATCTCAGCGACCTGAGTATCACCGATAGTGCCGGCAGTCAGACCGGCCCAATCGGCAACGGCAGCGTTACCGATGATGCCCGTCCGGTATTCACCGGCAGTGGCACGCCAGGCAACACCATCCGTATCTATGACAACGGGCAATTAATTGGCAGCGCCGTAATTGGCGATGACGGCCGCTGGCAGTGGCAGCCAGAGAGCAACCTACCTGGCGGCAACCACGACATTAGCTTCTCCGAGATGAACCGAGAAGGCGTTGAAAGCGAACGCTCCGACAGTATCGGCTTTGAGCTCGACCTCACCGCACCAGCACGCGTTACCGAACTGGTTATCGCAGATAATGTCGGCGCTTCAACCGGCCCGCTATTGCCCGGTGAGACCATCAACGACCGGGCCCCGGTGTTTTCCGGCAAGACAGAACCCGGCGCAACGGTAGAAATCCGCGACAACGGCGAGCTAATCGGTACCGCGCTGGTCGGGCCTGACGGCAGTTGGTCGTTCACCCCTTCGCCTTTGCTGGAAAACGGCGAGCACAACTTCTCGGTGATCGTGGTTGACCCGGCGGGCAACAAAGGTTTACCGGTTAACGTTGGTCCGGTGTTTGTGGATGACCAACTGGTTGACGTGCCAGCCTTTGGCTACATCCGCGACAGCCATGACAACCCGCTGCAGTCGGGCGATGCGCTTAACGCTGGCCCACTGAAGATGGGTGGCAGCGGCAAGCCCGGCGATATCGTCTCCATCGTCCGCGACGGCGAAGTCGTCGATACCGTGGTGATTGATGAAAACGGCAAGTGGCAGTCCGAGCTGCCGTTGGCTGACGATCAGGAAGGACCGCATGATATCGGCTTTATCATCTCCACGCCGGAAGGCGAGGAGCTGGGCCGTTCTGATGACTTCCACTTTGACTTTGATATCACCGCGCCTGAAACCCCGGCGATCGAAGACATCTCCGTGACCGACGCTCAAGGCAACCCGCTAAACGCCGACGATATCATTAGTACCCGCGACATCATCTTCAGCGGCACCGCTGAAGAAGGCGATATCGTTCGTCTGTACGACGGCGATGAGCTGATTGGTTCGGTGCGCGTGGGCCCAGGCGGAAGCTGGTCAATCCCGGTATCCGACTTGCTGGAAGGGAGCCATCAGTTCCGTACCGAAATTGAAGATCGCGCTGGCAACGTCAGTGAAAAATCCGACAGCTTTGATGTGGACGTCGATGTAACCGCACCGGAGGCGGCAGACGTTAGCATTACCGACGGCAACGGCCGGGTGCTGGAAAGCGGTGATGATTTTAATACCAGTGAGCTGATCTTCTCTGGTAATGCCGAAGCAGGCACCATCGTCTACTTGTGGGAAGGCGATACCGTTGTTGGTTCAGTCCGTGTGGATGACAGTGGCAACTGGCAATTGCCAGCTGACATAAGCGAAGAACGTGCCTATAGCTTCCGCACTGAGGTGCGAGATGAGGCTGGAAACAGCAGTGGGCTTTCTGAACCGATGGAGTTCAGCTATGACGTTACGCCACCCGATGCATCGACAACGCCAGGCATCTCGCTGCCAGACGGGACTGCAGTGACAGATCCGTTAATTAATCAATCCGACATCATCCTGAACGGCCAGGCAACACCGGGCATGCTGGTGATGATTTATGAAGGCAACATTTGCTTGGGTAGCAGTGTGGCCGATGAAGCCGGCATCTGGCAGTTTAATTATGAAATGACCGATGAGCGTGAATATAACTTCCGCAGTGAAGTGGTTGATAAAGCGGGTAATATCAGTGAGAGCTCGGATGCCGTCAGCGTGGGTTACGATATCACACCACCGGATGCCATCACTTTTGGCACCGTGAGTAAAGGTGATGGCACCACGCTGAGTGACAATGGTTATAGCAACGATAACCAGCCGATATTCCGTGGAACCGGGACGCATGGTGACATCGTCTATCTGGTGGATGATAGCAACGGCAACCGATTAGGCTCCGCCATTGTTGATGAGAACGGCAATTGGGAGATTACGCCAGACCCCGCCTTCGAAGAGGGTGCCCAGTCATTACGTCTTGATGTTGTGGACCCTGCCGGTAACCAGCAGAACGGTAGCGATATTTTCGATCTGAATATTGATACCGTTCCACCGGAGGCCGCGAACGGTATCCGCTTAGAAGATGGCTCGCCAACGTTAAGCGGAGCTGCAAACAGCGCTGAACCGGGTACGACCGTGATTATTCAGATTGACGGCAAAGCAGTCGGCAGTGTCATCGCGGAAAGAAACGGGAGCTGGCGTTGGACAGGTGATACCAAACTGCCTGACGGAAATTATGCGCTAAATGTGGTGGTTGTCGATAATGCTGGGAACATTAGCCCGGCGAGTGCATCCATCGATTATAAGGTCAGTACCACACATTGGGATCTGGATGATGGCGCACAGGGCTGGCAAGCTGCGGGCGATTATCTTAAAGATGGCCTCACCACCTGGAATACGGGCAAATTCCATGCAGGAACGTCAGATGGTTATGATTTTGCCGGGCAAGTCATTTATAAAACAGTGGATGTTATTGCGGGGCAAACCTATCTGTTTAGTTTTGAGGGAACCGCAACAACATCCCCATCTCCGGCACAATTAGGGATTGAAGTGGATGGTTCGAACATTAGTTCCGGTTATACAACGCTGACCACATCAGGCAACATCGTTAGCGGTGAGTTTGTTGCACAAAGCAGTGGCACAGTAACTATCGCCATCGTGAATGCTAACAATGACTCAATTGGAAATGACTTCAACATTGATAATCTTTCTTTACGTGCTAGCGGTTCGGGTAGTGGGATTACTGCAAATGCAGTAATAAACCAGGTTACAGATGAGTTTCATTTGGATAATTATTCCCTGGTCCTGAGCGATGAATATTCACATCTGGATCTTTCAAAACTAATTGGCGGAGCACATGAAATTCATCAGGTTTCACTTGAGGACCACGGAAATAATACGCTGAATATTTCGCTGGGCGATATTCTGGTATTGGGCCAGCAAGATCTGTTCATGGCAGACGGCGCGAAACAGATGATGATCACCGGTAACACCGGTGATGTGGTTAATCTGTCGGATATGCTGCCAGACGGTGCTGACGTCGGTGACTGGAATAATAGTGGCATCGTCACTATCGGCGGTATTGAATACCAGGTTTACCAGCACTCCGGCCTCGATGCAGACCTGCTGGTGCAGCAGAATGTGACAGTAAATCTTGATAACCACTGAGACTAAACTTTGTGAATATTCAACCCGCCTTCACTGGCGGTTATTTATATTTCATTGTTGCCCGCAGCCGCCAACCAAGACTGAGCCTGACGGACTCAGCACTTACCTTAAGTGCAATTTTCAATGTTTGCGGGAAGTGATTTCCTGTATTTATCGTTAGAAGGAAAAAATGAAACATCTAATCCAGCACGCTCTAGCCACCAGCGGTGAATCAACAACGAATATGGAGAAAGACGACTCACGTGTTTCATTCCAGCTCACTGAACAAACTTCGCTAGATTCGCTAGACACGAACGAGGCCAAAGAGCGACACGGTGCACAATATCATCTGCGTCACCATCTTAGTGGCTGTGCTCAAACGTTACATATTGTCGATTTTACTAATGATTTTTCTCTACCTGTGCTGCAAGAACCGATAATAATCCCCCAGATTCATGCTGAGCCCACAGCCAGTGACTCAGACATTCCGGTGACAGAATTTAACGCACAAGCCATCGATCCCTTGCCTTCTTCGTCGACAACGATTGACGCGCCGTCTTCAGTCGCCACCGCAGCATTTAAGTCGGAAATCGAACCTTCACGCCATGTCGAGTTAAAGGCACTGTTTGCCAGCCATGCAGACCAAGCGGGCATGCCGATGATTCCGCTTGATGTTGCTTCTCTCGAACAAGATATCGGGTTAGATGATTTCATTGATGAGCCTGCTACGCCAACGCAAGCCCGTCAGGAAATATCATTCGAGTTGGCAGCGATGCCGCCTGAAGCGATGTTTGGACTTAGCCAGATTTCCGCCATTTCATATGAGACTGAACAACCCCTGGGATCATCGCTGAACGTTGCGATGGTGCTGAATAGTGCTGAACCTGAACTGTTTGCCGCATCCTCCACCATCCAATCCGAACCGGCTATGGAATTCGATATGGAAACCCTTGCTGATGCTACACAACCACAAATGTGGAATCACTTTTCGGAAGATTTCATTGAGTTCGCGCCAACGGTGTTAACCGAGATCTCGCCAATCATGAGTACGGATAGAATTGAGATGGACAATATGCTCAATTAAAAAAAGGCCTGTCGATAAATGACAGGCCTTTTTTATTCATTATTATTAACGGAACAAATCATCGCGGTACTTAAATAACTCAAGGTCTGAGCTTAATCCTAATTTCTTCATGCCGGTCTGTTTATGGCCGCTGATGGTTTTACGACTGCGTTTTAGTTTGGCGGCAATCTCAATGATTTCCATACCATCCAGGAAGCAGCGAATCACTTCTGCCTCACGCTGCGTTAACAAATTACTCAGCTCTGAAATGGGTGCCTTACGGCCTTCCACTTGCTCGTCGCCATCTAATAATCCTTCGTCACGTTTCCGGGTTGGAACCATGGCCAGTGCTGTTGAAATATCCACTGGCATAAAACGCTGTCCGTTGGCAACGGTACGAATTGCGTTGAAATAAACCGGTGCCTCTTCACGCTTGCCAATATACCCTTTTACGCCTGCCATAAAGGCCGCGCGAATCACCGCGATACTCTCAATCGACGAAGCCAGTAGGATTTTCAACTGAGGATAGTGTGCTTTTAATTGCTTTATCAATGACAAGCCATCGAGTTCATCAGGATTTAAAATGTAATCCAGCACCAGTACATCTACCGATTCGTTGCGTAAGAAAGCGTTTAATTCACGACTATGGCCAAAACTGCCAACCACCTCAATGTCGGGTTCAGAGGCCGCCACAACTTCTAATGAGCGTCGGGTTATGGGATGATCATCAAGCAGTGCAATGCGGATCTTTTTATGGTCAAAAAGTGACATAATTTGCCTCTGAACGGTGTCGGCACGAAACGAACGTGCGGTCAATTTGATGAAAGTAGTTTCGCCTGTTAACAAGACATTTCCTACCAGCCAGGTCTTGGTTGCCTTCCTTTCCCTCTTCCTCCGCTCAATGATCAAGCTATTAAGCAGGAAAACACTGCTATCCAGGACGCCGCCTGGCGCTTTGATTATTTTAGTCAGAAATAATAGTCAGCTGAAATGTTGTAATGTAAAGACAACATGAGCTGATGCGTATCTAATATCTTTTTTCCGCTATGCTATGGAAAGTCTTTTTTGTTCGGTGTTTTTCATCGGTCACTCAGGCCATATCGCTCGATTTCTTACCAGGAATATAGCTCGACCATGCGCTTTTCGCTCGTTAAATACGTTATGTTTATCGCTCCTCTGCTGTTTAGCGAATGGCTTTGCGCAGCGGAATTGCAGTTGCAACCCCGCATTCAAGTCAATGCGCCTCATGTCAACTTAAGCGCCGATGTGCAGGCCTGGCTGGCCAATAACGATGAAATCAGTGTTGGCGTGTGGGGCCCTTCTCATCCGCCGCTTGGCGAAGGAATGGCCTATGGCCAATTCCAGGGGATCGCGGCTGATTATCTGGCAATGCTGGAAGGCAGCCTGCAGGTGAAATTTCGTCTGCACTATTATGAAGACAGCAGTGATGCACTCGCAGCACTCAGTCAACATGAAATTCAGATGGTAGCGATGTGGAATCCGGCCCGTTGGCCAAGCAAGGCCGCGCAGGCAACCTCGCCGTGGTTGTTAGACAAATCCGTATTGATGATGCGCGAGAGTCAGGATGATGCGCCGGCTTCGCTGGACGATCTGACTCTCGGCGTGGTGCCTGACGATATCGGCCCAGCACCAATTCGTGAAGAGTATCCTGGTAGCCTGTTACGCTATTTCCCTGAATTCGACCAGGCAATGAACGCCGTGGCTTATGGCCAAATTAATGCGTTGTGGATCAATCGCGCCACTGCCGATTATTTGAAGCGTTATCAGCAAATCAGTGGATTAAAATCCATACCCAGCTCAGCTTTACCTAATCTGAATCTCAGTTTTGGTATTGATCGCCAACTCCCAGAGTTGCGCGCGGCTATTGACAGTACCTTGCAACAGATGCCGCTGGCATCACGTATGCGTATTGCTATTGGCTGGGGGCTAACCCGTGAAGCCGTGATTACCCGCAATCCTCTTGGCCTGAACTCAAAGGAGGAACAATGGCTGCACACCTTCAAGCAAATTCCCGTCATCATTGATGGTCGTCGTCCGCCGATCAGTTTCGTCCAAAATGGTGTCCCTGCAGGTTTTGTTGTCGATATGCTCGATGCGCTAACCGAGCGTTATGGCTTGAACTTCACTCTGCTGTTGGCTGATGAAAAGACGTCAGTTCAGAGTTTGCAACACGATCACCCCGACGCGCTGCTGGCAAATAGCTGGCGTCTTGAAAACATTACGGATGATGATATAACAGCGGCGTCAGGTTCGACGCTACTCACCTCTCCAATGGTGGTCATCATGCAGAAGTCGGTGACAACACCGGCAGAATTTAGTGATTTGAAGGGCGAACGCCTGGCCATTAATCGTGATAACCCACTGATTCCCTGGCTAACAACATGGTATCCGGCGATTGAGTTGACGTTGACTGATGATCTATATCTGGCTTTAGAACAACTGAAAAATAAAAACGTTCGCGGCATTATTGCCCCACAATTCGTTGCTCGCTATCTGGTGGAAAGTACTGATAACAAAGCCAATCACATCGCCATTACCGTACCTTCAGCCTCCCCGCATCTGGTTATGAGCGCCAGTAACTCGCCCTCACTTCCGTTGGATATTGTTAGCAAGGCATTGACAGATTTGCCGCCGGAAAATGTCATTGAGCTTGCGCGACCGTGGCATCAGCACAAGAGTTCCGTAGTGCCCGGGCTCAGCGACAGAAATTTGTTGCAGTCATTAGTTTGGGCTGGCGTGGTCGTCATGATCACTTTTATTAGTAGCATATGGATTCGTCGCCTGCGTGCCGCGCTAAAGAAAGGCCAACAATCACAGGAAGCCTTATCCAATCAGCTCAACTTTACCCGAGTATTGATCGATAACGCGCCCATCGCGCTTTATGCTCGCGATCGCGAAGGTCACTTGCTGGATTACAACCAGCGCTGGAGCGAAACCGTTGATGAGGATGGTGAGAAACTAAAAGGGCGTGCAATTACCGATATTGAAAGCATGCAGTCAGACATTAAGGATCAACTGGCGGCGCAATATAAGCTAGCAATTAAGCTGGGTGAACCCATACAGTGGTCTGGCCCTTTCCTGTTTAATGGTCAACAACATTATCTGGAGGGCTGGACAGTCCCGTGGCGCGATAACCGTGGCGAAGTCGGGGGATTAATCGGGGGTTGGCTGGATATTACGGAAAAACAGGCTTTAATTATCCGCCTTCAACAAGCGCATGCGGATCTGGAGCAAGCTAACACCAGCAAAGCCTCTTTTATGCAAAGTATGGGGCATGAAGTTCGTACTCCGTTAAACGCTATTATTGGCTTATTAGAGTTTGAATTGCAGAGCCAACAAGAGAGCGCTCAAACCAGCGAAAATATGCCTTTGATTTGGGAATCTGCCTGCAATTTGCTTTCCTTAATTGGTGATGTCTTCGATATTTTCCGCGCGGACAATCTTGCCTTGCGTGGCACAGTTCGCAGTGTACATCTACCACAATTAATAGAGAGCACCGTTGCACTTTATCGCCAGCAGCTTGAAGAGAAAGGAATGACGCTCCATATCGAAACGGCGCTGAACACACCGCGTTTTGATGCTGATTCACTGCTGATAATTCGCATTTTTTCTAGTCTGCTGCGTAACGCAATTAAACACAGTAGTGGGAAAGCCATTTCGGTAGCGCTGTATCAGGGACGCCAGGAAGGTGACGACCCACGTTTTCCTTTGGTAATTGAAGTCGCAAACAGTGGCGTAATCGACGAAAAGATTCTTGTAAATGAAATGGCTGATACTGCGAATGGCATCTGGCAGGAAACAGGGATCAGCTTGTCCGCTTGCCAGCAAATGGCCATTGCCAATGGTGCCGAGCTAACTATTGAGAGTGACCCTGAAGATGGTACTACGATCTGCCTCCATTTCAGTGCGAAGCCTTCTGCAGAAAATACCCCAGTAAAACAGATTATTGCTAACCGTGAACTCAAGATACTGATTGTTGACGACTATCCTCCAGGGCGCCGGGCGTTACAACAACAGCTTGAAGTTTGGGGACATCACACCGAACAGGCCAATGATGGGGAACAGGCGCTGCGATTATGGCAGAAGCAAAGTTCAACTTTCGATCTAATGATTACCGACTGCACCATGCCGATTATCGATGGTTTTAGTCTGACCAGAATGATTCGGGAGGAAGAAGCACAGCGCGAACTTCCCGCCCTGCCTATTTTCGGCCTGACAGCGATGACCGGTTTTGAAACAGCAACGCGTTGTCTGGCTGCTGGGATGAACGAATGTTTGGTTAAACCCCTTTCACCGGTAGCGTTGCAGACTGTAATGCAACGATACTTTCCTGATTTGAATTCAGTGAAAAAAAATGCTCCAGTTTCAGCACAGAAAAACCACGCGCTTCAATTGGAAATAATTGAGCTAAATAAGCAGGATAAAGAAAAATTACGTCAGGCTCTTAGCGACAGTGATGTCATCGCTTGTGGCCACCTGGCACATCGACTACGTGGTGCTGCGTCTCTGCTACAGGCAACCGATTTGTATAATGCTTGTAAGGATCTGGAATTGGCCTGTGAAACACGCGCAACAATCGATGAAATAAAAAATCTGGCAGAGCGTGTTTATCTTATTTTAGATCAAGTTAACATCGAAACATTGAACGCGGCAGAATAAAAACCTTTAAATTAAACTTAACCTACAAGGATGGGTCTTGTATTTATTTCATTCCAAATGTGATGGAGTATTAGAGAATCAACACAAGGAGAAACCAACGATGAAAAAAATCGTTATTTATGATAACAACCCGCTAGTAATTGCTGGGCTAAATTATTTTTTATCACAGCAAGGCTTTAACATTATCGGAAGCACAACTCGTCCTGACGAGTTGTTCCGACACGTCATATTATTAAAGCCAGACTTTATTATTCTTGATCCTGCCTCACTGAAGGAAGAGTATCTTTCCCGGCTATGTGACCTAAAGAAAATGTCAAATAATTTGAACATTGTCATTTATGCCGGTTCTGAAAGTGTTTATCACATATTACGCGGATATCAGCTCAACTGGATGGCTTATTTAAGCAAGAGCCAGCCTCTAGAAGCACTCTATAGCATTCTGCACCTGCCGAAGCATAGTCGTCCGCTGTTAATGGATATACAAACGGTGTCGCCTCATGATGATGTCTCTGTACAAGCATTGTCATCTTTGCGCAGTCTGACTGGCAGAGAGATGCAGGTACTACGTGAAATTGGGGCAGGTAAAACCAATAAGGAGATTGCCGATGAGTTACGCCTCAGTAACAAAACCATCAGCACTTATAAACGTAATATCATGGATAAGTTTCACACCAATGACGTGCGTGACGTCGTTGATATCGCGCGACGTCATGGTTTTTAATTAACTGAGCGGAGGCATTCGCCAAACTCAATGACCAGGGAAATGCCTGTTCCGCTCTCATTAATATTGCTATTTATCAATCACCTTGGGCCAACCAGCATTCAATTTCCTGCTGAAGGTTTTAAATTAACAGGTTCAGTAAAAGTGCTATCGAAACGATTTAATGCCTCAGCAAGACTACTAATCGAGCAGGGTTTAAACAGACATCCATTCATGCCTGCAGCTAGACAACGCTCAATGATTTCATGCATAGCATTTGCGGTAAAACCAAGGATATATACAGCCGGTTGCCCTGTGCAGGCTTCATGTTCACGAATATGTTGAGTAAATTGATAGCCGTTCATTTGTGGCATATTGCAGTCCGTAACAATCACATTAAATTTGTGCTTTTGCCACAACGCAATACCTTCCAATCCATCGACAGCAACATGTGCATGATGCCCCAACCAAGCCAACTGCTTTGCCATTAGCATGCGGTTAGCCGCATTGTCATCAACCACCAATACGTTAAGCGGTTCACCCTTCCTGACTACCGTTTCTGCCACTTTCTGAGGCTCAGCCCTGCTCTGCGCAATCGGCAAGGTAAACTCAGCTCGAACACGCGTGCCTTGATGTACCACACTACTGAGCGTCAGGCTACCACCCATCGATTCACACAAATTCCGACTTATGTAGAGTCCCAGTCCGGTTCCCGCCCGGCGATTATCCGCCTGGGCAAAGGGCTGGAACAGTGCGGTCTGCTGAGTTTCGTCGATGCCGACACCACTATCTATCACGTCAATCACATATCGCACCTGACCCGGGTTGAGATCTGTTTCCTGACGCAATTCAAGCGTTACTCCGCCGTGGTCAGTGAATTTAATCGCATTACCTAGCAAATTGGACAGTATCTGCTTGATGCGCAGCGGATCGCCGATCACGTCAACAATGTTTTCTACTGGCAGGATTTTTTTAAGGAAAATGTTTTTATCTATCGCCAGACCATTGAAGATAACCAGCAGCTGGTTAATCAATGCACCCAAATTCATTTGCATGGGATGGAACTCTAAATGTCCCTCCTCAATCCGGGAAATATCAAGAATATCGCCGATGAGACCTACTAGCCCTTCGGCTGATTGCTGAGCGACTTCAAGCGCCTGCAAATCATGCTCGCCCTGTCGCCCGCTTTTAATCGCCATATCCAGCATGCCGATAATGGCATTCATTGGCGTACGGATTTCATGACTCATGGTCGAGAGGAAAGTGGATTTCGCACGATTAGACGCTTCAGCACGATCGGAAATTTCTGAAAGCTGTTGCAGCAAAACAGAGCGCTCAGAAATATCCCAGGAACCCGCGACTACACCCACTATTCGTCCATTGTGATCGTACCAGGGTAACATCCAGATATTGATGGTACATATGGTCTCATCATTATCTTCTTCATTAATCAAGGTAATAGTAATATCTTCAATGTACGGTTCACCTGAAAGAATAATTTCATCGGCTTTTTGCTGGAAGTATTTTGCCTGTTCGAAAGTAATATTGCGTGGTAAGTCAGTCAGTTTTTTACCAATGATTTCATCATAAGGCACATTAACCAGTTTTAAATAGTACTGGTTACAGTAGGTTAATCGTCCGTCTAAATCACGTAACGTGATTGGGAAAGGCATCCCATCTAACAGTTTTTGTAAAATCTTAACCTGATTAGCCGCATTAGACACTTCGCGACGCAGCCAAAACGCACGTGCAATGGCCAGTAGTAAAACGCAAAGTGCAGCAAGGGCGATGATAAGTAATGACCTACGATGCTCACCCCAAAAATTATTCACAACCACCATATTATTGGGTCGCCAACGGTTAGCCAGTAATTCCAGTTCATCCGGTGGTAAGGTATCTAAGACTTTATTCAAAATATCGCGTAATTCTGGATCGTCTTTACTTACGGCAAATGCGACATGTGCAGTAATATCACCAACGGTGTTAACTATTTTAATTTTATCGGGGTAACGATTACTTATCCGATAATCCGCAGTCATCAGTAGGACAACCGCCGCATCAACCTTGCCACTGGCTACAGCGTTAAACATTTCGTCATCATTGTCGAAGGTAACCTGCTGAATTTCGGGATAGCGTGTGGCAATATTCTCGGAAAGTGCAGCATGCTTAACCAGTGCGAGCTTTTTTCCACGCAAATCGGTCAAGCGCATGACTCTGTTATTATCTTTCGCTGTGACTAAAGCAAATGCGGTGCGAATAAAGGGATTACTAAACAGCATTTGTTGACGGCGCCCTGAACTGGGTGCCAATGCCGCAACCATATTAGCATCACCCGAAAGGAGTTCACGCGTCATTTCATCAAGTGATTGCACGGTGTGAAAGGTGAATTTCACACCGGTTTTCAAGGTCATCAATGCCAGAACATCTGTAGAGATGCCACGGACCGCGCCGTTATCATCAATAAAAGCCGCCGGTGCCGTGTTGTCGTCACCGTAGAGCAATACTTTTATTTCCTGATGTTCGCTAATCCAGTGTTGCTCAGCCATCGTTAATTTTAATGACTGGCTCAAACCACTATCTAAATCCGATTGCCAGGGCTGCTGAATTTCGAATCTTTTTTCCGCTGTAATGGCTAATAAAGCGCTATTTAACAACGTCTCTAATGGCGACGTTGATTGGCGCAGGGCAAAACTCACCTGCCTTTCTGGCAATGAAGCAAATCGTTCTATGCGAATATTGTTAAGGAAGTTTCGACCTATGGGATAACGATTACCGAGAAACACTCTTGCAGAACCAAAAGCGACAGCACTTAACGCTTCCTGATAGTTATCAAATACCTGAATCTGTGCCCGTGGATATTGTTGCTGTACATCCTTTAACGAAACGTACCCTTCGACCATCGCCACTGTTATACCGGCCAGATCGGCGGGTAGCACTTCGCGATCCGATGTTTTAACCGCAAGTATCAGATTTTCATGATAGTAAGGAACCGACATGGTAAAACGCTTATTAATCTGCGCGGCGGTAACGTTTGGAATGACATCGATCTCACCATTACTAAGGGCGCGCCAGAGCTGCTCGCTATTATCAAATTGCACGAGCTTAACCTGCAATCCAAGTTGTGCGGCCACCAAACCGATGTACTCTGCGTTCAGTCCTTCATATTCTTTAGTGAGCGTGCGTAAGCCGTAAGGTGGTGAATCATAGGCAAGAATGCCCATCCTCAAAACCTGTTTACGCTTTAGCCAGAGCCGCTGCTCAGCAGAAACTGACAGTTGCTTCACATCAGCTAAAGGGGCGTGAGTCAATAACCCCCAAGTTTCCGCCTGAACCAACGGAATAGAAAAAGGGAAAAGAAACTGTAAGATCAAAAGCGTAGAGCATAGACGTTTATTCAATCAGCTGGTTCCTACGAGCAAAGTCAATGAGATCAATAATCGATCGTGCGTTAAGCTTAGCTTTAAGCCGTTGTTTGTAAGTGCTAATCGTCTTTTCACTCAGAGACAACTGAATACTGATCTCTTTGTTACTCAAACCACTAACCAGGCCGGTTAGTACACTGATTTCACGTGTTGAAAGCTGTGAAATTAATCTGTTGGCATCAACTGGAGCAGATTCACCGGAGGGCCATTTTTCCATATAATCTGGCCGTGGAAAATAACTATAGCCTCGCCCTACCACTCTAATCGCTTCAATTAATCCGGGAAGATCCTCTGTTTTAGCCACAAAACCATTGATGCCCGCTTTTTGGCAACGCATCACGATGTTTTTCGAAACCTGAGAAGTGATAACCAGGATCTTTGGCGGGTCCGAGAGATTACGTAAATGTTCTATCACTTCGAACCCGTTCAGTCCAGGTAACCCGATATCCAGCAAGATAATATCGGGCTGTATTTCTTGTGTAAGACGAATTGCATCAAAGCCATTCTCAGTTTCGCCAACAATCTTATGACCCACTTTCTCAAGTATTGTCCGCACCGCAAAACGAATAATCGGATGGTCATCAACAATTAAAATTTTCAGCATAGTGCGTTCCTGATTTCTGGCAACGAGAAATAGATGAACAATACCCGTATTTATTGCTTCTGAGATTAAGAAAATGGTGCTGAGGTTAAAACCAAGACTAAGCTCGACGTTTATTAAGTATTGTATGGCCGCATGATGTTTGAAAATTTCATGCTGATAACGTTGCGTTATTATACTCAGGAGGCGCTGCGTTTGAGCGCGTATAAAGCCAGCACGCTAAGCAGCGCACCAATCACCATCAGCAGCAGATAACTCATCCACTGCAGTAGCCAAATCCCCAACACGCCGCCGCCCAAAAACGCCAACACGGTGTAAAAATGCAGCTTTAGCCGCTCAATATAGAGCGGCGCATCTTTGGGTGATTCTTTACGGCGCAGCACATCAAACAGCATCGCCAGCTCAATACCGATATCCGTCGCGGTGCCGGAAACGTGCGTGGTACGCACGCGGGCGTTAGAGATGCGCGTCACGACGGCGTTTTGCAATCCCATCAAAAAACTCAGGCTAAGCACCAGCAGCACGCCAGAGCCGTTAAAGCGGAACCAGCTTTCAATCACACCCAGCACCAGTAACGCGATGCCTTCAATCAGGATATTAATGGCGTAGATACCGCGAATCTGGCGTCGTCTGCCTGAGTTAATAATCAGCGTTGATACCGACGATCCAGCGATAAACAGCAACACAATGAGCAGAAAAAACAGGCCGACGTGCAGATTGGCTTTGGCCAGATGGTCGGAAAGTGAGGAGACATTGCCGGTCATGTTTGCCGAGAAGAAACCGACGGTTTCAAACGCTGCGGTGTTGAGTGCGCCGGCAACGGCGGCCAGCGTGCAGGCCAGCCGAATGTCGGTATTGAAGGTGCGCGTGTTCTCGGCGGTGATCAGCATGGGAAATCCTGGCCCGGTGAAAGATGCGTATCTTCCTCCCGTGACCAGGAATTCTCAAGCGCCGTTAGGCGGTCTGTTGATCCTGCTCCTGCTCACTAAACCGCTCACGCATTTCGTTTTCGATCTGCTCAAGTGATTTGCCTTTGGTCTCAGGCAGCATGGTGATCACGAAGATCAGCGAGCCGACGTTGATGGCCGCAAAGATAAAGAATGCGCCATTGCCGGTCGCAGACAGCAGCGGCGGGAAAGCAAACGCCACCGCCGCGTTACAGATCCACTGGAATGAAACCGCAGCGCCGGTTAGCACGCCACGCACTTTCATCGGGAACAGCTCGGACATCAGCAGCCAATACACCGGCGAAATGCACATCTGCATAAAGAACAGGAACACCAGAATTGCCGCCAGCGCGAAGATACTTTGCGTCATGTCTTGTGGCATCAGCAGCAGTACGCAGCCGAGCACCAGCTGCATGGCGATTACCACTGTCAAACCGGTCATCAGCATGGTGCGACGTCCAAAACGTCCCACCGCTTTGATGCCCACCATGGTCGCCAGCACCGAGACAATGCCGTTACCGATGGTTGCCGCAATCGACGCGTTGGTGCCCATGCCGGTGGTTTTCAGAATCACTGGCGTGTAATACATAAAGGCGTTCACGCCGGTGAACTGGATAACAATGCCCAGTCCCGCACCCACCAGCAATAAGCGAAGAATCCATTTCTCTTGCAGCAGTTCACGCGCGGAAGGCCCCTGACGCGCCGCCTTGGCGTGCTGATGCATCTCCGACATCTCCTTTTTCACCTCGCGCGGTGTTTCACGCAGTTTGTGCAGGATACGGCTCGCTTCTTTGATGCGCCCTTCCGCCACCATCCAGTGCGGCGAAGCCGGCACAAAGAAGGTGCCGATGAACAGCAACGCGCCTGGAATCATCGCCATCGCCAGCATGTAACGCCAAAGATGCGGATCGTTTAGCGTGAAACTCATCACCGCGCTGACCACATACGCCAGCAGCTGGCCGGATACAATCATCAGCTCGTTGCGGCTCACTAGCGGCGCACGACGTTTGGGTCCGGCAATTTCGGCAATAAACACCGGCACGGTTGAGGAGCCGCCGCCCACAGCAATCCCGAGCAGAAAACGCATCGCCACCATCACGTGCAGGTTCGGCGCTAACGCGGTACCAATCGCGCCCAGCACAAAAATCAGCGCCAGAGAGCGCAGCGTGATACGGCGACCGAAGCGGTCGGAGAAGTAGCCACTGAGAAAAGCACCCAGCGCGGCGCCGAAAATCAGTGATGAAGTGACTAAACCTTCGGTGAATGGAGTGAGATTGAGGCCGCCTTGATCGAGCGGCAAAGTCATAAACGGCAAGGCACCCGAGATAATCCCGGTGTCATAACCAAAGGCCAGCGCGCCCATGGTCGCAACAAGTACCACAAAGAAGATGCGCTGTTTGACGGTGAGATTACTCAGCGCTGAATCGTCGTCACTGTTTTGCTGCGATGTGTCCATTCCTGTTCCCTGCATATTGAACGCGCTCTGGAGCGCAAAGGTTGAAACCCAAAAGGCAGAAGTATAGTCAGGAATTGTAAAATGTGACGGAGGTCACTGTTAAATCGATAAACATTTAAAAAAACTTTTTCATGATCCGTTTCAACGATCGTCATCTGCGCCCTGGCTTTACCTCAACGGCATACTAAAATTTCAGCGTGACTAGCTAGTCCTCAAATCTCACGGAACATTGATAAGAGGTCTTCCTATGAAACAACAGAGCTACAGAGGCGGCGCAGGGAATTTTGCCAACGACCCAGAACGTGCGAAAGAAGCTGGAAGAGCGGGAGGCAAAGCCAGTGGAGGTAATTTCAGAAACGATCCTGAAAGAGCCGTTGAAGCGGGACGGAAAGGAGGCAAGATTAGCCGTCGTCCTCCAACGAAGTCTGAGTAAGGCGCCTTAGGATTTTTTATGCCATGGATTGGCTTCACTGCTTGATCGTTTGTTTCTTACACCCTTCAATAGGACGTGTTTATATGAAGCGATTTTTAGGTGGGCTTATTATCTTTTCCGTCCTGATAACGTTATCAGGCTGCTATCACTCTGACCGCCCTATTGGCCCCGATGGTCGCCCTAATGTGCAAACCGAACAACCGATTCCCGGCGGCCCCATGAGTAAAGGACCGGTTGGGCAGCCGCAAGCTTAATTACGCGCACATAAGCAAATCACTAAAATTTAAGCCGGTGCGCATGAATGCGCACCCTACGAAAAACGCGTCAGTCCTTTGTAGGGTCGCCATTTATGGTGACCCTCATCGCACGCTATTACCGAAGCGAAGATGCGGGCGGAAAGGCCAATGCCTCGGCGACATTTTCGCTAACCTATCAATGAACCGCGTTGTCAGGGGGAAAAGCCGCCGCTTTCCCTCTAAAAAATTTCCCCTTTGCAAATCCGCTAATTCCTGAGTAGCCTATATACATATCGCATACATTTCATATATAGGCATCATCATGGGCATCGTAAAAATTTCCGACCTGATGCATGAGAATCTGCGCATCGCCAGCACGGCGATGAGCCGTTCCATCAATGCACAGGCAGAACACTGGATGAAGATTGGCATGCTGGCCGAGATTTATCCGTCACTCAATCATCAGGAATTGACGCGCTTACTGATGCGCGTTGAACGCGACAGCGGCGCGGATTTAGCGCAACTGCTCGACCATCCTTTATTCACCTCGCAGGGAATCGCGCAATGAGCATCAAACTGCACACCGCTGAAGAGATCGAACTGGCGCGTGCCGCCGGACATGCCGCCGCTAAAGTACTCGAAATCATCACGCCGTACGTTAAACCGGGCGTCACCACCGATGAACTGGATGCGATTTGTCATGATTACGTGGTAAACGTGTTGAAAGTGGTGCCTGCGAATATTGGCTACCACGGTTACAGCAAAACCACCTGTACCTCTGTGAACCATGTGGTGTGCCACGGCATTCCAGGCGAGAAAAAGCTTAAGGATGGAGACATCGTTAATATTGACGTCGGCATCATCAAAGATGGCTGGTACGGCGACACCAGCCGCATGTATTACGTCGGTCAGCCTTCGGTGCGCGCCAAACGTTTGGTGGATATCACTTACGAATCAATGGTTGCAGGTATCAAAGTAGTAAAACCGGGCGCGACCTTAGGGGATATCGGTGCGGCAATTCAGCAGGTGGCGGAAAAAGCCGGTTTTTCCGTAGTGCGCGAGTATTGCGGTCACGGCGTCGGCGAGGTGTATCACGGCGATCCGCAGATTCTGCACTACGGCACGCCGGGCGCGGGATTGGAATTGCAAGCGGGTATGATTTTCACCATCGAACCGATGATCAACGCGGGCAAAGCTGGCACCAGCGTGCTCTCCGATGGCTGGACGGTGGTCACTAAAGACCGTTCGCTGTCGGCGCAGTGGGAACACACCATCGCGGTAACCGAAACCGGCTTTGATTTGTTAACGCCGTGGCCAGAAGGTACCGGCGAATATCAGGCTATCTAACGAAAGAGATCCAGAACGCGTACACCGTTCTGGATCCACATCGCGTTAAGCGGTTTGACGCAGCGTAAACACACTCACGCTATTCACCATATTTGCCGCCTGCTCGCTCAGCATTGCCGATGCCGCCAGCGATTGCTCCACCAACGAGGCATTCTGCTGCGTGGTGATATCAATCTGGCTAATCGCAGTGTTGATCTGGCTGATGCCGTCGGCCTGCTCGGTGCTGGCCTGATTGATCTGCACCAGCAGCTCTTTCATCTCGGCCACATTGGACATCATGCCGTTCATCAGCTTATTGGCGTCGGTGACCATATCGCGCCCATCGGCAATGCGCGTGGAAGATTCCTCGATTAAATTGCGGATCTCATGCGATGAGGTTGCGGTTTTCTGTGCCAGCGCGCGCACTTCCTGCGCCACCACGGCAAAACCACGGCCATGTTCACCGGCGCGTGCGGCTTCTACCGCAGCATTCAGCGCCAGAATATTGGTCTGGAACGCAATCGAATCGATCAGGTTGATGATGTCCGCCATGCGGCTGGCAGAATCATTGATCTCGGCCATTTTAGTGGCGACGTTGTCCATCATGCTGGCATTGCGCCCCACCGTGCTTTCCGCTTTGGCGGAGAGATCGGCGGCAACGTGGGTGTTATTTCGCGTGTTGCTGATGGTGGCGCTGAACTCCTCCACCGAGGCCGCCGTTTGTTCCACCGAGCTGGCCTGCTCTTCCGTGCGGGCGGCGAGATCGTTGGTGCCCGACATTATTTCGCTCGCGCCGCCGGATATCTGTTCAGCGCTAATGCGAATATGGCTGACAATATCCGACATCTTCTCCTGCATCTGCTGAATGGCATTAATTAACTGACCCATTTCATCTTTACGTTGCTCATAAAAATCAGAGCTGAGGTCGCCATCCGCCACGCGGCCAAGGAATGCGATCACGTGTTTTAATGGCACAGTAATCGAGCGGATAATAATCCAGCCAATTAATGCGGATATTAAAATAGCCACCACAAAAATAATCAGCATGGAGATTTTAGTTTTACTGTATGACGCCATGAAATTATCGTAAGAGCCATTCATTTGCTGCTCTTGCAGATTAATGAAACTCTCAACCTCATTGATGTAATTTCTTTGCGCTGAGGCAAGGGTAGAAAAATAGAAATCCACCGCTTTTGTCACATCACTATTCACTAACTCGAAGAAAGTGTTTCGCTCCTTTAGAAAGTCAGCACGCTTCAATTCAACGCGTTTGAGAAAGGCAATGGATTCCTCATCCGTTGCCAGCGCGCCTAATTGCTTATAGGTTTCGCTGATATTTTTCGATGCTTCCTGAAGATTGTTTTGAATGGTCACTCTGCGCTGCGCATCAATGGGGCTCAGCAGCAACGCCTGCTGCTGCACCGTTACGTTGATTTCATCAATCAACTGGTTGCCCAATGCGATGGTCGGGTAATCATCCTTCATCATGCCATTGACGCCGGTTTCCGCTAGGAAAAGCGAATTTAATCCGAGCAACGCCACTAACAGTAGCATCGCGATATTCAACACAGAGGATATTGTAAGTTTGGTTCGCAACTTTACATTACGCGAAAATCTTTGAACTACGTCCATTTAGAAACCTCAATGATTTTGATTGAAAAGGTGTGAAGACAACGGTGTTATTTTAAAAATGGAAGAGGCTCCGGAAGTTAACCGGCAGCATCCCTGCTGTTATCGTCAGCTATTTCATTAACATTAGAGACGCAGGTACATCAAATAGACCCTATGCAGATGATCATTTTTGAAAACGATTTCATTGATCAGTTTCATTTATTGATAGCGAGTAATATAAAAGCAGCAAGCTGGTTTTTTTGCTTAATTTAAAATAAATGATTACGTGGTCCTTACGAATAGCGAAAGAATGATCTTTTTTTTAGCATTTAACGCAATTTGACTCAAAGGAAATAGTTTATCTAATCGCATACTTTAAAAATCAGCGTCAAATGCTGCGACCAGCAGATGCATGACCGCCGCTTTAGCACACGACGAACTGCCTTCGATCGCCGCGCCCGGCAGTTGATGAAGTCGCCAGGCCAGAGACACAAATGCTTGCACTGTTCGTGAGAAGAACCGCGAAGAGGCGGTTTCAGTGTCAGCGGGCGGGTGGGTTAAACATCAACTTATCCGGAGTAATAAATCATAATAAGCGAAGCGTTAATTAATACGACATGAGCAGATTAATTAAACATAGCAGGCAAGCATGAAGGCAAGGTAATACTAACGGAAATTGCGATTAAGTTTACAAGCAAACACGCTTGCCGCTTCGCTTATTATCCGGCCTGCACCACTTTCTTCTTGACGTTAAAAAACCCAAAGCCATAACTCATGCTAGTTACATTTAGAGACAATCGAAAATTTAACTGGAAGTAATACAAGCAAGCCTCTTAGAATTAAGACTTAAGATTAGTCCAGGCTTGAAACTGGTAAAAATGGCACTACATTTATTTTGCATCAAGTTGGTATTTAAGAGAGAGGAGAACCAATGACGGACGCTAAGAAGCAACCCGATGAGGAAGAAAAAAAGACGCAACGTCGTGGTGGTGCAGGCAACTTCGCAGAGAATAAGGAACGTGCAGCTGAGGCTGGACGCAAGGGTGGTCAGGCGAGCGGCGGCAACTTCAAGAACGACCCGGAGCGCGCCATTGAAGCAGGACGGAAAGGAGGAAAGATTAGTCGACGTAAATAACATTCTTCGCACAAGAATAACCATCTAACGGCGTTTTACTTCTGCACAAAACTCTCCTGACTCCGTGTTTACGCTTCGCTTAAATACAGATTCAACGATGTCAGGAGAGTTATTTCTAGCGAAAAATCCGAATCACTGATCATTTCTTGATCAATCTCACCATATTTACCGCTTCGCTTATCCTGGTTTTACCCTTCGCTTATTAATCAGAAAACTATATTTGCAGGCTAATAATAAATTGCGGACTTAACGTTCTATTTGTACACCGTCTCAAGGCTGGTACAACTTTCGAAGGATTATTCTTACGGGCCACTAAGAATAATCATGAATAGTTATCGAAGCGCTAAAACAGGAAACCGAAACACACAATCGATCCGGAACTCGTAGGGTCGCTATTTATGGTGACCAGGTGCGCATGAATGCGCACCCTACGAAAAACGCGCCAATCCTTTGTAGGGTCGCCATTTATGGTGACCAGTTGCGCATGAATGCGCACCCTACGAAAAACGCGCCAATCTTTTGTAGGGCCGCCATTTATGGTGACCAGGTGCGCATGAATGCGCACCCTACGAAAAACGCGCCAATCTTTTGTAGGGTCGCCATTTATGGTGACCAACTGCGCATGAATGCGCCCCTTTCGATGACGGCACACGCTTGACTCATTGTTTGATCTCAGAAATTTCACATTTAGTCTTATCGATTGTTATTTTGTTGTTGAAGAACCTAGGATTGCAGCACATTCACCTGCTAAAAATGGATATTTTAATGAAAACTCTCTTTACCTCAGCCAGCGCTATCCTGATTGCTACCAGCCTGTCAGCGGGAGCAGCACAACCGGCAGCAGCAAAAAATCCGCTCAGCGTACATGTATTGAACCTGCAGACAGGCTCGCCGACAGCGGGTATTGAAGTTGAACTCGATCAGAAACAAAATAATAACTGGGTGAAATTAGCCAGCGGCAAAACCGACAGTAACGGCAGAATCAGCGCGTTATTCCCGGAAGATAAAACCGTCAGCGCAGGTAGCTATCGCGTGGTGTTCAAAACCGGTGACTATTACAAAATGAACAATCAGAAAACCTTCTTCCCGGAAATTCCGGTCGAGTTCAATATGGATAGCAACGGCGAGCATTACCATATTCCGTTACTGTTGAGCCCGTTTGGTTATTCGACTTATCGCGGGAATTAAATTTAAAACGGTCGCCATCAATGGCGTGATGCACGTCATTTAACCGTAAAACGGTCGCCATCAATGGCGACCCTACAGGTTTTCGTAGGGTGCGCATTAATGCGCACCTGGCTGAATTAAAGCGTTATCCCTCTTTCATTAAATGCCTTGCGCCAATGCGTCGGCGTGGTATTCAAGCGCTGTCTGAAGTGATGGCGCAAGGTTTCCGGCGATCCAAAGCCCGCCTGCTCGGCAACCTGATCAATGCTCAGCTTGCCACTCTCCAGCAGTGCGCAGGCTTTTTCCAGCCGCACGCTCAACATCCATTCTCCCGGCGTGGTGCCGGTAGCGTCATGGAAGCGGCGCAAAAAAGTGCGACGGCTCATGCCGGCTTGCCTGGCGAGCTGATCAATCGCCAGCGGCGTATTGAGGTGATTGCGTAAATCATCGAGCAGCGGCGAAAGATTCTTTGCCGCACGCTGCGGCACCGGCTGCTGGATCAGCTGCGCCTGATTCCCTTCACGCAGCGGCGGCGTCACCATACGGCGCGCAGTGCGGTTTGCCACTTCAATGCCATAATCGCGACGAATCAGATGCAGACACAAATCCACGCCCGCTGCGCCACCCGCTGATGTAATGATGCTGCCCTCATCGACATAAATCATGCCGTGTTCAACCTGCACCTGTGGGAAGCGTTGCGCCAGAATCTCGGTGCTGTTCCAGTGCGCGGTAGCGCGTTTACCATCCAGCAAACCGGCAGCGCCCAACACGAAACTGCCTGCGCAGATCGAAACGATACGTGTGCCGTTGCGGTGTGCTTTTTGTAATGCAGCGATAAGCGCATCCGATGCCGGTTCATGCACGCTGCGCCAGCCGGGAATCACGATGGTGCCCGCCTCTTCCAGCAGCTCAAGTCCGCCGTCGACCACCAAACGCACGCCGCCTTGCGCGCCGAAAACACCCTCTTCCACCGACGCCACGCTCAAATCATATAAAGGCTGGCCGAACGCGTCGTCGACGCGCCCAAAGGCCTCAACCGCCGTGCCGAATTCAAAGGTACACAGGCATTCATACGCCAGCAAAACCATGCGTCGGTTAAACGGTGCAGGCGAACGGGCATGTAACGGAGCAATCATTTGCATTAAAGGTCACCGGAGAAATTGGCACGATCTTGACGATATATGGCATGCGGGCAGATTTCCACTGTCACGCCAATCTTTCATGCTGGCACGCTCTTAACGTATCGCAGGGATTGAGTATGAAGAACATGTTGGCGCTGATGGCGGTTTGTCTGGCCGCATTGATGTCGGGACTGGAGATATCCAGCGTACCGGTGATTCTGCCGGTGCTGGAAAAAGAGATGCACGCCAGTTTTCGCGAACTGCAGTGGATCATGAACGCCTACACGCTGGCTTGCACTGCGGTGTTAATGGCAACCGGCACGCTGGCAGACACTTATGGACGCAAGCGTATCTTCATCATCAGCATTATCGCCTTCGGCGTGACGTCGGTGATGTGCGGGCTGGCAGGAAATGCGTGGTGGCTGATCGTCGGACGGTTGCTACAAGGATTAAGCGGTGGCGCGATGTTAACCTGCCTGATCGCCATTTTGTCATTCCAGTTTCCACAGGGAAAAGCGCGCAGTCGTGCGTTCGCCGCGTGGGGCATTACCTTTGGCTTTGGGCTGGGATTTGGCCCGATCATCGGTGGCATGCTGGTCGCCTGGTTTAGCTGGCAATGGGTGTTTCTGGTGCACGGCTTTATCGCCTTGCTAACGCTGATCCTCGCGCTGAAAAATGTGGTGGAATCGCGTGATTCTGAAGCCAAAAAGCTCGATCTCGGCGGCCTGATCACCTTATCGCTCAGCGTGGTCGGCGCAACCTACCTCATCACGCAGGGTAGCAGCCTCGGCTGGAGCAGCCTGGCGGCACAGCTTATTTTGCTGGTTACGCTGCTCAGCGCGCTGCTGTTTGTATGGGTTGAGAAGCGTCATCCACACCCGATGTTTGATTTCTCGGTGTTCCGCATCCGCGCCTTTTCCGGGGCGCTGATGGGTTCGATTGGCATGAACTTCAGCTTCTGGCCGCTGATGATTTATCTGCCGGTCTATTATCAGAGCGGGCTTGGCTACAGCAGCATGGCAACCGGTTTGGCGCTGCTGGCTTACACTTTGCCGACCTTGCTGATGCCGCCGCTTGGCGAGAAATTGGTGGTGCGCTTTGGCGCGGCGCGCATGATCCCGCTGGGATTATTCACCATTGGCGCGGGCTTTATGCTGATGAAGTTTGCCGCCGCGCAGCAGATGAGTTTACTGCCGGGCGCGCTGCTCTCGGGTATCGCACTCGGGCTGACCAACACGCCGGTCACCAACACCACAACCGGATCGGTGCCGGGAAATCGCGTTGGCATGGCGTCTGGCATCGATATCAGCGCGCGCCTGATTACGCTTGCCATCAATATCGCGCTAATGGGCAGCTTGCTGGTGGCGGGCATCGCGGCGAGTCTGCAACGCATTATGCCGGGACAAAGTAATGTGTATGCGCTGGCCGAGCACATCGCCGGCGGCGGCGAGGTTTCACTGACCCACGATATTGCCGCACAGGTGCTGACAGACGGATTTTCCGGCGTGCTGTTGTATGGCGCGGCAGGCGTGTGTGGATTGGCGTTGGCGAGTTATCTGCTGTTTAACGTCCGTCGCAAGGCGCAGGAACAATGTACGCCTTAGTTACGGATTAACCCATTTGCTGTTGGTGAGTGTTCCGTCTGAGCGGTAATTCAGTAACGCTCTTTGATTGTTGTCCCGTGCCAGCAGGCACCAATCCAGTTGGGTAATTTGGATGATCAAGACGCCGAAATTATCCTCGGCGTTACTGACATCGTTGGATTGGTTGTCAATATCACTTCCCGGCGCAGCGCCAGCATAGGTTTGCTGCGTCCGGCGCGATAATCGTTGCCACGCCGCTTCAGCTATTACGCTGTGTGCGGCGTGCCGCTCGACCGTTCCCTGCAATCGCAGCTGGGTTTTCACGCAGTAACCCAAAACCGTTACGTCTGGATTAACCGCCAGCGCCTGCCATTTCGGGCTGCGCATATCGGTATGAAACTCCAGCGTGCGTTTTTCACGGTCAACCGACCGCAGCACCAGCGTTCTCGCCTGCGGCTTGCCTTGTTGATCAACCGAAGCGAGCGTTAAGAAGTGAAAACCGGAATCGGGCTCGCGTGCGCCAGTTTCCAGTTCTTTCCAGCAAGCGGTATCAATCTCGCGCAATAACATCTGTTGCTCCTGTTCGGTTACTGGTGGCGCTCCACCAGCGCCAGAATCAGCGCCTGAAGTTCCGCTAATCCTTGCTGCTGGCTGATATCGCCACATACCACCGCATTAGAAATCGCATCGGCAGCGCCTAACATTCCCCACATGCTGGCTTGCGGCAACGTTGCTTCGGCAAACCAGCCACGGAATTTTTCAATAAAATCGAGCTGGTACTTGCGCTTCACTTCCGCCAGTTCCGGCGAGCTATCAAGCGCCGACAGCACATCCGGGATTTCACGTCCCTGCGTCAACACGCAATCAACGTAACTCGACGCCACCACGTTAGCCCGCTCAGCAAGGCTGGCACCGGCGGCATTCATTGCCGCCTCGATAATCGCGTTCTGACGCAGGTCGAAATCTTCATACAGCGCCGCGAGCAGACCGTGGCGCGTGCCAAAATGATCGTAGACCACCGGTTTGCTGACACCCGCTTCTTCTGCCACGCGTCCTAGCGTCAGCGCATCGCTGCCCTGCTCGCGCACCAGATTCCACGCCACGCTAATCAGTTGCTGACGACGTGCCTGATGCGACATGCGCTGGCGAGTCGGTTGATTCATGCCAATTCCTTCACGTTAAAAAGTCGCTGCCCAAGTTGCTGAGCCAGCGTGTAATGCGCGTCGGGATAATTTTCATCGGTTGGCAGCAGCAATTCGCTGGTCACCACCGGCGCGCCGCAGTAGCCAAATATCCCTTCGTCAATTTGTGTACGCATGCTGCTGAAATAGCCACGGCGCACATAGGTGCGCTGACTCGCCGCGCCCAGCGCCAGCAGATGCACCTGCAAATGGCCGAGCTTTTTCACCACGGTTTGGCCGTCATCATCGTACGCCCAACCTTGGGTGAAAACGCGATCGATCCAGCCTTTCAGCTGCGCCGGAAACGACCACCAATAGATTGGATAAGCCAGCACCAGCGCATCCGCACGGTCCAGCCGCTGCTGTTCAGCCACAACATCGGCAGGCGACGGCGCAACATTTTTGAACTGATCAACATCGGCCTGATTGAAGCGCGGATCAAACTGCTCCGCCGCCAGATCGGCAATTTCATAGCTGTGGCCGCCAGCAGCAATACCTTGTGCCACCTGAGAAACAAGGTGATGAGTATAGGAGTTGGGATCTGGATGAGCAGTAACAATCAGAGCATGCATAGCGACAATCTCCGTGATGAGTAAGCTACTAGTAGTAACTTACCATTGGTAGGTTGTCAATTTTACCGCGCTCGTAATACGTAAAAAAGCCCGCCGTCATCTAAACCGGCGGGCTTGTGAGGGTAACAGTTATATCAAAACACCCAGCGTACGCCCGCGTTGTAATTCCAGCCTTGCACGCCGTTGCCGTCGATCTCTTTGCGGTAATTGGCTTCGGCATACAGCGAGACATTGTTGGTGAAAGCCGCATTGCCGCCGATGCCGGCATCCCACATCTGGCCGAACTTGCCGCTGTTGAAGCTCTCGCTGACGTCGCTGTTGCTGGCACCGACATTCACTTTCGCCGTGCCGCCCCAGCCGCGATAGTAGTTAGTGCGCAGATACGGCGTGTATTGCCCGCTGCCGCTATCCTGCCAGGTCCGCGCCAGACGTGCGCCGACGCGGCCAATGGTTTGGTCATAATCGTCGTAAGAGACTTTGGTTTGATCGTCGTCGGTGAAGTCATCCATCTTCAAATGCAGATGCAGCAGTTGCGCTTGCGGCTCAAGACGAATGCCGTTCGCCAGCTGGAACGGATAACCACTCTCCAGCGATGCGGTCCAGCCTTTGCCTTTCAACTTCGCCACCTCTTTCTGTCGAGCGATATCGGTGTCGCCACGATGCCAATCGAGTGAAAGCGCGCCATCCAGATAGAAGCCACTTGCGCGCTGCCAGGTGCCGTAAATTGCCAGGCTGTCGCTGTCGAAAGCGGTTGAGCTGTAACCATCAGCTGCATTCGGTCGGATGCGTGCATTGCCGCGCGTGTAAGCCAGGCCGCCGCGCAGGCTGTCTTGCTCGCCGTCCAATCGCAGTAGGTTGCCGCCGAACTGCACCGCGCTGTA
The DNA here is from genome assembly GCF_056491525.1 of Candidatus Pantoea symbiotica. Classification (NCBI taxonomy): domain Bacteria; kingdom Pseudomonadati; phylum Pseudomonadota; class Gammaproteobacteria; order Enterobacterales; family Erwiniaceae; genus Pantoea; species Candidatus Pantoea symbiotica. The sequence goes on from NZ_JBSZHR010000003.1 coordinate 560,911, forward strand.
ATCGAGGTCAAAGTCGTAACCGTAATGCGCCGTATCAAGGTTAGTTTTGTACTTCTGGTTGGAGCCGGAATAACGGATGAACATTTCCGCTGATCCTTCTGGATTCTGCCGCAATTCGCCCAGGCGTTGATGCAAATCACCAATGGTTGCCAGGGTGTAATACGCCAATCCGACCGGCGCCGAAATGTACGAAGGAAGCTGTGGAATGACCGCCGGGCGCACCGCGCCGCTGCCTGCTGTCTGCGGCTGGCAAACGGCACCCTCTTCACAAACGTAGTTATTGGCCAGACGATAATCCCAGGTTGTATTGCCATTCTCGGGGGCAAAGCTGTAAAGCCCGTATTGCCACGGCCCTGCAGCGACATAACCCCGTTGCAGCGCAAAGCTATTGGCGCTGGCGCTACCAGCAACCTGCACCAAAGAAACGCCTTCATTAGCGGAGATCACGCCATCTCGATTGCTATCCGCCAGCGTGGCAGCACTCAGCGCATCGTTGATAAAGGTAGTGCCGGTAACGTTGCCGTTAACGCGTAAAGTGTCGCTTTGCGTGCCCTGCGTCCGCAACGCCAGCTTGCCGCCCGCCGACGCCAAATCACCGTTGATGGTCAATGTGTTGCCCGCCGCGCCGTTGGTGAGATCCAACGTACCGGCGTTGTTCACCACCAGCGAATCGTCAGTCTCGCCCGACAACACCGGATTGACCTGATCGCCGACAAACAGCGTTGAGCCGCTATCTACATTGATGGTGCTGTGCGCCAGCTTGAGATTGTCGGTGAGGGTAAATTGCGTGTTATAGAAGTTGATGGTACTCCAACCCGCGCCGAGGTTGACGCCGCGCGCCAGATCATCGTTGCTGAACGACCCCCCGCGCGCGTTGATTTCGCTAAAGTTCAGCGTGCTGCCACTGCCGCCTGCGGTGGTGATGTGACGCGTGTTTGCCAGGCTGACGTTAGCAATCGTCGCCACATTGTTGCTGCCGGTTCCCATCGTCACGCTGCCGTCAATGGTTCCGCCGGTGAGTTCAACCACGTCGGTGCCGTTGCCGGTGTTCACATCGCCCTTCACGTTGCCATCGACCAGCGCAATTTGGTCATTGGTAGCGCCACCCGCAACCACGACCGTTTCCGGGTAAGGCGCGGTGACGTTGCCTTCGTTGATAAATACCGAGTTGCCGCCACGCAGATCGATAATTGGCGAAACCAGGCTGAGCGAAACGATGGTGCCACGGTTGATCACCTCGCTGGCGGTGCTGGTGACAATCGCCGAGCCGCCATCAGAACTGTTAACGATGATATTACCGTTGGCGATCACCCGCCCGGAGGTGTTGGCGCGCACGCCAGTTGCCGGGCCATAGACAAAGAAGCTGTAACCTTGTGGGATGATCAAATCGTTGCTGGTGGTAGAACCATCTTCTTTGCTGAACACGTAGCCCGTCGCGCCTGCACCGCTCACCGTACCCAGCATATAACCGTTGGGATCAAATGAAGTCGCGGAACGAATTAACGTGCCGCCATCGGTGTTCATCCCGACATCTTGCAGGGAAATATTGCTGGTTTCCGCGCGGTTATTCAGCACAGTGCCGCCGCCAGAATTGTAGAGTCCGATGTTGCTGGCGGTTAACGACGCTGCGCCTTTATCCAGCAAAATGGTGTCTGCACCTGTATTGGCGTTGATGGTGCTGTAGTAAAAATTCGGCCCGGCGGTATCACCATTAATCGTTAGCCCGCCGTTATTGCCTACGCGCACTGCGGCGATGCCGCCCGCACTCAATCCGCTGTGATCGGTCCAGTAAACGGTCTTACCTTCAGCGGTATCCAGCGCGACGCCCGAGGCTATGTTGGTGCTGGATCCATCGAAGATATTTCCGCCGCCGCGAATACGCACACCGATGCTGTTTGGCCCGCTGAGATTTATGGTGCCACGCGGCGTTGATTCATAGATCACACCATCGCTGATATCAAAGGCCGTAGCGTTGGCTCCGTTGCCGGTGATCGGCGCCACGTTGGCGAAGAATCCGCCTTGCCCGGTGCCCGCAATGGTATTGTTGCCGTTCAGCTCAATCGGGTTGGTGATGGTCACGTCTGCACCCTCCGAGCTCTGAACCGCAATCGCCCCTTCGCCGTTAACGTGATAGCTGTCGGTGCCGTACAAGGTGGTACCGTAAAGTCGTGAACCGGCACCTGAAGCGACTATGCCGCGTGTGTTGGCACCGCTCAACGTCACATCAGCAGCCACCACCGGATTGAAGATCACGCCGTCATTCAGCCGATACAGTGCCGAACCTGGCGTGGCGACATCATAACTGCCGCCGTTGCTATCGATGTGCGCATAGTTGGTGGCTTGATAACCGGTTTGATTCGGCGCGTAGAAATGCAGTGAACTGGCATCGCTGATGGTTAATCTGGCGTCATCCCGCACATCAACGCCAACCGCGTTTTCGCCATACAGATTGATTGTGCCGTTTTGGGCAAAATTGGCCTGGCTGCCCGAAACTGCAACGCCCGTCGCGCCTTTGCCTTTGACATTGATGGTGCCGTTATTCTCACCGCTGGCATCCTCGAGCCGGATACCGATGCTGTTTATCGCGGTATTGATCACGCCATTGTTGATGAAGCGGCTGCCACCGTTGGCATACACGCCGGTGCCGCCCGCGCCAACCGTCGAGGCATCAACGCCGCTGCCATCGGCATTATTGAAAAAACCGCTGTTGATGACGCCGTTGTTAATGCCGCTGCTACCGTTCAGCAATTCCAGTGCGTTGCTGCCAACGCTGGCCAGCTTGCCGTCAATCACCGCCGTCGCGCCGTTGCTGGCACGCATCGCCGCGCTGCTGGCATTTACCACTTCCAGAATGCCGCTGCTGCCAATGGTTGCCCTGGCGTTGGGGCCATCGGCGCTTAACACAATGCGCTCGCCAATCGGCTGCGTCACTTCGTCGTAGTATTCGTCGGCATCGATCACATAGGCGATGACATCGCTACGCAAGGAGAGTGCTTTATTAAACTCGCTACTGTAGCTGTCGGCGGCCAGATTGCCGTTTTGCAATTGCTCAATCAGCCAATTGTTGTAGCTCTGCAAACTGCTGACGTTGGACACGTTGAATGAAGTGGTGGCGTTATCCAGCGTGGTGACGCTAAACGCGCCGCGCCACGAGACCACATTGTCGAACCATTGCCCCAGTTGATAGGTATAGGGCGTGTAGGAACCAAAAAAGGAGATGCGATTAGCGGAGTTCCAGTTCATGGTGCCGTTGCCGCTGGCGGTAAACAATTCGCTCTGTTTCGCCGCCATCGACCAACCGTTGGTGCTGGCGGTGGTGGCTGCGCCCTTCTGCCCGATATCAACATTGATGGTGCCATTGCTGACCTGCGCCACGCGCGCGTTGATATATTGCCCATTATTAACGTTATAAAAATTCGGCAAGGTATTGGTTTCAATGGCGCTAATCGCGGCGGAGTTATATACCTGCACGCTATTATTGCCGCTGCCAGTTGCGTCCGGCACGTTAATCACATAATTCTGCGCGCCCAGATCGACGCGACCTGAATCTTGCCAGGAATACGAAATAATTCTGCCGCTGCTGAGCAATTGTCCGATGGATATGGTGCCACCGCCGTCCTGACCGGGCGCAAACCGCTGATTACCACTTAATGTTTGAGTCGAGCCATTACAAATACAAAACACCCCGGCGCGATTGTCATTTAATTCCGGCGTAAAAGGCTGAAGCGTCGCCGCCCAAACTGGCGAAGCCGGATTAAACACACCGTAAGCGGTAATAAGGCTAATAAACAGCGGATGCAATCGAAACATCATCGTTCACTCCAGAGAAGCGTGCAACGCTGCCGCGATGCGTAAAGACATCGCCAGCAATGGGTTTGGCTACTATTAATTTGTGTAATTGAACGTAAGGAAACTCTGCGACGCGGCAATAACATCACTTTACGCGAGACAGTTCCAGCGCGACTTAAGCCAAATAGCGATGATTAGGTAACTTTAAGAAAAGGCCGGGGATTGAATACAATTAATCGTGGGACTGAAATAGCGGAAAGGATGTTGATCCTGTTAACAACAATATAAAAATAAGAAGCCACCATTAAGTGGCTTCTTACGATTTATTAGAATGGTCCCCAGTTGATCGCCACACCAATTAATAAGGTGACAACACAAATGGCAAACCAAATCGCCACTACCGGCGCAACGAATTTAATCCATTTGCCGAAAGAGATATTGGCGGTGGCCAAAGCTGCCATTAACACGCCAGACGTTGGGCTGATGGAGTTGACGATACCTTCACCCAGCAACACCGTTTGCACCGTCACCTGACGGGTTAAACCGAGGTTATCGCCGAGCGGCGAGAAGATCGGGATCAGCAAAGCGGATTCACCGGAACCGGATGAAATACCGAAATGCATCAACGCCGCGCTGATAAACATGCCCACCGCCGCAATGGCGGGATGAACCGGTGCCAGTAAATCAGACAGGAAGCCAACAATCGGATCAAGAATATTGCCCTGTTGCAGCACCACGGAAATCGCGCCAGCCATACCGACAATGAAGCCGCCTTTTACCAATTGCGAGCAACCCGTAAGGAAGGTGTTGGCAATGGCAGAACCCGACATGCGACCAATCATGCCGACCATAATCGACAGAATAATAAACATCGCCGACATTTCATTGGTGGCCCAATGAAATTGCACCGTACCAATCATAAATACAATCAGCGTTGCAGCGCAGGTGATCAGAATCAGTTTATGCCGACCGGTTATCGCCAGTGAATCGTCATTCTGCGCAGTTTGTTCTATTCGCACTTCACCATTATTGCGCGCGCGTTTCACCGAGATAATCAAATAGGTCATCACCGTTAACACGAACAATAAACAGGTAATGCCGCGCAACAACATGCCAGAGAACAGCGGTAACTGCGCCAGATGTTGGGTTAATCCAGTGGTGGCTGGACCTAATACCGCAACGTTAAAACCGGCGGCACAGGTTAAATACACCAGCGCCATACCAATCATTGGCGATAAACCCAACGAACGCGCCACCAGTAAACCAATCGGCACAAACGCTACTACTGAGTTCTGCACCACGCCTGTCGTTCCGAGAATGGCGAATATCACACCAAAAATAATGATAATACGCGTATCGCTAATTTTGGTACTGCGCGACAGAGAATTAAGCGCCGTAGCAATAGCACCGGTCGATTCGATCACCGCTAATAACCCGCCGGTAAACAGAATCAGGAAAATGATCGGCGCGGCTTTGATCATCCCTTGTAAAATCGCCATAAAAATTTCGCCGGGATATACGCCCGAACGCGAGACTTCATGCAAACTTCCCTTGATGGCGAAAGTAATGCCATTACGGGTTTCATGATCAAACTTGCCCGCCGGAATAATCCAGGTCGCCACTGCCGCCAGCACCAAAATAATAAACAGCAGCAGATAAGGACTTTGCTCGGTTTTTGCTGCTGGCGGTTGGCGCAGCGTATTTTTCTCCACATTAACCTGAGACATGCGCATCACCTCCGAGGATCAAACCCGCCACCAGCGCCGCGCGCGGAGCAATATCGGCAATAATGATATGTTCATGGCGTGCATGAATACCTGCGCCGGTTGCACCCAAACCATCCAACGTTGGAATGCCCAACGCAGCAGTGAAATTGCCGTCGCTGCCACCGCCAACCGCCTTGCCCTCCACGGTAAAGCCTAACTGTTCGGCAACTTGCTGCGCACGCTCCATCAACACCAACGATTCCGGTGTTTGACGCATTGGCGGACGTGATTGTGCGCCGCTAATATCCAGCATGATGCCAGCTAAATGTGGCGTGATCTGGCTGATTTCGGCGTGAATGCGCTCGGCTTCTGCTTCGCTGGTAACGCGCGTATCAATGCCTAACACCGCTTTATCCGCCACCACATTGATGCGGTTGCCGCCACGCGCGATTCCCACATTGACGGTGGTGCCGCGCTCCGGCGCATTTAAGCTGTGCAAGAACATGATCTGATGCGCCATTTCTTGTACCGCGCTGATGCCCTCTTCAGGGTTGTTCCCGGCGTGCGCTGCTAATCCGTTAATGGTGATTTCATATTGTCCGGTACCTTTACGCGCTGTTTTCAGTGCGCCCGATCCCGCCACCGCAGGCTCAACCACCAGCACTTGCGCCGACCCTAAGGCGTGCTGCGATAACCAGGCGCTGGAGCTTGGGCTACCCACTTCCTCATCGCTGCCGCAGAGAAACACGATGCGTTTGCCTGCCAGTAAATCGTGCTGTTGCAACGCGCGTACCGCCCAGATGGCCTGCACCAGGCCGGCTTTCATATCCAGCACGCCAGGACCGTAAAGCTTGCCGTCTTCTTCACGCATCACCAACTCGCCTTCATCCCAGACGGTATCGAAATGCCCGAGTAACACGGTTTGCTCGTCACCGCTTCCCAGCGTGAATTTCAGGTGATTGCCGTAGTGTGGTTGCTCATCAATCTCTGCTGCCACGCCCAAACGTTTGGCAAACAGCGATTGTAAGACTTCGCCACAACGATCCACGGCGGCATTATTCATTGATGGTGATTCCGCTGCGACCAATTCCTTGATATCCAGAAGAATTTCATCGGCATGTTGTTGCAGGTAATTTTTTATAGTTTTCATTTGTACTTCCCTCGCATAGTGAATCTTCGAGTATGGAGATAAAAATGCGCTTAAAAAATGGAGATAAAAGGCTATTATTGTTGACCTCAGATCAACAGATAGGAAAAACCTATGGCGATGCTGCTCTATCCAGAAAAATCCATAAGGTATCTGTATGAAGTGGGCAATTACGGCGGTATTCGTCGGGCGGCGGAAGCCTTGGATGTTGATCCCGCCGCCATCAGCCGTCAGTTATCGCAACTGGCGCGGGAGATGCAGTTGCCGCTGCTGGAGCGACGTGGACGGAATGTGGTGCTGACCGAAGCTGGAAAGTTGCTGGCTGAAGATTATGCGCACACCCATCAGCGCCGCAGCCAGTTGGATCGTCAGTTAAAAGATCTGCGCCATAAGCGCGGTGGCTCGATCAAATTACGCGTCGGTCAGGGCATGGTGGATGAAGTCGTCAGGCATGTATTGCAGCCGTTTTCGCGAACTTATCCCGACGTGTTTATCGATATCCTGTCGGGCGATATGCAAACCACCGTGTCGCTGATTGCCAAAGGCGACGTTGATATGGCGGTGGGTTTTGGCCCGATTGGCCCTCCCGGCCTGAAGTGTTTGAGTTTTCACCGCGGACCAATCTGTGCGGTGGTGCACAGCCAACATCCCATCGCGGATTTCCCGCAAATTGAAGTGGCCGAACTGGTTAATTATTCGTTGATTGGTATGGACAAAAATTTTGGCATTCAAAGTTATATGAATGCCATGTTCAGTCAGGAAGGATTTATATTCAGCCCGGCTTATAGCTGTAATCTATTTTCCAGCGCCATCGCCTTGAGCCAGGCCGGAATGGGCATCGCGTTTATGACCGCCAAAGTGGTTGAAGACGACCTCATCGCCAAGAACTTAGTCGCCGTGCCGATTCACCATCGCATCGCCCGCGAAAGCCAATGCCACTTATTACGCAGCGCCGATCATCGCTTCACGCCCGCAGCGCAGCATTTGTGGCAATTGCTGGTGGCGTTTTTTGAAGGTACGGCGGGAGCGGTTTAATCGCTGCTTATTTGATTACAAATCTAATAATGGCTTGCGGCTCTCTTTTGCGGGTTCCGGTTTGAGTTTCTCAACTGGAATTCGGCACATCATCCCAGCAGTTATGCCTATAAGAGAGTTATCCGGGAATGATTCCCACTGTCCTATTTCGACACTCGCATGAACAAGTTCACCTTCGGCAAAAGGTTTGGAAAAGAAAGATCTTCCCATCACGGCACGCTGATTTTTATCACAGTTAATAACATATATTGCCCGTGAACTGGCAATATACAACGGTGGGTTATCAATGATCTTCGTCTGCTGCGCATAGTTATTGATGAAATAATACCGCCGTAAATGACTATTACCTTGATAAGTTGAAATCACTCGGAAATCGATATAGGAGGTGATTTTGTCATCCTGAAGAATTTTCACAAAACCCGGTGGTGCCTTCTCAGGTGTTTGCGGCTGGGGTTTATTATTCATGGCACAACCCGTGAGCATCAATAATGCTAATCCTGTCAGCTTTTTCATTTTACTGCCCCGCTGGTTAAATCAGGGCGTAATGACTTAAGCATGTCAGGCGTGACATTGCCCTGAACTGAACAGAGCAATAATGTTCCTTCATTGCTTTGGCTAAGCATCAACAGTTTTTCAGTGCTACCTTTTTCTGGCGCAATGCCGGACACTGCCTGGTTATTTATTTCCCATGCACTGTTTTTATCCGCCTTGATCATCGCTTGAGCAACGTAATCATCGCCAGCCTTATTCCAGCTTAGCTGGTTAAGCGCGGACATCACCGCTTCAGGTGATTCTTTGATAATCAATCCCCAGTAATAATATTTACCGTAGTTCATTTCACTTAAGTCGCTGGTTTGCAGATGATAGCCAGTCAGCGTTAGTTTTAACTCTTGCAGAGGCTGAGCGAACCAGACTTTGCCATTTCCTTCTGGCGGTGTTTTGAACCAGGCATGATGTTGCTGATCGAGTGTTAATGGAGCCACACGGCTAATTGAAGTACGCTGATGATAAATTTCACTGAAGAACGAAGCGTCGCAGCGCGTTAGACTTTGCGTCAATGTGTTGGCTTGAGCAGATGTCGTTATACCTGTCATTCCCAGAATCAAACCAAAAGTGCAGATAATATTACGCATTGAATATCCTTATAATAAAAAACATCTTTTTTATCGGCATGCTGAGATGAAACTTTAGGTTTTTTATCATTGACCGAAATTTCGCCAGGCGAGTGCGTGTTGCTTAGATTAAGCTAACAGAAAAGCCTCCATTTCTTGCCACACATCTTCATTTTTATCTGATGCAGGGACTAACGATTCAATTAATCCAGTTGCCGTCGCGATGGATAGCGCTTCGATGTCGGATGCCATTCCTTTTTCAATATGTTGGGTTTGCCTAATCTCGCTGTGAATACGGTTGCTGAAGCCAGGCATAAAACCCACTGTTTAGCTCAAAAGATCAATAAATGAAATATTATAATCAGACGACTCGAAAGGGTTAAGGTTCGTAAACAGCAACTCATCACCTGCATTAATTAAGAAAATATCAGGATTGTTACTGAATGATAATTTCATTCCAACTATAGCATTGTCATCCTGTGAAAGAATAGAGTGAAAATTATTAGGGCTTAGCCCAATATAACGTGAATAAGGCTCTGCACCCGAAATATCCATAACTATTTCCTTTCCATACTCGCCTAAGTCTCGATTAATTAACCAAGCACGCTCTAAAGCAAGAGTGGTTCCATCCCTACCGCATGAAAATTGATATTCCTCATTGCTGCCTGAGAATTTTATTTGCAATCTTTGAGGAGCATCTAAATCAGGGCTATCAAGGAAATAGATAAGACCATATATAGCCTCTATCTCTTTATCAAAGAATTTTTTGGCCCATATTTTCATGTTTTCCAATGAGCTGTTCACCTTGCATCTCCTTTTAAAGAATTTATCACTTAGGTGTTTTCATTTACACCGTCGTTAAGAATTGTGACAAAGCTTCCATCAGGTTTTGTCACCACTGCGTCATTTCTTTTTATCCTGAAAAACACATCTCTACGGCTTGCCCCAGATCCTATACTTTGGCCAGCGAACCTTTCAGGAATTACTTCGTCTGGATTTTCCCTATATCATTGATTAATTCTACAACCGGACCCGACGCCACAGCCCCTTGGGAGGCGTCAGTTCAGAGGCCTTCGAAAAGGTCTCGTCGTGAGGACAGGGAATGTCTACAGGTTTTGGGGTTCAGTGCAGGCAAGGCCCCCTGCTAAGCCTGCTGCCAACTGGCTCAACGCACTCACTGTCTGCTTCTGGCTTTCTGTAAGGTCACTGGCCTTAACGCCAGGATACATTACCGACACTATCGCCCGGGCTATCAGCTCACCGCCTGCGGCTCCAGCAGCACCGGCCGCAGCATCTCCACCGCTAATCTCTGCCAGAATCGCACCTGCCACGGCGTGAGCCATGGTGTTTGCTACCAGATTAGTCTTTTCTGTGCCGTCAGCGTTGTATGATGTGGTGGCTTTCTTTATAGCATTAGCAATATATGATGCCATCGCGCCGCTGGCTGCCGCGCCCATGTTGTTAGCACTTAAGCCGCCAAGCGCACCCGCGGCTGCACTGGCCACCATCGAATAAGAATTTTCCAAACAATCTTGACGGGCGCTTTGGTAAAGAACCAAACGCCAAATTTGTCTAAATCCGGCACATACTGACTGGATATTTACACTCAAGTAGGTGATTTTTGCTAATTCTGTCTAATGAATTTTCAGTTATACAAGGATCGGATCCTTAAAGAATCGCATATTGCTTAGGTTAACTCCTTGAAGTAACAACGCCCATTTACATGATTTTTTAATCATTTATGACGCATGATAATTCCTTTGAAGAACATCAGAGCACCAAGGCTAAACGATTTTTACGACGTCCATATCTTATACTTAGAGAATATTATTAATCCATTTTAAATCATCATATAACTCAGATCTGATTTTATCGAACTCTTCATTTTCATCGATGCTGATCTTTCCATTTATATAAATCAATAAATCATTTAGCGACCCCATTCCACCATATAAATTCAAAAAATCTGAACGGACTCGTTCGGAGGAGTATTCGAAATCATTAGCAAGACTTCTAATGCTTGCCGACCAATCATTATAGCCACCTAATTGCAGCAGTGCGTCCATACGATTCATTTTTTCTATTATCCTGGACTTATCTTCAGACGTCATTTTAGTGGATTTATCTCTATGATTTCGGTGCCTGTTATAGACCACGGCTTAGGTACGACAATTTGCCGAGTTCCACCCACGTAAAATCCATTTTGTGTACCAACTTCACCTAGATATACCTTAGTGCCAGCAGGAATTTTTATCGCAATTGATGAATCAATTGGGGAGGTAGCCCCCCAGGCCACTGAGGTAACACTGCTTTATCAATTCGTGTCTGCAGTACTCCCTGAGGTGATTCGAACTGAAAAACTGCCCATAGGGTTTATCTGCTACTCCCGCACGATACAGGATGGTATCCTTTTGTAACACAATTTCTTTATATTTGCCGCCGCTAAAGATCTCAGATAAGTCATTTGATAGAGGACCCGGTTTTACGGTTGAGTATTCACCTAAAATTTTAACTGGGAAATCAAGATTTAGCGATTTCCCAGCATTAATAGCCAGCTTTCCCGCTACGGTTGTAACAACTTTATCAGTTATTCCAGCCGCCAATTTAGTCGAACCCAAACCGCCCGTTAGCAGGCCGACTATGTCTGAAACAAGTTTTCCTCCCTTTAAATGAGCCACTTGTTCCGGCTTTTTGATACTCGGCTTCCATTAGATTAATACGGTCAATATAGGACTGTTTAACGACTTCTGAAACATCGCCCAGTACATCACCGTTGTTAAAAAGAGTTTTCAGTGCTTCGTAGGTTTCAATCGGGCTGCTCGCGGTTTTCACTATACCGTCAATAGTGTCGTATAAACTCACTGGGACACCGGCTATCATTCCAGCAGCAAAGCTTCCATCCTGACCTAAACTAATAGCAGTCCATTTTACTCCAACCTGAACAAGGCAAATTTGGCCCTGGCACTCTTCAAGTTTGAGTCTTTTGTTTGTCGCTAAGATGGTTATTCTCAACAACAACTTTATCCGGTGCAGAGTTAACCGACGTACAACCTTTTTTCCCTGTGCTTTCCGTGGGTTAGAGGTGGTTTTTCCTGACGCGTTTTCAGTACCGTAACTTTTTGACCCGACGCGCATTTTAACAACACCGTTCTGTCTGTCATTACCGGGTTTACAGCGAGGAAGTTTACGCCGTCACCATCCATCACCCTTAAGGGGCACTGGATGGGAGATCTGGGGTTTGAGACCGGGCAGAAGATCGAGGTGATCACAAAGCCGGGGCAACTGATCATCCGGCTGGCGACTGAAGGGTAACTGACTGATAAAAAAATAATCCCGGCACGGTGGCCGGGATTACTTTTTTATTCTTTTCTAAGATAAAGTAAAAAGCCGCTGGATTTTATTGGCTCAGGATAATCCAGCCTTGTGACAACTGTATGAACAACTGAACTATCATCAAGATCAGCAATAATTTCGGTTTGTACTATAGAAGCATTTTCTTCATCATCTTCACTAATTATTCCATCATAAAAAAATTTTAAAGTAATGCTATCACCTTCCAATAATGCCGATATTGCTCTGATATTTTTAGTTATATTTCCAAGTAAAGCCCTTTGAATAGATAACTTAAAATAATCATTACTTTTCATATACTAACCCTTCATTACTTTTCTGCTGGTCTTGCTGGAAAAATATGAACACCATTCTTTCCATAATGGACTATTTCATTAGTCTTTGGAGCCGACACACCTGTCTGTGGATCGATATAATTACCAATATTCTGCCCATAATTAATTCTTTCCTTTGAACCCGGACTCCCTACAGGGAGATTGCTAACTTGCTGCCCTGTTCCTAACTTTGGAAGCAATGACTATGCGGGAACAGTAATTATACTTTTATTCAACCCTGCTTCAGATGCGATTTTATATTCATTTGTGCCGGGAACATGCTTCTTTTGCTGCCCTTTGTGGATGGATGTTTTGGCTATTCCACCGCCTCCAGCCTTAAGTGGATCTCCGTCTCCGTCAAGCACATTCGGTCTCATCGGGTTGATCGAGTAACTATTCACAGAGGGTTTCTTGCCATCACTCAGTGCATTATTCTCCACTTCCGTCCTACCCGCAGACGCGCCACTTACAACACCAACCCGTCCATCAACTGCGCCTCCAGCCGCTGCTCCCGCCAGAGTAACGATGTTGACGACCAGCATTTTTTCATCTTCAGAGAGTTCAGAAACAGATTTGCCAAAGAACATCTGGCTCAGCTTGTCACTTGAATTCATTACACCGGCGACTAATCCTCCGGCAGCTCCGCCTGTTGCGCTGCCGCCCTGCGCTTTGGCAATTAAACCTGATGCGAGAGTGTGCAGAATCACGCGCATAGGCTCATTGCCTTCAGACACCACTTTCACCATTTTCGCCAGCAACGGCGCTGCCCCGGCCGCTGCTGCGCCGCTGAAGTTTCCACCCGCGAGACCGGCAAATACGCCGCTGATGGCCTGCGCCGCTATCTGCAGGTCCTAACCGATGCCGTATTGCTTTTCGACCTCTTTGTCACGATCGCTGAGATATTTCTCTTGCTCCTGTGCGGTCATTTCATTGAACGTTTTATCGTTCTTAAGCTTGTCGCGCTCCTGCTGCTTCGCCTGGAGCTTAAGGTAGTCGAAGTCTGCTGAATGACCTGCTGTCCCAGCACGGCCATTTCACGCTGTACGGCTGTACTGTCCTCGGCCTTTTCCGCATCAAACTTATCCTTCAGCGCATTCTCCGCAGAGGCGGTATCACGGCTGATTTGCGACACGTCCTGCTTTTGAGCATCCGGTTTACTAATGAGTAAGTGGCTGGTAAAACGATCTTGACGCGATTCCTCGAGATATTTTATTTAAGACTGATAGTCTTCATATTCCCAAGCAAAAAAGTGAGAGAGCTTTTGTGCTATCTCCATCCAGTCATTGCCTTCACACCGATCGATGTAGCCTGTGATGTTTTTTTTAATTTCATCCAGATCGTATTTACGTACCAGAAGCGTATGCCGTATCAGTTCCGGAAGCCAGAGGTGCTTGCAGAGCCATTCCGGGGTGCATATACGGAGATCAAAGTTGTCTGCCCCAGAGCTATCTTCACCTCCAATACGCAATAACAACCGGAGAGAAAAACACTGCTCATTTTCCGGATGAAAATTATCCAATTCAAAATCGTCATTTGAAATACTTTTCAAAATAGCCTTCATTTTTATTTCCTATTCTATATCAAGATGACCATTACCAATCTTACTCCTATCTCCAGTCGTCGGGTCTAATTACAACAAGCTCAAGTGTGCTCAAGTTAAAATGACGTTAAGCTGTAGAAACTCGTTCTTAAAATAAATCCCATTTAGTTGGCCGGGATTTACTTTATAAAAGTATAATATTACTCCAACAATTGGATGTCATCTGGATACACGGTTAAAACATATAACGTTTCACCATTCGCATCCATAAACTCTACTTAATAGCCCAGTGTTGGGTCTGTATATACCATAACAACAGTCCCCTTACATCCTACAACAACAGAGTCAGATAACACTTTGAGAGTTTATAGCAAGCTGCTTCGCTTCTGGAGAGTCCCCCGACATCAATGCATTGTGAATAGCAGCCAACCTATCCGCTTCCAGCTGAATTGAAGTAACCTGAAGGATTGAAAGTTCGTACTGTTCTTCTGCACTTAGCTTGCCATTAACTCGTTTATGCGATTGGCATAATCCGTCATTAATTGGCTAACTTCATTAGCTTTGTTGACACAATCCAGAGCGCCTGTGCATCCAATAACACTCTGATGCTGCTCTGCATTTAGCTTTTTATACTTTTCAATCACGTTCTTTTCACAGTCAGAATTGCCCCTGCACTGTGTCATTTCGTGAGCGCGTGACTGGTTCTGCTTAAGAGTCAGCGTATTATTCTCAACAACAATATCTTCCGTTGCGGAGTCAGCCGACGTTCACCGCTTTTCCCTGTGCAGTCAGCAGTTTGCAGCGCATTTTTGTCGGTGCGTTTCCGGGAGCAGAGTTTTTTGCCCCGATGCGCTTTTTGCCAATGTTATGAATAATCGGCCGCCGTGCATTACATCAGTGCTGCCGCTGTGATTGCTGCTGCCCTTCACCTGATGCACCCGTTACCGATTTTGTGTTTGCTCACCCTGACCAAAACCGAACCGGGCAGATGATAATTCGCCTGGCAATAGACGATTGCTCACTCCATGCAAAGGCTCTCTACCCCAGGATAGAACACAGCATGCTTATAAAGAGCCGACGAACCCATTACTGCGCCCCTGACACTCAGTCCGCTTCATCGCTAAGCAGATCATTTTCGTAATCCTGCCCGCCGTGCCATACACCCAGAACACTCACTGTCTTATCTCGGACCATAAAGGCGATGATTGTTCTCTTGCGATAGTTCGTAACTCTCAGCCCTGGCAGGATATCGTCCCGGCGATTTCCCCGATGCGGAAAACGCTCCAGAGACTCACAGTAACTGATAACGCCTTCCGTATAGCTCAGAGCCGTTTCCGGTGTCGCCGCCGTTGCGATGTATCGATACAGTTCCGCCAGTTGTTCTTCCGCTTCCGGTGCGAATACTACCCTGTAGTCCATTTTTACTCTCCGGTTGCCTTCCTGTGCTCGGCTTTCAGTCTGTCCCTGATATCGTTACCACTGAGGCTTTCTGTTTCACCGCGTTGCAGTGCTTCCCAGGCCGGTACTACCTTTTCCCGCAGCCATTGTTCCACCGCATTATCACGAGCCATCAGCGCCCGCAGACCTTCCCGGATAACTTCACTCTCTGAGGCATATTCGCCACTGGCAACGCGTGCTTTCACCTGTGCCGCCATTTCATTCGGCAGCGTGATACTCATCTGCTGTGTTGTTCTCATTGGAACACCTTCACTCCGCTAAGTAGGATTAAATCCTACTTTCTTTTTTCGGCATTGTCAGTGATCTTTACCTCGTTTTCTTCGATTTTAGTCAGGCATTACCTCAACAACGTGCTTAAGCGCAGCAGTAGGAGATAGGCAGCTGACAGAGAGAATTTTTGGCGCGGACTGAACGTGGTAAGACGTCGACAACCCGCTAGCCACAACGACTAGAGGAGCGAGTTACTATGGCTGAACTGCATCAGAAGTCAGAGGTGTCATACGCCCGCAAGCTGTCACCGGCTTTACAACGCAGGTTATGTGCGAGATTACCGAAACTTCACGCAGCCACCGGCCATCCCCCTGAAGGGGTAATGGATGGCGGCGCTGGGGTTTGAGACCGGGCAGAAGATCGAGGTGATCACGCAGCCGGAAGAGATGATCATCCGGCTGGCGATAGCTGGCTGATAATGTAAAATCCCGGCTCGGTGGCCGGGATTTTTTTAGCTTAACTGATCAGCAATGTGTTGCAGCCACGATTCTGATGAGTCCCATGCATTAGGGTAGTAATAGTTACAATCCATTTTATTAAGCAATATGTCCTGCAATTTGTCCTCTGGCAGAGCAAGTACAATCAGATTTTCTATTTCAGTTTTCATCTTCGACTGCTCTTCTGCTGTTTCCGTCACTCGATAAGCTGCTATGGTTTCATCAGCGCTACCGAACAGCACATCAAAATCCTGATGGAAATAACTTGTTAAAAAATAATTCAATGATGGATACTTTTCTTCAATATTCACGGTGTTGGATATCCTGTAATAATTTTATACCCATCAGGCATAGAAGAATCTCTTCCAATAACAACTTTTGCATTTGTTGCCTGAACTACACTTGTTGAGCCATTTGTAACACTAATACCAATCGCAGAGGAAGATTGGTAGTTAAGTGTCAAATATCCCTTTTGATTACCAGATAGATAGCTTTGGATAGCGGCTGCCGGTCTGGTTAAGAACGGTGTTGCTAACGTAACGCGTATCAAATGCCGCATCGCCAAGGAAAGTATTCACGTCGGTATACTGCTGACGGCTTTCCTGTGGTGCGCTGCCAGGCTGTTTACCCAGCAACTGATTGAGGTCACCAAACAGGCTGGCGTCCAACTGCCCCAGACCGTTTAATTTCGGGTTTACGGTGATGAGATAGGGACTGCTGCTGGTCAGGCTCCAACAAGATGGAGCAGAGCCGCGATTTGGCATTTCTGCATGTGGCATATACCACGTTGCTGCGTGTCAGTGAACTTGGACATCTGCGTGTGCGGCATCTCTCTCACGCAAGATGGCCGAATCTTTCTAGATGTGGCCGGGACCAAAAACTTGTGATGACCGGAGGCCTGATAAAGGCGCTGGGAGATCTGTTATTGCATAGGTTGACCTAGTGGATAAACAAATCAGGGCTGATTGCTAATCCTGATGCATTTATCTTCGGTCCTGTTCATCGAACTAATTGTGCGACAGCCCTAACTCTAAAGCCTTTGTCTACCCGCACGATGGAGGATATTTTTGCCCGCGCATGGCGTGAAGCTGGCTCCGGGCAGGATGCGCCGCCAAATAAAAATTGTTATCGGTATCGGGGATGGTCAGGCCACAGCACTCGCGTGGGCGCTGCGGTCGATATGGCCACAAAAAATATAGCACTGCGCAAATTATGCAGGAAGGTACGTGGAAGAAACCAGAAACGGTAATGCGATATATCCGGCATGTTGACGCTCATTCCGGCGCTATGGTCGACTTCATGGATAATTACGCTCAAAACTAAGAACTTAAGTCTACAGTTAGTCAACATTAAAAGCATACGGTGGCTTTGATCTTAGTATCGAAACTGTTCAACCTTTACTCTGCCTCAGCGTTGCCACAAATAAAGGAATATTATCCTGCAGCTTGCGATAGCTCAGCGTTTGGTAAGACAGGAGTTAACGCGCCTGCGACCTACCACCGACTTTAAACCGTGCATTATGTTCGAAAGCAGGGGAACCACAACGTAACGGGCCATCCTCCGGAGGTGCACTGAATGATGGCACATGGGTTCAGGTTGGCCGAAAAATCGTGGAGATCCCGAGGTTGGTAGAGATGAACACTTAGCTGACAACTGCTGGGTGATAAGGTAAAACCCCGGTTTGGTGACCGGGGTTTTTATCATACAACCAACTGTTTCATATGCCTAAATGGAACATCATTCACATCTAACCCCATGTCTTTTGCAAGCGCTATCACTTCGTCATACTCTGCTTGATTGAGTGCTACGTCATACTCACATATATGATCACAGAGAATCTCCAAAGCCAAGGGCTCCTCATTAAAATTTATATAATCCAAAGCACCTTTTAAAAGCTCCTGGTCTAACTTGTCATCAAGCTTGCGTCCAAAGTTAGTTATTCGATCAGCAAACATCCCTAATTTACCTCTATTGTTTTGCCGGTTTGTATGGTGGCATTGGGTTACTATCTGGGAATGCAGTTATTATTTTACCATTAGCGGGTTGGTAGACGACACGAATACGTACTCCATCTCGCTCTTCGTATGCAACCCACTTAGCAGGGTCCCCTTTACTGGTATATTTACCACCAGTACCAGTTTGGGCATACCAGACAGTGTCCGGTGAAGTAGCAATATCACCTATTTCATGTACAACCTTATCGGCTGTCCAATCTTGTGGAAATACTGTTTTTCCTGGATTTCCGGGGGTATAAATGCCCCCCGCTAGTCGGCCCATCTCCATATAAAATATGCTGCTTAGCTTCAGGCGAAAGGATATCAACATATTTCTGATTTGCCAGGTTGATTGAACTTTCAGCGATTAATCCGTTTAGTTTTCCGGCAGCAGCAGCACCCAGCACTGGCGCGACAGATGCAATAACTAGCTTCATCCCATCATAGGTTTCAATGTATGCAGATGCCGCGGCTTTATCAGTATGGAGATACCCCATGACATAGTTCACCATCGCATCTTTCACCTGCTGCTGATTTTGCGCATCAACGCTGGTGATGTTCAGCAGGTTTACTATCTCGCCGTAAGCATCGGCATACATCTGGCTGGCTTTCGAGTTATAGTTGCCGGTGCTTTCGTACTCAACCTTCACAGCATAAGCCTTCAACCTAGCGCTAGCACAACCCGCACTTGCCGCCTGACCATTGCTACAAACCGCTATCACGTTCTCATCCCTTGAAAAATTGAGTTCCGCTAATCGGGTAATATCTTTCTCAGCTTGCTCACGCTCTGCCGGGTCTCGGCTGTTTTTAAGTTTTTGCTTCGCTATTTCAAGTTCTGATTTTTCCGACACACTCAGATAGTTATTTTCAACTTCCGTTCTACCCGCCGATGCTCCACTTACAACACCAACCCGCCCATCAACCGCGCCTCCAGCCGCTGCTCCCGCCAGAGTAACGATGTTGGCGACCAGCATTTTTTCATCTTCAGAGAGTTCAGAAACAGATTTGCCAAAGAACATCTGGCTCAGCTTGTCACTTGAACTCATTACACCGGCGACTAATCCTCCGGCAGCTCCGCCTGTTGCGCTGCCGCCCTGTGCTTTGGCAATTAAACCTGATGCGAGAGTGTGCAGAATCACGCGCATTGGCTCATTGCCTTCAGACACCACTTTCACCATCTTCGCCAGCAACGGTGCTGCCCCGGCCGCTACTGCGCCGCTGACGTTTCCACCCGCGAGACCGGCAAACACGCCGCTGATGGCCTGCGCCGCTATTTGCAGGTCCGAACCGATGCCATATTGTTTTTCGACCTCTTTGTCACGCTCGCTGAGATATTTCTCCTGCTCCAGTGTCGTCATTTCATTGAACGCTTTATCGTTCTTAAGCTTGTCGCGCTCCTGCTGCTTCGCCTGGAGCTTGAGGTAGTCGAACGTCTGCTGAATGACCTGCTGACCCAGCACGGCCATTTCACGCTGCACGGCCATACTGTCCTCGGCCTTTTGCGCATCAAACTTATCCTTCAGCGCATTCTCCGCAGAGGGGGTATCACGGCTGATTTGCGACACATCCTGCTTTTGAACATCAGGATTACGGATCTCAATCGTCCCTGCCGAGATGGCGCTGTAGGTGGTTGAACTCGCGCGATCTTTAGTCTGCTCCAGTGTCGCTACAGGCATAGGATTGTTACCCGACTGCTGCGACAGCCCACCGTTCGGTAATTTTGAAATAAAGCTACCGGATTCCGGCGCAGTAGGAGCGCCCACGCTGCCACTGACCGCCATGCTGTAGCCATTGCCGCCCGAGTTGGCGTGGTTTTCAATATTGGTCCAGCCGAGCGTCCCGGTGCTGAGGTGGTTTTTGTCCGGCGTTGCGGATGAAGCGATGATTGCGCCGTCCAGCTGTGTGTGGTTGCCGACAAAAATGTTGTAGCCATTGTCACCCGCAGTGATACCGCTCTGCTGCTGCACGGAGGCGTAATCGTTATAGATTTTGCTGCCGCTCATGCCGGCGCTGCCCTGCACCGGTACGCCGGCACAGATAGGCGGCACGCAGATGCTGGCGCTGAAACCCGTGGAACTTTGCTTGCTGTCGTAGCTGGCGCGGTCCTGCTGGCTGGCAATCTCAAGGTTACGGCCTGCATCCAGGTCCACGTGGTTGCCGTTCAGGTTGGCACCGTTGAGTGTGACGTCCTGACCCGCTTTCACCGTCAGGTCGCCCGCTGCCGTCACTTCGCTGTTATGGTGGGTAACGCTGCTGCCGTTGCCTTTAGCGCTGCTCTGGCTGGCGGCCAGCTCAATTGAGAAGCCGTTCTGGCTGCCGCCGAGACCAAACCCGACGCCTACGCCGTAGTGGCTGCCACCGCTGCTGGATTTCTGGCTGTTGTTGTCCTCACTGCTGCTTAGTGCGATATCGCGGCCTGCGCTGAGTGAGACATTGTCGCCACTGATTTTTGCACCCTGGCCGGTAATATCCTGCTTTGCAGTCAGAGAAGTATCACCGCCGGACTTAAGAACGGTGCCGCTCTGTTCGCTGCTGTTCTGCTCCATCGACTGGTGACTGCTGCCGGCCGTGGCGCTGACGGTGACTTTTACCGCCGCACTGCTCTGCGTGTATGCCGAAAGCGCGGTCATCGCCGCCTGCGCTGCATAAATTGCCTGCAGGCGCGGATCGCTGCTGTTCTTGTGCGAATCCACAACCTTATCTGCTGCCTGTGCGAGGCTCACGCCATAGCCTGACATTTGCACCGTCACGCCGTACTGGGTGGATTTGCTGTCGCTGCTGGCTTTACTGCTGTCCAGCGAAGTCGTCACGTCCCGATTACCTGCACCTAGTATCGGGTACAGCGATCGGTTAGTAATGTCAGTTTGTTAATCTTCGATTTAACGCAGGATATCCTCGATTGCCCCCATTAAATATCAGCCATAAGGCTGAGATCAATAATTACTCCAGCACGTAATCAAACTTATCATCCCATGAAAAATCAATGTCTTGTTTTTTTGTCCGCTCGAATATTTGGATGATTTTATCAAATCTATCCCCAAGACGTTGCTTTGATAATTCCGAATGCACCCATGTTATTTTTACTGGTCTTTCCACATCTGTACTTAAACGATCCCATAAAGCGTCTAAATTTGAACCATAATAAGGACCGAAGTCCAGTAAATCGGCTAAATACCGGTGTACATCTGATTCGCTAAATATCTTTAACCCATCTAAAACTACATCGTTTTTACTCATTTCCACTTACCTATAGATGTGGCTGTTTCATAATGGTCTGTCGTGATGTATAGCAACCCGTCGTCTGAATACAACAATCTTGTCCCTGCTTGATTGCCTCTTGACATCGTATTATCTATGCCAATATCTGCTTCGCGCCATACTCTTCCCTGTACAGAAGGTAATAAATTGTTCGAGTTTTCAAATATATCCCCTCCAATCTGCTTCCCGGGGGATGTGTTATTTAAAGCTTTACCTGCCTTCCAGCCATTTTCAATAGCTTGAGATTTGTTTACATAATTATCAGGTAGTTTTCCTGTGTTTCGTAAACTATCCACAAGATCATTCGCTGCTTCAGTCGTTTTTAAATCTAGCTTTAGAGCAGCATATTTCGCCGCATTGTGAGCTTCATTGCTAGCTTTCGCTGCAATCAACTCAGCATGGCCGGCTACTTTCGCTACGATTTTTTCCGTTACACTGCCAGTGACTTTAGCGATACCACCACCGCCAGCAAGCAGCCCGGCTATATCCGCAACTAGCTTACCACCTTCAACTCCCGCATTAAACGAACCGCTAGCTCCAGCTTTTTGATATTCCATTACCAATTGGTCAATGCGTTCAATATAGGACTGCTTGACAGCATCCGCGATGTTACCTAGCAGATCATCGCTATTAAATAGCGTTTTTAGTGCCTCGTAGGTTTCAACTGGGCTACTAGCCGTTTTAACAACACTCTTTATAGTGTCATATAAACTCACAGGGACACCGGCTATCATCCCAGCAGCAAAGCTTCCATCCTGACCTAAACTAATAGCAGTCCATTTTACTCCAACCTGAACAAGGCAAATTTGGCCCTGGCACTCTTCAAGTTCTTTCTCCCTCTGAGTCTTTTGTTTGTCGCTAAGATAGTTATTCTCAACTTCCGTCCTACCCGCTGATGCACCACTTACAACACCAACCCGCCCATCAACCGCGCCTCCAGCCACTGCACCCGCCAGAGTAACGATGTTGGCGACCAGCATTTTTTCATCTTCAGAGAGTTCAGAAACAGATTTGCCAAAGAACATCTGGCTCAGCTTGTCACTTGAACTCATTACACCGGCGACTAATCCTCCGGCAGCTCCGCCTGTTGCGCTGCCGCCCTGTGCTTTGGCAATTAAACCTGATGCGAGAGTGTGCAGAATCACGCGCATTGGCTCATTGCCTTCAGACACCACTTTCACCATCTTCGCCAGCAACGGTGCTGCCCCGGCCGCTACTGCGCCGCTGACGTTTCCACCCGCGAGACCGGCAAACACGCCGCTGATGGCCTGCGCCGCTATTTGCAGGTCCGAACCGATGCCATATTGTTTTTCGACCTCTTTGTCACGCTCGCTGAGATATTTCTCCTGCTCCAGTGTCGTCATTTCATTGAACGCTTTATCGTTCTTAAGCTTGTCGCGCTCCTGCTGCTTCGCCTGGAGCTTGAGGTAGTCGAACGTCTGCTGAATGACCTGCTGACCCAGCACGGCCATTTCACGCTGCACGGCCATACTGTCCTCGGCCTTTTGCGCATCAAACTTATCCTTCAGCGCATTCTCCGCAGAGGCGGTATCACGGCTGATTTGCGACACATCCTGCTTTTGAGCATCAGGATTACGGATCTCAATCGTCCCTGCCGAGATGGCGCTGTAGGTGGTTGAACTCGCGCGATCTTTAGTCTGCTCCAGTGTCGCTACAGGCATAGGATTGTTACCCGACTGCTGCGACAGCCCACCGTTCGGTAATTTTGAAATAAAGCTACCGGATTCCGGCGCAGTAGGAGCGCCCACGCTGCCACTGACCGCCATGCTGTAGCCATTGCCGCCCGAGTTGGCGTGGTTTTCAATATTGGTCCAGCCGAGCGTCCCGGTGCTGAGGTGGTTTTTGTCCGGCGTTGCGGATGAAGCGATGATCGCGCCGTCCAGCTGTGTGTGGTTGCCGACAAAAATGTTGTAGCCATTGTCACCCGCAGTGATACCGCTCTGCTGCTGCACGGAGGCGTAATCGTTATAGATTTTGCTGCCGCTCATGCTGGCGCTGCCCTGCACCGGTACGCCGGCACAGATAGGTGGCACGCAGATGCTGGCGCTGAAACCCGTGGAACTTTGCTTGCTGTCGTAGCTGGCGCGGTCCTGCTGGCTGGTCAGCGTCAGGTTATCTTTATCATTGACGCGGCTGTTCACGTATTCGGTTCTGTTGCCGTTCTCCAAGCCGCTGGCCTGCACGCCGATGCCGGTGTTTACTGACGCTCGCTTCTTCCGCCACGCGTCCTAACGTCAGCGCATCGCTTCCCTGCTCGCGCACCAGATTCCACGCCACGCCTATCAGTTGTTGACGACGTGCCTGATGCGTCATGCGCTGCCGAGTGGGTTGATTCATGCCGGTTCCTTCACGCTGAAAAGTCGCTGTCCGTGTTGATGTGCCAGCGCGAAGTGTGCGTCGGGATAATTTTCATCGGTTGGCAGCAGTTATTCGCTGGTCACCACCGGCGCGCTACAGTAGCCAAAAATCCCCTCATCGATCTGCGTGCGCATGCTGCTGAAAATAGCCGCGACGCACATAGGTGCGATGACTCGCCGCGCCCAGCGCCAGCAAATGCACCTGCAAATAGCCGAGCTTTTTCACCACGGTTTGGCCGTCAACATCTACGCCCAACCTTAGGTAAATACGCGATCGATCCAGCCTTTGAGCTGCCCCGGAAACGACCACCAGTAAATCAGGTAGACCAGCACCAGCGCATCTGTTCGATCCAGCCGCTGCTGCTCCGCTACGGCGTCGGTGGGCGACGGTGCGACACTTTTGAACTGTTCAAAATCGGCTTGATTGAAGCGCGGATCGAACTGCTCCGCCGCCAGATCGGCAATTTCATAGCTGTGGCCGCAAGCAGCAATACCTTGTGCCACCTGCGAAACGATGTGGTGCGTGTGTGAATGTTGGTCCGGATGAGCAGTAACGATCAGAGCATGCATAGCGACAACCTCCGTCATGGGTAAGCTACTAGTAGCAACTTACCATTGGTAGGTTGTCAAACTCACAGCGTTTTAGCAAAACAGATCGATTCGTTTCTGCCGATGTAAGGTTCATAGCTCTGGATTTGCGCGTAGCCGGAACGGTGATAAAACGCCACGGCACGGCTATTGATAACGCGGGTCGATAGCCGAATTTCGCGGTATCCCATACTTTTGGCCCGCGTTTCCAGATACTCCAATAGCGCTGCGCCAACGCCCGGCACACTACGATCGGAGTACATGCGTTTTACTTCGGCGGTATTGTTCCCAAGCGACCGCAACGCCCCGCAACCCACGGCATTGCCGGCTTCATTTCTGGCTAGCACCCACAAAGAACACTCATTGTTGAGTTCCTGGGCGTTGAAATGACTTTTGCCGTTGTCGCCTGTAATGTTGGCGAGTTCGGCTGATAGTTTCTCAACCAGTAACTGGGATTCTGATGAGAGGGGATCGGTTTGCTGGATTTTGATGTTCATGGAGGGTTTTGATTCCTGATTGAGGGGCTGGGACGCTGTATGCTTATTATGTTGAATTGGGTACCTAAACGCGCACTCGACGCTATTCACTTAGGTCAAATGCCACCCTTTGCAAGGAACGTACTGTTCACCCGAAATAACAAGACCTTCTATCACGAACGTCTAAAAAGATGTCAAGACGGAATATTATCAGGTGTTAACCCACGAATTTAAGATGGCGTATGTGTCGCCTACTTATCCATGTAACATCCCCAAATATTCTCTAATGATTTCATCACTGGCCATCATCTGAATTGAAGAATGATGGCCAGCATTCCAAACTTTCATTTTTTGCTCAAAGGATGAATGTTTTTACTCTTACCTAGCGCAACAATCTCACAAGATGTGTCATCATTATATCCTAGTGGGAAAAATATTATGCCATCGCGCTCAATAATTTCCTCCATCCATTTAGACTTGTTAATATCATAATCAATATCTCCTTGAAGTAAAGTCGATTTTTTATTTGCAAGTGCAAAAAAAACGTCCTCATTCGATTTTATCAGGCTTTCTATGACATTATTATTTTGAATATCAATTTCGCCAAAACCAATTAGTTTTAGTCCACCTTCAAAATCAAATGAATAGTTTTTTTTGTTTTTGATCATGGTACTATTCACTCCCCTTTCCTCCAGCAGCCCCCAAGTTTTTTTATGTTTAACAACCGCATTTTTAGGTTGCGGTGCAGAAAATTCAACAAACACCAGTAAACTATTAAGGTGAAAATTCATTAACTTAGAAACCATCTCCTTGAGTAAGACCTCGGCACCTTTGCTTCTTGTAAACTCTAATAGCTCCCAGCTTATAGCAGAAGTATTTTTTAAAAAAACATTATACCGAGTACTAAAATTAGCTATTTCGTTTTTCTCTTGAATATCTGTTGCATGCCTAACTATCACATCAGTAATCATAATGATTTCCTTTAGGATCATTAAAATGTGCACCCCGATTTTGAGGATTGTCACTGCCAAAACTATGGCCCCCAGCATCATCTCTTATATAGACCTTTGCAGTACCGCCGCCTGACTTTGGCACATCAAATTCATATATTAACCCTGGTTGAGAATTACCACGTTTATCAACATTAGGATAAACATTACTTGGATTTTGCCCAACAGGAATTCCTGCTTGCCGCTTTGCCTCTCTAAATGCACCATTTCTTCCTGCACCTTCAGGAGACATGTTAGGTGGTCGAGTCGCTTTACCACTAATTTCTTTAGAAACAGCGGAAGCACCCCCACGCCCACCACCTCCTGTAAAGAGCATTTCATCAGGCTTGCCGATGCACATCGGTTCATTAGAACCCATGCAACCCATGGCATTATTCTCTGCGGCATTCTTACCCGCCCTCGCACCAGCTGAGATCCCGGCTGATGAATTCGAGGCAAGGCTCCCCGCAAGGCCTGCTGCCAACTGGCTCAGCGCACTCACGGTCTGCTTCTGGCTTTCTGTAAGGTCACTGGCCTTAACGCCAGGATACATTCCCGACACTATCGCCCGGGCTATCAGCTCACCGCCTGCGGCTCCAGCAGCACCGGCTGCGCCATCTCCACCGCTAATCTCTGCCAGAATCGCACCTGCCACGGCGTGCGCCATGGTATTTGCTACCAGATTAGTCTTTTCTGTGCCGTCAGCGTTGTATGATGTAGTGGCTTTCTTTATAGCATTAGCAATATATGGTGCCATTGCGCCGCTGGCTGCCGCGCCCATGTTGTTGGCACTCAAGCCGCCAAGCGCACCCGCGACTGCACTGGCAACCATCGAATAAGTTCCACCAGTACCCCACTTATCCGCCACGTCCTTATATCCAGAATCGTTGCGAACCAATGTGTTGAAATCTTCATTAGATAAACTGGCGTATTCAGGATGTTCCTTAAGGAGGCGGTCTGAGGTCTGTTTTGCAGCTTCATCCAGCTTGTAAGCTTTGACATCACTGACAACCTTGCCCGCCAGTTCCTGTACGCCTTGTGCAAAAGCCATCTGGTTTTCGACTTTTTCCTTATCGAAAATCTTACCAATACTGCCGTTCGCGTTATCGGTATCGCGGCTTAGATCCGCTACATCCTGCTTCTGGTTCCGTTCATCCCGAACCGTAATGGTGCCAGCTGAGATCGCAGATTGTGTTGTGCCGGATGCACTTCCATTCAAATTCACTAAAGCCGGCAGCGCGGAGCCTGCATATTGCTCTCCCGGTTTATTGTTGCTGTTATATCCTCCACTGATACCCATTGCCGCACTGCTGGCGCTGTAAGAAGCATGATTATCTATGCTTCCCCAGCCCAGTGTGCCGGTAGACAGGTGGTTGTCTGCCGCTTGGGCGGTTGAGGCGATTACAGCACCATTCAGCTGTGTATGATTGCCAACGTAAATGTCATAGCCACCGTCACCCGCAAACAAACCGCTCTGATCCCCAACGCTTGCGTATTCACTCTTAACTTTGCTCTTGCTAATACTCAGCCCAGCCGAGCCAGTCATACTGCCAAAGGTGAAACTGAAGCCACCGCTGGCGCTCTGCTGCTTACTTTGGTAGTTGTCGATATCCTGCAGGCTGGTCAGTGTGAGGTTGTTACCTGCATCAACGGTGATACGGTTACCCAGCGCCTGAGCTCCGGAGAGTAGCGTATCGTTCCCACTGCTCAACGTCAGATTATCTTTCGCGTTGACGCGGCTATTAACGTAAGACGTTGTGTTGCCATTCTCCGAGCCGCTGGCCATGAACCCGCTGGCCTGCACTCCAATACCGGTTTCCTGACCAATAGCAATATGTACGCCCGCACTCCAGCCAGATGACTTATTGCTACTCTTCTGATCGCTATTGTTGCTGGCGGCGATCAGGTTGAGGTCATGCGCTGCGGCAAGAGTGACGTTACCTCCAGTGATACCGCTGCCAGTCAAATTCAGGTCACCACTGGCACCGTTTGCACCCGTGGCAACCACAGTGACATTACCACCGCCGTTAAGCGAACTGCCGCTAATCGTATTGGCGTTGTATTCTGAAGAAGACTTGCTTTTGCTGGCACCGACGCTCAGCTCAATCTTAATGCCGGCATTATTTAAATCACCCTTCGCCAGGGCTGCCGCAGACTGTCCTGCCGCGCCTGACATTGCCCAGCCACTCTCCAGCATTTTTACCGCGTTAAGCGCTTTAAGACGATCGTCTCCTGCCTGTCCGGCCTCTTTAGCCTGAGACCCCAAACTCAGTAACGCGTCAGTAATCGGGCTGGTTAGCCTTAAGGTCAGACCACTTTGTTTCTGCTCAAAGCTCTGACGGCGCGTTAACGTGTCGTTGCCCGGATCGATAGTGACCGAGCCGCCGACCAGGCTGATGTCCTGCTTAGCAATCACATCCGATCCCGCTACGTGCGCGTCATGACCCGCAACCAGCGTTACGTTGCCACCCGTGCTGCCAACGGTACTGGCACTCTGACTTTCTGTAGTGCCGTCCTGCTTAAGCTGCTGTTTCGAGGATGCGCTGCCAAAAGTGACCCCAATCCCGCCACCGCTAAACATGCCGCTCTTCTTGGTTTCACTCAGCCGATAGCTGCTCTGGGTATCGGTTGCCGCCGTAATAGTGAGATCGTTGCCAGCTTTAAGACCAACATTGTTTTCACCGACAACAGTGGAGCCTTTTAGAGTCAGGTCATTACCCGCGACGATTGAAATCTGGTCGCCATTTAGCTGAGAAGCTTTTCCAGTGGTTGAGCTGTCTTCGCTGATGGTGTGAGTCGTTTTCTTGCTGAACAGGCCTTTTTTGGTTTTAGTTTCTTCCTTGTAGGCATAATCACTTTCCGTCGCCGTGGTGATATTTACGTCGTGGCCGGCCTGTAATCCAATATCTTTGTTTGCGGTGATGCTAGCGGCCTGAGTGGTGATGTCGTTCCCGGCAAGCATCGTCGTGCTGCCACCACTGACAATTTCAGTGCCCTGCTGACGCACTGCTTCGTTGATAACCGTTTTTTTACTGCCGCGCTCGCTGTCGCCTGAACGGTTTTCTACGGAATTCAGATTGATATCGCGGCCCGCATGCAGACCAATATCGCCTTCGGCTGCCAGCGCTGCCGCCTGGCTGGTAATATCCTGCCCGGCTACCAGCGTCAGGTTGCCGCCGCTGGAAACGGTCGTGCGTTCAGCTCCGGAGCTATGCGTTTCCTTGTTACCCGTTTTACGGCTTTCGCTGGTCTCGATGCTGTTGAGACTGAGGTCGTGCCAGGCATTGAGCAGCAAATCGCCGCCTGCGTTCAGTGAGGCACCGGTGATGTTGATATCGTTGCCGGATTTCAGGCTGAGCGCATCCAGTGACGTAATCGCCGCCGTCTGGCCAAGCAGTGTCTTGCTTGCCTGCACTGGCACGTTGCCGCCGATCGTCCATTGTGAGCTGATGGTAGTGTTGTTGATGTCACCGTTGACGCTTTCCAGCGCCACCTTTTTACCGCTGATTGTCGAGCTGACGTTGTTGATGCTATTCAGCGCGCTGAGATTCAGCTCGCCTCCGGCTTTAATCAGCCCGGCTTTAAGGTTGGCGATATTGTTCTGGCTGTCGGCGCTGACAGCGTTCTGCGCCACAATGCTGCTGGCGCTGTTGGTGATGTTACCGCCAGAAAGCGTCACGTTGTTCCCGGCAATCACGCTGCCGTTGTTCATCGCCGCATCTTTTTCGGACAGGTACACTTTCGGCACCATCACCGTCTGACCATTCACCGAGGTGGCTTCCCACCAGATGATGCTCTTATCCAGTGAAGCAACCTGATCCGCAGTAAGCGACACGCCAAACTGCAGGCCTAAAGCCTGCTGTGACGCGGCGGCGTTATCCATCAGGTAACGCATCTGGTCCAGATCGGAACCCACGCCATTCAGATAGCGGCTGCCGGTCTGATTAAGAACGGTGTTGCTGACGTAACGCGTATCAAATGCCGCATCGCCAAGGAAGCGGTAATCGTTGTCAGGCTTGAGGTTCAGCCTGTCCAGCAGATAGGACGAACCGAGGAAAGTATTCACGTCGGTAAACTGCTGACGGCTTTCCTGTGGCGCGCTGCCAGGCTGTTTACCCAGCAACTGATTGAGATCGCCAA
This sequence comes from Candidatus Pantoea symbiotica, assembly GCF_056491525.1. NCBI lineage: Bacteria > Pseudomonadati > Pseudomonadota > Gammaproteobacteria > Enterobacterales > Erwiniaceae > Pantoea > Candidatus Pantoea symbiotica. Next base: position 590,893 of record NZ_JBSZHR010000003.1, read on the forward strand.
ACAGGCTGGCGTCCAGCTGCCCCAAACCGTTTAATTTCGGGTTTACGGTGATGAGATAGGGACTGCTGCTGTCGCCAGAGACAAAGTAGCCATTGTCACTGGTGGGGAGCGGATAGGCGCTGGTATCCACCGCTGAAGCACCATAGCTGCCCAGAGCCGATGGTTTTACTGCGCTGCCTGACGCCAGTTCAGCGGTTTTCCCAAGGTTCGCGTTGCCCTGTTGTTTGCCATTGTGACTTGAGAGCCCAACGGTTTCAGACTGTGCATTTTGCAGCGATGTGCCACCGTTGACCTGCTGCAGGGCATTTTGCAGCTGGTCGCGCCATTCAGGAGAATTAATCGCCACTTTATTTGTGGCGGCGAGCTGCTGACGCTGCTGAGCTGCCACCTGGCCGATCGCGGCGAGCTGATTTAATGCAGGCGCATTGACAGTGGTGCCTGTCCAGCCGGCGTTGGAAGTCGTGGAAGTATTGCTGATATCACCGCTGAAGCTGGCGTTAACGTTGCCGCCTGCTTGAATGACGGCACGATAGCTATATCCGTCCTCAACTGAGACATATTCAGGTTGACCTATAAAGCCAAAACGGAAAGAGGAGGCGTTGGAAATTTTTCCATCTTTGACATTCTGGTTGCAGCTGGTAAACCTTGTGGCGCCACAATCATATGTTTGCCAGGTCTGATAACGTCCCGTCGCAGAGGAGCTGTTGTTCAGACTATCACCAGATAAGAAAGCGTTCCTGCCCGCCAGAATATCACTGGCTACATTATCAAGCGTTGTAGCGCTGGCCATTATATCGCGACCTGCTGCGATTCTTGCGGCTCCTCCACTGGCAGTCGCGCCTACAATTTTCTCTTCGACAAGTACCTTTTGCTGATGCTGATCCTCATTAAGGGTTAAGGGATAGCTCGTATGGCAGCTATCGTTGCGCCCTCCTCCACAGCTCACATATTTGGTTAAGGTGTACTGCGTTGGATCAAACGTAGAAAAGGGTAAATCGATGTAAGCAGCGCTGCCGTCAAAATACTGATGCGTTTCCTCCGTGACCAGATATCCGTCTCTCTGATTCAGCAGATGTGCGGTTTTAATCGTGATATCACCACTCTCAGACTCAATGGTTCCCGAAGTATTGATCACCTCGCCATTGGCATTCCCCGCCGCGTCGCGCTGCATCCACAGACTGTTACCTGCCAGCATATCGCCACGCTGATTTTGAATGCTGTTGGCGTACAGGTTGAGATTCTGTCCGGCGTAAAGTAACGCCGTATTCACAATGCTGCCTGGCGAGGAAATGGTGAGGCTGCCACGCGTGCCGGTGAAGCCATTGAGTGCTACGTCGCTGCGGCTGGCCAGCGTAATGTTGCCGCCACCCTGCAGCGAGCCCGCGCTGTTCATATTGATGCGGTTACCGCTCAGGCTGCTGTCACCGGTTCCGGTGGTGAGCTGGCCGTTGTTCGTCAGATCGCCGCCAGCACTCAACGTCAGTGCCTGCCCCTGTAATGTGCCCTGGTTCTCAATCGCTCCGTTACTGGTTACCGTCAGGCGATTACCCGCAGCCAGCGTGCTGCGTGCAGTAAAGCTGTTGATGAGTTTCAGCGTGGCATCGCCCAGCGCCACCACTTGGCCCAACTGATCGAATCCGGTACTTTCAAGCAGCAGGTTGCCGCCGCTGAAAAGTTTACCCGCTGCCTGCTGCGTGACCTGGCTGGTCTTCACGTTCAGCTGATTGACACCCAGCAGCGTGCCGCTGTTGTTGAGCTGGCTATAATTGACCGCCAGCGAGCCACCCTGCGCAGTTCCCTGATTCAGCAGTTGCGAGCCGGTTAAGGTTCCCTGCTGATCGGCCAGCAAGGTGCCGCTGTTGCTGGCGTTGGCAGCATTCAGCGTCAGCTGCGCTGCCTGCAACCAGCCGCTATTGGTGAGTTGAGGCGTGGTGAGCGTAAGTTCACCAGCGGACAGCATTTTTCCGCTGTTGGTCGCGCTGCTGCTGGCGGTGATGCGGTTGGTGGTGCCCTGAATCAGGCCGTAGTTATACAGCTCTGGCGTGGTCAGCGTCAGAACGCTCTGGCTTATCAGCGTCCCGCTATTGTTGTTGGTGATGCGGCCACGGGTGGTCAGCAACAGGCTGTTATCTCCCTGCAACCGCCCGTTGTTAGTCAGTGTTCCAGTGGTGATCGTCAGATCACCGCCCTGAATGCGGCCATCATTGCTAGCCGTCGCCGCCTGAACATCCAGTTTGCCACCTGATAACAGCGCGCCATTTTGCTGCTGCGTCAGCGTGCCGCCGAGCACTGCCGTCAGTCCGTTAACGCCGGAGATTTCTCCACCGTTGTTCAGCGTCGTGCCTTTCAGCGTCAGGTTTCCGGCAATCCACTGCCCCTGATTGGTGAGGCTGAGTGCGTTGAGCGCAGCGTTGCCGTTCGCGGTGATTTTACTGCCAGTGGCGGACGTCAGCGCATCGCTGAGGTTGAGCGTCAGATCGCCCGCGCTCTGAATCGCGCCGTTGTTAGCCAGGCGGGTGGCGTTCAGCAGGATTTGCTGTCCCTGCCAGCTGCCGTTGTTGGTGATGACATCACCGGTAATGTTCAGCGCGCCCTGCGTAAGTAGCTGACCGCCGGTGTTGTTGATTAATTCACGTGCGGGCTGCGACTGTACCGCCAGCATGCGGAAACCACGGGCCAGCGCCGGACCGATAGTCAGTGATTGTAAGCCAATCAGACTGCCCTGATTGGTCACGCTGGCCGGGGTAATAGCCAGCGTTTCGCCCTGCACGCTGCCGCTGTTATTCAGCGCATCGCCACTCAGCGTCATCGCTTTATCCGCCAGCAGCGAGCCGCTGTTATTCAGGTTCTGCGCGCTGACCTGTGCCGTGCCCTGCGACAATATTTCACTGCTGTTGCGCAGCTCACCCGTAACGTCCGCAGACACGCCTTCGGTGCCCAGCAGCGAGCCCTGATTCTGCCAGCGTCCTGCGCTGATTTGCGCATTGTCACCCTGGATTGTGCCCGCCGTGTTGAGGTCGGCAGCGTTCAGCAGCAGGTCACCGCCGGTCAGCGTTTTGCCGCCAGCCGCCTGTGTTAAAGCGCCGCGCGATTGCGCATCCAGCGAGGATGTTCCCTGCCATAAGCCACTGTTGCTAAGGTTATTTCCGCGCAGTACCAGATTATCGGCAAGCACCTTACCGCTGTTTTGCAGGTTACTCGCCGTCAGGCTGGCGTTGCCGCCCGCAGTCAGGCTGCCACGGTTATCCAGCAGCCCGTCAGATTGGCCTTTAAGTGCGTCAATACCGTAAACCGTGCCACTGTTGGTCAGCGAGCCAAACTGATAGTCAATGCTGTTGCCCTGCCACACACCGGCGTTATCAGCTGTGGCGCCCTTCACTGCAAGAATACCGTTGCTCAGTAGCTGCCCCGCGCTCAGGTTGCTGAACTGCCTGAAATTCGCGTTAAGTCCGCTGTCACCCTGGAGCAGGCTTTGATTCTTCAGCACATCACCTGAAACGTTCAACTGCTGTGCCGCAATCGAACCACTGTTATTCAGCGTGCCGCTCAGGTCTGCTTTCAGATTGGTTGCGGTGATGCGTCCGCTGTTGGTGAGGTCACGGCCATTAAGGCTGAAGTCATCCGCCACCTGTAACAGGCCCGCATTGGTCAGCTGTACCGGGGAAAGCGTAAGCGAACCGCCGCTAATAAGCTGACCGCTGGAGGCGTTGGTGATATTCGCGCTGTTCAGTAAGAGCGAGTTGTTACCCTGCAGCAGTCCGGCGTTGGTCAGCTGAGGTGCCGTGATGCTGAGTCGGTTAGCCGCCAACGTACCGCTATTAGTAATTTTATCGCTGATGAGGGCAAAATCGTTCTGGCTCAGCAGCGTGCCTCTGTTATCCAGCGCGCCGCTCAGCGTACCAAGGAACTGCGTGGTCGCCTGAGCACTGCCGGCGTTCTGCCAGCTTTGCAGCCGCATATCAAGCATGTCGGCCTGAATGCTGCCCTGATTATCCAGGCTTCCAGCCTGAGCAGTCAGCGTGCCGGCACTCAATAACTGGCCGCCGGTTTTATTACTGAGCTTATCGCCCATCACGGTCAGTGCATCACTGCCCTGAATCAGCCCGCTGTTAACCAAATCGCCCTGAAGCCTGAGCGCCTGCGCCAGCAGCCAGCCGCTGTTATCAACCGAATCTGCTTTGAGCTGTAGGTTCTGCTGACCAAGAATTTTGCCACTGTTATCAAGCGTTGCGGCGTTGAGTACGCCTTCACCCGCACTCAACGCATTGCCGCTGTTATGCCAGTTGCCCGCCGTCACCGCCAGCTGTTGTCCTTGCAGCTGGCCCCGGTTAGTGAGCGTGTCTGCTGCGATGGTTAATTTGCCGTCACTCAGTAACGTACCGCTGCTGGTTATCACCTTGCCGCTGGCCTGCAGCGATTGTTTGCCCTGCAACGTGCCGCTGTTGTTCAGCGTACTGGCATCAACAGTGGTTGTCGCTGCGGCGATTTGACCGTCATTGGTCAGCGCAGCGTTTTGAAGACTGAGGGTGTTATCCGCGAGCAGCAGGCCGCCCTGCTGATTATTCAGCTGCGCGTTTGAGGCAAACAGGCTGGCAGCGTTGATTTCTCCGCTGTTGGTGAGCGCGTCGCCACCCAGCGTCAGTGCTGCCTTGCTGGTGATGAGCCCGCTGTTACTCAGCTGCGGCAGATTGAGTGCAAAGCTGTTATCCGAACTCAGGGTGCCGCCCGCCAGATTATTCAGGCGGTTGCCGCTGTAGGTCAGCGCTTTGCTGCCCTGAATTAGCCCGCTGTTGTCGGTTTGCACGCTGCTGAGTGAGAGCACCGGCGCTGACAATACGCCCTGATTCAGCAGACTGTCGCTGCTGAGGCTTAGACTCTCTGCGCCGGAGATGGCCGCGCCCTTACCATTCTGCAGGCTGCTTGTACTAATGCCGGTGGTGTTACCGGCCAGCATGCCGCGATTATCGAGTTGTTTTGCCGAGATATTGAGGTTTTTTCCGGCCGTCAGCTGGCCGCTGTTGCTGATCCGATCCTGCGCCTGCAGTCTGATATCGTTACCGGCTTTCGCGACGGCATTGCTGTCCGTGACAACGGTTGCGCCACTCAGCTGAATATCACGTCCTGCCGTGATGCTGGTGCCATTGGTGGTGAGATTTCCTTTCGCCGTGACGCTTACTCCGGCGTCGCTGACCAGCGTCCCTTTGTTGAGCGTTGCATCCTGCTGTGCACCGAGCGCGACCTGTCCGGACGCTTTGTTTTCCCCACCAAGCGTCACTGATTCAGCATTTGCCGTCAGCGCGCCGCTGCTCAGGCTGTTGTTGAGCGTCAGTTTACCACTGGCATCCAGCTGAATATCACCTTGCTTCGCCACCAGGTTACCGAGGTTAACCCCAACGCCCTTTTCGCTCGACACCAGATGAATGCGGTTGGCATACATGCCGCCAAGCGCGCCGGTATCCACCGCCACCGACGGCGCCGCACCTTCACCGGCAATCGGCGTGACGGAACCATCTGTACCCACGCGGTTTGCCCCGACCGTAACAGACAGATCTTTCGCATGGATCCCGGCGTTGATCTCCGTTGCGCGCGCGACGATCGACACCGCATCGGCGCTGCTGCCGTCCAGTCCCTGACCTTCGACGATCACCGATCCTTTCGTCACCTCCAGCGCAGCCAGATTGCCGTTGGCATCCAGCTGCGGTTTACCGGTGGTCAGCGTGACGTTCGGTGTGTTAATAAAGCCGCAGCCGTTACAGGTAATGCCGTACGGGTTGGCCACCATCACGTTAGCGGCTTTACCCGCCACTTCGGTGTAGCCCTGCAACTGCGAGCGGTTAGCGCCAACCACTTCGTTGATGATCGCCTGCGCTTCGTGCCCGGCTTTAAGGTTGGGGTTGTTCTGGACCAGGCCGCCAAGCTGCGTCTGGGTAAGCTGGCCGGTGGCGTTATTGAGGATTAAACCTTCTTTGCCAACGTTGTACTGCTGGTACTGGTTATGCGAAATCCCGGCGCCGTTGGGCGTGGTGATATTCACCACCGGCACGCCGTTGCCGGCGGCATCCATTTTTGTGCCCGGTGTTACCGGCGTAATTTGCGCGGCGAAAGCAGGCAGCATCGGCTGGACCGCCACCAGATAGCAAATCAGGTAACTCAGCGCGCGACGGGCGAGGGAAACGGGTTGACGATCGTCCATAATCTTTGCCTCTTAGAAAACCAGCCCGACGCGGGCGTAAATGCTGACGTGATCCGGCTGGAGATGGCCGGGATAGCTAAGCGGAATGCCGACGGTGTACTGGGTGTAGAAGTTGCGGCCACGCGTGCTGAGACCTAGCGCGCTGCCCCACAAGGTGCCGGTGGACTCGCGGTTCTGCGCGTCGCTCTTTAACCAGCCGCCGTCGATGGCGGCCAGCGCACTGACGTCGCCCAGAACCGGCAGCGTGAACAGGCTGTAACTCAGTTCGTTGCGCAGATAGCCACCGGCATCACCGGAGAGATACTGCTCCTTAAAACCGCGCACCGAGCTTTCGCCACCCAGCGTCAGGCGTTCACTGCCGTACAGCCGATCCGGCGACCACTGACCGTAAATGCTGCTGAGCAGCCACAGTTTGTCAGCCAGCGGCCGCTGGAAACTGCCGCTGATGCTCCACTTGCGGAACTGCGCTTTGGGCAGATCGCCGGTCTTGCCCGCGTCATCTTCGGCATCGAACCAAGGCATGCCGCGGCTGAACGTTGGGTTGAGCGTGGCGACGCCGCCGAGGATTTTCTGCGTGTGATTGAGTCCCAGCTGCGCGCTGGTGATTTTGCGGCTGCTGCTCTGCAACAGGGTATTGTTGAGATAGTTGTGACTGGAGTAATGATTCAGGCCGAGCTGAACGCCGGTTTTGATATCGCCGTTACGGAACAGCACCCATGAACCGTTAAGCTGGTGCGACACGTTGTCGCCGTTGCTCAGCCAGGTAAAGCCGTTGTTAACGAAGCTGCTGTGATAGTTGCTCCAGCTGTAGCTATAATCGAGTAAGCCGTAGCCGTAGGGCACGCTGACACCCGCCTGCAGGTTCTGCGCATCACGCCAGTCGCTGAAGGCGCTGCTACGCCCGCCGCTGATAAACCAGCGGTCAGCCAGTCCCAGCAGATTGTTTCCCGTCAGCGACGCGTTGAGCTGACCAACGCCGGTACTTTTCTGTCCGCTATTATCGAAACCTAATGATGCGCTGATCGGAAATTCCGGTTTGGCCGTTAGATTGACTACCGAATAACCGGTTTTAGGCGACGGCTGTATTTCGATCTGCACCGGCATCGTGCGCACGCGGTTAATCTGCTCCATGCCCTGCTCAATATCGCGCAGGTTAAGCACCTTGCTTTCCAGGCCGGGAAATGCCATCTGTAATGAACGCGGATGCTGGCCGTCGAGACGAATGGCATCCAGCTTCCCTTCCAGCACCGGAATAATTAACTCGCCCTGCGATAAATCCTGTTCAATTAAAAATGCCCGGCTGGTGATATAACCGCGCTGCATATACCAGTCAGAAATGGTATGCACCAGCGAATTAATTTCGGTTAAGTTCAGGCAGCGATGAATATAAGGTGCGGCCAGCGATTGCTGCTGGCTGGCAGAAATTAGCGTGGCGTTGCGAATAGCGATATGCTGCACCGGAAAGCAGGGGCCGGCCTGGCCGGAATCCACTGCTGGCGTGCTCTGCGGCGCGGTAGCACTCCACAATGCGTCACGCTGCTGCTGGTCATTTTGCAAACGTTGCTGTTGCTGGTTCTGAATATAATCACGGTCGCCGGGATTTAACGGTGCCGCAAATGCAGAAGTTGTGATCATACCGACGCACAGCGCCAGTGACATCCATGTTTTTGCCATCATAATAAGACTTAAGGGAAATTGATTGTAAGTTTTGTGTAAGCACTTTTGTGCAGAATATCACCTTAACAATCAGAAAGTTCCTGGCTCCTTATAAAAACTTTAATTTCCTGTTTATTCAATTTTATAAATCATGAAGTTTCCCCTTAACGCAAATAGTCAGTCATTCCATCATTTTTACCGACAATGTTTACTTTCATGGTCATGCATGCTGAATGAAATGATGAGAGAAATGCATATACAGAATGAGGATCTTCACTGCATTGATTAGCAGTCTGAGGGGAATGTGGTGGTAGCGAGCCCTAATCGAGGCATAAGCGCCTACCTTTGGTTGTTACATTATAACATACTTTAGGCCCAGCAATGGTTGAACTGATCCCCAAATCCATCCTCTTACCTAGGGCTGTCAATTTACAGGCAAGTGATTTAGTTGTTCATTATAATAACGGGGAATACATGTTTAAAAAGGGTTGGGTTAAGCAGTTTTATATACCGGCGTTTATTTCGCTCTATATCGGCGTACTTCTTAATATTCCGATTTTCATCCGTCGCTATACGCAACTGCAGTTTGATAACACCCTTTCATTAGTGACGGAGGTCATCGCTGCATTTTGTTTGGTGATGCTGTTAACGTTGTTAACAACATTAACCGGAAAATATCTGTCGCGCGTATTAATGACCATGCTGGCGATATTCTCCAGCGCTGCCAGTTATTACATGATTTTCTTTAATATTGATATTGGTTATGGAATTATAGCCGCAGTTTTAGCCACCGATTCATTAGACCTTTCTAAGGAATCGGTGGGTTGGCACTTTATGCTGTGGATGGTGATCATTAATATCGTCCCGCTTTGGCTAATCTGGCGCGGAATGCGCATTAATCCAGTAACAAATATCAGTAAAAAGCGTTACTGGTCCTATAAAACTATCGCCATTGTTATCGCCGCATTAGGTTGCTGGTTGCCGTTGAATTTAATGGGCAAAGTGCAGGATGAACAGGATAAGAAGAATAATCGCATGATGGCCAGCTACGGCGGCATTGTTGCGGGTACCTATTCACCGTCTAACTGGTTATCGGGCGTTGGCTTGCTGGCTTATAGTTCGTTCAGCCAGGCTGAAGATAATCGTAATCTTTACGATCCCGCTGAGCACTTTAAATACGTTCCACCGAAAAATGCGGATAACTTGTATATTGTGTTTGTGATTGGTGAAAGTGCCCGCCGCGATCATATGGGTTTATATGGTTACGATCGCGATAACACGCCTTATCTCGATCACGAAAAAAACCTGGTTCACTTGCAGGGCTATTCCTGCGATACCTCCACCAAGCTCTCGCTGCGTTGTATGTTTGTCAGAGAAGGTGGCGCCTCAGAAGCCCCGCAGCGCACGCTAAAAGAGATGAATGTCTTCACGGTGATGAAGAAGCAAGGCTTCTCGGAAGATCTCTATTCCATGCAAAGCGAAGCCTGGTTCTATAACAAAGTCATGGCCGACAGTTATTCGATGCGTGAATCTATTCAGGCGGAGAAACGTAATGTCGGTAAGCCGGTGGATGATATGGCGTTGATTAATGAATTGCAGGACTCAATTCAGCGTCATCCGCAGGGGAAACATATTGTGATTCTCCATACCAAAGGCTCACATTATATGTATACCGAACGCTATCCACGCGCGTTTGCACGCTATACGCCGGAGTGTCAGGGCATTGATGATGCCTGTAGCACGCAGGAGATGATCAATTCTTACGACAATAGCCTTTTGTATACCGATTATTTTCTCAAGCAGACTTTCGATAGCCTGAAAGATAAAAATGCCATCGTGTTTTATGCCTCAGATCATGGGGAATCGATTTCCGATAATCTGCATTTCCACGGCACGCCACGCGATCATGCACCGATGGCGCAGCGCACGGTGCCGATTATGGTTTGGGCATCCGACAAGTTTTTAAGTGACAGTAATAACAAAGCGTCATTTGCCAAACTTCAGCAACTGCAGAATGACAAAACGCCGGTATTCCACGAGAAGTTATTCGACTCGATATTAGGTTGCTCAGGTTTTACCTCACCGGATGGCGGAATTAATTCGCTCAGGAACTGGTGCGCGCATTAAGGTACAATCCAGGCGGCAGTTTTACGTCCATTAATAATGGATGTTTAACTGCTGCTGCTTTTATTTGAGTACGATTACCGCATAGCGACAACGTTGTTCCGAGTCATTCCTGAAAATACAGTCAGCAGGATCGCCCAGTTCAAGACAATCGCCCGCCTGCATTTCGAAGATTTTATCGCCTTCTTGAAAACGTAATTCACCCTCTAGAACCCAGATAAGCTGACGGCGCGACACATAGGAAATAACCGGCATCGGCACGCTAACGCCGGGCGGCAATTCTATGCTGACAAGATCGAGCGGTATCTGCCCCGGCGACACATGTCGTCGGATATATCCCGTTTCAGGATCCTGCCAAACCGGTTGCTGATGCTGCTTCAGTAATGTGCCCGTTTGCACTTCACTCAACGCAATCAGTTGCGACATGCTCATATCAAACGAACCCGCCAAACGTGCCAGCAACGTTGCTGTAGGACTGCTTTCTCCCCGTTCAATTTTATGGATCATCGCCCGTGATACGCCTGACTGCTCAGCCAATTCGGTCAGCGACCAGCTGCGTTTTTCTCTTTCAGCCTTCACTTTTTTGCCAATTCGCGCGTTTAAATCATCTTCTTTAGTGGATTTTTCGTCTGACATAGTAGATATATAAGATAGTGTACGAAGCGTCTACTTTAGTGGCATAACAGCGAGGTGTCTATGGTGAACATACGTCCGGCAGTTGAAAAAGATGCAGCGATTATCACGGATATTTATAACCATGCAGTGCAGAACAGCACAGCCATATGGAACGATAACACGGTCGATATTGCTAACCGAATCAAATGGTTGTCAGATCGGCAATCGGCAGGATTTCCGGTTCTGGTCGCTGTTGATGAGGATGACATTGCGCTCGGTTACGCTTCCTATGGTGACTGGCGTCCGTGGGATGGATACCGCTATACGGTTGAACATTCGGTTTATGTCCATAACGCCGCCCAGGGAAAAGGTCTTGGATTAGCATTAATGCGGTCACTTATCACGCATGCGACCGCGCAAGGTAAACACGTGATGGTGGCGGGCATTGAGTCTGAAAACACACCTTCAATCGCGTTACATCTCAAGCTAGGATTTACCGATGCCAGACAGATAAAACAGGTAGGAACGAAATTTGGCCGCTGGCTGGATCTAACATTTATGCAGCTACGGCTGGATAACAGGGACCAACCTTAATTGACGATGACCTGGCTGGAGCCAAAGCCCAAAATGGAGGAACTATGACGCCAGAAATCAAAACGGAACGACTAATCCTGAAGCCGCTGGAAAGCCGCGATGGGCAGGCGATGCAAATCGCTTTCCCACGCTGGGAGATCGTGCGTTATCTCAATGCCAATGTACCCTGGCCTTACCCTGAAGGTGCCGCGCAGGATTATGTCGATAACGTGGTGTTGCCCGCCGTCAAGGAAGGTCGATGCTGGTGCTGGAGTATCAGACGCCAGGAGAAACCTGAGGAATTAATTGGGCTGATCGAACTGCGCGATGGAGAAAATGATAACCGCGGATTCTGGTTGGTGCCTGAGTGGCAGCAACGTGGATTCATGAGTGAAGCCTGCAACGCCGTGAATGATTTCTGGTTTAAAACGCTGGGCCGCGAAGTTTTACGCGTGCCAAAAGCGGCGGTGAATACCGGCTCGGTGATGATCTCACGTAACTCTGGCATGCGTCTGATAGAAACCGGTAAAAAAGAGTATGTGGCGGGTGTTCTCGATTACGAATTATGGGAGTTAACCCGCGAAGAGTGGCTCACATAAAAAATCAGCCAAATCAACGTAGGTCCGCCATTTATGGCGTAATGCTTGTCAGTTAAGAAAGCATGTTGATCTACATTTGGTGCGGGCTCTGACACATCTGCTGCGTCACGGGCCGTCCTCGCGCCGCTAACGCGGTACCTTCGGCTTCCACGTTGTGCCAACGGACCGTTCGCGGATCGGCCGTCCTGGCCGGCCCCGAACTGCCTCACGCATCCATGCGTGAGGCTCCTGGCCCAACGTAAAAGCCTCAGCGCTGCGAATGCCCTTTTGCCGCAGCAGACGTGCCAGCGCCTCTGAAAATGTGCCCTTTTCAACAACACGCACTGAAGCTTACGAGCAGGCCGGGGACACTTTTGGACAGGCAATCCGCAGCGCTGAACGGAACGAGGAAGCCAGGAGAGCCCGCAGGACGCGGGCGAAAGGCGGAGCCGGGACAGGACGTCCCGGCTCCGCCGGTCCGTCAGGCAAACGAGCGAAGTGAAGGTACCGCGCTAGCGGCGCGAGGACCGCCAGCCCAAAAGAGGCACCGGCCAGCGCCATCGCCGCTGGCTTAATGGATAAGCATTACGCCATTTATGGCGACCAACCCCTACACATACCCCATCATCCGCAGCATCGACTGCGCCTGATTCATCGCTTCCGCGCGGTGCGTCACGCCCAGTTTTTGGTACAGATTGCGGATATGCGTTTTGATGGTGGTGGCCGCAACATCCAGCTCGCCAGCAATCTGATCGTTGCTGTATCCCGAATAGATCAGCCCCAAAACCTGCCATTCGCGTTGGGTCAGCGGGCTGGTGCGGATCAGCTCCGGCACATCGGGATGATTAATCAGGCGGCTAACAAAGCCTTCGTCAAAATGGGCAAACTTATGGCGATGATATTTATTAATCTCGCTGAGGATGCGTCTGGCGCGATGGTTATCGAGTTCATCCAGCGTATTCAGCTGAATCAGCTGACGCAGCTGCTGCGCCATCGCTTCACCTTCAATCACAAAATGGCTGACGAAACCGGTGCTGCGCGCCAGTTTCAGCGCTTCGGTCAGCGCCAACTGCGCTTCTGCTTTACGCTGGGTTTGCCAGTAAATCTGATTTAACAGCAACAGATTGCGGTTCATGTCGCTCATCAGGTTGAGCGCGCGGGCGTTATCATTCAACTCGTCCAACACCACTTCGGCCTGGCTCATATTTCCCAGCAAAATCTGCGCGCGCGCCACGTTGCGCCACTGCCCTTGCAGGAAGTGATTATTGGCAAACTCCGGTTTCGCCGTCTGGCGCATCCAGCTGCTGGCGCTTTGGCTGTCGCCGGTCATCTGCCAGAAAATCACCCGCACTTTATCGGCATTGGCGATCCAGTCGCTGTGCAGCGATCCGTTGTTGAGTAGATTCTCAAGCCGACTAAGGTGGCTGCGGGCGTTATCAAGATTGCCGCGCGCTAGCGAACACTGCACCAGCAAGCCGAGGCACTGAATCTGCTGCTGCGGCTGATAGCCTTTCAGCACTTTTATCCCTTCCCGCGCCGCCTGTTCCGCTTCGTCGAGTCGGCCCCACGCCCATAACAGTTGCGCGCGAATACGCAGCAGGAACTCATGCATCGGGAACTGCGTCAGATGCTGCTCTTTGACCAATACAAACGCCCGATCCTGCATCTCATAAGCGGATTGTAAAAATCCCTGCGCGAACAGAATTTCACTCTGCTGGATCAGGCTCCACAGCGCGTAATTCCACGCTTCTTCACGGCGCGCCATCTGCTCGGTCTGACGCATCAGCTTCAGCGAACTGGTTAGCTCGCCTTTGCAATGCATCACTTCGCCCAATACCGAAGTGGCCACAATGCAGCTGTATTGACGGCTTTCCGGCAGTGCCTCAAGCGCCAGCATCGCCAGCCGCTCGGCTTCCTCGGCGTTACCGTCGTTGATGGAAACCTGCGCCAGCAGCGCGTTAAATTCGCCGCGCAGCACATCATCAATCTCTTCGCTGCAGGAGTGCTCAAAGCGCGTCAGCAAACTGCTCACCTCGGAAAAACGGTGCTGGCTTTGCATCAGCCACGCCTGCAACAGCAGCAGCTTCGGATTTTCCAGTAGAATCTCCCACGGCAGCGCCTTGAGAGAATTTTCCAGCAGTGTGAGTTCGCTCTGATTAAACAGCGTCCACGCGTATTGCAGCAGCACGTCGCGCAGCATTAGTGCATCACCGGCAGCCAGCGCGTGATGGATCGCTTCGCCGGGAAAACCCAGCCGCATCCAGCTTTCAGCCGCCGCGCGATGCAGTGCAGGCAGTTCCGCCGCCAGTTCCCACTGACAGCGTTGACGCAAAAAACTGCCAAACAGCGGATGATAGCTAAACCACTCGCCCGAGTTATCCATGCGCTGCAAAAATAGGCCCTGACGCTCAATCTCTTCCAGCCGCATCTGCCCTTGCTCTTCACCGGTTACGCAGGCGATCAGCGTGTCATTCATCGATCGCAGCAGCGCGCTTTTCAGCAGAAACTGTCGCGTGGCGCTATCGACGTTATTCAGCACTTCCTCAACCAGATAATCCGCCAGATGGCTGGCGTTAATGCCGGACAGGCGGCGCGCAGAATCCTGGGCAGAGCTGGCGCCCTGACGCGTCGAGAGCGCGATCAGCTGCAACGCCGTCGCCCAACCCGCCACGTCATCACACAAACGCCCGCTCTCTTCCGATTCCAGCGGCGTCGTCAGGCGGCAATCAAAAAACTGTTTGGCTTCGTGATGGGTAAACGCCAGCTGCTGGCTGCCCAATTCAATCAGCTGTTCACGCACGCGCAGGTTGGCAATGCCGAGCTGCGGCAAATTACGCGACAGCAAAATCAGCGTCACATTTTCCGGCTGGTTACGGAGAAAGAAGCGCATCGCGTCATGAATCGCGGGATTGGTGATGTGATGGTAATCATCAATGATCAGCCAAATCGGCTGCTGCCACGCCGCCAGCTCACTGAACAGTTGAGCGAACAGCGCATTTAAGTTGATGTACTGCCGTTTCTGCGCCAGCGCTTCGCTGGAGGCACAGCCACCCTGCGTTGCTTGCTGCAGGGCGGCGATTAAGTAATCGACGAAGCGTTCAGCTTGATTGTCGCCCTCATCCAGTGAATACCAGCCCAGATTGGCTTTCCCCGCCGCCCATTGTGATATCAGCGTGGTTTTGCCATATCCCGCCGGACTGGTCACCAACACCAAACGGTAATTGCCCGCCGCGCCCAGTTTTTGCATCAGGCGCTCGCGCGCAACGGTGTTCTCAAGGCGGACGGGTCGGCTAAGTTTGGAGGGTATTAACATCGGTGAACGCTTCTCCCTAAACGTGGCGCATCATTATTTTACGCTTCGTAATTAATAGTCACATACGTTCAGACATTCATTTACCTATTGCAAGCGAACCCATTAAGCAGTCTTAACAAAAGCGACGGTTATCACATTCCTGTCACACTTTAAGATTTCCCTCAGCCTCTCCTCCCCGCTCATCCTCCCCGCTGAATTTGGTGCAGGAGGAGGAGCGCGTAATGGCTGACGCGCAGAATGAAGCACATTCACCTCCGCCCTTACAGGACTGATTATGAAATTTGATCGCACCCGTTTTAAACACGCGCTAACCCGCCAATGGCAACGTTTTGGTCTGCACGATGCGCAAGAGATGACGCCTAATCAATGGTGGCAGGCGCTGAGTGGCGCGCTGGCTGATATGCTGGCGGAGATGCCTGCGCCGCCATCCGCCACGCCGCAGCGCCACGTTAACTACATCTCAATGGAGTTTTTGATTGGCCGACTGACCGGTAACAACCTGCTCAACTTAGGCTGGTATGACGAGGTCAACGCGGCGCTGGCCGAATGGAATATCACGCTGAGCGATGTGGAAGAGTGTGAAACCGATCCGGCGCTGGGCAACGGCGGTTTGGGCCGGCTCGCTGCCTGTTTTCTCGATTCGATGGCGACGGTCGGACAACCCGCCACCGGCTACGGACTCAATTATCAGTACGGCCTGTTCCGCCAGCACTTCGTTGATGGCGCGCAGCAGGAGATGCCGGATAACTGGCAGCGCGATAGTTATCCGTGGTTTAACCACAACGCGGCGTTAACCGTGCCGGTCCATCTTGGCGGCAAAGTCATCACGCAGAATGGCGTTGTGCGCTGGGAGCCTGCGGTGCAAATTCTTGGCGAAGCCTGGGATCTGCCGGTGGTCGGTTATCAGAATGGCGTCACCCAGCCGCTGCGTCTGTGGCAGGCGAAACATGCGCAGCCGTTTAATCTGCAGCGCTTCAATAACGGGGATTTCCTGCGCGCCGAGCAGCCGGGCATTGAGGCCGAAAAACTCACTAAAGTGCTCTATCCCAACGACAATCACGACAACGGCAAAAAGCTGCGCCTGATGCAGCAATATTTCCAGTGCGCCTGCTCGCTGGCGGACATTCTGCGCCGCCACCAGCGCGCCGGACGCAGCATTGCCAGCTTGCCGGATTATGAGGTGATTCAGCTCAACGATACCCATCCGACGCTGGCGATCCCCGAGTTGATGCGTCTGCTGCTGGATGAACACGCGCTAAGCTGGGATGAGGCGTGGCACATCACCCAGCGCACCTTTGCGTATACCAATCACACCTTGATGCCTGAAGCGCTGGAGTGCTGGGATGTACGCATGGTGCGCGCCCTGCTGCCGCGCCATATGCTGATCGTTAACCAACTCAATTCGCAGCTGAAAAAGCAGGTGGAAGCGCAATGGCCGGGCGACGAAGCGACCTGGGCGAAACTGACGCTGGTGCACAACAATCAGCTGCGCATGGCCAATCTCTGCGTCACCAGCGGCTTTGCGGTGAACGGCGTGGCGGCGCTGCACTCGCAGCTGGTGGTAAAAGATCTGTTCCCGGAATATCACGCGCTGTGGCCGGAGAAATTCCATAACGTCACCAACGGCATCACGCCGCGCCGCTGGATTAATCAGTGCAATCCGGCGCTGGCGGCGTTGATCACTAAAACCCTCGATCAGCCGTGGCTCACCGATCTCGATCAGCTGAAAGCGCTAGAAACCTACGCCGATCACGCCGCATTCCAGGCGCAGTATCGCGCCATCAAGCAGCAGAACAAGGTGGCGCTGACCCAATGGATTGCTGAACGCACCGGCATCCAGGTGAATCCTGAGGCGATGTTTGATGTGCAGATCAAGCGTCTGCACGAATACAAGCGTCAGCATCTGGCGCTACTGCACATTATCGCGCTGTGGCAAACGCTGGTGAGCGATCCGCAGGCCAACCTGACGCCGCGCGTGGTTCTATTTGGTGCCAAGGCCGCGCCGGGATATGTGCTGGCTAAAAACATCATCTACGCGATTAACAAAGTGGCGGCCACCATCAACAACGATCCGCGCATTGGCGATCGCCTGAAAGTGGTGTTTGTGCCTGATTACAACGTTTCGGTTGCCGAGCGGCTGATCCCGGCGGCGGATCTCTCCGAGCAGATTTCTACCGCTGGCAAAGAGGCATCCGGTACCGGCAATATGAAGCTGGCGCTAAACGGTGCCTTGACCATCGGCACGCTGGATGGCGCTAATGTGGAGATCGCCGAGCAGGTCGGGTCCGATAATATCTTTATCTTTGGTCACACCGTTGATCAGGTCAGCGCGTTGAAAGCGGAAGGCTATTCGCCTGATGCCTGGCGCAAAAAAGATGCACAGCTGGATCGGGTATTGAAAGCGTTAGAAGACGGCACCTTTAGCGACGGCGACGTCACCGCGTTCGAGCCGTTGCTGCACAGCCTGAGCGCTAAAGGCGGCGATCCATACTTGGTGCTGGCCGATTTTCGTCACTACCTCAATGCGCAGGCGCAGGCAGAAACCTTGTGGGCCGACCAGCACGGCTGGACGCGCGCAGCGATCCTCAATACCGCGCGCTGCGGCATGTTCAGCGCCGACCGCGCCATCCGCGACTATCAGCAACGCATCTGGCAGGCCGCGCGATGAATAGCACTATCACACCAACCGCCGAAATCGCCAGCGAATACATCGACGCCCACGGTCAGCTGCAATCGGTCTCTGCCGTTACCCGCCAGCGTTTGCTGGCGGCGATGCATCCCGCAAAACCGCACGCTTCGCCGCTGCCGCCGGTGCTGATCGTGCAAGAAGAACACGCAGAGATTGTGCTGCCTGCGCCCGGCATGGCAGGCGAGTGGCAGCTGATCGCGGAACAGGGCGAAAGCTGGCACGGGCGCGCTATCGCCAACCAGCCGATCGCTTTGCCTGCGCTGCCTTTGGGTTATCACCAGCTCAGTTACACCGCACATCAACAGACCTTTCACTGCCGGATTATTGTCGCGCCGGTTCGCTGTTACGAGCCGTCAGCCATCCAGCAAGGGCAATCGCTGTGGGGCGCCTGCATTCAGCTTTATACGCTGCGATCGGCATCCAACTGGGGAATCGGCGATTTCAGCGACTTAAAGCAGATGCTGGTCGAGGTCGCGCAGCGTGGCGGTGCCTGCATTGGGCTGAACCCGCTACATGCGCTGTTCCCGGCAATGCCGGAAAGCGCCAGTCCGTACAGCCCGTCGTCGCGGCGCTGGCTCAATATGCTGTATATCGACGTCGCCGCCGTTGAGGATTTTACGCTGAGTGAAGAAGCGCAACGCTGGTGGCAGGCGGCTAGCACGCAGCAGGCGTTACAAGCGGCGCGGGATGCTGAGTGGGTTGATTACTCAGCGGTAACTGCGCTCAAACTGCAGGCGCTGCGTCTCGCCTGGCAGCACTTCAGGAAGCGCGGCGCGGACGATGATCTGGTTATCGCCTTTGAACATTTTATGCAGCAAGGCGGTGAAAGTTTGCTGCATCAGGGCATTTTCGATGCGCTGCACGCCGCGCAGATCGCCGAAGATCCTCAGCGCTACGACTGGACAACCTGGCCTGCGGCGTTGCAGTCGCCCGACAGCGCAGCGGTGCGCGCATTCCGCATCGAACACACCTATGAAGTGCGCTTTTATCTGTGGCTGCAATGGCTGGCCGCCCGTCAGTTCGCCGACTGCTGGGCGGTTTGCCAGCAGCAGGCGATGCCGATTGGTTTATACCGCGATTTGGCGGTGGGCGTGGCGCAGGGTGGCGCAGAAACCTGGAGCGATCGCGAGCTTTACTGCTTGCAGGCCAGCGTCGGCGCGCCGCCAGATATTCTCGGCCCACTGGGCCAGAACTGGGGATTGCCGCCGATGGATCCACAAATTATGCAGGCGCGCGCCTACGAGCCGTGGATTGCGCTGCTGCGCGCCAACATGCATGACTGCGGCGCACTGCGCATCGATCACGTAATGGCGCTGTTGCGGCTGTGGTGGATCCCGCAGGGCGAAAGCGCGGCGGAAGGTGCCTATGTCCATTATCCCATCGACGATCTGCTGGCGATTCTGGCGCTGGAGAGTCAGCGTCATCACTGCATGGTGATTGGTGAGGATTTGGGGACGGTGCCGGAGAAGATTATCGGCAAGCTGCAGCAAGCGGGCGTCTACTCCTACAAAGTGCTCTATTTTGAGCAGACATCCAAAGTGGCTTTTCGCGCCCCTGCCCGCTGGCCACGTCAGGCGATGGCGGTCGCCACCACTCACGATATGCCAACCCTGCGCGGCTGGTGGCAAAGCGACGATTTACGGCTGGGCAGCGAGTTGGGACTGTATCCCGATAAGCAGATTCTTGCCGGGCTAAACAAGTCGCGTTTGGCCGCACGACGCGCGCTGTTTAAGAGCCTGCAACGCAGCAATTGCTTGCCCGAGCAGGCCGAACCGCAGGTGATGGATCGCGCGTTAAGTGCGGCGATGCAGCGCTATCTGGCGGAGAGCAACAGCGCGCTGCTGGGCCTGCAACCCGAAGAGTGGCTGGATATGGCTTCTCCAGTGAATATCCCCGGCACCACCAGTCAATATCCCAACTGGCGGCGCAAACTCAGCGCCTCGCTGGAGGAGATGTTTGCTGACGCGCAGATTAATGCGTTGCTGGCGGATGTTGATAAACGGCGGAAGCGGGTTTGATTGGGCATTTATATGTAGCTGGTCGCCATAAATGGCGACCCTACAGGCTGCACGGTTTTGTAGGGTGCGCATTTATGCGCACCTGGCAAAAAAAGGTGCGCCGAAGCGCACCAGATGGGACAAATCAGCACTGCCGGGGCGGATTACCCCTTGCCTTTAACACTGCTGATAAACACTTGTCTGGCGGAGGTGGAACCTAAACGTTCGGCCTCATCCAGCAGCTTCAACGCCTTATCGATATTGCCCTTCTCAACCGCTTCGCGGATGTTCTGATTAAAGTAACCTTCGGTATCCGTCATGATCGGTTTAGGTTTTGCATCCGAAACCGGGGCAGCACGATAAGTCGCCGGCGCAACTGGCTGCGTATTACCGACGGTTACCGGCGCCGGGCCCGATGATCCAAACAGCGGCCCAACCAGAATTGATGAACCTGAACTGGTCTTCACTTTGAGTTTCAGCGTGCCATCGCGGCTGTGCTGCGCAATCGGATCGGGGATATCCGGCACCGCATTACCGGTGCCGCGAGCGTAGGCTTTCGCCGGATCCAGTAACGTGGTGGTTTCGGTCAAATCCTTCTCGGTGGTAAACACCAGCAGATAGATTTTTTGCTGACCCAGCGCCGGCGTCAGTTTCATCACACCTTCCAGCCGATCTGCCGCCATCACGCCCGGCTGCTGATAGGTGAAAAAGCGCGCCGGGAACCAGGCTGCTGGACGCATATTCTCATCCAGCACCAGCACATTCGGCGCAAATACCTGATTTTGTTTTACTTCACTGCTCAGCGTAATGGTGAGTTCACCGATATTGGCTGGCAAGCTGTAGGCCGCCACCGAACCCGTCACGCCTGCGGCATTAAGATTGGTGTGGTTTTCACTCAGCGCGGTGACCTGCGTGCGGGAGGTATCTACCGGCAGCCAGCTCAGCGTTTGCAGGCTGGCGGCGGGGAATGTGGGTGCGGCAGAGAGATCCTGTGGCACCAGATTGACATCAGCCAGCGCCGGTAAACTTTGACCGGCCAGCAACGCGGCGCTCAGGCAGAGCGCAAAAACCGTTTTTTTCATTCTCATTTTATAACCTCAAAAAACTGTCAGGCGGCGGCGCGAACCAGGCAATGGCGCGCCGCGCCAAAAAGAGATCGTCTCAGTTAAGCCACAAGCGGGAGCATTACCACCAAATCTCCATCTGCGCCCCGAATGTCACTTCGTCGTTGTTGCCACGGCTGTTGGTCAGAATGCCGTTACCGCTGCTGTCGTTAGAGGCAAAGGAGGTCAAATCACCTGAGCTGTCTTTGCTGTAGCCCCACTTCTCATCCCACTTGGCGTAGGTAGCGAACAGACGCAGCGCCGGACGCGACCAGATGCTGTCGCCCGCCTGCCACTGTTGCGCCAGCGTCACTTTGTACTGGCCGTTGCGCTCGTTAACCTGCTGCGATTTCACGTTGTCGTAGCCCACTTCAAGCAGCGTGCTCATGATCGGCGTCCATTTGTACATTGGGCGCACGCCCACGGTGTACCACTCGGTACCACGGTTGTTGTCGAGGTCGGTGTTCTGGTACATGGCGACGTACATCAGATCCCAGCGATCGGCGAGGTTAATTGCACCGTGGTCGAGTACGCGATACATGCTGCCGCTGTTATTGATGTTGGTGCCCTGCGGCAGCCCTTTGCCTTGTGAGGTCAACGCATCGGTGGCGTACTGCAGCACGAATTTGTTGTAGCCCTTCATCATGCTCTGCGTATGTTCGGCGGTGAACATCCAGCCATCTTTGGAGGCGTTATCTTCGAGGCGATAACCGTCACGCGCGTTGGCGCGGCCATAATCGACGCCCAATTCCAGCACGCCGTTCGGGTTGGTTTCGAGGCCCGCTAAACGCACATCAAACACGTCGTTGGCGGTGCTGGTAGCGTAATCACGAATCTGATCGCTGGAGAAGGTGTAAGAACCGCCCGCTTCCGAGGAGCGCGTGGCGGCAAAAGAGAGTTTGCCGAAGCCGAGATCCACATCTTCCAGACCAGCACCGGGACCGGAAATATCCCAGTAGTAGAAGTCGATCATATGTACGTCATGACGCTGGTAGAAACGCTTACCGGCCCAGATGGTGGAACCCGGCAGCGCATCAATCAGGTTTTTGCCCTTCACGTTGGCTTCGCGGAACGCCGGGGATGTCGCTTCCCAGTCATTCTGCTGGGAAACCGAATAGGCGACGTTGGTATCGAAATAGAAGCTCTTATCGCCCTCTTTCCACACTTCCTGGCCCAGCTTCAGCTCAGCGTAGGTTTCACATTCGTTGCCCAGACGGTATTTACTTTGTGCGCCGGTGGCCTGAAAACATTGCTGTTCCCCGCCGCTGCCGGTCCAGCCGATGCCGGAACGGGCATAGCCGGTAAAATCGACTGCCATCGACGGGGCAGCGAGCGTACCTGCCGCGATAGCAACCGCGATAGGGAGTTTGCGCAGAGTTAACATTTTCTATCTCCTGAGGTCATTGCTTTTATTGTTTTGCAGGGCTAAACACCGGGTTCCTGATGCAACCTGCGACAGGCGCTGCCATCTTCACGGAAAAGATGGCAACGCTCCGGCGGCAGGCCGATGCCCATCAGGGCGCCCTCTTCTACCAGCACGACGTCCTCCTGGCGATAAACCAGGCTTTGACGAATGGCGGGAATCTGGATATGAATTTGCGTTTCGTGTCCCAACTGCTCCACCACCGTCACCTCGCCTTCAAGGGTGACGTCAGCGATATCGCTGGAGAGCAGATGCTCGGGACGAATGCCTAACGACATGTTGCTGCCCACCTGCACACCGGCGCTGTCGACCGGCAGCCACACCAGTTGGGTGTTGGGTAAACGCACCTGCACCTGATCGATGGCGGTGGCGGTGACTTTTACCGGTAAGAAATTCATGCGCGGTGAGCCGATAAAACCGGCGACGAAACGATTGGCGGGATAGTGATAAAGCTCCAGCGGCTTGCCGACCTGGGCAACGTGGCCGCCATCCAGCACCACGATCTTGTCCGCCAGCGTCATCGCTTCGGTCTGATCGTGGGTGACGTAAATCATGGTGCGCTTCAAACGCTTATGCAGACGTGAGATCTCAATGCGCATCTGCACGCGCAAGGCGGCATCAAGGTTGGAGAGCGGCTCATCGAGTAAAAACACGCGCGGTTCCGCCACCAGCGTACGGCCAATCGCCACGCGCTGACGCTGCCCGCCCGACAGCGCTTTCGGACGGCGCTCCAGCAGATGCGCCAGCTGCAGCACTTCCGCTACCTGATTGACGCGCTGCTGGATCTCCGCTTTGCGCGTGCCCGCCAGCTTCAGGCCGAACGACATGTTCTCGGCCACCGAAAGATGGGGATACAGCGCGTAGGACTGAAACACCATGCCGATGCCGCGCTCGGCGGGCGGCACCTCATTCATGCGTTTGTCGCCAATAAACAGATCGCCGCTGGTGATGGTTTCAAGCCCGGCAATCATGCGCAGCAGCGTCGATTTGCCGCAGCCTGAAGGTCCGACAAAAACCACGAACTCTCCTTCGGCGATCTCAAGGCTGATGTTTTTCGACACCTCGGTTTCGCCCCACACCTTGGAGACACTGCGCAACGTAACGCTCGACATGATGCTTTCCTCTCAGCTTGCTATTCCTTGTCCGCAAGTCGGCGGACAGACCCCGGCGACCACTATGGGCAAGGACATCAAGGCCGACATCCTCCACCGCAGCGCGTCGGCGTGGGGGAGGAGACGGGAGGAGGAGATCGTGCAGATGCGTCTGATAAAACGCGGCAGGCAACCATTTTTGTGAGCTATGACGCAGAGCAGAGCGACGATTGTGTGCGCCAGCCCGTGATAACCGGGTGGTTCTGCAACGCAGATCACATCAGATGAGAGGCAGGCGTAGAACCGGGGAGGATGAGAAGCGGCGGCAGATACTCACAATGTGGCAGGTAAAACGATTTCCGTTTCCGCTAACAGGATGGAGTTATGACAATGAAAACCGGTGCACGCATTCTTGCCCTTTCCGCCCTGACGGCCGTGCTGTTTTCAGCTTCTGCCGTTGCAAAGATTGAAGAGGGAAAGCTGGTCATCTGGATCAACGGCGACAAGGGCTACAACGGCCTGGCTGAAGTGGGTAAAAAGTTTGAGCAGGAGACCGGCATCAAGGTGACGGTTGAGCATCCGGACAAAATGGAAGAGAAGTATCCGCAGGTTGCCGCCACCGGCGATGGCCCGGACATCATCTTCTGGGCACACGATCGCTTCGGCGGTTATGCGCAGTCAGGCTTGTTAGCGGAGATTTCCCCGGACGCGCGCTTCCAGGAGAAAATCTTCCCGTTCACCTGGGACGCGGTGCGCTTCAACGGCAAGCTGATCGGTTATCCGATTTCGGTGGAATCCTTGTCCCTCATCTACAACAAAGATCTGCTGCCTGAGCCGCCAAAAAGCTGGGAAGAGATCGCCGCCATCGATAAGAAAATGCGCGCGCAGGGCAAGAGCGCCATGATGTTTAACCTGCAGGAGCCGTATTTCACCTGGCCGCTGCTGGCGGCGGGCGGCGCTTATGCCTTTAAGCTCAACGATGGCCGCTACGACGTGAAAGATACCGGCGTGGATAACGCTGGCGCCAAAGCGGGCATGAAATTCCTTGTCGATCAGGTAAAGGCGAAAACGCTGAATGCCGATACCGATTACTCCATCGCTGAAGCCGCCTTTAATAAAGGGCAAACCGCCATGACCATCAACGGGCCGTGGGCGTGGAGCAACATCGATAAGAGCAAAATCAACTACGGCGTCACGCTGTTGCCAACGCTGAACGGCAAAAATTCCAAAACCTTTGTCGGCGTTCTGAGTGCTGGGATCAATGCCGCCAGCCCGAACAAAGAGCTGGCCAAAGAGTTCCTGGAAAATTACCTGTTGACCGATGCCGGTCTTGATGCGGTCAACAAAGACAAACCGCTTGGCGCGGTGGCGCTGAAATCGTTCCAGCAGACGCTGGAGAAGGATGAGCGTA
Source organism: Candidatus Pantoea symbiotica (assembly GCF_056491525.1). Lineage (NCBI taxonomy): Bacteria > Pseudomonadati > Pseudomonadota > Gammaproteobacteria > Enterobacterales > Erwiniaceae > Pantoea > Candidatus Pantoea symbiotica. Next base: position 615,659 of record NZ_JBSZHR010000003.1, read on the forward strand.
TCGCCGCCACCATGACCAACGCGCGTAACGGCGACATCATGCCGAACATCCCGCAGATGGCCGCCTTCTGGTACGCGATGCGCACCGCCACGCTGAATGCGCTGAGCGGACGTCAAAGCGTCGATGCGGCGCTGAAAGATGCGCAGGCACGACTCAACAAGTAATCCTCTCTACCAGAGCCGGCGCAATCCGGCTCGTTACTGGCTGTTAAGGAAAACCGCATCATGTCAGGAAAACCGAAAACAGCACGGTTCAGCGCCGTGCTGAAGGCTCTTTTTCTCGGTATCTGCTGTCTGCTGGTCGGCTATCTGCTCGTGCTGATGTATGCAAAAGGTGAATATCTGTTTGCGCTGGTGACGCTGATTATCAGCGCCGTCGGCATCTGGATTTATGCCAATCGTCGCGCTTATGCCTGGCGCTATGTCTATCCCGGCCTCGCCGGCATGGCGCTGTTCGTGCTGTTTCCCCTCGCCTGCACCGTGGCGATTGCCTTTACCAACTACAGCAGCACCAATCAGCTGACGCTGGAACGCGCGCAACAGGTGTTGCTGAGCCGTCAATATCAGGATGGTTCAGCGCTGAACTTCTCATTGATTCCGGCGGGCGAACGCTGGCAGCTGGTGTTGACCGAAGCGGGCAACGGGCAAACCTTCGTCTCGCCTGCGTTTGCCTTTGGCGGATCGCAAAAGCTGAAACTAGCCAGCGCCCCGCCACCGCCAGGTGAACGCGCCACGCTGCGCATCGTCACTACCAACCGCCAGGCGCTGAACCAGATTCAGGCCGAACTGCCGGATGGTCGTTTGGTGGTGATGAGCTCTCTGCGCCAGTTCTCCGGCACGCGCCCGTTGTATGTGCTGCAAGCCAACGGCGATCTGAAAAATCAACAAAGCGGCGCGCTGTATCAGGCCAATCGTGAGAGTGGTTTCTATCAGAACAGCAGCGGTGAAGCGCTGAGTCCGGGCTTTACGGTGAATACCGGCTGGAAGAATTTCATTCGCGTGTTTACCGATGAAGGGATTCAGAAACCGTTTCTGGCGATCTTTGGCTGGACGCTGCTGTTTTCTTTCGTGACGGTGATTCTCACCGTGGCGGTCGGCATGGTGCTGGCGTGTCTGGTGCAGTGGGAAGCGCTGAAAGGCAAAGCGGTGTATCGCGTGATGCTGATTTTGCCCTACGCCGTGCCCGCCTTTATCTCGATACTGATTTTCAAAGGCTTGTTCAACCAGAGCTTCGGTGAAATCAACGTGATGCTGCAAGCGCTGTTTGGCTTCCAGCCCGCGTGGTTTAGCGATCCGACGCTGGCGCGCACCATGCTGATTATTGTGAATACCTGGCTCGGTTATCCCTACATGATGATTCTCTGCATGGGGCTGCTGAAAGCGATTCCGGACGATCTCTATGAAGCTTCGGCGATGGACGGTGCCGGGCCGCTGCAGAACTTCTTCCTGATTACCCTGCCGCTGCTGTTGAAGCCGCTTATGCCGCTGATGATCGCCAGTTTTGCCTTCAACTTTAATAACTTTGTGCTGGTACAGCTGCTGACCAACGGCGGACCGGATCGTATCGGCACCACCACGCCAGCCGGTTACACCGATTTGCTGGTCAATTACACCTGGCGCATTGCGTTTGAAGGTGGCGGCGGGCAGGACTTTGGTCTGGCGGCGGCGATTGCCACGCTGATCTTCCTGCTGGTGGGCGCGTTGGCGGTGATCAATCTTAAAGCCGTGCGGATGAAATTCGATTAAGGAGTCGTTATGGCTATGGTGCAACCCAAATCGCAAAAGCTGCGTCTGTTGATGACGCATCTGCTGCTGCTGATATTTATTGCGGGAATCCTGTTTCCGCTGCTGATGGTCTTAGCCATCTCACTGCGCGCTGGCAACTTCGCTACAGGTTCGCTAATCCCAGAGCAGATTTCCTGGGAACACTGGCAGCTGGCGTTAGGTTTCAGCGTGGAGCACGCCGATGGCCGCGTGACGCCACCGCCCTTCCCGGTGCTGCTCTGGCTGTGGAACTCGGTGAAAATCGCCGCCATCAGCGCGATTGGCATTGTGGCGCTTTCCACTACCTGCGCGTATGCCTTTGCCCGCATGCGTTTTGCCGGGCGCGCCACGCTGTTAAAAGGCATGCTGATTTTCCAGATGTTCCCGGCCGTGCTGTCGCTGGTGGCGCTGTATGCGCTGTTTGATCGTCTGGGACAATATCTGCCGTTTATCGGCCTGAATACGCATGGCGGCGTGATCTTTACCTATCTCGGCGGCATCGCCCTGCACGTCTGGACTATTAAAGGCTATTTCGAAACCATCGACGGTTCGCTGGAAGAAGCCGCGGCGCTGGATGGCGCCACGCCGTGGCAGGCGTTCCGGCTGGTGCTGTTGCCGCTCTCGGTGCCGATTCTGGCGGTGGTATTTATTCTGGCGTTTATCGCTGCGGTTACTGAAGTGCCGGTGGCGTCACTGCTGCTGCGCGATGTGAACAGCTACACGCTGGCAGTCGGCATGCAGCAATATTTGAACCCGCAAAACTATCTGTGGGGCGACTTTGCAGCGGCGGCGGTGCTCTCTGCGATTCCGATTACGCTGGTGTTCCTGCTGGCCCAACGCTGGCTGGTCAGCGGCCTGACCGCCGGAGGCGTGAAAGGCTAACCCGTTTATTATCCTCCTTCCTCAATGTTCACTGCAATTGAGGGTTTTGGCGGCCTTCGGGCCTAATGCACATCAGTTAAGCGTAAAACGGTCGCCATAAATGGCGACCCTACAATTGTTTGGGTAGGTTTTCGTAGGGTGCGCATTTATGCGCACCTTCATAAACATGCAATTTATTGCTTAACTGAACGGCATTAGGCCTCAAGGCCGCTTCTTTTTTGGAGTGGAGTTATTACAGATTCTTCTGTCCCCAGTTTTAGACCAAATGAATGCGGTTTCGTCAACGTTGTTTCGGGCTACAGAGTAATAGAGGCCCAGCCCCTATTCTTAAGCAATAGGTGTAACTGGCTGAAAAATGAAAGTTGCGCTCATGCGACGATGTGTTTGGAATTGATCAAAAGCTTCAATCGGGCTGACATTTTCCAGATTACTAAAGTTGAGCCGTTCAAATAAATGGCGTTCAATACGTGAGGATATGATGTATTCGTCATTAAGGTGCCCAGTCTGTTTACTGATTCGCTGAGTAAAGCCACTGACGATAACGGTATTAAAAGGCAGCGCGCAAAAAGCCATACCAGCCAGCCGCAATACGATCCCGTGCACATGAAGAGCATAACGTTCGCGTATAGCCTTTTGTGACAGCTCTTTCTCAATAATCTCTGTTCCACGAGCATTCACCCGCACTGATGAAGTGGGCAGCATTTCATACTCTGGCAAATCCACTTCAATAAGAATTTCAGATGCGGAGCTATTCACCTGAAATGAAACCAGCGTCTCACGTGGCCAGTCAGCAGCCTGAATGACTTCGGACAGAAGTGATTCGAAATAGCTGCTATCGGTGGCGAATTGCGATGCAACGTTCACCGCTTTGCTTGCAATCTTCTTTTCATGCTCAGCCGCATCGAATTGCCAGTTAGCGTACTGCTCCGCCCAGTGCTGGCGCATCGTCTGATAACGCTTAAGGGAAAGTTCGTTTTCCTGTTTGCACTCTGCGACTTCTCGTTGCCATTGCTCAAAATTACGTGTTTGCCGCTCCTCGCGAGCAGAAGCTGATTCAAATATTCAGCCAATCAGACCACGACCTTGATTTTCTTCAGGCTGTTCAGGTGCGATAAGGGGAACGGGTTTCTCCGGACGGACAGGTGCAGGCACATTGTAAGGTTGCAACATTAACTGGCGATAATGCGCTTCCAGCTCCGAGTAAGAATGCCCCGTACGAGGATCGGGTGTAAGGAGATAGATATTAACAATATCGTCTACTGCCTGATTAAGCGCTTCAACCTCTTGCTCAAGCTCCTGCCGTAAATAGGGATCCTCATGTCGAGAGACATTACGTTTTCTGCTCGCTGCACTTGCTCGATCGAGCCGGGTGCGATAGCTCAATCCCGACCCCGGAAGCCCAAAATTGGCAAACGTACCGCGTTTGCCGAACGAAACGGATGCCCCACGCGGCCCAACACTCATACTCGCACCTGAGGAGCTCAGGTTCATCCTTACACCTGGAATAATGCTTATCGATTTTCGAAATCTAAACCCCATGTTTTTAACCATTCCTTTTGATTATTGAGTAAGGGCAAATGTTCTCATTTTTCACAGCTTAATGCGTCGATAAAATTGACAACATTGAATGAAGCTAAGCAATCATCCTCTCATTCCATCCATCCTTAAACACAATATTGCCGTCCACGTATTTCCATGTGATTGTTTCATATCGTAGCTCAATATTTTCCAGATGCGTGCTGTTCTGGCCGTTTGGCAGCAAAGCCGGAGAGATGCTGGAGATTTTGACGTTTTCCAAAAGAATATTGAAATACTCAACCTCAATGCCCGCTTCGTTAATTCGGTACATCTTGATGGTCGCTGATTTAAGCGTTCTGGGCTGGCATAGCGCACGAAGCAGCGTTGGCGTTGTACGATCAAACTCCTTCTGAATCGATATTGGGGTATGCACACGCGTTCCCGTCAACCTGCCCGTGTGCTGGTCTACCGGGATTGTAATATTGTGCATCACCGTGTTCAGTTCAATCGAACCGAGGCGGGTTGGCATCGTACAGGAACCCACAATCGGGGAACCATTTTCATCTTCTAACCATAAATGCGCTGGAACAGACATATTTAATCCTTTAAAGTTTTCGACATTTATAAACAACAAAAATATACGCACACAAGTAAACGATCCCCACGCTCAACATGCCGCTGTCAGGGAAAAGGTAAAATTGCAACATGCCGTACAGCACAGTAACAATAACTGGCACATAGATACGCAGCAGCATTTTTGATTGTGACCTCAGCCACTGCATAAAGAAACGTTTCATGCTCTTCCCATCAATTTCGCGAGCACCTGAGCGAGTTCATATTCTGAAAGCCATTTATTCATGAGCGCGCCAGCCCGAATAAATTCGGACTCAATGAGAAAATACATCATTTCAAGCCTGCGTATGTATAGCGCCTGATAATAAGCCGGATGCATTACTTGCAATCGTTTTGCGCTTTCTGCCGCATTCTGGACGATACCGTATATTGTCAGAACACCCACTGCGTCTCCAAAATAACCCCCAATACTGTTGGCAACAGGAAATCTGATATTCATTCCTACAATCACTGCCATTGTCGCCCCGACCGCAAAGGCGTTTGATGTCAGCGCGCTTGCCGCAATGTGAATATTTAACCGCATCATATGGTTTTTAATTACCGCAATCTGCTGCATAGAACGGTGCTCAAGTTGATAATCGATGTAGGTTTTAAGAAGTTCGAAAACAATACGCCGGTCTTTTACCAACTGAACCATTCCCATCATGAAACGCTTATCTTCGATCGCTTGTTTTCTGCAAACATCAAAATAGTCCTCAGTAAAGCACGATGCATAAAATGAAAGTCGCGTCGCCCCTTTATTGATCTTACTGACTTGATCGGAAACTGCATCAATAACGCCGGAAACGGCGTTATCGAGCTTTTCTGCCAGAATCCTTTGCGCCTGAAGCTGCTTTATGACCGCATCACTGTGGTACATATATATCCCTATAGTTAATTCCGTTAACCATAAAAACTATAGGGTAATGATATTACTCCGTGAAGATAAATTTTAACCAGATGTGATCCTTATTCATAAAATAAGGAAGTGTAAATCCGCACTTAAATGTGTGTTTTATTCGTTTCAGTAAAGAAAACACTGAGATATGTTGGTGCTTGAAATATCTATTATTTAATACGTAATTGCGTACAGATATATATCATTCGTCTTAAGCAGATTAATGCGAAACGGTCGCCATGAATGGCGACCCTACGGGTTAATTCATTACTAATCCGCCATCGACGTATAAGGTTTGCCCGGTGACAAATTCGCTCCAGTCGGACGCCAGAAACAGCACCGGGCCGGTGACATCTTCCGGTCGTGCGATACGCCGTAGCGGGGTTTGCGCGGTGAGAAAATCGCGCACCTCTTCGCGTGTGGTCTGGCTGGCATCGGTGGGATACACCAAACCGGGCGCCACGCAGTTAACACGAATCCCCAGCGGGCCAAGCTCCGTCGCCAGCGTGCGGCTAAAGCCGGTCAATGCGGCTTTAGCGGTGATGTAATCGTGATACGGCACCGATGGACGCGCCACCAGATCGCTGGTGAGATTGACAATGCTGCCTCGCACGCGCGCACGCATTAAAGGTAGCGCCGCCTGGCAGACGTTATAGGCGGCTTTCACCGCGCCATCGAACTGCGACTGATATCCCGACCATGGCGTTTCCCAAAAGCGTGAACGATTTTCGGTGTCGAAAACGTAAGGTGCGAAGGCGTTGTTGATCACCGCATCGAGGCGGCCGGTGGCGTTGACGATCTGCTCCATCATCGCGTTGACCTGTTGTTCAGAGGTGACATCTGCGGCAATCGCCAGCGCATCGCCGCCTAATGCGCGGCACTCTGCAACTACGCCCGCTGCAGCAGCTTCATTGCGCAGATAGTTCACCACCACAAATGCGCCTTCAGCGGCGAAGGCTTTAGCGATTGCCGCACCAATGCCGCGACTTGCGCCGGTTACCAGAACGGTTTGGTTGGGGAATTTCATTATTGCTCCTTAGTGATGGAGTGTGATTCAGCCAGGTGCGCATTAATGCGCACCCTACAAAACCCAATATGCATAAACGCGTCGTAGGGTCGCCATTTATGGCGACCGCGTCAGTCCGTATACGGTGCGTAACTTTCGGCAGCAGCTTCTGCGCCCTGCTCGATCTCCGTGATGGTCACCAGGTCGAGCAAACTAAAACGCCCGTCGTGATGCCAACCTGCTTCCGGCGAGGTCATGTTGCCGAACGCTGCGATGCGTGTGACGCCCACTTGTCCGAGCAAAGCGGAAATGCGAAACAATTCCTGCGGCGAGGCCGCCACGCCTGCGGTTTGCAGAAAATGTCGCTGCTGCGCCACCATATTGACCACTTCCTCCAGCGCATCCACGGACACCACTTTCAAGGTGCGACCGAGCGCAGCAGGCGATAAAGGCTCCGCATGATCAACACTCACCACCGCCCAACTGTCTGACGCCTCGCCGTAAAGCGTACGATCGCCGCCCAGCGCACGAATCTCCTCGCCATTACACCACGCGGCAATGCTGTTCATTTCATTATTAGCCAGCGGACGGCGCGGATGTTTGTGCGCCAGCGCGGCGAGTTCATGGGCGATGTAGCTGGCGAACTCATCCGGCGAAACCTTGCCGCCGCGCTCGACAAACAGCATCTGCGGCGAGTAGCAACCGGCCTGGTCGTAACGCATCACGTCATAGGCCACGCGGCGCGCCAGTTCCGCGCCCTGCCGAGCATTCAGCGCTGAACGCGCCACCAGCCCAAAGCTGATTTTGTGGCCGTGCGGCAAAAAGCGCGTGGTAACTGGCAAACGCTGTTGGATCGCCGCCAGCGTTGGGTTGCCGCCATAAGCCACCAGCACATCGGGTTGGCGCAGCCAGGTTGGCTCGGTTTGCGCATCGCCGCCTTTCCACCACACCACCGCGATGCACTCGCCGAGTTTTGGGTCGATTTCCGCCAGCAACTGCGCGAACCAGCTTGCCATCAGCGGCTCATTACCCGGCAGTTTGCCGATGGTGCCCGCCTTGACCAGCAGACCACAGATCAAACTCCACAGCGGTAAGCCCGGCACGTTGCCCGCCCAGATATGCATCAACAGTTGCGGGCCAAACGCACGCGCGAAGCCGCCTTTGGGGCGTGGCTGGAAATCGTCGAGCATCTGCGGATCGGCGAAATCCTCCGCCAGAAAGCGCTTCAGCTGCGGCTGACGGAAAGTTTTCAGGTAGCCGGTGAGGCCAAGCCGCACCATGTCGGCGTCGTAACCGGTGACGATAGGCAGCAGCTTTTCGGCTTTGATACGCAGTGGATGATCGCGATCGAGCAGTCGCGCCACCGCTTCATCAATGATGGCGATGATCTGCGCCACGCTTAGCTGATGAAGATAAGCGCGGGCGTTGGTGCGGATGCGCGCTGCGAGCGCCGTTATCTGCTGGTCATTGAGTTGCGGCACGCTAACTTCGAGGCTTTCGCCATGATGATTGAAGCTCAGCGTGTGCCACTGCACTTCGTCAGCGGAAAGGCCCGGCAAATGTCCGGCAACTTCTTTCACAGCGGTGCCTGCGCGCTGGCGAGAAACGCTTCCATGGTCAGTGAACAGCCTTTGGCATCAGCGCCGTTCGCGCGTCCCAAAAGATGGAATCCGCCGGGCACCATCACGCCCGCGTCTTCCGTTAACAAGGCGGAAACCGAGTTGAAATGTGCCAAATCATGATGCACCAGCACGCCAACCTCGCCGTCCGGCACATCATCGCCGGTAAGCGGATTGACCACGCGCGTGCGGATCCAGTGCGGCCCGGATTTCACCGGCGGGCAGCGCTCATTGCCCGCATCGTAAAACTGCGTGCTGATTTCTGTCATACCGTACATGTTGATGCAGTGTGAACGCGGGATGTCGAAGGCGTGAGAGAGCGAAGCGTAGAATTCCTCTGCGCCAATCTCGCGCGACTGGCCTTTAAAACCGCCGGTATCGAGAATTCGACTGCCGGCAGGCAGCGCGAAGCGGCGTTGCTGGCGCTGCATTTCATCCAGCAGAGGCATGAAGCTGTAGCTGGCACCCAGCAGCGCATAAGGTTCACCGCTGGCTTCGGCCTGCTCGAGCGCACTAAACAGGCGATCGATATCGAGGCCATGCTCGCCCACCATTACTTCGCTGTCTGTCGTGCCACACTCCTGCATCGCCAAATCGAGATAGGTCGCCAGCGACGAGTTCGGCATCGCCACTTTATCCGGGAACAAAATGCCCATGCGCATGCGTTCGCTGCCCGCCATAAAGCGACGGCGGAAGTTGAGTAGCATCGATTTCTTCCACACGTCCAGCGTCGGATGGTAGCTGCGCCCTTTTACCGTGCCGGTGGTGCCGCTGGTCATGAAGATCTCGGCAATTTGGTCGGTGGGACGGCAGCTGAGCGTCAGATCTTTGAAGGCATTAATCGGGATGGCGGGAATGTTGCGCCAGCTTTTCACCGTCAGCGGCGTGCGTCCGCGCTGGATGGCAAAGCGGCGATAAGGTTGGTTGTGTGCGAACTGATAAGCGAAGATTTCGAGGGCCAACTGGTTGAAATCGTCGTCTGAAGACTCTTCACGCTGCAGGAATGTCAGCAGAGCCTGAATGATGTGTGTTTCGTTCATGTACGTCGCCACCTTTGCAATTGCGCAGAGACTCTCAGGCACCGCCTGAAGAGCGCGAACTGTCCGCTACAAAGCACAAAGAGGGAATCAGGGCGCAATATCGCCCTGCGGTTCCGCATCCCTACGCCGGTATTAGCCGGATCAGGTTCGGAGGGTCACTACGTTGCCAGCGCATACACGCCAGCCGGTAGAATCTCAGCCCCTTAACAGAGCACCCCTTGGAACAAGCCGCAGTCTAGGATGGCGCGCGATGATGTGTCAACCTTGTTAAATTCTGGCCTGTCCGGCATTCATCACGCCATGTCTTATACTTTGGGCATCTGTTTTTTTGGAGGTGAAGTATGGCTGGCGGTTGGTCAGAAGACGGTGCAGTGCACAAACAAATTGATGCCACGGTCGATGACGCGGTGGCCCGCGCGCGCGCGAATCTCGGCCACGGTGAAAGCGCCGAGTTTTGCGACGAGTGCGGCGAACCGATCCCGGAAGCGCGTCGCGCGGCATTAGCTGGCGTGCGTTACTGCGTGAATTGCCAGAGCAAGATCGATAAAAAACAGGCGGCGATCGGTGGTTATAACCGCCGCGGAAGTAAGGATAGTCAGTTGCGGTAGTTATCTAAATTAACGATTCAGGTTAATGGACATTTTAAAATATTATCTGTACTAAATACTTTTGATTAGAAATACCGTTAACCTGAAGTAAGACCATTCGCATATAACCAGTCTTTTCAACAATAAATACTGCTGCACTACTACTGGAAGCGAAATTAGCGCCTGAACTTATAATCTTCATGGATTAGCTTTTACCTTGAGCAACTTGAGTTTAGCCAGTAATGCTGATAAGTTAGCCACACAACTCAACCCTGTACGCAGCGATTCAGTTCGCTGGCCGTTAGGGTGAAAAAACCGGCTCAGGCCGGTTTTTTCGTATCTTAAGGAAGGATAAGAGTGCGTACTGCAATATTTATTGATGGATACAATGTATTTTATGGACTCCTTGCAGGTACGCCTTATAAATGGCTCAACTTGTCATTGCTGCTGTCGTATATATGCCGGGTACAGGATCCGACTGCCATAATTGAAACAGTAAATTATTATACCTCCTCGGTTATTCCCCACCTCGCCACACGCGGTATTGAATCCCGACACGCTCAGGATACTTATATTCGCGCGCTGAAAACGACCGGAATAAATATCTTCACCGGACGTCATCGACTTGAGCACGCTCGGGCTCCGCGTTTCATCAGTAAAAACGTGCCCGCATCACGTCTGGATAAGGTAGATATCTGGGAACTTGAAGAAAAAGAAACCGACGTGAATATTGCCATCAGCATGTATCGTTTGTTTGCAAAACAGCAGAAGTTGCCAGCAGAAGAGAGGGTCGCGCAGCTGGTGTTAGTATCGGCTGACACCGACATGACGCCAGCACTTAAGGCTATTCGCGAAGATTATCCCGAAGTTCGCATCGGGATAATTTTACCGCACCGCCAGGGAAATGTACGTGGTGTTCCGGGTTCGCTGCAGAATCATAGTCACTGGATACGCAGAACGATCACCAATGAAGAGCTTGATGCATGCCAGTTTCCTGTTCGGGTTGCGACGCATAAAAAACCTGCGGTTAAACCCGAATATTGGTAGGCATTACAACCACATCATTCAACGAGCAACGCAGCCAAATCGCTCATCAAGTAATGGATAATTTTTCGCGTCAGGCAACTCGAAGTGCCACCATTCGGTTGGCATAGCGACAAAGCCGCCGCCAAACATAATTGCGTTCAGTAGCAGGCGATTACGTTGTGCTTCGGCGGGGACATTCGGATGATAGGGATGCGATTCCACTTCCATCGCATCAAAGGCGGTGCCCATATCCAGCGGCTGGCCTTGTGCATCAAGTAACGTCAGGTCAATCGCCACACCGCGACTGTGATTCGATCCCTGCGCGGGCGGCACCACATAATCTTTATCCGGACAGGCATCCCACAAGTGCCACTGCGCTTGCTGCGGCCGATAGGCATCGAGTACCAACAAACTGAATCCCGCCAGCCGGGCGATCTCAATACTTTTTGCCAGTGCGTCGGCGGCGGCCGGATGCAGCAACGCTTTGGCCTCCTGGTAAATGGCATAGCCCGCGATGTTATCCGCCGTGGCATATTTCAGATCGAAACGTAAAGCGGGAAAGGTTACGGCTAAATCAATCAGTTCAACGTCCTGCGTCATAAGACATCCTGTTCATTACTGGTCCGGCAATGATAATAACTGACGCGGTAAATTTGTCAGCCGTTCTGCGCCAGCGGGCGTAACGCGCACCGTTTCGCTGAACGCCAGGCCTTGCGCGGAAATATACATGTGGAACACCATATTCTCTTCCAGCAGCCACTGCGCATTAGCGTGAAAACTGCAGGAAAAATCACTCGGTCGTGGCGTGCGAGTATAAAGCCCCAACGCATAACCGGTGATATTGGGATAATCCGCGCGCAATCCTCTACTCAGCACCGCATCGCGCACGATGGCATCCACTTCATGCGCCGTCATGCCCGGTTTCATGGCCGCAAATTGCTGATCCTGTATGGCGATCAGCTGTGCTGCCAGTTCGGCACGCTGCGCCGAAATCTCCCCGACGATGTAAGGCCGCATCAGGCGTGCGCTGTAATGTTTCACTTTTGGGATCAGCTCGACGTGCAGCACATCGCCTATTTCCAGCCGCTGCTCGTGGCCACTAGCATGCAGAAAACCATTATCACCGCTGGCGATCACAATCGGCCCGGTTTCGCCGGTATCCGCGCCAAGCTGTAAAAACTGTCCGGCCGCCAGCGCGGCGACATCTCGCACGCGCCAGCCGCCTTCCACTTCCGCGCCAATCGCCATTAGTGTGGCATCCGCGATGGCAGCAGCCTGACGCAACGCGGCGATTTCCGCTGGGAATTTAACGCTGCGCAGCCGGTCGCTCAGCCCGGTTAAATCACACCACCTCACGTCTGGCAGATAGCGCGAAAGCTGCTGCCAGCTGTGTACCGTCATGCCGTAAGAATAAAAATCTGCGCCGATGCGCGCCTGTTGATATCCGCGACCTATCAGACTTTGCGCCACCGCGTGCCAGGCATCCTGATCATCGCGATAGCTTTCCACGTCCAGATTCGGCGATTGCATTCGGCATGGCGCTTCATCCAGCTGGCGCAGCACCATCCAGGGTTCGCCGTTGAGCGGCACCAGGCAGGCTCGATACAAGGTTTCGGAGACGGTAAAGCCGGTGAGCCACGCCAGCAGCTCACCATGATCCACCAACATAATATCGACCGCGTTCTGCTGCATGGCGGCACGCAGACGCATCAGCGCTTCGGCGTGCATTACGCGGCCTCAACCGGCTGGCAAATCTCCAGAATGGCCAGCAAATAGATGCGCACCATATCGAGGAATTCACTGATTTCAACCCGTTCATCCGGCATGGTGTTGTATTTTCCGCCCGGCCCACAGACGATCCCTTCCATGCCCGCATGCTGATAGAGATGCGCCGCGTCGGTGCCAAAGAATGCCGGAGGCGTGATCACGCCGGTCGGTTGCTCGGTGCCGCGCACGGTTTTCCAACCGCGATTCACCGCTTTAACGATGGCCGATTCCGGTGACACTTCGAACGGCAACATGGTGGGTTTATCGCGAATGCCATCATCATAAAGCTCGGCTTTCAGGCCCGGGTAGCGCTGGCACAAGGTGTTCAGCAATGCCTGCAGATCGGCGAGCACACCTTCCACCGTTTGCCCCGGCGCAAAGCGTGCCGAGCCTTTTAAGCGCACAAAGTCAGCCACCTGCGGCGGTCGCCACTCTTCCAGATCGCGGCCCAACGCACCATGCACGGTACCGATGTGTCCACGGTTAATCTTCAGATGCTCAGCAGTTTTCGCACCGCTAAAGGTCATACTGTTAATCTGCGGAATCAGCTCGACAGCGGCGCTGATCGCATCGACCGCTTCTTCACGTTTCGATAAATGGCGCGTATCGCCGGTGAGCTCAATGGTAAACATCAAGGAACCGGCGTGCATGGTGAGCGCTTGCAGATCGGTCGGTTCCGCATTGATGAAGTAGTCGGCGCGCACGCCTTGCTCAATCGCCGCCAGCGTGCCAATGCCGCCCTGCAACTCGCCCACCACGTAGGTCAGAATCACATCGCCTTTCAGCTTTACACCGGCATCAATCAGGGTTTTCAAGGCGCAAAAGTAGGCGGCATCACCCGCTTTCATGTTCGACACGCCGATGCCGTAGATAAACTGCTCGTCAATTTTTCCTGCCCAGGGATCGACGGTCCAGCCTTCGGTGACCGGATTGGTATCCAGATGTCCGTTGAACAGCAGGCTTTTGCCGCCGCCGCTGCCCGCCAATCGTCCAATGGCGTTCAGTCGATCGCCAGGCACGTTCTGCAGTTCGGTTTCCAGGCCCAGCTGCGCCATCTGCGCAGCCATGTATTTCGCCAGTTCACGCTCGCCATCGGTGGCGCTGTAGCTTTTGTGTTGCACCATTTTTGCCAGGAAAGAGAGGCAATATTCGCGATCGATATGATGAATTAACTGTTCAGGATTCATGTTTTTCTCGTCATGCAACGGACTTGGATAAGTCGGGAATATGCACCGCATCAAGCAGTGCACGGGTATAAGGATGCTGCGCCAGCGCCGACATGTTGTCGCCGGGCAGCACTTCCACCACGTCACCGCGATACATCACCGCCACGCGATGGGCGATTTGGCGAATCAGGTTGAGATCGTGGGTAATAAACAGATACGCGGTGCCGTAGCGGCGACGCAGTTCCAGTAGCAATTCGATAATGGTAGCCTGCACCGAGACGTCGAGTGCGGCGGTGATCTCGTCACAAATCACCAGATCCGGTGGATTGGCAAAGGCGCGGGCGATGGCGACGCGCTGCTTCTGGCCGCCCGATAGCGCATGCGGATAACGCTGCGCAAACTCCGGCGGCAAACGCACTTCCTGCAGCAGGCGCGCCACCGCCTGTGCTTCGGTTTCACCCGGCGGCAAACCGTACAAGCGCAGCGGCCGCGCGATGATCTCGCCGATGGTCATACGCGGATTCAGCGAGGCATCGGGATGCTGGAAAATCATCTGCACGCGGCGGCGATACTCTTTATCCATCTGCGCGCGGCCATGCAGCGTGTAGCCACAAAAATCGAGCTCGCCGCTGAACGGCACCAGGCCAGTAATGGCTTTACCCAGCGAGGATTTACCGGATCCCGATTCGCCGACCACGCCGAGGATTTCTCCCTGATGCACAGTGAGCGAAACCGCATTGGCGGCGCGCGTGGTATTGGCCTCGCGCTTCAACAGGCGGTCGAGCAAACCTTGTTTACCATAGTCGATGGTGAGCTGCTTCAGGCCGAGTAACGGTTGAGTGCCTGGCGCGTCCTGCACCAGCCGATGTTGCGGATTGGGCACCGCCTCAATCAGCTTGCGCGTGTAGGCATTTTGCGGCGCGTTAAACAGGCTGCGCGTGTCGGCCTGTTCGACAATGCGCCCTTGTTCCAGCACACAGACGCGGTTGGCGACTTTGGCGACTAACGCCAGATCGTGCGAAATATACAGCGACGCGACGCCGGTCTCTTCGCGCAACCGCTCGTAGAGATCGAGGATCTGCGCTGAGCTAATTACATCCAGCGCGGTGGTTGGCTCATCAAAAATCATGCAGTCCGGCTGGCAGGCAAAAGCGGTAGCGATCAGAATGCGCTGCTTCTCGCCCCCCGAAACCTGATGCGGATAGCGGCGCATCATGCGTACCGGATTTTTGAGTTCAACGTCATGCAGCAGCGATTCGCCCAGCTCCTGCGCTTCACGTGCGGACAAACCGCGATGGCGGCGTAACACTTCGGTGACCTGCTCACCCAATGTCAGCGTGGGATTGAGCGAGGCGCTGGGATCCTGAAAAATCATGCCCAGTTTGGCCCCGCGCAGTGCCGTCAGTTTGGCCGCTGGCAAGGTCAGCAAGCTGTCACCGTTCAGGCGGATATCGCCTTGCAGCTCGCGCGCATTGCCCGCCAGCCAGCGCATAATCGCCCAGCCGAGCGTGGTTTTGCCGGAACCCGATTCGCCCACCAGCCCGAGTACTTCGCCGGGCATCACTTGCAGGTTGATGTCACGCAATACCGGCAGCGCATGTCCTTTGGCTAACGCGTAATCGAGGCTGTAATTTTCTACCGACAGCACCGGTGCAAGCTTGTCACTCATCAGTGGCTCCTTGGGTTGAGCACATCACGCAGCCCGTCACCCAGTAAATTAAAACCAATGGCGACCAGCGCAATGGCGAGGCCCGGAATCATCATCATCCACGGCGCATTGAAAAAGTAGGCGCGCGCTTCCGAGACCATCAATCCCCACTCCGGCTCTGGCGGCTGTGCGCCCAAACCAAGAAAACTCAGGGTGGCAAACAGCATGATGGCGAAGGCAACGCGAATGGTGGCTTCAACGATGATCGGCGCCAGAATATTCGGCAGCATTTCACGCAGGATGATGTAGTGCCCGGCTTCGCCGCGCGCGATGGCGGCGTTGATGTAATCCTGCTGGCGGGCGGCTAACGCCACGCTGCGCGAGATGCGCACCATGCCCGGCACAAAGGCGATGGTGATCGCCAGCACCGCGTTCATGCTGCTCTGCCCCAGCGTGCTGACAATCAGTAACGCAAACAGCAGGCTGGGAATCGCCATCACCGCATCCATGGTGCGCATCATGAACTCATCAAATTTGCCGCCCAGATAGGCGCTGGCAGTGCCGAGCACCGAACCGATCACCATCGCCAGCGCGGTAGCCAGCAGCGAGAGTAAAATGGTTGAGCGCGCGCCCACCATCACGCGGCTGAAGATGTCGCGGCCCATCTGATCGGTACCAAACCAGTTTTCCGCGCTGGGCGGCTTATAGCGCGTCAGGATGGAGATCGATTCAGGATCAAAAGGCGCCACGTGCGCGCCGCCCACCACCATCAGCAGCGCCAGCAAGATAATCAGCACGCCTGCGGCGCCCTGCGGTGAACGCAGCAAACGTTTCAAAATATCAGGCATAGGAGATCCGCTTATCGAGAGTGACGTAGGCCAAATCAGCCAGGAAATTCACCACTGAATAGGTCGCGGCGAGGATCATCACGCCAGCCTGAATAGTGGGCAGATCGCGCGCCTGCACGGCGACAATCAGTTCGCGGCCAATGCCGGGAATAGCGAAGATCTCCTCCACCACCACAATGCCGCCCAGCAGATAACCGACATCCAGCGCCACGATGGTGATGGTTGGCAACAAGCCGTTGCGCAGCGCATGTCGCCAGAGAATGCGCCGACGCGATAAGCCTTTCAGCCACGCGGCGCGAATGTAATCGGTATGCAGCACATCGACCATCTCTGAGCGCACCATGCGCGAGACGTGCGCCACCAGAATCAGCGCCACGGTCACCGACGGCAGAATCAGGTGCTGAATGCCGCTGACAAAGTTCTCACTGAGCGGCACATAGCCAGTGGCGGGCAAAATCTGCCAGACATCGGCAAACAGCAGTAGCACCAGCGTAGCGGTGACGAATTCCGGGAAGGAGATGCCGATGTAGGAGATAACGCTCACCAGCACATCGGCGGTTTTGCCGCGACGCACCGCCGCCCAGATGCCGAGGGGAATGGCGATAATCAGCATCAGAATTAAGGCGCACACCGCCAATAGCAGCGAACGCGATAACGCCGTTAGCAGTGTCGGTGCCACTTCGAGGCCATTGCGCATCGATACACCAAAGTTGCCTTGCAGCGCCTGCGTCAGCCAGTGCCAGTATTGCAACCAAGCCGGGGCATCCAGCCCCAGACGTTCACGCACCGCCGCCAACGCTTCCGGCGTGGCGTTTTGTCCCAGCAAAGTGACAGCCGCATCGGCCGGTAACAGTTGAGTGATGCCAAAGACCAGCAGCGACACCACTAACAAGGTGTAAACCATCAGCAGAAGGCGTTTAAGCAGATAACTTGCTGTCACGTTCGCTCCTTACACTGCGCGCTTCGGCGCTTTGTCGGTCAACCAGATATGGTCAAGACGGAACACCGCACCGCGCGGATGCAGGTGATATCCGCCGACATAATCGCGGCTGGCGGCAAGCAGATCGAAGAAGGTTGGGATCACCGATGGCACTTCGTCATGCATCAGCTGCTGCGCTTTGCCATACAGCGTGGCGCGCTGGGCTTCATCGCGGGTTTCACGCGCTGCGCCGACTGCTTTATCAAACTCCGCGTTGTTCCAGCGCGTTTCATTCCAGGATGCGGTTGAGGTGTAGAGCAGAGAGAACACCGCGTCCGGCGTCGGCTGCATGTTGTAGAAGCCGACGTAGAAATTGCCTTTCTTCCATACCTGATCGAGATAGGTGCTGTGCGCCATGGTCTGCACGTTGATGCGGAAACCGCCCTGTTTCGCCATCTCGCGCAGCGCGATGCCCAGCTGCGTGCGGGTGGCTGGTTTATCGGAGGCGATAAGCGTTAAATCCAGACCGTTGGGATAACCGGCATCCGCCAGCAGCGCCTTGGCTTTGCTGTAATCCACCGCTTTTTTCGCCAGGTTGGCGAAGAATGGATACGCGCCGTTGATCGGCGTGTCATTGCCCGGTGAACCCAAGCCATCCGCCACGAAATCCACTGACGCCTGACGATCAACGCACAGCGCCAGCGCCTGACGTACCCGCACATCGTTGAACGGTTTTTGATCGCAGCCCATGTTCACATTGAGGAACTGGCCGGATGCCACGCGCAGCGGCAGCACGCCGGAAGATTTGGACAGGCGCGCAAACTCACTCGACTGCGCGCTCAGCATCAAATCGGTGTCACCGGAGATCAGTGCAGAACTTTCCGCGATACCATCCGGATAAACCACTACTTCCACGCCATCCAGATAAGGGCGCGCCGGATCGTAGTAATGCGGATTGCGCTTCACCACAATTTTGCGTTCCGGATCGTAGGAAACCAGCTGGAAAGGACCGGCGCCGAACGAGGCTTTGCTCAGCTTGTCATACTGGCCTTGCGCGATGCTGGCCGGGATGATTTTTGCGTCCGGATAAGCCAGCATCACCGGCAAATCGGCGTAAGGCGCATCGGTTTCAATCAATACCGTATTGGTGTCTGGCGCGCTGACGGCTTTAATCGGCCCAATGTTATGCAACGCCGGTGAAGCATTTTTCGGATCGAGCAGCGCCTGCAGGCTGGCGACCACATCCGCTGAGGTTAAGGCGGAACCGTCGCTGAACTTCAGGTTCGGGCGCAGGGTGAATGTCCACTGCTTGAGATCGGCGCTCGCCTGCCAGGATTGCGCCAAATCGGCTTCGGCTTTCATCTCCTGCGTCAGACGCGTTAAGCCGCTGTACAGCAATTCCGCCACCAGATATTCCGGGTTGACGCGAACCTGATGCGGATTCAGCACGCTGACGGCCTGGTCAACGCTGATGCGCAACACGCCGCCTTTACGCGCGGTGCCGCCCGGCGTAGCGCTCGCCACCTGCGCGGCATGGGCCGAGAACGACCAGGGCAGCATCGCTGCGCCCGTCAGAGCGGTAGAACTGGCGATAAACTGTCTGCGGTTTAACCCTTTCATTGCGCACATCTTCTCTTCCTCGTTAATTAGTTAACTACCCTGGGTTGGCTGAAAATCATCGGCGAGATACGCCAGAATGGACTGCGAAAGTGCGATCAAATCTGCCAGCGTGGTGTACTCATCGGCGGCATGAATGCGATTGTCTGGACGGGCGAGGCCGCCGAGTAAAATCTCCTGAATCCCGGCTTGCTGGACCCAGCCCATATCGGAACTGGTGGACGATCCCCAGGGTTTGAACTCGCTGGGTTGGAAACCAAATCCCTGACTCAGCGCCGCCTGCCAGCGCGGCCAATGCGGGCCGTCAGGGTTAGCGACCGGCGCGAGATGACCAATCATTTGCAGCGTGACGTCGAGTGCGCGGCTGTCGCGCATCGCGCTTTCCACACAGTGCGTCAGCTCTTGCCACACCGCGTCAAAGTGCTCTTCCGGCGCATAACGGCGATTAATCAACAGCTCAAAACGCTCAGGAATAGTCGAGCCTTTGCTGCCGCCCTGCGCGGCGGCCAGCGTTAACAGTGACGTCAGCGGTTTGCCTTGATAATGCGGCGGGGAAGGCATCGCCGAGGTGCGTTGTTCCACCTCGAGCTTCAGCTGATAAAGCGCGTTCATCAGCGGCAGCGCCGCTTCGATAGCATTGATGCCGTTAACCGGATCGCCAGAGTGCGCCGAACGTCCGGTGATAATCACTTTAAGATCGATGCTGCCAAAGCAGCCGGCCCAGATGCGCGGCACCGCGCCACCGTTGAAGCTGAGCAGGTGACCTGAGAAAAGCTGTTGTTCCGCCAGATAACGGATGCCGGGATACAAGCCGCCCTCTTCATCAGTGCACAGCAGAAATACCGGATTAAAACGCAGCGTAATCGCCGCCGCCTGCGCCGCGCGCACCGCCGCCATCGCCGCAACAATGGTGCCTTTCATGTCTGCCGCGCCGCGCCCAAACAGCTTGCCTTCCGCTGCAGTCAGCGTCAGCGCCGGAAAACGCCAGCCATCGCCGGCGGGCACGGTATCGGTATGAAAGTAGAGATTGCAGTTTTCAGCTGCACCGGCATCGAGTGACGCCAGCAGATTGACGCGTTCACCGTACGCGCTGCCGTCCGGTGCCTGCCATAAATGTTCCGGCACCGAGACGCGCGCAAAGCGAAAATCCAGCGGCTCCAACAGATGCGTCATCACGTCAGCAAATGCGCCGTAACCGTTGCCCGGCGGGAAGCAGGTATCGACCTCGAGCATCTGTTTGAGGTCATCCGTCATTTGCGCGCCGTCGTTGGCAATCATCGCTAATGCACTGTTAAAACGTGAATTTTGCATCATAGGATTATCGTCTGTTGTATTTCTATATAGTTTATAGATAATGCAATTCAACCACTGCGGTCAATCGGTAATCGGAAACATGCAAAAAAACTATGACGCGAACGATGCTCAACCTTTCGCCAGACTCAGCGAAGGTGAAGGTGCGCCGCTGTATGAAGTGGTCAAGCGCCATATCAGCGAATCGATCCTGCAAGGCGAACTGCCCGCAGGCACGATTTTGCCGAGTGAAAATAGCCTGGCGGCGAAGTTTGGTGTGTCGGTTGGCACGGTGCGCAAAGCGCTGGCGGCGCTGACCACGGAAGGCATGCTGATGCGCCGTCGCAAAACCGGCACCGTGGTGACCGGCTGGGCGCCGCTGCACAATCTCAGCCATTTCTTCCAGTATTTCCGGCTGCACGATAAAAGCGGCGGATTGCTGCAATCCGATACCCGATTACTCGATTACCAGCTCAGCCAAGCCAGCGCCGATGAGGCTGAGAAACTGCAAATTGCTCAGGGTGATGAGGTGATCCGGCTGAAGCGTTTGCGTCGTGTGAAGGGAATCGCCGCGATGCATGAAACGCTGGTATTGCCCTCGGCGCGTTTAGTCGATTTTCCTCCCGCCGATCAGTTGCCGCCGCTGCTTTATCGCTATCTGTTTGAACGCTACGATCTACGCGTCGCCGCCGTGCGCGAGCAAATCACCGCCACGCTGGCAAATGAAGAGGATGCGGCGCTGCTGGAGCTGAGTTTGCCACACGCCGTGATGGTGATTGATGAAGTGTCGTTTGATCAAAGCGCCCTTCCGGTGATTCTGGCGCACCACCGCTTTAGCACCGAACACTTTATGTACGTGAATGAGATTCGCTGATCGCGCGGCATGAACCGCCGTTTGAGTCAGGTTAAACAGCGCAGATGCAACGGGTTTCTGGAAGTTTCGGGAAAATGTTCTACGCTTTAAAGGTAGTTAAACGTATTCCACTGAAAGGAACTCATCATGATGAATAAAACAGTACTGGCAACGGCATTTCTTGGCACTTTTATGGCAATGACATTGACCGCTTGCTCTTCTAATCAGGCGATTAAAACCACCGACGGACGCACTATCGTAACGTCTGGTAAGCCGCAGATCGACAGCGACACTGGCCTTGTTTCTTACAAGGATGCGCAAAGCGGTAAAACTGAGCAGATCAATCGCGACAAGATTACCAATATGAGCGAACTGGATAATTAATATCCTTTTACTAGCCTGGAGAGACTAATGAAAAAAACAATTTTGCTTTCTATTACTGCGCTTATTGCCCTGTCCGCTCTGACCGGTTGTACACGGACCTCGTACGCCATTCACACCAATGATGGACGCACCATCGTGACCGATGGCAAACCACAGGATGCCGAAACCGGCCTGCTGGGTTACGTCGATGCTAATGGTGTTAAGCAGCAAATCAATAAAAGTGACGTGAAAGAGATCTCTGAAGTTCCGAAGAAATAACTTTTCTGCCTGAAGCCGCCCGCTAAAGTGGATTTTCGCCATAGCGGGCGTTTTTAATGACCTGATGTGCTTGCTTCAACCGAAGTCGCTCTGCAATCCATCGATATACTTTTTACTCTCCCTCAGCACTTCAACAATCCGTTCCAGTTCCACTGGCGTATCACTGCGTACCGGCGTGCTGTCAGCCAGTCGATGCATGCGCAGCGGGATTTCCAGCGTGCAGGGAATATCGTGCATTGCCAGTGACTTGATGAGCGGCTGATACGCTAATATGCCCTTCCCGATGGGCGGAAAGTGAAACTCTGTGCCCTGCTTATATACATCTTTAATGTGACAATGCCGCATCTGTGGCGACAGCTGCATTATCTGTTGTATCGCATCCGCCTGAGGTCGCAACGACACCATATTGCCAGCGTCGCCATTAAACGCTACAGCTGTACTGCCCACCTCTCTCAGCAACTGTTCACCCTCGGCTGCCAGCGCAAAAGCATCATAATTATGGTCGCCACCATTTTCGATCAGTAAGCAACAATCGGCCTGCTCAAGATATGGCGCGATCTGACGTAAATTACTCACCAGCGCCGCATAATCCTCACGCTTTGCCGTACAGGCGTTGAGCAGCTTGACGCCTATCGCCTGAGCAAAACCGATGCGTGTTTGCAGGTACGCAACCGCTTCGGGTCGCGCCAGATTAAAGGTGCAACCGAGCGCCAACGTTTTCAGCTGATGCTTGTCCAGCAGTGTCCGTATGCGTTGCGCATTGGCCGGGCTATACAGGCTGTCATCCAGGTCACCGACATAACCTTGGTTATAAGCGACCTCAACGTACTCATAACCTAACTGGCTAATGATTCCGAAGGCGACATCCATGTCGTGCCCATCGAAAATCGAGGTGTTAACACCGAGTTTAAGCGAATTTGGCATAGCGAAGATTCTCCTGATAATCGGATATCGAACGATAACTGGGAATCAAATCGCGCTGGCTGCCATACGCACCAGCAAGCGGAAAGCGTTCTCAAACGCCGATGGCGTTGCAAGATTTTGCCCATATAAGTTGTATGCGGTGCCGTGATTGGCGGTCGCGATTGGAATCGGCAGTCCGCCCTGTACGGTAATACCGCGTTCGAAGCCAAGCATTTTTAACGCGGTGGCGAACTGATCGTGGTACATCGAAACCACGGCATCCAGATGCTGCGTATCTACGGCTTTGTAGGTGGTATCGGCTGGATATGGGCCATAGACATCAATACCTTGATATTTGGCTTTTGCCATCGCCGGTTTAATGATGGTTTGTTCCTCATCACCAAACAAACCATTCTCACCACCATGTGGATTCAGGGCCTGCACGGCAATTTTCGGCTTAGCGATGCCCGCCTGACGCAGCGTGCGATCCATCAGCGCAATGGTATCGACTACGCCTTCGACACTGAGGTTCTTCACAATATCGCGGAAGGGAATATGCGAAGTGGCGCGTCCAGCCCAGAGGTCATCCACCACATTCACCTCACAGCAGAAGCTATCCCACTTCAGTAGTTCGGCGAACCAGTGCAATTCATCGCGATGCTGCAGCCCTCCCATATGCATCGCTTGCTTATTCAGCGGCGCAAAACAGACGCCTTGCGTAATGCCCTGCTGTGTCAATTCGACCGCACGCGCCAGCGTTTCCAGGATATACACGCCGCTCTGCTCGCTAGCATTGCCATAATCAAAAGGCGTGCGTGAAGACCAGTCATGATTGAGCAGCAACGGTTTACCCGACGTGAACCTGATATCTGCGGTGTCAGTAATTTCGTCATAGTCGAAACGTTGATCGGCAATGGTCATGCCTTTTTCCAGCTCCTGGCGGTCGGCAATGATAATCACGTTAGCCAACTCACGTAGCGCCGGCTGCGACAATACTTTGGCCACCAGCTCTGGACCAATACCTGCTGGATCGCCCAGCACCAGTGCAACAGAAGGTTTTTTCATCAGGATTTCCTCAGTGATAAGCATTATTTGCGGGCTGTACTTCACCGCGAGAAGGGGAATCTTCAGACAACGGAATGTCCGGGCGCATAAAGAAGGTAAGCACGATGCCCACCATCAGTAGCACAACCGAGCCATAAAATGGCAAGCTCCAGTTGCCGGTTCTATCAATGATGATGCCAAACAGAATCGGCGAAATGATGCCCGCCACCGCTGAGCCGGCATTCACCAGGCCGCTGGCGACGCCAACGTACTTGGGCGTGATCTCCATTGGCACTGCCCAGATAGGCCCAATGGTCAGTTCCAGGCAGAAGAAGGCCAGACCAAGACAGGCGGTAATCACCGTCATGTTGGTGGAGCTAATCACCGGAATGAGCAGCAAACCGGCGCTCAGAAAGCTAAAGATAATGACGTTACGTCGCGCCGCCACTACATTGCCGGTACGTTTTAGGATTTTGTCACTCACGATGCCGCCGACGGTATTCCCCACCACACCCGAGAGAAATACTGCTGAGGTGAAGAGTGCGGACGATTTCAGGTCCATGCCGCGACCGTTCATAAAGAAAGTCGGGAGCCAGGTGAAGAACAACCAGCCGGTCCAGCCGTAGCAAAAATAGACGCCCATGGTTGGCCCAATACGCTTGAGCAGCGCTTTCCATGGCGTGGGGGCTTTCACTTTGTCCGTCATGTAGGCATCAAGTTTTGGCAAAATCTTGCGTTCTTCTTCGCTCATATCGGCAATGTGATGCGGGTTATCGCGGAAGCCTGCAATCCAGAAACCGAGCCATACGGCGGTAATAACGCCCAATGCGATAAATGAGAAGCGCCAGGAGTGCATCAGAACTAACAGCGCCACCAGCGATGGCGTAACAGCATTACCAAAGCGTGAAAATGAGTGGGTGATACCTTGTACAAAGCCACGCTTCTCGCTGGAGAACCAGAATGTCATGGCGCGCGCTTGTGACGGCAATGCCGCGCCTTCGCCTACGCCAAGCAGCATGCGTGACAGGAACAACGAAGCGAAACCACCCGCGAAACCGGTACAGATGGTTGCGACCACCCAGATGCTGCCGCAGATGATAATGGTTTTGCGTGCGCCGAAACGGTCAACAAACCAGCCACCGATAATCTGAAACACTAAGTAGGTGTAAGCGAAGGCAGAAAAAATCAGGCCCAGATCGGTGTTATTGAGGCCAAGATCCTGCTTTATCAGCCCCGCCGCAGTTGAAAGGTTGACGCGATCGACGTACATCAGAAATGACAGGGCGCAGAAAAGCGCCAGTACTTTCGTACTGTATCGGTTTTTCAAGGATGAACCTTTTGGGTTAGGTCAGAGGTTGTGGGCTGCACCTTGCTCAAATGAACGCTTGTTGTTCATTTGTTATATTTTATCGCTTATTTTTCGCCTGCTCATTGTGAGCACCATCACAATAAGCCTGCTAAGTAGTTTTCAGCGTTCAAGGTGTGATCGTCATCTCAGCATTGCCAGCTGACGATGAACATATGCACAATCAACCACTAAGCCATAAACAAAAGCTCATTGAATAAACGTTACGATCTGTTCCTGATGCGTACATATGCGCAGTGAATGTTGCGGAGTGAAGCTGGTTTATCGGTCGACATAAATGGCGACCCTACCGTTGTTTGGCGAGGTTTTTGTAGGGTGCGCATTCATGCGCACCTGGATAAATAGACAATTTAATGTGCCGCTACAGTGCGTGTCGCTTTTCGTCTAAGCACTTTCTTAAGCGATGTAGATAAGATAGACAGCCAGATGTACCATAGCGCAAACGCTAATAACCATCAGCAATGTCAGTACGCCTTTGCCAGGATTCAACGCGTAAAGTCCCTAGAACGTATACGTCACCGCCGCTGTTGCGGTCAGCTGGTTCTGCCTAAATACAATAGGACTGTCTGCCGCGTGATCGTCCAGCCACGTGTAACCCGCGCTCAGTGCGCCGCCCCAGTGCTGAGTAAACTGATGACTCCATGTCAGGTCGGTTTCTACTCCATAAAATCCTGCTGCTGCTGAGTAAGTCGTATAGCCACTCTTGACGCTTTGACGTGCATTAACGCCGTACCAGGTTTGCATGTAGCGCGCATCCCCAAACAGCGCGGAGGTCTGCAAGGAAAGGTTATCTTCCTGGCTTTGCAGCGGAATCAAGGTTAACGAAGTGCGATAATTTACGCCCTGGCTGGCTGTCAGCGGCAGTACGGCTTTCGCTTCAAGAATCAGCCATGGCGAGATCGCCCAACCGGCAGCAATTCCGGTGTTGAACGTGGCATTGATTGTGCCCATGCCACGAAGCTTGTCAGAACCATCGCGCCAGTCGGAATCCTTGTCCGCCCTGCCCAGGCCATATCCCAATGTATGTTCCAGATACAGGCCGCTGTCACTTTGCAAATCGTAGCCGACACCCTTTTGCGAATCGATAAAAAATGCGCCCTTTCGGGCCTGCACCATCGGCACCACCTGCCAGCGTTGCTTATTTGCGCCGCTATATTTCGGCGTGGTCTGCGCGCCTACGCCCATCATCACGCCATCCTGCGCTGCGCTATCATCGGCGCGCGTGCTGGCACTGAAACTGACCAGTAACAAACAGCCACTGTACAGCGCCTTTTTTCTGGTTATCATCGTGTCACCTCAGTTACCCATCTGTTTTTAGCCCCTTGCCCGGGCGTTGCGTCACAGGTCGGAGTATCCCGAAGCAATGTCAATTAAGTGCCAGGGATTTATGAAGAAACTGTCAAGGTGAGCCATGAACAACAGACGAGTATTGGTTATTGAGGATGATGCAGACGCGGCAGACGTGCTGGAAGCCTATCTGCTGCGCGAAGGATATGCCGTAGAGATTGCCGGTAATGGGCTTAGCGGACTTGAGCGCGTTGAGAAGTGGAAACCCGATCTCATTCTGCTCGACATCATGTTACCCGGCATGAACGGCACCGAGGTGCTGGCTGCCGTGCGACGCCGCGCTGACACGCCGGTGATTATGATTACCGCGATGACGGACACGCCCGACAGAATCGGCGCGCTGCGCTTAGGCGCGGATGACTACGTGGTGAAACCCTATCATCCGGGTGAAGTGGTTGCGCGCGTGCAGGCCGTGCTGCGCCGCAGCCGTGCGGCAGTTGCCGAGGATGAAGTGCTACGCTGGCAAGCGCTTGAAGTTAATACTGCGGCAATGACCGCCGTCGTCGCGCAGCCAGAGCAGCATCCAACCCGGATTGACCTCACGCCAACCGAATTTTCTCTGCTGGTGACGCTGATGCGAGCGCCAGTGCGCGCGCTTAGCCGTCAATATCTGATCGAAACCTGTATGCCTGAAAGTGAGGCGCTGGAAAGGGTGATCGATACCCACGTCTACAACCTGCGTAAGAAGCTCGAAATCGCCGGGTTGTCAGAGATATTACTCAACGTGCGCGGCGTGGGTTACAGGTTCAGACAGCCATGAAAAAGTCACCTCCTCAAACGCTGTGGCGCTGGATCTGCGTGCGTATTTTGACGCTGGCCATCGTCACGGTTATTGCCGTCGCCGGGATTATGTTCCTGCGCTTTGCGCTGCAAAACCTGTGGATCATCCACCATATGCCGCCGGACATGCGCCAGGAATTTCTGACACTGCGTGCGCATCCGCAAACCAATCTGCCGCGCTTCCACGAGATCGTTGATGAACGCTGGGGTGTGCGCTACTCCGATCCTTCGGTCGGTGCCGCTGACTGGCTGATGGTGATCATCCTGATTTTCATCATTACGCCGTTTGTTGCTTTCACCGTTCTGCGCTACGCCCGTCCGCTAGCGCTGCAATTCAGCCACCTGAAAAAAACCGCTGATCGGGTATCCGAAGGGCAGTTTGGTTCATCCGCCACCATGGTAAAAAGCGCCCCGGCGGAGCTGTTGCACTTCGCGCACGACTTTAATCGCATGAGCCAGCAACTGGCGCTCTACGATCGTGAACTGCGCGCCTCGCACGTGGCGCTGGCACACGAACTACGCTCGCCGCTGACGGCCGCTATTGGTCGAATGCAAGGTCTGCTGGATGGTGTGTTTCAGCCCGAACCGCAGCAGCTGGAAATGGTCATGAAACAGTTGCGTCACATGAGCCGACTCATTGATGAGCTTCACCTGCTGTCGCTGGCCGACGCCGGGCAACTTAAGCTGGATCTGCATGTGATAAATCCGGGAGAACTGGCACGAGAGCGTGTGGCCTGGGTACGACCGCAAGCCGAAGCCAGCGGCATGATCATCAGCGTGGCAGCAGACAGCACGCTCACCTGCCGCGCCGATCCCTTCCGGTTGGGTCAGGTTTTTAGCGTGTTGATTGAAAACGCCTTGCGCTATGGCAAACCTGCGGGCCAGTTGCAGATTATCGCCCGGGCGGTGCCGGGAGGCTGCAGTATTGAATTCAGGGATGATGGCCCCGGCGTCGCACCGGCGTTTCTGCCAGAGATGTTTGAACGCTTCACGCGCGGCGAAACCTCACGCGCGCGACACTCAGGCGGCAGCGGACTTGGCCTGTCGATCGCCCGCGCCATCTGCGTGGCGCACGGCGGCAGGATTAGCGCCAAACTACCCAAAGAGGGTGGCCTCAGCCTGGCAATTTTTTTGCCTAACGTCAGTACGGAGCCGTTGTCGCGCTCTTGACAGGATCTTGACTCACCGTACAAAGAATCTCGACAGTAAGCCGTTTTAATGGCGCCAAATCCTTGTACGGAGAGGCGCCATGACAGACTCTTTCACCGGCCTGGTCAAACAGGCCGCCGATCATCTTATCGATGCACCACGCTTAATAGCGTTGCTGCCGTTGTTGCCCTGCATGGTGGTCATCGCCTTGTCGCTCACCGCCTGCGGGCCACGCGATCCCTTACCCCCTGCGCCTCCCCGGCCGGTAAAATTCATCATCGTGAAGCCCGCCACGCAAGGGCGGCAGGTGCAGATGACCGGCGATATTCACGCCCATGACGAAACATCGCTGGGTTTCAGGTTGGATGGGCGGATTCTGGCGCGATCTGCCGAAGTGGGCGACCGCGTCAACGCTGGTCAGGTGCTGGCCACATTAGAAAGCAGCACGACCAAAAACGCGTTACAGAGTGCGATGGCTGACACCGACAGCGCACGGGCAACGGAACGCGTCGCGGCGCTGAATCTGCACCGCATGAAACAGTTGATGCCCTCCGGTGCGATTGCGCGGGCGCAACTCGACAGCGCGCAATCAGAATGGCAATCCGCCGCAGCGCGCCTGCAAAGCAGCGAAGCCACACTTAATAACGCGAAAGAAAATCTGCGCTGGACGCAGCTAACGGCCCCTTCCAGCGGTGTGATCACCGCCGTCAGCGCATCTGCCGGACAGGTAGTGAGCGCCGGTCAAAAGGTGATGTCGCTGGCAAGCGGTGCACAGCGGGATGTGGCTCTCGACGTGCCCTTCCCGGCAGCATTTTCCTCGCTCCCCGGCGACGCCTTTCTCGTAACTCTGCTCTCTTCACCGGCGATCACCGCGCAGGCGCATCTGCGCGATATCAGCCCGCAGGCTGATCCACAGACGCGCACCTGGCGGGTTCGATTAACGTTGGACGATCCGCCGCCAGCGATGCTGCTGGGCGCAAGCGTCAGCGTTGCGCTGCCAGAAAGCGATCCGCGAACCTTCATCCTTCCTGCATCCGTGCTCACTCGACTGGCAGGCAAGCCGGCGGTGTTTGTGCTGGATGCGCAGCGCGGCAAGGTAACGCGCCGCATAGTGGTGATTTCCCGCTTCACCGTCAGTGAAGTCTATATCGCGAGTGGTCTCACAGCAGGCGAAAGCGTGGTCACGGCAGGCGTGAGCACATTGCGCGATGGCGAAGCGGTTTCGCTGGGAGATGAGCAGCCATGAATGAACATTCAGCTCGCGCTAAATTCAACCTTTCCGCCTGGGCGCTAACTCATCAACAGCTGATGGCTTTTCTGATGCTGATGATCATTGGCGCGGGCGTGCTCAGCTATCAGGCGCTGCCGCGTAACGAAGATCCTGCTTTTACTATCAAAACCGCCGTGGTCTCGGCGCAGTGGCCCGGCGCCGATCTCAACGATACGGTGCAACTATTGACTGAGCCGCTGGAGAAGAAGCTGCAGGAAGTGCCGTATCTGGATTACGTGCAGAGCGAAACACATCCCGGCAAAACCGTTATCTTTGTGAATCTGCGCGATAGCACGCCGCCCGCCAAAGTGCAGGACATCTGGTATCAGGTCCGCAAGAAAATGCAGGATGTCAGCAGCACGCTGCCTGCGGGCGTTACAGGCCCGGCGGTCAATGACGATTTTGACGATACCTTTGGCACGATTTACGGTTTTACCGCTGAAGGATTCAGTGCACGTGAATTGCGCGATCGCGTCGAATCCATTCGAGATCGGCTGATGAGCGTGCCAGACATCGGCAAAATTGCGTTGCTCGGTGTGCAGGAGGAGCAGATTGTTGCCAGCTTTTCTCCGCGCAAACTCGCAGGTCTGGGCCTGAGCCTGCAGCAGGTCACCGATGCCTTGCAGGCACAGAATGCCTTATCACCCGCAGGCGTCATTCGCACCGACAGCGATAACATCTCGCTGCGCGTCAGCGGTGCCTTCAACTCGGAACAAAGCCTGCGCGCCGTTACGCTGCATATCAACGATCGCTACATTCCCCTGACCGATATCGTCACGCTGTCGCGTGTGCCTGCCGAACCGCCAACGCCGCTTTATCGCGTCAACGGTAAGCCCGCGATTGGGCTGGCGATCTCCATGGCGCCGACCGGCAATATGCTGGACTTTGGCAACGCGTTGACGGCTAAGATATCGCAAATTGCCCGCCAATTGCCGCACGGCATTGAGGTTACAAAAGTGGCCGATCAGTCGCGGGTGGTCAGCAATGCGGTCAGTGGATTTGTGCGGGTTCTCGGCGAAGCTATCGTTATTGTGCTGGCCGTCTCTTTCGTGTCGCTCGGGCTGCGCGCCGGTTTAGTGGTGGCAGCGGCAATTCCATTAGTGCTGGCGATGACGTTTACCGGCATGATGCTGGCGGGCATTGGGCTGCAACGTATTTCCCTCGGTGCGCTGATCATTGCGCTGGGCTTGTTGGTTGATGACGCGATGATCGCGGTGGAAACCATGGTCGCTAGACTTGAAGCCGGTGATTCCCGCTGGCGCGCCGCCACGGTGGCCTTTGAAACCACCGCATTTCCGATGCTAACCGGCACGCTGGTGATGATTGCCGGTTTCATTCCCGTTGGCTTCGCTGCATCCGGCGCGGGAGAATATTGCTACTCGCTGTTTGTGGTAGTGCTGATCTCGCTACTCAGTTCCTGGGTTGTCGCGGTGCTGTTCTCTCCGTTGACCGGCAGTTGGATTTTGTCATCAAGGCCAGGTAAATCGCACGCCAAACCCGGTTTATTGCTGCGTTTCTATCGCCATCTGATTTCACAGGTCCTGCGCCATCGAGGTTTCACGCTCGGTCTGGCGGGTGCTTCGCTGATGGTCGCCATCTGGGGCATGAGCCATATGCAGGGCGAGTTTTTCCCCGCCTCCGACCGCCCGGAGCTGCTGGTCAGCCTCACGCTGCCCGCAAACGCATCGCAGGCGCGCACGCTAAGTGTGGTGGAACAGCTCGAAGCGAAACTCAGCGGCAACTCGAACATTGACCATTTATCCTCCTACAGCGGCAGCGGCGCCGTGCGTTTTTATCTACCGATGGACGTGCTGAACGATGATGAAAACATCGCCCAGCTGGTAGTGGTAGCCAAAAATCTGGCGGCGAGAGATCGGTTGAAAGCCCAACTCGACCGCCTGCTGGCAGGTGAATTCAGCGATGTGGTGACGCGCGTATCGCCGCTGGAACTGGGTCCGCCGGTTGGCTGGCCGATCCGCTATCGCATCAGCGGGCCGCATTACGATGTGGTGAAACAGTATGCAGAAAAGCTGGCCGGCATCCTCGGGCAATCCCGCGCGACGCGCAGTGTAAACCTGACGGCGGGCGAGGCCGAACGCGTCATCACCTTTGCGGTGAACCAGACCGCAGCCCGCGCGGCTGGCGTCTCTTCACAGGATATCGCGCAGCTGCTGAACCGCGTGTGGTCCGGTCAAAGCGTGACTACCGTGAGAGATCATAACCGGCTGGTTGATGTGGTGTTGCGCGCCAACGATGCTGACCGGCTGGATTTGAGTAGCCTCGCTGCGCTCAAACTGACCACCGCGGCAGGCACGAAGATCGCCATCGGCCAGGTGGCGACGCTGCAGTGGGGATTGCAGGATCCGGTGATGTGGCGTCGACAGGGTTTTCCCTATGTGGTGGTACAAACGGATGTGGCAGCAGGCATGCAGGCGGAAGCCACATCCGCGCAGCTTAGTACGGCTGTTCAGCAGCTGCGCGTTAAATTAGCGCCGGGTTACACCCTTGATGAAGAGGGCACGGTTGCCGAATCGGATAAAGGTAACGGTTCAGTGTTTGCCGTATTA
Source organism: Candidatus Pantoea symbiotica (assembly GCF_056491525.1). NCBI lineage: Bacteria > Pseudomonadati > Pseudomonadota > Gammaproteobacteria > Enterobacterales > Erwiniaceae > Pantoea > Candidatus Pantoea symbiotica. Next base: position 647,786 of record NZ_JBSZHR010000003.1, read on the forward strand.
CCGGTGACGTTGTTTGTCATGTTGATTCTGCTGATGGTGCAGCTGCAACGAATATCGCGCATGTTGCTGGCATTGGCGATGGCGCCCTTTGGACTGCCTGGCATTGTTCTGGCGATGCTGCCCAGCGGTACGCCGATGGGATTTGTCGCCCTGCTCGGGATGATTGCGCTGGCCGGCATGATCATCCGCAACGCCGTTATCCTGATCATGGAAGCCGATAGCAATCTGCGTGCTGGCATGTCGCGCAACGATGCGGTAAGCAAAGCGGCAGAGCATCGTGCCCGCCCGATTCTTCTCACCGCATGCGCCGCGATTTTAGGCATGATTCCAATTTCTCATCAGGTGTTTTGGGGGCCGATGGCCTACGCCATCATTGGTGGGTTACTGGTGGGAACAATGATGACGCTGACGGTGTTGCCCGCTGCGCTCAGTTTGGTGATGCAGCGTGAATCAACGTCTTCAGCTAAATGACAAAGTGTTGGCTGGCATTGCGCCAGCCAACATGACTTAACGTGCCAGACGCCAGCCGCGTGTCAGGCGCTTTTCTATCTCCACCAGCACAAAGATCCCCACACTCACCGCCAGCGAAATCAGCCAGTATTTAAACGGCAGCGGCGCGGTGCCAAACAGCGTGTTCATCAATGGTACATAGATAATCATCGCCTGCAGCGCGATAAGCACCACGGTGACCAGCCAGATTCCACGGTTTTTCAGTAAGCCGGCATCCAGCGAGAATCCATTACTGTTGCGGCAGTTCAGCATGTAAACCCACTGCGCGGTTACCAGCATCTGCAGCAGCACGGTACGGATGAACTCCGGCGTATAGCCGCGCGGCTGAAGCCAGGCTTCCAGCACGAAGGCGCTAATCGAAATCAGCAGGCCGACGAAAATCACGCGCCAGATGGCGTAACCATCCATCACCGGGCTGCGTGCGTTACGCGGCGGACGGCGCATGATGTTGCGCTCTGCCGGTTCGAATGCCAGACCAAACGACAGCGTTGCCGAGGTCGCCATGTTCATCCACAGAATCTGCACCGGCGTTAGCGGCAGCAGGTTGCCCATCAAAATCGCAATGATGATCAGCAATCCCTGCGCCAGGTTAGTCGGCATGATAAACAGAATGGTTTTCTTCAGGTTATCGTAGACGCGTCGGCCCTCTTTTACCGCTGCCGCGATGGTGGCGAAGTTGTCATCGGCGAGGATCATATCCGCCGCCTCTTTGGTCACTTCGGTGCCTTTGATGCCCATCGCGATACCGACGTTGGCCTGCTTCAGCGCAGGCGCATCATTGACGCCATCACCGGTCATGCCGACGATCTCACCGCTGCTCTCCAGCGCTTTCACCAGACGCAACTTATGCTCGGGGCTGGTACGGGCAAAGATGTCGTACTCACGCGCCGCCACGCCCAACTCCGCATCATCCATGTGCTCCAACTGATAGCCGGTAATCGCAGAATCGCTGTTACCAATGCCCAGCATCTGGCCAATCGCCATCGCGGTTTCTGGGTGGTCGCCGGTGATCATCTTCACGCGAATTCCTGCCTGCTGGCAGTCGCGAATCGCGGTGATAGCTTCCGGACGCGGCGGATCCATCATGCAGGCCAGGCCCAGCATCTTCATGCCGTTGCGTAAATCGTCGTGATCGATATGATGCTGCGCTTCCGGCAGCCAGCGCCACGCGGCGGCAACAGTGCGCAACCCTTCGCTGGCGTACGTGGTGATCGCCGCTTCCCAGTAGCCGCGATCAATCACTTCCGCTTCGGTTGCGCCCTGCTGCTGCTGACACAGCGACAGCAACACATCGGGCGCGCCGGTCATCAGCAGGCACGGTTTGCCATCAATCAGGCAGCTCACCGCCATGTATTTGTAGGCGGAATCAAACGGCAGCTTGCTGAGAATCTGCACCTTGTCACTCGGGATGCCCGCCTTGGCGGCCAGCACTTTCAGCGCGCCTTCGGTTGGTCCACCGACAATGCCCCAGTTGCCGTTGGCGTCCTGACGCAGCTGGCTTTCGTTACAGATATCCACCACCTGCAAGAAGCCCTGCATCAGCGCATCGCTCTGCTGACCAGCTTCAAGGGTAAACTCGCCTTTAGGTTCGTAACTGTTGCCGCTGATGCGCCACTGGCTGTTCGCCAGCACCACCGCTTTCACCGTCATCTCGTTCATGGTCAGCGTGCCGGTTTTATCCGAGCAGATCACCGTCATAGCACCAAGCGTTTCGACCGTCGGCAGCTTACGAATGATGGCGTGATTTCGCGCCATCGACTGCACGCCAAGCGACAGAATGATCGAGATAATCGCCGGTAAACCTTCCGGCACCGCCGCCACCGCCAGGCTGATCACCGACAGCAGCAGCTCCGTCACCGCGATGTCGCGCAACAGGTAACCAAACACGAACAGCGCAATCATCATCAGCATGATGATGCCGAAGATGGCTTTGCCGAGTTTGTCGATCTGTACCAGCAGCGGGGTTTTCGCCTCTTCAATCGAAGAGATCATCGCATTGATGTGGCCCAGCTCGGTATCGCCGCCGGTAGCAATCACCACGCCCAGCGCAGTACCCGAACTGACGGTGGTGCCGGAATAGGCCAGATTCAGGCGATCGCCAAGCGCCTTTTCGCCCTCAAGCGCCACGGTGTTTTTTGACACTACCGTTGATTCGCCAGTCAGAATCGCCTCTTCGACGCGCAGGTTATGCACCTCGAACAGACGCAAATCCGCCGGGATCTTATCGCCTGGACGCAGCATCACCACATCGCCCACCACCAGATCCTGCGTAGCGACGGTGATCTGCTGGCCGTCGCGCAGCACCATGGCATCGCTCGACATCATGTTCTGGATGCTTTTTAGCGACTTTTCGGCGTTGCTCTCCTGAATGAAGCCGATCATGGCGTTGATCACCGCCACGCCGAGAATCACAAAGGTATCCACCCAGTGGCCCATTACCGCCGTGATCACCGCCGCAGCCAGCAGGATATAGATCAACACATCTTTGAAATGCGCCAGAAAACGCATCAGCAATGATTTTTCCGCTTTCTGCGGCAGCACGTTCGGCCCGTTGGCGTCGAGTCGTTGCTGGGCATCGATGGTGCTCAACCCCGCTGGTGAGCTGTTTATTGCGTTAAATACCGCGGCGTTATCCTGCTGATAATAGGGCCGCGCGGATGCCTCCGGACGTTTTGGCTGAATAGGAATAACAGTCATAATTAACCCCGTGCTATTGAATTGAAAATATAAAAGCGTGCGAAAATAAAAAACACATTTTAATTATATTTTCCCAAAGCATACTGACCGTGGTCATGTTTTTACCGATTTAGAAGTGTGATGCTAATAGAGATAGCACTGATTGCGTAGCGTTATTATTTAAACACAAACAGAAAGAGTGCGTAACGAATATTAATTTTAGTTTCATCCTGGAATCTATTATTCATAGGGAGAATTATTATGAATAAAATACACAACCTGACAATACCGATAATTATTTCCTTTATTATCATTGCAGTATCATCAGCCACCGCCATCGGTTTACTCTCTTACCATGTGGTCTCGCGCATGGTGGCATAATTGATCTCGCCAGACACAGCTAAATTAAACCAAGTTTAAACACACAGAATTCATTTCCTCTAATGACCCTTATTTTGCGAAGGGTCATTATTCCCTCCTTCAGACAATGGCATATTCCCGCCCTTTCTCTCTTATTGAGGCTGGGGCATGAATAATTGGCCAGTGCTGGGCGCACTTCTAATTTGTTTGGTTTTGATCGGTTGTGACAATAAAAGCGGTGATGAAATCAGCGCACCGCGCGTAATTAAAGCGCTAACGCTGACGGAAAATACCACAGAAAAAGTCAGGGTATTCCCGGCGCGTATTTCAGCGGGCGATTACACCGAACTGGCGTTTAAGCGTACCGGCCGGCTGGCGCAGTTGCAGGTGCGTGAAGGCAGCCATGTTAAGGCTGGCGAGGTGATTGGCCGACAGATCGATACCGATGCGCAGCTGCGGGTCAACGATCAACAAAACAGATTCCTGCTGGCAGATCGCCAGTATCAACGCTTCAGCGCGCTGGCCACGCGCAGTGCGGTTTCGCAGGCAGATATGGATGTGCAAAAGGCGAACCGCGACTCCGCCGCTGTGGCGCTCAACATCGCCAAAGAGGAGCTGGATTATCACACCTTGCGCGCACCCTTTGATGGCATCGTCACCAGCGTAGCATCCCAAAATCATCAAGTGGTCGCCGCCGGACAAACGGTGGCGGTGATCAGCCGCAACGATGTGCTGGATGTGATTTTCAGCGTGCCGGAAAACCTGTTCACCAGCCTCGACGTGCAGAACCTGAGTTATCAGCCAGAGATCAGCCTGAATGCGCTGCCGGGCCGGACGTTTCGCGCAGCATATAAAGAGCATCGCGCAGAAGCTGATGCCGCCACGCTAACCTGGCAAGTGGTGCTGACGATGCCGCGCCCGACGGATTTACCGCAGGTCAGCGGCTTGAGCGGCACGGTGAAAGTGCAGATGCATAACCTGCCCACTTCCGATGGCACGCCGCTGCTGCGCGTGCCAGCCAACGCGGTGTTTAACCCGGATCATAGCCTGCCGAATCAGCCTTACGTGTGGCTGGTAAGCGGTGAAGGCGATGCACTTAACGTCCAGCAGCAGCCGGTAGTGGTGGGAAAACTCAATGCGCAGGGCATCGAAATTCTCTCCGGCTTAAAAGTGGGCGATCGCATTGTGGTGGCGGGCGTCAGCGATCTGCGTGATGGTCAGGCGGTGCGCCTGTGGACACGCGAGCGAGGTCTGTGATGCGCCTGCTGGAACAGTTTCTCAAATACCCGATTCGCAGCTGGCTGGTGATCCTGCTGCTCGGCGTGGGTGGCATTTTTGCGCTGCTCAACATTGGCCGCCTGGAAGATCCGCTTTTCACCATCAAATCGGCGGTGATCGTGACGCACTATCCCGGCGCGTCGGCGCAGCAGGTGGAAGAGGAAGTCACGCTGCCGCTGGAGAACGCCTTGCAGCGTTTGCCGTCGCTCGACAACGTCAGTTCGATCTCCAGCAACGGTTTATCGCAGATCACCGTTACGATTCACAGCCACTATCGCGCCGACGATTTGCCGCAGGTATGGGATGAACTGCGTCGCCGCGTTGACGATGCCACACGCCAGTTTCCTCCCGGCGTCAGCGCACCGCTGGTAAATGACGACTTTGGCGATGTGTACGGTTACTTCTTTACCCTGTCGGGCGAGAACTTCACCAACAGCGAGCTGCGGACTTACGCCGATCAGCTGCGGCGTGAACTGAATCTGGTACCCGGCGTGGCGAAAGTGGCGATTGCCGGTATCGAGCAGGAGCAGGTGAATATCACGCTCTCCAGCCAGAAGATGGCGGCGCTGGGCGTGACGCCGCAGCGCGTGGCCGCGTTGCTCAACAGCGTTAATGCCGTCTCCGATGCGGGCCAGATTCGCATCGGCAATGAAGCGATCCGCTTCCATCCCACCGGCGAATTCCAGTCGCTGGACGAGATCGGTGCGCTGCCAATCTCTGCGCCCGGCAGCAGCCAGCAAGTGTTGCTGCGCGATATCGCCACGCTCAGCTATGGCGTTAACGATCAGCCGGGCAATCTCTATCACGCAAACGGCAACGCCGCACTGGCAATGGGCGTTTCCTTTGCGCCTGGCGTCAACGTCATCGACGTTGGCGATGCGTTAAGCGCCAAAATTCAGCAGCATCAGCAGGCCAAACCGCTCGGCATGGATCTGAACGTGTTTTATAACCAGGCGCAGGAAGTGAAGCAGTCGGTGGATGGCTTCATCAATAACTTCCTGATGGCGTTGGCGATTGTGGTGGGAACGCTGCTGCTGTTTATGGGTGTACGCAGCGGTATGGTGATCGCCGCCTCGCTGGCGCTCAATGTGCTGGGCACGCTGCTGATCATGTATCTGTTTAAGCTTGAGCTGCAGCGCGTGTCGCTGGGTGCGCTGATTATCTCACTCAGCATGCTGGTGGATAACGCTATCGTGGTGGTGGAAGGGATTAAGGTCGATCGCCAGCGCGGCAAGCCGTTGCAACAGGCGATGATGCAGATGGTAAAACGCAGCGCGCTGCCGCTGCTCGGCGCCACGGTGATCGCCATCATTGCCTTCGCGCCGATTGGGTTATCGCAGGATTCCACCGGCGAATACTGTAAATCGCTGTTCCAGGTGCTGCTGATTTCTTTGCTGCTGAGTTGGATCACCGCGCTGACGCTGACTCCGGTATTCGTGCAGTGGATGGATGGTCGACAGGTTGTCAGCAAAGAAACCGCGCAGCCGTATCAGGGCGTGGTATTCCGCCTGTATCGCCGTGTGCTCACTACGCTGTTGCGCTTCCGCATTACCACCTTGCTGCTGATGGCCGCGTGTCTGGCCGCCTCGATCTATGGCTTTGGCTACGTGAAGCAGAACTTCTTCCCTGCCTCCAATACGCCGATTTTCTTCACCGATCTGTGGCTGCCGTATGGCACCGATATCGATTACACCGCACAAACCGCGCGCGAGATTGAAGGCTGGATCAGCCAGCAGCCGGGCGTCACAAGCACCGTGACCACCATTGGTCAGGGCGCGATGCGGTTTACGCTGACCTACGACGCGACGCGTCAGTACAGTAATTACGGACAGATTATGGTGCGCGTGCAGGACGCGAAGCAGCTGGAAACGCTGGCGCAGCAGACCGAGCAGCACATCCGCGATCGTTTCCCGCAGGTGACGGAGCGCATCAAACGCATCAATTTCGGCAGTGCCAGCGACAGCGCGATTGCGTTGCGCGTAACCGGCCCCGATCCCATCACGCTGCGGCAGATTGCCAGCCAGATAGATGACATTTTCCTCGCCGAAGGCAGCGCATTTCCACCGCGTAATGACTGGCAGGCGCGCAGTAAAGTGATCCGTCCACAGTATTCGCCGCTGCGCGGTCAGGAGCTGGGCGTGGACAAGCGCGATATCGACCGGGCGCTGCGTATCAACTTCAGCGGCGATAGCGTCGGCTTGCTGCGCGAAGGCTCGCGGTTGATGCCGATCATGCTGCAAACCGCCGAGCAGGAGCGGCAGAATATCGATCATCTTGGCAATGTTCAGGTGTGGAGTCAGGCGCAGCAGCGCTATGTGCCGCTGGCCAATCTGGTGAGTGATTTCCAGCTGGAATGGGAAGATCCGCTGATTATGCGTCGCGACCGCATGCGCGTATTAACGGTACAGACCGATCCCGATCCGGCCAGCGGTCGCACCGCTGCAGAGATTGTGGCGCGCGTGCAGCCTGCAATCGAGAAACTGAACTTGCCCGCCGGATACCATCTGGAATGGGGCGGCGAGCTGGAGAGTTCCCGTGATGCCCAGAGCGGCCTGCTCGGATCGCTGCCGTTAGGTTTCCTCGCGATGTTTATCATTACCGTGCTGATGTTTAATTCGCTGCGTGATGCGCTGGCGATCTGGATTACCGTGCCGCTGGCGCTGATAGGCGTCACCTGCGGCTTCCTGCTCACCGGCATTCCGTTTGGTTTTATGGCGTTGATTGGTTTATTGAGTTTGTCGGGGATGTTGATTCGTAACGGTATCGTGCTGGTTGAGGAAACGCGCCAGCTGGCGCGGCATCAGCCGTTGCAGCAAGCGATTCTGGATGCCGCAACGTCGCGTCTGCGCCCTATTCTGCTCACCGCCTTCACCACCGTGCTCGGCCTGCTACCGCTGCTGCGCGATGTGTTTTTCCAGAGCATGGCGGTGGTGATCATTTTCGGTTTAGGCTTCGCTACGGTGCTGACGCTGCTGGTGTTGCCGGTGCTGTATCAGAGTTTTTATACGGGTAAGAGGGTTTGATGCTTTGGGGTATGTTGAGGTCGCCATAAATGGCGACCCTACAAAAGCGAGATCTGTGTTCGTAGGGTCGCCATTTATGGCGACCTTTTTGAAAAATGCTCTCCCTGCGTTTCATTCCCAGCGCTCGCCAGCAATATCTTTTTCAACATAAACGTCAGCGGAATCGCCAGAATTGCGCCAATGATGCCCAACAGCGACTGCCAGATAAGAAACGCTAGCAGTTGTGTAGTGAGCGCCATATTCAACCGCTTGCCCAATAATAACGGTTCAATCACTGAACTCAGGATTAAATTCAGCGCCACAAAGAACAGCGCGACCACCAATGCGGTTTGGATATCGTACAGCATATAACTTTGCAGCACCGGCGGGATGGCCGCCATAAATGAACCCAGCACCGGAATATAGTTGAAAACAAACATCAACACGCCCCAGAAAAAGGCGAACTTCAGGCCGAGAAGATGCGCGCCTGCCCAGACAATAATGCCGCCGACAATACTGGTCAGAGTTTTTACCTGGGCGTAAACGATAACGCTTTGCACGCCCTCTTCAAGCGCCACGTAATAGCGCTGATATTTCCCTTCGGCTTGTTTACGTAACAAGGTTTTCAAATTTTTCATTTCATACAGCATGAAAAACAGCATCAGAAAGACCATCAGCCACCAGGAAAGAATGCTGGGAATTTGCGTGAGGAAACCAGTGACAAAGCGTACCACCGCACCTGCATCCACAAACGCCAGCATGTCGTTGGGCGTCAACACAATGCCCAGATGACTAAACGTCTGCGTCACCGGTTCGAAGCGTTCGGCCAGTAGCTGCGGAGCCTGGCGGCTAAGTTGGATTAAATCGGGGGTTAATACCGTGAGTTTGATGATGGTGAATACAATCACCAGTAACAGCAGCACAATCACCAGCAGGGATGACAGTAAACGCGGAACGCGTTTTCTTTCCAGCCGACTAATTAATGGGTCGAGCATTATCGCCAGAAACAGCGACAGCATCACCTGATTAATTAACGCTGATGCCAGATAAATACCGGTCAGAATTATGGTAAGCGTGGCGAGAATTAACAGCACGCGCAAAAGTCTTGACCATAAAGGAAACTCGTTCAATCCCATCATTAAGATCCTTCATCCTATACAAAATGTATTATAGAGAAAAACCTGTGCGCTGGGCCTTGTTTGAGGTCAAGTGACGAAAAACATTCAGGCCGTAATTGCAGCGGCCTGAATGTCACGCGCTATTAATTGATTCTGAATCTCCGCGTTAATGGTTTTTCGATTTCGACAATTAAAAACATCACGAAGCCAATGATCAGGGTAATAATCCAGTAGCGTAACGGTAGCGCGGTGGTACCAAACAGCAGCTGCATAAAGGGCGCGTAAATAATCAGCAATTGCAGGACCAGCAGCACGCCGCTAACAATCCAGATGCCTTTATTCATCAGCAAGCCTTTGCTTAATGAGAAGCCGTCAGACACACGGCAGTTCAGCATATAGAACCATTGCGCCGTCACCAGCGTTTGTAATAACACGGTACGGATAAATTCCGGCGAATAGCCGCGCGGTTGCAGCCAGGCTTCCAGCACGAAGGCGCTGATGGCAATCATCGAACCAACAAAAATCACGCGCCAGATGGCGAAGCCATCCATCACATGCAGTTTGGGATCGCGCGGTGGACGACGCATGATGTTGGGTTCACCCGCTTCAAACGCCAGGCCGAAAGAGAGCGTGGCGGAGGTCGCCATGTTCATCCACAAAATCAACACTGGTGTCAGCGGAATTAAGTTACCCGCCAGCAAGGCAATGATGATCAGCAAGCCCTGCGCGAGGTTGGTTGGCATGATGAACAAAATGGTCTTTTTCAGGTTGTCATACACTCGCCGCCCTTCCCGCACCGCGCTGGCAATGGTGGCGAAGTTGTCGTCAGTTAACACCATATCGGCCGCTTCTTTGGTCACTTCAGTGCCTTTGATCCCCATGGCTATACCGACATCGGCCTGCTTCAGCGCAGGCGCATCGTTAACGCCATCGCCGGTCATCCCGACCACTTCTTTCTTGCTCTGTAGCGCCTGTACCAAACGGAACTTATCTTCCGGGCTGGTACGGGCAAAGATGTCGTAGGCCTGCGCCGCCTCGCCGAGTTGATGATCATCCATCACCTCCAATTCGCGTCCGGTGATGGCGGTGCTGGCGTTGCCGATCCCCAGCATCTGCCCAATACTCATCGCGGTTTGTGGATGGTCTCCGGTGATCATTTTCACGCGAATCCCGGCTTGCAGACAGTCGCCAATCGCGGTGATGGCTTCGGGTCGCGGCGGATCCATCATCCCGGCGATGCCGAGCAATATCATGCCCTGCTGCAGATCCTGATGCGTCAATTCACTTTGCCCTGGCGTGGCCGGTTTCCAGGCCGCCGCCACCATGCGTAAGCCCTCGCGCGCATACTCTTCAATTTTGGCTTCCCACCACGCCAGATCGATCGGTTGCAGCCCGGCTTCGGTTTGCTGCTGCTGGCAATGTCTGAACAGCACGTCAGGCGCGCCGGTCAACAATACGCACTCTTCATCGCCGATCAGATAGTGCGTCGACATGTATTTGTATTGCGAATCAAAGGGGATTTTATTGCGCAGTTCGGTGGTGACTGAAGGCAGATGTCCTTTGGCGGCCAGCACCTTGAGCGCGCCTTCCGTCGGGCCGCCGGTGATTTTCCACAGGCCGTTTTCATCTTTGATCAGCTGGCTGTCGTTACACAGATCGATGGTGCGCAGATAGCGCTCCAGTATCGAGCCTTGCGCCACTTTCACCGGCACGGCGTCATCGGCTTTATGGATGGCGCCGACCGGTTCATAGCTAACGCCATCAACGCGGTAAATTTGATCGGCGGTGATAATCGCTTTCACCGTCATTTCATTCATGGTCAGCGTGCCGGTTTTATCCGAGCAGATCACCGTCATCGCACCCAGCGTTTCTACGGTAGGCAGTTTGCGGATGATCGCCTGCTGCTTCGCCATGGTTTGCACGCCAAGCGACAGAATGATCGAGATAATCGCCGGTAATCCTTCAGGAACCGATGCCACGGCGAGGCTAATCAGTGACAGCATCAGTTCAGAAACCGGCATGTCGCGGAACAGCAAACTGAAGACAAACAGCGCGGCCATCATCGCCAGGATGATCAGGAAAATGGCTTTGCCGAGCTTATCCATCTGCACCAACAGCGGCGTGCGATGCTTTTCGATATCGGACATCATCTGGTTGATGTGGCCAAGTTCCGTGGCGCCGCCGGTGGCGATCACCAGCCCTTTACCGCCGCCCGAACTCACGGTGGTGCCTGAGAACAGCAGATTGGTGCGGTCGCCGAGCGGCAGCTCTCCGGTCAACGCGTCCGTGCCCTTCTCGACCACGGTGGATTCGCCGGTCAGAATCGCTTCTTCAACGCGCAGGTTATGCGCCTCAATCACGCGCAAGTCCGCCGGGATGCGGTCACCGGCGCGGATCACCACCACATCACCCGGCACCAGCGCGGTGGTAGGCAGCGTTTCGTGATTGCCGGCGCGGATCACCACCGTTTCGCTGGAGAGCATATTGCGAATACTTTGCAGGGATTTTTCCGCGTTGCTCTCCTGAATGTGTCCAATCAGGGCATTCACCACCGCGACACCAAGGATCACCAGCGTATCGACCCAGTGTCCCATTACGGCAGTCAGCAGCGCGGCGGCGAGCAGAACATAGATGAGAACATCGTTAAAGTGGGCGAGAAAACGCAGCCAAACCGGCTTGCCGGGTTTCTGTGGCAGAGCATTTTCCCCGTACTGTGTTAAGCGCGCCGCCGCTTCAGCACTACTGATTCCCTCGCTGGAACTTTGCGTACTGGCCAGCGTTTCATCGACAGAAAGTTGATAATAGGTACTTTCCGGTTTAGCAGTATTCATCGCTTTCTCCTCAAATCCTGTTTCGGAAATCAAGGCGGTGATATCCCGTGATTAACAAGTCGACATTGAACGAAAAGATCAGACCTGACTTACTCAGCTGGAGAAGTGGTCCGTTTCAGATTGAAATATATGTAATTAATGACTGCTCAGCGGCAGTGGAGCAGCCGTATTATCTATACGAGATTGAAAGTATTTTGAAAAATGAACGCTATAAACGTAGCACAGGGATATTCAACACATTCATTTCTCAATAAAAGTCGCGAGGCGAAACCCATTTATCTCATCAGACTAATCCGATCACGGAGAATAATAAAAATATAGTGTGATAATTCATAAGGCTGGGCGTTTTTAAGCAATTAATGAGGTTACTTTGCGTAAGTATTTTATCCTGCCAATGCGGATTTTAATTCCTGATAATTGAAATTACATGAAGTTAAATGTTGTTTATTTCGTCAAAAATATTACAAGCTATCTGCCTTTACTTTTTTTGACATCTGCGTCTATGCTCATCGATAACAAAAACATCCCGTTAATACTTCTCACCTTTTAGGGCGATGGCGCAGTTTTTCTGTGGTCATGGTTAATGGAGGCAACGATGTATGGTTATAGCCTGCTCCGTCTGAGTCTTTATGTTGTCATTGCAATCGTTACCTGCTCCGCCGTAGGACTATTCACTTACGCGGTTGTTTCTATGCTTGGTAATTAAATTATCCACTCAAAATAATGCCAACAATGGATTCGTTGTTGCTGAGGATAAAACAGTGACTCGTTATATTACGCTGGTTGCCATTGTTATATTTATAACAACTGGTTGCGATCAAAAAACACAGGAAGTCACGCCACCGCCGCGCATGGTTAAAGTCGTTGAGGTTATGGCTTCCGGCGAATCTCAACAACGCATCTTCCCGGCACGCATTGAGTCCGGCGATTCCACCGATTTGTCGTTTAAACGTGCTGGGCAGATTGAATCGCTGGATATTCGTCAGGGCAATCGCATTGAGCAGGGCCAGCTCATCGCCAGGTTAACGGCGCGTGAAGCACAGCAGCGCGTCAATGAACGCCAAACCGCCGCCACTCTCGCCCAACGGCAATTTGACCGCTTCCAAACGCTATCCGGTCGTCAGGCGATTTCAAAGGCAGAAATGGACGTACAGCGTGCCAACCGCGATGCGGCGAATGCTGCGCTACAAATTGCCCGTGAAGAGTTAAGCCAAATGACGCTGACTGCGCCGTTCACTGGCGTGGCCGCCGTCGTCAACGTGCGCAACCATCAGGTGGTTGCCGCCGGACAGACCATCGCCACGTTGACCCGCAACGATCTGCTCGACGTGGTGTTCAGCGTGCCGGAAAACCTGTTTACCGCGCTGGATATGCGCAACCTGAGTTATCGCCCGGTGGTGCGCATTAACTCGCTGCCGGACCGCGAATTCCAGGCCGATTACAAAGAGCACACCAACAGCAGTAATACCAACTCGCTGACCTGGCAGATCATTTTAACCATGCCGCGTCCGGACGATTTCCCGGCGGTGGGCGGCGTCAGTGGCACGGTGACGATTAACCTCGCCAATCTGCCCGCCAACGTGAACCGCGAATCGCTGGTGGTGCCGGTGGAAGCGGTGTTCAATCCCGATAACAGTCAGCGCAATGAACCGCATGTTTGGGTGGTGCAAGGCAGCGGCGAGCAGTTGACGTTAGAAGATCGTAAAGTCAGCGTCGGTGAAGTGACCGATCGCGGCGTGGTGATCACCGCCGGGCTGCATGCCGGTGAGCGCGTGGTCGCCGCTGGCGTCAACGAGTTGCATGCTCAACAACCGGTTCGCATCTGGACGCGTGAGCGGGGGCTGTAATGGATATCTCCCGGCAGTTTATCGACAATCCAGTCCGCGTCTGGCTGGCGATTCTGTTACTGGGCGTCGGCGGCATTTTTGCTCTGCTCAATATTGGCCGTCTGGAAGATCCGGCTTTTACCATTAAAACGGCGGTGGTTGTCACCCATTATCCCGGCGCGTCGGCCCAGCAGGTGGAAGAGGAAGTCACTTTGCCACTGGAAAATGCGCTACAGCAGTTGCCTTATCTGGACAATGTCAGCTCCATCTCTTCCAATGGCCTGTCGCAGATTACAGTGAACATTGACTCGCGTTACCACTCCAACCAGTTGCCGCAAATCTGGGATGAACTGCGGCGCAGAGTCGGCGACGCAGCGCGTTTCTTTCCGCCCGGCGTGGCCGCGCCTTTCGTCAACGATGATTTTGGTGATGTGTTTGGTTTCTTCTTCGCTATCTCTGGCGACAACTTCAGCAACCCGGAACTGGTGCAATACGCCGAACAGCTGCGTCGTGAACTGGTGCTGGTGCCAGGCGTAGGTAAAGTCGCGCTGGGCGGCGTGATCCCGCAGCAAATTAATATCGATGTTTCCCTGACGATGATGGCCGCGCGCGGCATTTCGCTGCCGCAACTCGCCAGCGTGTTGAGCCGCCTCAACGTGGTTTCTAATGCAGGCGACATCAAAGCCGGCACGGAATCGATCCGTCTGCATCCAACCGGCGAGTTTCAGAACATCGAGGAGTTAGGCGACTTGCTGGTCAGTACGCCGGGCGATCACGCCACCACTCGCTTGCGCGATATCGCCACGCTGTCGCGCGGGTTGAGTGAATCGCCCGCCAGCATTTACCACGCCAGCGGACGTCCGGCGGTCACCATGGGCATTTCGTTTATTCCCGGCGTGAATGTGATTGATGTCGGGCGCGCGCTGGAGGCCAAACTGCAGCAGATGTCGGCAGAAAAACCGGCGGGCATCCAGATCAATGTGTTCTACGATCAGGCAGCGGAAGTGGCGCACTCGGTTAACGGCTTTATTGCCAACTTCCTGATGGCGCTGGCGATTGTGGTTGGCGTATTGCTGATTTTTATGGGCGTGCGCAGCGGCATTATCATCGCGCTGTCGCTGGCGTTGAATGTGCTGGGCACGCTGCTGATCATGTATCTGTGCGGCATTGAGTTGCAGCGCATCTCGCTGGGTGCACTGATTATCGCGCTCAGCATGCTGGTGGATAATGCGATTGTGATCGTTGAAGGCGTGCTCATTGCGCGTCAGCAAAATTCGCCGCTGATGACCACCATCAACTTTGTCATTCGCCGCACCGCCTTCCCGCTGCTGGGCGCGACGATTATCGCCATTCTGGCGTTTGCGCCAATTGGTCTTTCGCAGGATTCCACCGGCGAGTACTGTAAATCGCTGTTCCAGGTGCTGCTGATTTCCCTGCTGCTGAGCTGGTTCTCGGCGCTCACCATCACGCCGGTGCTGATCAAATGGTGGTTGTTTAAAGCGCAGGCACCGACCAAAGCGGCAGCAGAGGTTTCACCTTACGGCGGCGGTTTTTATCGCCTCTATCAGCGCATGCTCAAGGTGTTGCTCAGGCAAAAAACTGTCACGCTTGCGCTGATGGCGGTGCTGCTGGCGCTGGCGATTTGGGGCTTCGGATCGGTACGGCAAAACTTTTTCCCTTCGGCCAATACGCCGATCTTCTTCGTCGATCTCTGGCTGCCGTACGGCACCGACATCAACGCCACTGAGCAGATGGCTAGCGACATTGAAAAATCGATCACCGGGCAGCAAGGCGTGGTGTCCACCGTCACCACCATTGGCCAGGGCAGCATGCGCTTCATTCTCACCTACAACGGGCAGCGTCAGTACAGCAACTATGCGCAGATCATGGTGCGCATGGACGATCAGCGCAATATCGCCGCGCTGTCACACCGTATTGATGCCTATATTGCGCGCCAGTATCCGCAGGTCAACGCCAGCACCAAACGGGTGATGTTTGGTCCTTCGGGCGGCAGCGCAATTGAGGTGAGGATCAAAGGTCCCGATCCCGACAGAATGCGCCTAATCGCCAGCCAGGTTGGCGACATCCTCACCGCCGATCCCGCCACTGACACCGTTCGCAATGACTGGCAAAACCGCAGCAAGGTGATTCGTCCGCAGTTCAATCTGGCGCTGGGCCGCGAGCTTGGCGTCGATAAACAGGACGTGGATAACGCGCTGGAGATGAATTTCACTGGCAGCCGCGTCGGGCTATACCGTGAAGGCGCTGACCTGCTGCCGGTGATCGTGCGGCCACCGGCCAGTGAACGGCAGGACGCCAATCATCTCAATAACGTGCTGGTGTGGAGCCAGAGCCAGCAGCAGTACATCCCGCTCAGCAACGTGGTAAGCGGCTTTACGCTGCAATGGGAAGATCCGCTGATTCTGCGCCGCGATCGCAGCCGCGTCCTCACCGTGCAAACCGACCCGAATCCACTCAGTAACGATACGTCCGGCGATATTGTGGCGCGCGTGAAGCCGCAGATTGAGCAAATACAACTTCCGCACGGCTACAGCATAGAATGGGGCGGCGATGCGGAGAGCTCCAGTGAAGCACAGCAAGGCGTGTTTACCTCGCTGCCGCTGGGCTATTTAGTGATGTTCGTGATCACCGTGCTGATGTTTAGCTCGCTGAAAAACGCCGTCGCTATCTGGCTGACGGTGCCGCTGGCGCTGATTGGCGTAACGCCGGGCTTTTTGATCACCGGGATTCCGTTTGGCTTTATGGCGTTGATTGGCCTGTTAAGTCTGAGCGGCATGCTGATTCGTAACGGCATCGTGCTGGTTGAAGAGATCGAACAGCAGAAGCTGTTGAAGCCGCAGGCTGAAGCGATCATCTACGCCGCCACTTCGCGTCTGCGCCCTATTCTGCTCACCGCCTTTACTACAGTGCTCGGGCTGGCGCCGCTGCTGCGCGATGTGTTCTTCCAGAGCATGGCGGTGGTGATCATGTTTGGCCTGGGCTTTGCCACAGTGTTGACGCTGCTGGTGCTGCCGGTGATTTACGCCTGCTTCCATCGTCAACAGGTGGCGACTGCATCATGAATGTGACCGGCCTCAACGTGATTAAAACGCTGGGATGTATGACGGCGGTGACGTTTTTTACCGTGTACAACACCTGGGATCGCTACGACTACGATTATCACTGGATTCTGGCGTTTTTGACCTTTATCTCCACCATCGCTACGCCGCTGTTTTTTGTCGTCGCCGGGATTATGGATGCCCGTTCCGAGCAGGACGTAAACTGGCAGATGGGCAAGATTCGCAATCTGGTGATCGTGTTTCTGTTCTGGATGACGGTCTATTATCTGTGGGAACCCTATCAGCGCGGTTATCTGATTCAGCCGTGGTTCGTCTTTTCGTTCATTATCATCTACAGCTTTCACCCGCTGATGCTGTGGCTCAGCCAGCATCGGCGCGCGTTTATTGGGCTGGTGTTTGCGCTGCTAGCGTTCTCGTATGGCTACGATTTGCTGGCGGTGCTGCATCCGGACGATCCGCTGTTCCGGCTTGAGCCGCAGTATCGGCTCTGGACCTGGCTGCTGTTTTATTTAACCGGCCAGCTGCTGTGCGATCCGTTGATTAATGAGTGGATGGAGCGTAAAAAGGTGGCGCGCGGCGCGGTGATCGCCCTGCCCTTTATCTACCTGTTTACCTGGTTTTATGAGCAACACTTCTTCTTTGCGTTATTCAAAGCCGATCGCAACGCCTTTATTCTCACCGGCTCGCAGATCTATCTGCTGGTGGTGGTGCTGGTGATCGCCGCCAGTCAGGTGCGCTTTCGCCGCAATGCGCTGGTTAAAGAGACCATTCTGGCGACCATCAGCAAAACCATGACCGGCGTTTATATTCTGCACTACTCGGTTTTCCATCTGCTCACCGCGCTGATTCCAATCACCTCACTTGCTACCAAGCTAACGCTGATTGCCGTGACCTTCGCCGCTTCGGTGCTGCTCTCCAAATTGATCCTCGCCAGCGGCTGGCTGAAAAAAGTTATAACGCTTTAAAGCAAGTCGGCAGATTGGGCTGGCTGCTGCAATCAATGCGCCCTTTTATTTTCAGCATCATATAATCAAAAAACGGATTGGATGTGTTGCGCATCAGCGTATCCAGCCCAACGATCAGGCTGGCGGTTTCACCGCGCAGCGAGATGGTACCGAAGCTAATGCCATAGCGATTCTTCTCCGTTGGCTCGCGGCCATACAGCGAATCGCTGAGCGGGAACGGCACGGCAATGTGCGATAACGAATAGGTATCCTGCGGCCAGGCTTCATGCATCGAACGCACGATCTCTTGCGTCTGATCGGCTGGGGTCATGCGCGCCACGGTTTGATAAGTGGTCGGTGATGCGTTGGTGATCACCGTTGAGGCGTAGCGGCGCGGCGCAGGCGGCAACAAATCATTGACCGCTGAATAGAGCGCTGGCCTGAACAGCGCGCGTAAGTTAGCGGCCTGATTGACGTCGAACATCACCAGTTCACTGCCGTTGTCCGGTAAATAGCGGTAGAACGCATTGACCACCGCGCGGGTGCTGACGGTGGAATCCAGCACCGACTGGAAAGTCAGCACTGGCGGAAACGCCCGCATGGTGCCGCCGCGAATCACATGCAGCAGCTGATCCTGCATCGCCTGAGTGAGCAGCCACGATTGACGCGCCGCGCGCACCGGAAACGAGTTGTACTTAAAGGGATTGTATTCCGGGATGATGCTGAGCCACGCCGCTTTGGCGAAGCCAGGAATGATGGCGGGCCAGCCAGCTAATCCGGCAAAGCGCGCATAAGCGGTGACGCCAATCATCGGCGACAGCAATACCAGCTGTTGCGGCTTGCGCAGCGCACTATTCTGCAGCGTATCGAGGCTGTATTTCACCGCCAGCGCGCCGCCGTTCGAGTAACCAACCAGATGCAAAGGCACCTTTGTTCCCGCCAGGCGCGTCGCTTCCCGCACCGCTAAGCGGGTTGCCGCCATCCACATTTGCCAGTCAACTTTGGTGAGCGAACCGGGCGCCGTGCCGTGTCCCGGCAGTCGCGGCACCACCGCCACAAAACCTTTCTGCTGATACGCCTGCGCCAGATAGCGCATGCTGTAGGGTGAGTCGGTTAATCCATGCAGCAGCACCACCGCACCTTTCACTTCGCCCTCTGGCTCGAGGATATAAGAGCGATTCCAGTCGGTATCAAATCGCGCCGGATAAACCGGGCTTTGTGCGTTGAAGCGATTGAGTGCCGTTCTCTCATCGTCACTGAGTTGATCGGTCACGTTGATTTTCATGTCGTGGAAAATGGCCGCTTCGCGCGTCAGATAATCCGCGAAGCTGGCATGATCGATCTCATCCACCGACATTTCATCCGCTGACCACGTATGCCAGCGATGCAGTGGCGGTCCCTGCTCGGATTGATAACCGCGGATCACCAGGAACATCACCAGCAAAACCAGCAAACCTAAAGCAATGCGCTTAAGGACTTTGCTGATGCGGTCTTTGTGCAACGCGTTGGCGGAATCAGAAGGCATAGCGTACCCAGGCGAACAGCACGTTACCGTTATTGTACGTGCCGGGAATGTAGGTGAACTGCACGTTGAAACGTTTATAACCGGCGGAGAACAGCGGCAAAACAATCGGCAGCGGCACGTAATTGGCGAAGTCATCGCGCGCGGTAATCCCGGCGGTTAACCCAAGACCGAGACGGAAATCTTGCGCTTGATCCAGATACCAGCCTTTCTCCCAGCCATAACCCACGATCGGCTGCCATTTGTTATGCGAATCTTTAAACGCCATGGCATAGAGCGCGCTCCAGTTGCCGTCTTCATTAATACGAGAGACGCCAAACCCGCCGCCCCACGGAGTTTCATTGTAGTTATCGGTTTTCTCTTTATCGTAGGCGAAGCGGGCATGCCAGCTGATGAAAGGCAAATAGAGGTCGTAATACTGCGGTTCCTGCCAGGTTTGTGAGACGTCCTGCTTGAGCCACTCCCAGCCATCGCTCAGCGAGTTGTTCGCCGAGGCGGGACAGACAAATAGGGCCAGAGTAAGCAACCAGGCCGCCTGAAGAGTTCGCATAATGTATGCCTCTGAAATTCACCGCCACGAAAAGGAGTGGAAAAGCTGATGTGCTCAAAAGGCAGATCAAGCCACTTAACCTGTTAGATTATAGTTGCTTGTAATTACTATAGGAAATGACCTGAAAGGGCTAATGCTGAATTAGCTGTGATCGCGTTTTCACCCAAAGCACGTGAAAGGGATATGTCGATAAAATCGAGTTTTCTAAACATGTCGCCCCAACATGTTTACGCTATCGACACGTTAAGCGCATATGTCGATAAAATGCGTTTTTTTAAACATAACACCGTGACATGTCGATGCCATCGACATATTATGACCATATGTCGATAAAAATGGTTTTTTTAAACATATGACCTGGAAAGCTCAAACCCCTTTCAACGACCTTCCTCTGTTGCCGCCGGAACTCGAGCGCATTGAAACACGTAAGGTACTCAAAGCATGTATTACTGCTCGCGCGGCAATAGCCGAGCTGAAAACTGCAGGGGAATTGATCCCGGACCAGGGTTTACTTATCAACATCCTCCCGCTTATGGAAGCGAAGGATTCATCACGTATTGAAAACATCGTCACAACCAGCGACCAGCTGTTTCAGTACGCCGATCGAGAAGAGAATGCTAATCCGGCAACCAAGGAAGCACTCCGCTATCGCACCGCGCTCTACAATGGTTATACCCATCTGGAAACGCATCCTTTGTGCACCAACACGGCAATAGCGATCTGCACCAAACTGCGGGCCGTTCAGACAGATATTCGTAAAACGCCAGGCACGGTACTCCGCGATCAGAATAACGATGTTGTTTACACGCCGCCCGTGGGTGAAACCGCCATTCGTGACTTAATGGCGAATTGGGAATGCTTTATACATGGTGAGGATGATCTCGATCCGTTGGTCAAAATGGCTATTTCACACTACCAGTTTGAGTGCATCCACCCATTCCCGGACGGTAATGGCCGAACCGGCCGCATCCTGAATATCCTGTATTTGATCCAGACTGAATTACTGTCACTACCGATTCTCTATCTTTCACGTTTCATTCTGGAAAGACGGGACGATTATTACACTCTCCTGCGCGGAGTGACTGCTGAAGAAGACTGGGAATCCTGGATATTGTTTATGCTGGAAGCCGTGGAGAATACCGCCCGATGGACAACCAAAAAAATCGCTCTGATTCGCGCGCTTATGGCTGAAGTCACCGAGTATGTTCGTGAGAAGTTACCCAAAGTGTATACCCATGAACTGCTGCAGGTGCTCTTCGCTCAACCTTACTGCCGAATTGAAAACCTGGTAAATCGCGGGGTGGCAAAACGTCAGACGGCCTCAGCTTATCTTAAGCAGCTCGTCGAAATCGGTGTGCTTGAGGAACTGAGTTACGGGCGCGAGAAGTTGTATATGAACACGCGGCTGTTACAAGAATTGAACCAGTAGATCAGATGTTTCGATAATTGCTATGCGAAGTTGCGAGGAAGCACATTTCAGGCTTCCCCAATTGTTATCAGAACGGCCCCCACTTAATCGCCACGCCAATCAGTAGCATCACCACGCAGATAACAAACCACACGGCGATAACCGATGCGACAAAACGCAGCCATTTGCCAGTTTGGAACAACCACCGCGCATTACCTTTGGCAACTGCTGAGCCAGTTTTTTACTGCGTCTTTAGAAACAGAAGCGTACGGCCTATTCTGAATATTAAGTGTGGTTTCTGATTTCAAAAATAAGCTGTTTGAAAAAGAGTGTGTTGATAAGCCGCTGAAATAGTTATTCCGCTTATTGAAAAATAAGATTAATGAGCTAGCAGACAGTTCCATTCTTATGAAACCAACCGAAAGTGATGGCTTTCACATCTGTTGATTCATATTTTCACAATCCTTACATTGTTTCTTATATTCTTCTGCGTGGATAACGCCTCATGAATTTCCGCACCGACATTAATGGCCTGCGCGCCTATGCTGTGATGCTGGTTATCCTTTATCACTTCGGATTCTCCAGCGTCAGCGGGGGTTTCCTCGGTGTGGATGTGTTCTTTGTCATCTCCGGGTACTTAATGACGGGGATAATTCTGACGCGTCTCAATAAGCAGAACTTCTCTTTATTGGGATTTTATGCTGCGCGCTGCCGCCGCATTATCCCACCGTTGATGGTGCTGTGTCTGATATTAATGCTGGTGGGCTATTTCCTGATGCCGCCGGATGAATATAAGAAAATGGCGGAGCATGCCGTCTCCAGCCTGAGTTTTATTTCCAATGTGGTCTATTTCAAACAGGGCGGTTATTTTGAAACCGGCTCGGTGTATAAATGGTTGCTGCATACCTGGTCATTAAGCGTTGAGTGGCAGTTCTATTTGCTGTTACCGCTGGCGCTGATGTTCACGGCACGTTTTCTACGCCAGCATTTTGCCTGGGCAATGGGCATCGCCGCGCTGCTTTCATTTGGGCTGGTGCTGGCAATGGTGGCAACCAATTTCCATCTCACCGCGACTTATTATCTGTTGCCAACCCGTGCGTGGGAGATGCTGGCAGGCGGATTGGTCTATCTGGCACCAAAAACCGCGCTTAGCGGCCAACGCGCGGTTCCGCTGCTCGCCATTATTGGGCTGATTGTCTGTGCACTGTGGTTTGATGAAAGCACCGCCTGGCCGGGCATCATGACGCTGATTCCAGTATTGCTGACCGCGCTGATCATCCATGCCAACGTGCAAAACAGCATCTGGTTTAACAACCGAATTGTGCAGCACATCGGTAAAACCTCGTATTCGATCTATCTGTGGCATTGGCCGCTGTGGGTGTTCTGGCATCTGGCCGATTGGCCGGTCACGCTGGTTAGCCAGGCGATGCTGATTCTGCTGTCACTCGCCGCTGGTTGGGCGTCATACGTGCTGGTAGAGAACAAACACGGCTGGCTGAGTGGCAGAACCTACGTGACGCTGGGACAAACCGCGCTGGTGCTGCTAGTGGGCGTGCTGATCGTGGCAAAAGCAGGATTTCCCTCCCGCGCGCCGCAAGTGGTCGCCAGCATCAAACAGTATTCACTGGAGCGATTTGTGCGTGGCGAAAACTGCTTTGTATTCAGTGGCACCACGTCTCCGCAATGCATCTTCGGCAATGCCAGCCAGGTTAATCTGGTGGTATTAGGCGATAGCCACGCCGCCGCGATGCTGTCTTCGATTGTCGGCAGCGCCAGAGCGGAGGATTCAGTGGTGTTTATCGCGCAGTCCGGATGCCCATCTGTACCGGATATCCATCGCAGTGCCAGCCCTGATTGCGGCGGCTTTGTGAAGAATGCCATCGCGGATATCGAACGGAAATATCCCCATGCGTCGGTGCTGATTATTAACCGCCTATCCTTCTATCTACATGGCGATTATGGCAGCGGCAGCAATACGCCTAAATACTCATTTATCAATGACGGCAGCTCAATTGCCGCCTATCAGCAGCATTTTGGTGCGGCGGTGAAACAGCTCGCCACGCATCGTCGGGTGTTTATCATGACGCCGGTTCCTGAGTTCGGTTACGACGTGATCTATCGCATGTCGCGCGATGCCATGCGCGGCAAAGCGCTGGCGATTCAGCAGACGCGCGCAGAATATCAATCTCACAATCATGAGACGCTGGCGATGCTCAACAACATCGCGGCTCAATCGCCAAATGTCGCCCTGCTCGATGCGACCCAGGGATTTTGCGACAACGACTTCTGCTACGGTGCCAAAGATGATGTGCCGCTATATCGCGACGATAATCATCTTTCTGAAGTGGGGAATAAAAATCTGAATGGCGTGTTTGGTGGCATGTGGAAAATGATCGACAGGATTTAGCAGCCGTTCAGCCGTCCAGGTCTTTAAACGGTTAAAATAATTAAACTTATTCGTTGCTAAATTATTATCGCTATGTCTTAATGCATCACCGGTTTGGAACACAGACCTTATGAAAGCAGTTTTAGTAAAGCAGTCCTCAGTTCAAGTGTTATCCACAGATATCCTTCTTCGAGAGCCTCCTCCTAAGTGCCCAATAAGTAAATCTTTCACTTCAGGCCAAATTTGCCGCAATTTAGTGGCTCATCAAATAAGGAATTATCTATGTCTAACAAAATGACTGGTTTAGTAAAATGGTTTAACTCTGA
This sequence comes from Candidatus Pantoea symbiotica, assembly GCF_056491525.1. Lineage (NCBI taxonomy): Bacteria > Pseudomonadati > Pseudomonadota > Gammaproteobacteria > Enterobacterales > Erwiniaceae > Pantoea > Candidatus Pantoea symbiotica. The sequence continues at coordinate 671,603 of NZ_JBSZHR010000003.1, forward strand.
TAAAGGTTTTGGCTTTATTACTCCAAACGATGGCAGCAAGGATGTTTTCGTCCATTTCTCTGCTATCCAGAGCGACAACTACAAAACTCTTGATGAAGGTCAGCAAGTTTCCTTCACCATTGAAAATGGCGCCAAAGGCCCAGCAGCGGGCAACGTTACTCCGCTGTAAGCCGCGCTCATTATCCGCGACGCTTACAATAGCGATGAAGACAATAGTCTGAGCAGATAAGAACCGCTGATAATAAAAGAAACCCGCTTAGTGCGGGTTTTTTGTTGTCTAAAGTTTAAACAAGAAGGAAATAACATGCTCATACCAGATTTGATTTTTACACGTACGGTATATCAACCGTCATTTCAATTATGAGTCGTCCGTTGTTTGTTTCACTGGATGGGCCTAAGGGCGTCGGTAAAACCACGCTTCTGGAATCCATTACGAAAGAACTCAGGGCCGATAACATCAAAGTGATCCGACTTAGCGAGAAAAACAGCGATCCCTACAGAAAAGAAACAATGGCCCTTGTGAACCGACTCGCCAGAAATCCATCCCGGGATTTAGAGTTGGAAGTTTGTCAGCGCTTTGCTGATAGCCGTGCATGGATTTCCCAGCATGTGCTGACTAAACAGCCACCGGACAGCATAATTTTGATGGATCGCTGGTATCCGTCGGAAGCCGCGTTTCGCCAGATGGTTCCCTTTGCAGAGATTTTACAGCTCAACATTGAACGAAACGTGCAAGCGCCGGACCTGCATGTCGGGGTTGTTACTGCGCCTGAGATTTCGTGGGCAAGGGCCGCGGCCAGAACGCGTGGGTTAAGTAGTACGGTGATTCATCAGCTGGAAGATCATGTCGCCTGTACCAAGGCATTCGAGCGAACCGTTGCAGAACACGGCTGGGTTTTATGCCGTAATGAAGGAACAATCGAACAGGCAACGAAGCAGGTTATTACTGAGATCTACAGATTGCCTGGATGCCCTTTAGGCATCAGTTCTGCTGGATCCCGCCAGTAATTACAGCAATCTCTTGGTGGGAACGAACTACCAGCGTGGAACAGCAAACCACTCCACCAGCCACTCCGTTAACGCACTGATCTTCGCTGACTGCAATTGGCTGGAAGGTTTCATCAACCAGACACCGTCTTCCCCTATCGCCTGCCAATCCGTTAGCACCGGCACTAACGTGCCTTCTGCCAGTTCCTTTTGCACCAGCCAGTTGGCAGCCAGCGCTACGCCCATGCCAGATTGAGCGGCCAGTATCAACGCATCCATCTCATCACTTTCATAACGTGTTTGCACCGGAACCGCTATCTGCTGGCCCTCTTTTTCCAGTCGCCATTCAGGCCAACTGTGCATTGGTGTAAATCCCAGACAATCGTGCTTACGCAGGTCCTGTGGATGCGTGAGCGCTGGATGGTGATCCAGATATGACGGCGCAACGCACAATATGCGGCTGGTATCCGCCAGCTTTCGCGCAATAAGCCGGCTATCCGTGAGAACACCAATGCGGATCGCCATATCGAAATTGTCACCGAGTAAATCGACGTAACGATCGCTGCAGTGCAGCACAATGCGAATATCCGGATAAGCCTTTAAAAAGCCCGGCAGCGCCTGGGCGACCCAGCGCCGCCCAAAAGATGCGGGCACCGTTAAGCGAATCGTCCCCGCTGGACGTGCTGCCAAAGCGCGGGCTTCCTCTTCAGCTTCACGCAGCAGTTCGTCTGCCAGTTCAATTTTTTGTCGATAGCGCCGGCCCTCTTCCGTCGGTCGAATGCGACGCGTAGTGCGTTCAATCAGGCGAATCCCTAACCGTTTCTCTAACGCAGCGATACGACGGGAAATTACCGAGACATCACGACCCAACGCACGGGCACCCGCGCTAAAACTGCCCGCACGCACTACCGCCAAAAAGGCTTCGCGTTGGCGAAAATCGTCATCTTGCATTATTGCACCCCGCGCAACGGTCATTTGGTTTTGGCATCCATTATAGCGTCTGTTTTACCGCACACTGACTGCACTTAGTAAACAGGAGAACGTTATGCAAGCCATTCAGTTAACTGCACCAACAATCGACAGCCTAAATATCTGCGAATTACCGCGCCCACAACCTAACTATGGTGAGGTGGTGATTCGGCAACATGCCGTCAGCCTTAACTACCTTGATTTGGCACTGGCTACAGGTAAGTTCGGCGCCATTGCACAGCCTCTTATTCCGGGTGCAGACAGTGCTGGAGAGATTGTCGAATTGGGTGCGGGCGTGAGCAGTTGGCAAATCGGCGATCGCGTGGTGCCGGGCATGATGTACCGCTGGCATGCGGGTGCGTTAGGCCCCGATCATCATCACGCATTGCGTGGCGTTACGGCTAATGGTGGGCTGGCGGAATACGCTGTTGTCCCCGCCGAGTCGCTAGTGCGTATCCCTGATTTTCTTACCTGGCTGCAAGCCGCGACTTTACCTATCGCTGCCACTACGGCCTGGAACGCCATCGTGCGCGCTAAAATTCAGCCCGGCAGTACGGTTTTGCTGCTCGGCACCGGAGGTGTAAGTCTGTTTGCGCTGCAATACGCCAAAGCAGCGGGCGCACGGGTTATTATTCTGTCCTCTTCCAACGAGAAACTGGCCAGAGTGAAAGCTCTGGGTGCGGATGAAGGGATTAACTATCGCGAACAACCCGATTGGGATCAACAGGTGCTCAAGTTGACGAATAATCATGGCGCAGATCTGGTGCTGGAATCGGTGGGCGCCTCGACCTTTGCCAAATCAATTAATGCCGCCGCCTACAACGGAACCATATTTGTGATTGGCTTTATTGGCGGTGAAGAGCTTAACGTGCCGGTGCTGCCGATTATGCAGAAGATGTTAAATATCGTCGGTAATAATACCGGCTCGACGTCCGATCTGCGCGCGGCAGTCCGGGCGATTGAAACCACCGCAATCCAACCAGAAATTGACCGTGTTTTTGGTTTTACTGAGGTTCAGGAGGCGTATCGTTACCTGCAATCCGCCGGGCATGTCGGGAAAGTGGTGATTGATTTGCATGCTTGAGTAGTGTGGACTTGTTGCCGTTCACATATGCAATATTCCAGGTGCGCATAAATGCGCACCCTACGAAAATCCCGCCATATAACCGTTAATGCTGACTTCAGGCAGTGGTATTAATATTCCGCCCAATTGCCGGATTTGCCGGCAACTGAGGAATCGAATCCAAAATACCTGCCGCCATCGTTTGCTGATTATCCAGCGTCTTCTTCAATACCAGCGTACTGATTTTATTCGCCAGTTCCATGTTATCAAGGCCGGTAGCCAGTGATGTAATTTGTGATACATCCATCTTGCTCTCCTGATTAATACGATTATTGATTACCTAAAAAGCCAGAAACAGTTATCGGCAATTTGGCGAAAAGCTTTAACTGCGCCATCCCTCACGAATGCTTGCGCTGCCTCAATGCATAGGCCAGCACCACCACAAAGCACAGCAGCGGCAAACTGTATGCCACGGCGGTACTGACGTGGTCAGAGATCAGTCCCATGAAATAGGGCATGATCGCGCCGCCGACAATCGCCATGATCATAAATGAGCTGGCCTGTTTGGTTGATTCGCCGAGATTTTTAACGCCCATGGCAAAGATGGTTGGGAACATGGTGGACATAAAGAAGAAGATGGCGATCAACGCAACCACAGAAACATCCCCCGCGCCCAGCATCACAACCGCACACAACACTATATTGATGAGCGCGTAAGCCGCCAGCATCGCTGCCGGTTTCACTCGTCCCAATAGCCAGGTTGAGAAGAAGCGTCCGAGCATAAAGCAGATCATCGCAACCGAAAGCATATAAGCCGCGCTTTGGTTGGTCACACCGTGCCAGTGTTCGGTGGCGTAGTTAATAAAGAAGGCGCCCACGCCAACCTGCGCGGCAACATAAAAGAACTGCGCGATCACGCCGCCGACAAAATGTTTTTGCTGCCATAAAGTAGCGCCGGGCTGCTGAATATGTTGGCTGGCGGATTCACGAATATCCGGCAACGCGGTGCGTTTAAATAACAGCGCGATGGCAATAACTACGCATGCAATTACTACATAGGTGATTTTCACGCTGTCCTGCGCCGCATCCTGGCTGGCCTGAGTAAAGAACAGCGAGCCGCCAATCATCGGTCCAACAAACTGCCCTAACCCGTTAAAGGATTGCGCCAGATTGAGACGACGCTCCGCGCCGTTGGGATCGCCCAGCACCGTGGCATACGGGTTCGCAGCGGTTTCAAGGCAACCGAGCCCACACGCCAGCACGAACAACGCAAACAGGAATACCGAGAAATCATTGACCATCGCCGCCGGCACAAACAGCAGCGCGCCAATCGCATACAACGATAATCCCGCCAAAATTCCGGCTTTATAACCGTGACGCTGCATAAAATAACCGGCCGGCAGCGCGACAATAAAATAGGCACCGAAATAGGCCGCCTGTAATAATCCCGATTGTGCTTTGGTGACGTTTAACGTTTCCTGAAAGTGTTTATTCAGCACATCCAGCAGGCCGTATGAGACGCCCCACATAAAAAACAGGGTGGTAATTAGCATGAACGCCCAGCGCAGGCTAATAGTTCCCCTGACGCCCATATTTTCAGGCGTCTCGACGCGTTGTGTAGACATGGTTATATCCTCGTAGGGTACAGTCGGTAAGTGTTGTTATTGGTCCTGCAAAGAGAATATTCGCGCCATCGCCACCCATTTTTCCCCTTCGGGCGTCCAGGGCGTTGGCTGTTGGAACTGCCACATCAGCGCTTCCCAGCGCTGAATATGCGGATCCTGTTCAGATGCCTGAGCAAAATCCTGCGTGTTAAAGCGATCGTTCACCTCCATCAGCATAAAAAGTCGGGTGCCAAGCCGATAAATCTCCATATTCACAATGCCGTGCTGGCGCAAATGCTGCGCCACTTGCGGCCAGATGCGCTGATGCAGGCGCTGGTATTCGGCGATCTTCTCCGCCTCGTCCACCAGATCCAGCGCCAGACAATAACGCCCGGTTGCGCCACTCATAACAGCGCCCGATCGAGATGCAGATAGCCGCCATCGACGCTCAGCCACTCGCCGGTGGTGTGCGAAGCGCGCGGCGACAGCAAAAACACCACCGTGTTAGCGATCTCTTGCGGCGTGGTCATGCGTTGGCCGAGCGGAATACGCTGGGTGATTTTCTCCAGTTCGGATTGGGGATCGGCGAAGGTGCCGATCCAGCGTTCGTACAGCGGCGTCATCACTTCGGCGGGAACCACGGCGTTGACCCGCACGCCGCTGTGTCGCAGTGATACCGCCCATTCGCGCGTCAGTGACAGAATCGCCCCTTTCGCCGCGCAGTAACCGCTGGTACCACCTTGCCCGCTCAGCGCGGTTTTGGAGGCAATATTGACGATCGCTCCACGGCTGTTTTCCAGCGCTTGCTGGCAGAAATGGGTCATCTGGTAATAGTGGATGAGGTTCTTTTCCAGCGAGGCCACAAAGGCGCTGCGCCCAGCTTCCAACCCAACGCCATCATTGACGCCAGCGTTATTCACCAGACCGTCGATACGGTCAAACTGCTGCTGCACGGCTTCCACCGCTTGCTGGCAGTTCTGCTCATCACAGAGATCGGCGAGCAGCACTTCAGTTTGTGGCTGCAATTCGCGCAGCGCGGCCAGCCACATCTCATCTGGCTGTGCGTTGCTGACGATGACGGGAATCGCGCCCTCTTCCGCCAGCAGGCGTGAGATGGCGGCACCAATACCCGATCCGCCGCCGGTGACGATAATCACTTTATCCTGCAAAAACAGATTCATTCTTCTCTCCTGTCAGGCTGTAAACCTGCGCGGCGGTGTTGCCCCAAATGGCGGCCTGTTCATCGGCGGACAGCTCCGCTAGCGCGTCGTCAACTAACTGCGCCACCGCGTGATATTCCGCTGCCAGCAGGCAAACTGGCCAGTCTGAACCAAACATCAGGCGATGCGGACCAAAACGCGCCAGCGCCTCATCAATAAAGGGCCGCAGCTGCGCGCCGCTCCACTGACCGTGCGGTGCTTCGGTGACCAATCCGGACAATTTGCACACCACGTGCGGCATCGCGGCCAGTTCTGCAACCTGCTCGCCCCACGCCTGCGCACCGCGCGCAATATCTGGTTTTCCCAGGTGATCGAGCACCAGCCAGTGGCGATCGTGCTGCGCAGCAAAGCGTGTGGCGTCGGCCAGATGTCGCCAGGTCACCAGCATTTCCCATACGTAATCACGCCGTTGAATCTGAGTGATGCCGGTTGTCACGCGCGGTTGCTGCAGCCATGCGGCGGGATCCTGTTCATCCTGCACCTGATGACGAAAACCGCGCAGCAACGGATGCTGCAATGCCGTCAACTGCTCCACCAGATTTGTAGCGGTGACTTCGATCCAGCCAACCACCTGCGTTGCCGGTTGTTGCTGCGCCCACTGCAACAGCTGCTGCGTCTCCGCCACGCACTGTCGCGCCTGCACCGCAATCGAACCCTGCAGCTGACGTTGCGCCAGCAGCGGTGCGAGATCGTCCGGCAGATAATCTTGTTGCAGGCGCGTCATGGAATCCGTGATCCACGGAAAGTCCGCCGCGTCGTAACGCCAGAAATGCTGATGAGCGTCGATTCGCACGTCAGCCTCCCTGCGCGCGATAGCGATATTGCTCACGCGAAGCGGGATACATTTCGATTGAGAAGCCAGGCGCGGTGGGCGGCATATAGGCAGCGCCGCGGATTTCGCACGGATTAAGGAAATGTTCGTGCAGATGATCGACGTACTCGATGACCCGACCTTCATGGCTGCCGGCAATACAAACAAAGTCGATCATCGACAGATGCTGAACGTATTCGCACAACCCAACGCCGCCCGCATGCGGACACACCGGCAACTGGTATTTCGCTGCCATCAGCATCACCGCCAGCACTTCATTCACGCCGCCGAGACGACAGGCATCAATCTGCACCACATCAATCGCCTCGCGCATAATCAGCTGTTTAAAGATGATGCGGTTCTGGCACATTTCGCCGGTTGCCACTTTTACCGGCGCAACGCCCTGACGAATTTTGCGATGTCCTTCGATATCGTCCGGGCTGGTGGGCTCTTCGATAAACCACGGCCGTGCGAACGCCAATTGCTGTACCCAATCCACCGCGTCATTCACTTCCCAAACCTGGTTGGCATCGATCATCAGCTGACGATCCGGCCCAAGCACTTCGCGCGCAATGCGCACGCGGCGAATATCATCTTCGAGGTCGCGTCCGACTTTCAGCTTGATATGGGAGAATCCGGCATCAACTGCCTGCTGGCAAAGACGGCGCAGTTTCTCGTCGTCGTAGCCAAGCCAGCCCGCCGAGGTGGTGTAGCAAGGATAACCGTGCTGCTCGAGTTGGCGGATGCGCTCCGCTTTACCTGCCTGTTGCGCCGTCAGCAAAGCCAGTGCTTCGTCCGGCGTGATGCAGTCGGTGAGATAGCGGAAATCGATGCAGCGTACCAGTTCCTGCGACGACATATCGGCCACCAGCCGCCACAGCGGCTTCTCTTCTGATTTCGCCCATAAATCCCATACCGCGTTGACCACCGCGCCGGTCGCCAGATGAATCGCGCCTTTGTCCGGGCCGATCCAGCGCAGCTGGCTGTCGCTGGTGATATCGCGCCAAAATTGCCCCATATCGGCGACGATCGACTCCAGTTGACGGCCGACAATCAAGTGCTCAAGCGCACGTATTGCCGCACAGCAAATTTCATTGCCGCGCCCGATGGTAAAGGTCAAACCATGACCGCTGATCGCCGCGTTATCCGTCTCGATGATCACGTAAGCGGCGGAATAATCCGGGTCGGGATTCATTGCATCCGAACCATCGAGATGTTGGGACGTGGGAAAACGGATATCTTCCACACGCAGTGCCGTAAGTTTGGTCATTATTCGCTGCCCTCGGTGATTTGACGCTGCTCGCCCAGCCCGGCGATGCCCAATCGGATAACCTGCCCTGCACGCAAGTAGATCGGCGGTTTCTGTCCCATGCCGACGCCCGGCGGCGTGCCGGTGGAGATGATGTCGCCTGGCTGCAAACTCATAAAACGGCTGAGGTAGCTGATGATGTGCGCGACCGAAAAGATCATGGTGCGAGTGTTACCGTTTTGATAGCGCTTGCCGTCAACCTCCAGCCACAGATCGAGCTGCTGCGGATCGGCAATCTCATCGGCGGTCACCAGCCAGGGACCAATCGGGCCAAAGGTGTCGCAGCCCTTGCCTTTATCCCAGGTGCCGCCGCGTTCGATCTGATATTCACGTTCCGAGACGTCGTTAACCACGCAATAGCCCGCGACATGCGACAGCGCATCCTCTTCGGCGATGTAGCTGCCGCCTTTGCCGATCACCACGCCCAGTTCCACTTCCCAGTCGGTTTTCACCGAGCCGCGCGGAATGCGCACTGCGTCATTTGGCCCGACTACCGCGCTGGTCCATTTGCTAAAAACTACAGGCTCCAGCGGGATGTCCGCGCCGGTTTCGGCGGCGTGATCGGCATAGTTCAAACCGATACAGATGAATTTGCCAATCTGTCCGACGCAGGCACCAATGCGCGGCTGGCCGCTGATTTTCGGCAGTTCGCTAAGCGGCAACTGGCGCAATCTCTCCAGCGCGGAGGGCAGCAGCGCATCGCCCGCCAAATCATCGATAAAGTGCGACAAGTCGCGCAATTCGCCCTGCTCATCCAGCATTGCCGGACGCTCTTTGCCCGGTTCGCCGACGCGTAATAATTTCATTCTTCCACTCCTGTTAGTTGCTCCAGCCGCCATCGATAATCTGTGCGGTGCCGGTGGTATAGGCGCTGGCATCGGAAGCCAGATAGGCCGCCAGATAAGCGATCTCTTCTGTGGTGCCGATACGGCCAATCGGTTGACGCGCGACAAAGGCGTTGTAGACCTCGGTTTCGCTGCGCCCTTCTGCCTGCGCCTGCGCGGCAATGCGCTGACGCAGCGACGGTGAATCAATGGTGCCTGGGCAAATGGCGTTGCAGCGGATGCCTTCGCCAATGTAATCGGCCGCCACCGAACGCGTCAGACCAATCACTGCTGCTTTGGTGGCGCTGTAGGCGAAGCGATTGACCACGCCTTTCACACTCGACGCCACCGATGACATGTTGATGATCGACCCTTGCTGCTGTTGCAGCATCGCGGGCAGAAACGCCTGGATCATGCGAAACATCGCCGTGACGTTGAGGTCGAGCGCGAACTGCCACTCCTTTTCGCTGCATTCCAGCAGGCTGCCGCTGTGAACCACGCCGGCGCAGTTGAACAGCACATCCAGCGTACCGAGCTCCTGCGCCGCCGCGCTAATCGCCTCGCGGTCGGTGACATCCAGCTGATAAGCGCGAATGCCTGGTAATTCATGCAGCGCAGCAATGTTGATATCGCTGGCAATCACGTCTGCGCCTTGCTGAGCAAAGTAGCGCGCACTGGCTAAACCGATGCCTTGTCCGGCAGCGGTGATCAGCACGCGTTTTCCATGTAAATTCATTGCATTTCCTCTGGTCCAAAGATCTAATGGTCAGGCCATTGAAAGTAGATTTCTTCCCAGCGGGGGAGCAAAATATCGCTGGCTACTTTTTCGCTTACGCATTACGTTTTATTGACAATTGCGTAACATTGACAAGTGTCCTGACGATTATTTGTGCAACTGATCACTTAATTTATTTAGACAGGGAGCAGCGCAATGCCGATCAAAAAGATGGAAAACCCCAGGCTTTACAGACAAATAGCAGACCAATTGATTGCGCTTATCGACAATAACGAATTTCCACCCGGCAGCCGCCTGCCAGCGGAGCGTGAGTTGGCTGAGCAACTGCAGGTCAGTCGTGCATCGGTGCGTGAAGCGCTGATCGCGCTTGAGGTGATTGGTCTGGTGGATGTGAAGGTCGGCAATGGCGTGATTGTGAAAGCGCGTTCCAGCACGCAGGAACCGGTGATGATGCAGGCCGGACGCGATCAGTGGAATGAGCCGGATGATGAGCTGGGTATCAACCTCGATTTTTCCACCGAGCTGCCGCCCTTCTCGCTGTTGCAAGCCCGCCGTCTGATTGAGCCGGAAGCCGCTGCGCTTGCTGCGGTGCATGCCAGCGAGCAGGAACTGGCGCTGATTCGCGCGGCTTATCAACAAAACTGCGAGGATAACCGCGCGCAGTCGCGCACCCATCCCGGCGACCGCCTGTTCCATATCCGCATTGCCCAGGCGAGCGGTAATCCTGCCTATGGATTTATCATCGGCCACCTGCTCGGCCATCGCTATGGCAGCATGTTCCGCATGTTGCAGGCGCATTACACGCCTAGCGATATGCCGGTCGTCTCGGAGTCCGAACATATGGCGATTCTTTCCGCGCTGGAGAAACGCGATGCCAAAGCAGCGAGGAGCGCGATGAAGAAGCATATTGATCGGGTGATCGCGACCTTTGAGCGTTCGTAGGGTGCGCATTTATGCGCACCAGGTCGCCATGAATGGCGCCCCTACAAAGGATTGGTGCGGTTTTTGTAGGGTGCGCATTCATGCGCACCTGGTCGTCATAAATGGCGACGGGATTGAGCGGTTGCCGTCCTTACAGCGGCCATCGCGGACTTCAGATAGGATCAGTCTTCACCCTTTTCCCTATATCCTTCAGCTGGGAATATTTCTCCAGCAGTTGGGGCGCATCATCCAGGCTCATCGCGAACATCCAGAGATAAGTCATGACAGAATAAATATGGCCGGCATCGGTCCCACCACGTAAAGCCATGGTGAAAATAGTCATGGCAAACAATATAGCGGTGACCGCGCCAATCGAAAGATATCCCATCGCTTCGCGATCGGACAGGCGGATACGCAGCCCCGCCAACACCCGATAATGTCTGCTCAAAGATGCAACTGGTGCACTGCTGACAAAGCCCACCTCTTTTTCAAGTCGACCATTAAGCCGGAAAAATAGGGCCTCATTTTTATTGGTGTAACCTGGCAGAAAAAATGAAAAGAACACTAAAACGGCTAGGCAGGCGATGCCCGACCAGAATTCAATCGCCAGCAGCATCAACGCCGCCCCGGTGATAGAAGCCAGGGAAGTAATCAATACCGGCAGATGTTTTTCAAAGAAGTCGACAAACTCTCTTGAAAGCGCAACGCGCGCGGCGATGGTTGAATGACTGTGATTTTCCCGACGCTGGGCAACAATAACCGGTACGGCCAGTTCAGCATAAATTCGCGCGAAAGTGCGCGTATCAAGACTGCGCCTGGCGGCACCAATCACCCACATGGTAAAAACCATTAGGGCATAAAATACGGCATGCCATGCCTTACCGGCGACGATGGCATTGATGGCAAAACCAGCCAGCAATGGATAAAGCAGATAGGTCACGTTTTCGGCAATAACCAGCAATAAGGTAAAGAAAAGCTTTCTGTAATGACGGCGTCCAATGTTTTTAAGGATATTAACCGCGCTGCCGGAGACGTTAACCGGTTCAATAATTTCATGCGTTTGCATAGGTTCAATTTCTGTTAATATTAATTTGAGCGAATGCTCAAATTCTGATGAGAAGTCTATTTGAGCAACTGCTCAAAGTCAACGGAGCCGCAACATGAAAGAAACCAAGGAAGCGCTGAAAGCACGCATATTGGATGGCGCTGCCGCGCTATTCATAGAGAAAGGTATTGAGAACGTTGCAACGCGCGAACTCACTGAAAGGCTCTCGATCTCCCGTAGCCATATTTACTATTATTTCAGCGATTGGCAGACGCTATGCATTGAAGCCCTGACAAGGTATTTGCAGAACGAACTGGATGATTTTTCACGATCCATTGAATCAACGCCACCTGCTGACAAACTGAATACTGCCATTGAAAACTATTTGCCGGATGCCCCGGACGCCGTCTGGCTGCTTTATGGTTCACTCTGGCAGATGGCGGGCCGCGACAAAGCCTTTGCTGAGCTGGCAGAATTGTTTATTAACAAGTGGACCCAATTCATCATCGCCATCGTTGATGAAGGGATTGCTCAAGGTATTTACCGTCCTGTTGAAAGCGCGCGTTTTACACGCCAGCTCGGCGCCATGCTTAACGGCTATGCCGACAGCCTGATGATCAGCCCTAGTCCGGCAAAACATCGTGAAGCTGTTGAGGATATTCAGGCGTTTATTCGGCTTACGCTTTGAGGTGTTTTTAGGTGAGTGGATTGGCAGGTTAGCTATATGTCTGGTACCTGCCGCTCTGACTTATCAGCTCATTTCTCATCATATTATTTACTACAAACAACACTAAATAATGGACTCAATATTTATAAAACCCTGTCACTATTCTGATTAATCAAAAAACCCTTCACTAATTCTATTTCAGCAGCCACACTGTCAACCAAATTAATCAAGTATAAATAAATAGTATGACATTGATCGCTGCTCATATATGAGCATGCTGCAATAAAACATAACATTAACGCATATAGCAAAAAAGTTTCATATTGCTGATGATTCATTACACGCGCTGAACATCATCAATACTGCTATGGATATGAGAAACGAGCAATGTACTCTAACTCAATATGGATCATGTTAGAAAAGTCGGTCAATATCATCGGGCTCATCTATATTAATGCACTGATGGCAAAATACATTGGCCCTGAAGACTTTGGTAAGATCAACATTTCAACTTCTCTATTTATATTTGTGCAAACGCTGTCGTGGTTTGGTGGTCAGAACATCCTGTTTAAGCGCATGAGTGAAAATACTAAGTCAGGAATTGCGTTAGCGATGCACACGCAAAATCAACGGCGTATTTTCTTCCTGCTGTCATCAAGCTCAGTGTTGATCTATCTCTATTTTTTTACAGACATCATTGTTTTTTTATTTGGTGTGGCCAACGGTATTGCCACCTACTATATCGTGATGGACTTCTTTTCCATCTACAACAACACCCAATTAAAATCAAAAATCAACACCATCACTAATGTGATTGGTTTATCTGTTGCTCTGGTAATTCGGTTCTATATCTCACACTTTAAACTGCCGGTCTACTACTTCACCATTCCGATTATTCTCATTCCGCTGATACCTTACATCCTGCGTTTCATCTATTTTAAATATACGACAAAAATAAATGAGAATCGTAAGGGCGCCGGTATGTATAACCGGCATATGCTGTTTACCGGAGGAGCGCTGATTTTATCGAGTTTATCTGCGGACATCTACACACAGATATCGAGTATTTTTCTGGCAAAAATTATTTCTTACTCAAACCTGGGCGTTTATAGCGTCGCGTTAACCATAGGAGGTGCCTGGTCATTTATCGTGCTGGCATTAATAACAAGCTTCTTCTCAAAGATCTACAGCGAAAAAGATCAAATCACCGTTGAAATGCTGCTGATTAAAATCAATCGCATTGTCATCTTGTTTTCGCTTATTGCATTAGGTGGATTCTATATTTTTGGTGATTACTTTATCCATTTACTGTATGGCGATAAGTATATGGATTCGGTAAATATCATTCCCATTATTATCATTGGTACGATGTTCTCTGCATTAGGCACAATTTGCTATCGCTATATGATAAAAGAGTCCGGATACAGTTACCTGGCTAAAAAGATGTTTTTATGTTGTGTCTTAACCATACCGCTATCCTGGCTAATGATTAATTCTTACGGGATTAATGGGGCTGCATACTGTTTTTTGATCGTTGAGATTTTGTCTTGCACTTTACTCAATTACTTTTTCAGAAACAAAACAATCATCAAAATGCATCTTAACATTTTCAAACTGAGATAATTTTAATGAAAATGATAAAACACACAGTCAAATCCGCATTAAAAATCAGCGCTCACATGTACCCGGAATTTTGCGCAAAAACTCACTACTACATTAAGTTCAAGAAAAAGCTTAACTTAACCAACCCGATCAATTTCAATGAAAAAATTCAGTGGCTTAAATTCAATGAGCTAAATGGTGACATTTATACATTGTGCGCAGATAAGTATAAGGTGCGGGAGTATGTTAAATCGAAAGGATGTGGTGAAATACTTAACCAACTCTACGGCGTGTATGATGATCCGCAGGAAATAGACTACCGCGCATTACCCAATAAGTTTGCCCTCAAGTGTAACCATGGCGCAGGCTATAACATCATCTGCGACAACAAAGCTTCACTGGACATTGAACAAACCAATAAGCAACTCAATAAATGGTTAAAACAGGATTTCTCAAGCCATTTTATTGAACCCCAGTATAAGAGAATAGACCGCAAAATCTTATGCGAAAAATACATTGAAAATGAGCGCGGTGGTTTTCCAGAAGATTACAAATTCTACTGTTTCGATGGAAAACCTTATGCGGTGATGGTTTGCATGGAGCGAGAAAAAGGCAAACCTAAGTTCTATTATTTTGATATGAGCTGGAACCCGCTTCCCTTTGAAGATACTGTTGAATTAATCAATGCCAACAGCTATCCGAAAATGCCCGAAGGTTTTCATAAAATGAAGGAGTATGCGGTTAAACTGGCTTCGGATTTTAAATTTGTCCGTGCTGATTTTTATCTTCTCAATGGTAACGTTATTTTTGGCGAATTAACTTTCACGCCTTCTGCTGGGCTCGATGTTACATTGCAGGAAGCCGATGCAATTTTAGGCAGTCAGCTAAAGTTATAGCGTCGAAAGTGACTGATTTGCCAGTTTCCACAATAGGTGCGCATGAATGCGCACCCTACGAAAAACGCGCCAATCCATCGTAGGGTCGCCATTAATGGCGACCGATGCACCCACCATCTTTCCCCCTAACGATCAAGCCAGCCACAGCGTCTATACTGATATGCGTAAAGAAATAATCTGCAGATAACCGATTAAAGAATGGTTACTGATTTTTTAACTTATCTGACAACCCAGGTTGTTGGCTTAATAAAAGGGAAAGTAATGCCATTACTATTTGATGAGTTATCTGGTGCGCCAACTTGGGTGCCTGCTGTGTTACTTGTCACGCTCTCACTCGCAGTGGGTTTTCTGGCGCGATTTATCCTGCTCAGGTTCATCCGCTACTGGCAGAATCGTGACAGAAAACTGTTCAAATCACTGGAAAAGCACCTGCGTGGATCGATGTTTCTGTTTATTCCTTTACTGTTAATCAGTGTAGGGCTTAATTATGTTAACATCCAACCGGGATCTCTGAGTTTTATTACCACCACTGTTAATATATTTATTATTCTATCCTTCTGCTCTGTACTAATTCGATTGATTAATGTGGCGCAGGATATGCTGTTCATTCGCTATGATATCAATCTCTCGAATAACCTTCGCGCGCGAAAAATTCGCACGCAGATAATGTATGTGAAAAAAGTCGCGATCGTCATATTGGTGACGTTGTGCCTATCACTGATTCTGCTCAGTTTTCCTGGCGTGCGAAAATTCGGTACCACCATCCTCGCCGGTGCTGGCGTTGCCGGTATCATCATTGGCTTTGCGCTGCAGAAGTCGCTGGTCAACTTGTTTGCCGGTATTCAGATTGCCTTCACGCAACCAATAAAAATAGATGATGCTGTGGTGGTGGAAAATGAATGGGGCTGGATAGAAGAGATTAACCTGACGTATGTGGTGGTGCGTATCTGGGATCTGCGCCGTCTGGTTCTGCCCATTACCTACTTTACTGAAAATGCCTTCCAGAACTGGACGCGTAATAACGCCCAAATATTAGGCTCGGTGTTTCTTTACCTCGATTACTCCATGCCGTTAGAACCACTGCGCAGGCATTTTGAAAAAGTGCTCAGCGAAACTAAACTTTGGGATCAGCAAACTCAGGTGCTTCAGGTTACAGATACGACGGACAAAACCATGACGATTCGTATGTTGATGACGGCACAAAACTCCCCCACCGCCTGGGATTTACGCTGTTACGTGCGGGAAAAGATGATTGAGTTTATTCAGCAAAATTATCCGCAGAGTCTTCCTCAGGTGCGCGCAACATTGACTGATGCTGGGGTTCGAGAGGCGAATAGTTAAGTGTAAATCGGTCGCCATGAATGGCGACCCTACGATTATAATGGCGTCTTAGCATCCTCGTTATGAATGAAACCCACTACAATTTTTTTCATATCGCCCTCTATTGAAACTTCTCTCTCCTCCGATAACCCCTGATATCGCTTTTTCAATGTAAGCCGTGCTTATCTTTTAAGCATCAGGGAGTCGCTGTGATGATCATCATTAGCCAGCAGATTTGGCATGCGCGTTCGTTGCTGGCAACACGTCGTAGAGGCCGGCCATGACGGGAATAATCCCCATCGCCGACAACATCGCCGTAGCATCGGTTATCGCGGAAGAATCTCATCCTTATCCATTTGTTTGTGCGCCGGCGCAACCTACGATTCAGGGGCCTGAAGGGATTTTGTACGACTTTAATGACGGTGCCAGGGTGTTGCTTCCGCAAGGACGCTGGCGCGTGGCGCTGCTGGACGACGATTCAGGCAACATCCTGTTCCATTGTGAATCTGGCGCGGGCTGGGTCACGTCGGCTAAAAAATATTTTGTCCGTTTTCGCATTCAAGTCTGGCGTGGCGACGAAGCGATCCCCTTACTGGATGAAACCCTATCCCTTAAAGATCGAGATGTACTGATCTCCTTTCCTACCGGCACGCTGGGTGACTTGCTGGGCTGGTTCCAGTATGCGGAGCGTTTTCGCCTGCTCCACGAGTGCCGCCTTGAATGTGCCATGGCGCAGAACATCATCACTCTGCTTGAAGGGCAGTATCCCGAGATACGGTTCTCGACGCCGGATACAATCCAGCATCCTACTCCCTACGCCACCTATCGGGTCGGCCTGTTTTTTGGCGGCAACACTACGCACCAGCCGATTGATTTTCGCCAGGCTGGGTTTCACCGCATCGCTGGGCACATCCTTGGCGTTGATGTCAGGGAGGAAGCGCCGCGTCTGAACCTCAATGCACCGCGCACCATAACCGAGCCGTACGTCTGCATCGGCGTCCAATCAACCTGTCAGGCCAAGTTCTGGAACAACGGCCATGGTTGGGCGGAAGTCGTCATGCATCTGAAAAAACTCGGTTATCGAGTGCTGTGCATTGACCGTGATTCCCGCACCGGCCAGGGCTTTGTCTGGAACCACATCCCATACGGAGCCGAAGACTTCACTGGCAATCTACCGCTGCAAGAGCGTGTAGATCTGCTTCGGCATGCCAGCTTTTTCATCGGTCTTGCCAGTGGCTTGTCATGGCTTGCGTGGGCAGCGCAGATACCGGTCGTCCTCATTAGTGGTTTCAGTCTGCCCGGCGCGGAGTTTTACACGCCATGGCGGGTATTCAGCAGCCATGGATGCAGTGGCTGCTGGGATAGCCTGCAAGAGACTTTCGATCACCGGGACTATTTCTGGTGTCCCCGTCACAAAGGAACCGACCGGCAGTACGAGTGCACCCGCCTTATCACCGGCAAGCAGGTATGCGGCGTAACGGATCGGCTCCATGCACAGCTTCAGGACAAGTAACACCACGACTACGTAATGACATACAGCAAGGTGAGTCATTCACCTTAATACAATAAAAAAAGAGAGATAGGGAAATGAATAGAGCGTACAGAATCGTCTGGAGCGCGGCGCGTCAGGCATGGGTAGTGGCTTCTGAGCGTGCCGGAAACGGTGGCCGCCCACCAATGGCGGTGAAGAAAGCAGCAGTTGCCTTTCTGCTGCTGAGTGGCATGACTTCTTTGCCAGCCTCGGCACAGAATTACAGTGGAACGGTTGTGACCGGTGCCGGAAACTCGCAAACACTGAATAGTGGTGATACCTCAACCTCCGTTACCGTATCCAACAATGCAAAGCAGTACGTAAACAGCGGCGCAACAGCATCGGGCACTCAAGTCACCAGCAGTGCCGCTCAAACAATTTATGCCGGCGGCCTGGCAACATCCAGTGTGTTAAGTGACAAAGGTTCATTCCAGTACGTTCAAAGTGGTGGTGTGGCAACAGGCACTGTAGTCGACAATAAAGCAACGCAGTATGTCTATGCTGGCGGTTCCGTTACCTCAACCACATTGAGTAACGGCGGCAGTATTGGGCTGAACCCGAATGCCAATGCGTCCGGTATCACGATTAATTCTGGTGGGCGTGCGAATATTGCTGGCGGTTCTGCCAATACAATTCTCATCAACTCAGGGGGAACGCTGAGCATCGCGGGTGGCGCGGTGGGGATGAATATTAACCAGCAAGCCGGTGGCACGCTGACGGCCGACACCAGCACCACGCTGATGGGTATCAATAGATTGGGTGCGTTCTCCATTAGCGGCGGGCAGGCACAAAATCTGCTGATGGAGAATAACGGCATACTCAGCGTTTTGTCTGCGACCAGCGCGACCAACACCATTGTCTCATCGGCGGGCTTAGCTTTGGTGACGAGTGGCGGAACAGCTATCGGTACCACCGTGTTAGACGGTGGCAATCAGACAATTTATAGCGGCGGCTCTGCCCTCTTTTCTGTGATTAATGGTGGCCAGGAGGTGGTCTCCGGGACAGCCACGGGCACCACAGTGAACAACAATGGGCAACAGAATGTGAGCGCAGGCGGCGTAGCTGCAGGCACTGTGGTTAACTCTGGCGGCCAGATAAACAACTTTGGAACGGTTACCTCAGCCACGATCAATGATAACGGTAAAGTCTTCGTTAACAGTGGTGGCTCAACGGTGTCTACCACCATTAATTCTGGTGGTATCGAATACCTTAACTCAGGCGGATTAAGCACCGCCGCTCAGCTCAATTCAGGCAGTTACCAGACGGTTTATGCGGGCGGTGAAGCCATCTCGGCATCGGTAACGGGTGGCACGCAACAGGTTCTGGGCATTGCAACCTCAACGATGCTGAACTCAGGCGGCGCCCAGTACGTCTATGCGGATGGTATCGCGAACGGTACGTTGATCGGCAATAACGCGGCGCAAGGTGTCGGCGGTACGGCAAACTCAACCACGGTGGCCGCAGGCGGCGCACAATACGTGTATGACGGAGGCAGCGCAAACTGGACCACTGTCACTAATAACGGCTACATGAATGTTCAAAGCGGTGGTTCGGCATCGGGTGCTGTAGTCAAAAGTGGCGGGACGCTTTATACCAATGATGGTGCCACCGCCACCGGCCTGACGTTGGCATCCGGCGCGGTGCTCAACACCCGAACGGGTGCCACTCTGAACGGTAACAACGCGCTGGGGGCCTTTTCCATCAGCGGTGGCCAGGCGAAAAATGTATTGCTGGAAAATAACGGTTTTCTGGATGTCGAAGCCGGTGACGCTTCAAGCGGCACGATCCTAAACTCAGCTGGACGGGAATCCGTTAGCGGCAGCGCCAGCGGCACCACGGTTAACGCTGGCGGTCTGCAGTCCGTAAAAGCGGGCGGAACCGCCACAGGCACTCTCGTAAACTCCGGTGGTCGGGAGTACGTTGAGGGCAGCGCTATTGCCACCACCGTCAACGACGGCGGTATGCTGACTGTCTTCAACGGCGGCATTGCCTCAAGATCGATCATCAATCAGGGTGGCCTCTTGTCAGTCGCCAGCGGAGGCGTTGCCACTGACACCACCGTTGCAACCGGCGGCTTGCTGAACATTGCCGATGGCGGCGTTTTAACGCTGGCAAACAGCAACTTTATCAACGATGGTGTCACCACTTATGACACCAGCACTAATGCATCCTTATACTCCAGCGTATCCGGCAGCGGACAACTCACCAAGAGCGGTGCTGGTACGCTAACGTTGGGAGGCACCTTCAGCCAGTCGCAGGTCAATCTTAACGCTGGTGCGCTGATTATGGACGGCCTGCAGGCAACCACTAATATTGTAGCGCTGTCCGGTACATCGCTGTCACTGGTTAACAGCACCGTCCTGACGGGGATTATTGATCCGACAGACGTGACCATCGACCAAAGCAGTAGCTGGAATATCACCGGCGATTCGCTGGTTGATACGCTGACCAATGCAGGCAGCATTGTCTTTATGCCGTCGCAGGGGGCATTTACGCCGCATACGCTGACGGTGACAAACCTTGCAGGCAACGGCGGCACCATCACACTCAATACCGTGGCAGGCGACAGCAGTTCACCGATTGATAAAGTGATCATTGATGGTGGACAGGCCACGGGCAGCACCGGGCTACGGATCCTAAACCGCAGCGGACTCGGCGCACAGACTACCGGCAGTGGTATTGCGGTGATCCAGGCCATCAACGGTGCCACGACCGAAGCTGGCGCGTTCAGCATGAATCAGCCGCTGGTCGCGGGTGCTTACGCCTATAGCCTCTACCGTAACGCGGATCAAAGCTGGTATCTGACTTCGCAGCAGACGCAACAACCGAGTACGGATAACAGCAGCACGCCTGACGTAGTGGCAACCGGCCCGGTGAACTACCGCGATGGAATGTGGAGTTATGCGGCCCTTCCGTCACAGTCACTCGACTATGACCGCCTGATGGCAGGAACGGCAGACACACGATTCCAGTATGCGCCTGACAGCCGGGTCTGGGGCCGCCTCGCAGCGGGACAGCTCGGTCATCCTGATCGCGGCAGCCTAACCTCAGGCAGCGTGCCGGAAAGCAGCGGCGAGTACAGTTTCCTGCAGCTGGGTGGCGATCTTTGGCAGCTGGATGGCGTGAATGCCAACTGGCGCGCGGGCCTCTACGGCGGCATCGGCCTGGTGCGCAGTGACGTCTGGCGTGACGGCGGCACCGGCGCGGCGGGTACCGATCGCGACACGGTTTATACTGGCGGCGCTTACCTGTCGGGCCGCAGCAATGCAGGTCTGCACATTGACGGCCTGCTGCAGGCGAGCCATCACAGCCTCTCTGTTGCGTCTAATGATAGTACGCGGCTGAAGACCAGCGGCACCGGCTGGTTGGCTTCTGCAGAAGTCGGACAGGCTTTCAGTATAAATTCAACCCTGGCTCTGGAACCGCAGTTGCAGTACACGGTGCAGGGCTTAAGTCTGGATGATGGACAGGATGAAGCAGCCTCGATCAACTGGTCTGACAGCCACCGCCAGTCGGTTCGCGCAGGTTTAAAACTGAGCGCGTTCCAGGACGCCAAAACCAGACTTTCCTGGTGGGTGACGCCATCCGTGACACAGACATATGGCGGCCACAGTGAGGTCAAAGCGTCAGTCGAAGGCGTATCAGGCTCGGATGCGTCGTTCCGGAGCAAGCTGTCGGGTACCGGTATAGGATTAAACGGCGGCGTGGATGCGAACATCCGTGAAAACGTTACGTTAGGCGTGCAGGGCGGCTGGTCTGAATCTCTGCATGGCGGAGAATCTGAAGGCTACTCCGGTATGGTCAGACTGGGCGTGTCGTTCCGGTAATTGCAACGTCACATGCCGGGCATTATTGCCCGGCATTAAGTGAAACAAGGTTCTTAACTTAGCTGTTGGTTGAAAATCTTATACAGCACGTGCTCAGCAAGATGGTGGTCGGCAGGTAACGCGGGATGGAGAAATGTTGTTTGTTTCTGCATCCCCAATCGCGTCATTAAATTCTCAGATGGCGTGTTATGAATGCTGGTAAAGGAAACGACCTCACGAAGATGCAAAACATCAAAGGCATAAACCAGCGATGCTTCGGCTGCTTCTTTGGCAATCCCTTGTCCCCAGAATTTTTTATTGATACGCCAGCCAATTTCCGTGCAGGGAGAAAAGTCAAAGCGCTCTGGCTGATGTGCTAAACCCACGCTACCGACAAATTCGCCGGTGGCTTTCATCTCAACGGCCCAGAAACCCCAACCTTGGTTTGAAACAATCATTTCTATGAATCTTGAAACGACGTTGTCGCTTTCCTGGCGACTCAACGCTTTCGGGAAGTAGTTCATTACCTCAGGATCGGCGTTGAGTTCGGCAAAGGGTTGTAAGTCCTTTTCCTGCCATTGTCTGAGGATCAGGCGGTCTGTCTCTAACATTTAAAACTCACCCTGACAAACGCTAACGATTCCCTTAGTTTACCTAATAGCGTCTCGAAAAGATCCTATCCATTGATGGAAATTGATGACTCGGAGCACATACACTTCAACGATGCCAATTAGTGAGTAATGCTTGTATCTAATGCTTAAATTGGTCGCCATAAATGGCGGCCCTACGATTTAAAAAGGAGCTTAAACATGGCAGCAAAGGAACACCATTATCAGGTCACGGTACGCTGGACCGGCAACCGTGGCAAAGGCACCGCATCTTATACCGCTTATGACCGCAACGCGGAGCTGATTGCCGCTGGCAAAGAGACGGTAGCGCTTAGCGCCGATCCGGCGTTTCGCGGTGATGCGGCGCGCTGGAATCCAGAAGAGTTACTGCTGGCTTCAGCCTCGGCTTGCCACAAATTGTGGTATTTGCACCTCTGTTCTGACGCTGGAATTGTGGTGGAAGCCTATGAAGATGCGGCGGAAGGGACAATGATTGAAGGCACACGCGGCCGGTTTACCAATATCACGTTGAAACCGCGTATTGCGCTGCGCGATCCGGCTGATGCGGACCGCGCACGTGAATTACATCATCAGGCTCATGAAGCCTGTTTCATTGCTAACTCGCTTAACTTCCCGGTGAACTGCGAACCCGAATTCGTGTGACTTAGGCCGCGCCTGCCAGCGACGGTTGCCACAAGCGCACGCCGTTGCGTCCGGCGCGTTTCACCTCATACAGCGCTTCATCGGCATGCCGCAGCCAGTGACGAATCGACTCCGCATTGGCCGCCGATGCAATACCAATACTCACCGAACAACGAAACTCTGCCGATGCCGGTAAGCGCACCTGAGCGATCTTTTCCTGCAAACGTTGGGCCAGCGCCACCACCGATTCGTCGCTGGCATGATGCACAATCACGCCCAGCTCATCGCCGCCAAAACGCGCCGGAATATCCTGCAATCCCACATGATTTCGCAGCAGCGCGGAGATTTCTGCCAGCAGGAAATCCCCAGCTTCATGGCCCCACGTATCGTTTACCGTTTTGAAATAATCCAGATCCATTAGCAGCAAATAACCGGCGCTGTCGCCACGACGCGTACTGAGAAATTCGCTCTCCAGCCGACGCTCAAACAGGCGACGATTGGGAATTTCCAGGCCGGGATCCATCAGCGCAATGCGCTCCAGCTCGCGGTTACGCTTACGTAATTGCCAGGTGAGATTGTAGGACGTGACGCTGAGCACCAGCATGTAGCAAGTCGCGAGCGGCAAGGTCAGCCAAACGGTTTGTGTGCTGAACGTCAGGTTTACGCCAGCACCATCCATTAGCCATACCAAGACAAAGCCGCAGAGAAATGCCTGCATCGCTGCGATCAACTGCGCGGCACCGCCGGCGGCATATCGATCCGAGGCCAGCACCGCCATGATGACAAACGAAGGCAGCGGACTCAGCGCCATCAGCGCCACCCAAATGCCACCAAAGGCGGCGTCGAGGGTTAAATTATGCCGTTCGGTGGTGGTGGAATCTTCGGCCCGCAACGCGCGATGATACGCCAGCCACGGCCAGAGAAACGCATTCACAAATAACAGGGCGCTAAACGCCACGCCACGATCCATCTCCATCAGTACCGAGAGGATTGGGAAAAAACATAAAATCGTGCCGAGCTGACGCATGATAAACATGCGACGGACGAAGCGTTGGGAACGCCGCTTCAAGTGACTATCGTCAGGTGAGTAGTAGTTCATGCACGGGAAGTATCAGGACGACAAGAATTGCAGTTTAACGGGAAAAGTTATCAGTGGAGCGGAATATTTTAAGAATATTTACCTTGCACTTCTGCAACCGCACAAAAAAGTCGCGTGTAGCTCAAAAGAGAAACAGTGGAAGTCAATCTGGACCGACTTCCACTGTAATTTTAGCGTACAGCACCCTGCAAGCGGAACTGCGCCACCAATCGTTCCAGCATCAGCGCCTGCTCTTCCAGCGAATTCGCTGAGTGCGAAGAGGCGCTAACCAGCGTGGCGTTCTGCTGCGTGGTGGTATCTAGCTCGCCCACCGCACGGGCAATTTGCTCAATGCCACGGCTTTGCTCATCCGATGCTGCTGAAATCTCTTCCATGATTTCATTCACGCGCGCAATGCTGCCGAGGATTTGATCCATGGTTTCACCGGCGCGCGCCACCTGCTGGTGACCATTGCTGATGCGTCCCACCGATTCACTGATCAACCGTTCGATGTCTTTCGCCGCACCGGCACTGCGCTGTGCCAGATTGCGCACTTCACTGGCGACCACGGCGAAACCACGTCCCTGCTCACCGGCACGCGCCGCTTCCACCGCCGCGTTCAGCGCGAGGATATTAGTCTGGAAGGCGATGCTGTTAATTACGGCGGTGATATCGGCGATCTTTTTCGAGCTGTCAGAAATTTCGCCCATGGTGTTCACCACATCACGCACCGCGATGCCGCCTTTGTTGGCGTTGTGTGACGCTTCCGCCGCAATCTGACTCGCCTGACGCGCATTGGCGGCATTGTTCTTCACCGTGGCAGTAAGCTGCTCCATGCTGGCAGCGGTTTCCACCACCGCCGCCGCTTGTTGTTCAGTGCGCGAAGATAAATCGAGGTTGCCCTGATTAATCGCACTGGCCGCCTGTGACACACTGCTAACGCTGCTCAGCACATCGCCGATCATGCTGCGCAGCCGTTCATTCATGCGTCCCATCGCCGACGTCAGCTTGCCGAGTTCATCATGGCGATCGGTGGCAAATTGCGAGCTGAGATCGCCGTTGGCGATGCGCTCCGCCAGTTCCAGGTTATGGAATACCGGACGCGTAATTTGACGAATGATGTACCACGCCACCAGCACACCGAACAGGATCGCCAGACCACCAATCAGCAGTGAAATCGCCGCCGAGCCGTTGGCGAGTTCATCGTTACGCGCTTTGACGATGGTGATGATCTGTTTGATCGCCGCACTGCTTTTATCGCCAGCCACTTTGACGGTATCTTCCGCCGAGCGCAGCTGACCGTAGGCATCCGCTGCTTGCAGGCTGAGGCTTTTAAATTTCTCGGTATCCTGCCACAACGCAGTGAACTCGCCCTGCTGTTCCGGCGGCAACTGCGCCAGCAGCGCTTTCATGCCCTGATCCGCCTGCTGGAAATGGTTCTCCAGTGTTTTACGCAGCGCATCACTAACGTTAAAACGCAGCGCCCAGGCTTCTTCACGCACATTGCTAATGGCGAACAGCTGTTCGTAGATTTGGTTGGTTAGTTCAGGATTAGTAACCGGAGTGCGAATCAGTTGGGTGTAGCGCGAGGTCATGTCTTGCTGGCTTAAGGCATCAAGCTGCGAGCGCAGGCTATTGAGTTGCTGCGTGGCTTGCGTCATGGCGCCAATGCTGTTCTGGAAACTGGCGAGGTGAGTAGCCAGTTCATCCACCCGCGCTTTGGCGCCATCCGACCATGAAAGCTGTTTCGCATCGCTGGTAAGCTGCTGCGCATGCGTAACGTAGTTCGCCATCACCTGGCCAGATTTGTCATCGCCATACAGATATTTAAGGCGATTAATTTTGGCCTGGAACACTTC
Source organism: Candidatus Pantoea symbiotica (assembly GCF_056491525.1). NCBI lineage: Bacteria > Pseudomonadati > Pseudomonadota > Gammaproteobacteria > Enterobacterales > Erwiniaceae > Pantoea > Candidatus Pantoea symbiotica. The sequence continues at coordinate 697,101 of NZ_JBSZHR010000003.1, forward strand.
AATGTTGATGTCATAAATCAGATTAGTTTTCTGATAGATGTCATGGATAGCGTTGAAGCGCTGCACGCTCAATCCGGTTGCCAGTGCCACTAACAACAGCACGATGCCGAATCCTGCCGACAGTTTACGCGTGATGCGCACATTACGTAATCGGGATACCAGCCCCATGTTCCCTGCTCCTGCGATTGTTGTTTTTGTAAAGTTTGTAAGGGAGTTATCGGAGCAGTGCGGGAAATGTTTATTCAGGATTGTGCAAAAAGTGATTGCAGGATGTGACGCGTCGCCGGAAATGTGGTCGTGATGTGCACAATAAATTGTCAGGTTTGGCAGGCAGCAGCAACATCGTTGATCACTTGTCGCAACCATTGATGAGCCGGATTGTCCTGAGTGCGACGATGCCACAATAAATGAAAAGTTATGGTTGGCAGTTCAATGGGTGGCGTGAACACGTTGATAAGCGTTTGATTTGCTGTGTGAGTTGCCACACGACTTAGCACGGTGGCGATAAAATCGGTGCCAGGTAACAACGCCGGAACGAAAAACATCGTGGGTAGCGTCAGGCCGATATCGCGTACCAGGTTGAGTTCACGCAACTTTTGATCCACCAATCCATAATGATTGCCTTCCGGCGACACCAGAATATGACGCATCGCGACAAAAGATTTCAGGTCAATTCCTTTTTCTGCGACGTCATGGTGGCGTCCAATCATAGTGACAAAATCATCGGTTAATAACGGATGAGAAAGTATCCGGTTTTCAGCCTTGGTCGGTGGCACGCCAATCGCTATATCAATTTTCCCGGCATCTAATAAGGCTACGGTTTCATCACGATCGGTAAAATAGCGCACGTGAATACTGCAATTCGGCGCTAATAAAGCCAGTTTCTGCGTTAAAGAAGGTAAAAGTACGTGGAGTGGATATTCCGTCAATCCCAACGTGAAGCTGCGCGCTTTTGTGGCAGGATCGAAAATGTGAGTTGGATTCATCAAGTTTCTCACCTGCCCTAACGCTTCAGCAACCGGCACGGCGATCTCTTGTGCTTTGGCTGTCGGCAGCAAGCCTTCGGCACTACGAATAAACAGCGGATCGTTAAATACGCGCCGTAAGCGAGATAATGCTGCACTCATCGCCGGTTGGCTTACGCCCGCAATGGCGGCGGCTTTAGTGACATTACGTTCCAGCATCAACGCATTAAACGCCACCAGTAGGTTGAGGTCGAATCCATCAAAATTCATATTTTATATAATGCTGTATATTAACCATTTGTTGGATTGATAGTGACAGATTCAGGAATACTGCTCAAGCCGGTGAGATGCACCCTTAAACTTGATGCAAAGGAACCCCTATGAATGTCACAACCGAATTAAACCAACGCCTTAAAGCAGAGCGTGAAGCGGTAGAAATGCTGTATCGCGCCTTTAGTGATAAAAACCCTGATTTACTGGATTTAGCCGTAACTAAAGATTGGAATGACATTCCTTTAGGCCCGGGACAAGGTCCGGGACCCGAAGGCTTTAAACCGTTGCTGGCGGGTTTTATTAAAGCGTTTCCTGATATCAACATCACCGTGCACGATATGGTGCAAGAGCAGGGGAAAATCGCGGTGCGCGCCGAGATCACCGGCACGCATCACGGTGAGTTTATGGGGATTGCGCCAACCGGACACGGGATTCGCGTGCGTCTTCATGAGTTTCATCTGCTGGATGGTGAACGCGTTACCACAACCTGGCATATGGAAGATTGGCTCGCAATGTTCCAGCAGTTGGGCCAGTTTCCACCGGCTTAACACTATGAATTCTCCGTACTGAATTACCCCCTAATCTGACCCTATTTATATATAAAATTTTAACCTTGATTACAGGTAGCTATAGCCAACTTAGTTGCCTGATTAACTAAACCACAGCAGCGAGGCCAGAATTTACGGGGGAAATCATTAAAGTATGTTGTAACTATATCGTGTAACATTGGGGCGCCGGCGAATTTCAATCCGCAATGACGGGTAAAGTTGAGCGTCATCAGCGTCTTATCGCGCCAGGCTCAGGCGATTTCAGGGTGAAATCGCCTGCAACCATGTGCAGGCGATTAACATTTACCAGCGCGTCGCTTGCATATCGATAACGAAGCGGTACTTCACATCACCCTTCAACATGCGTGCAAAAGCGGTTTCGATCTCTTCACCGGCAATTAACTCAATGTCAGCAGTGATATTGTGCTGGCCGCAGAAATCCAGCATTTCCTGGGTTTCCTGAATACTACCAATCGATGAACCGCTGATGCTCAAACGACGATTCACCATCGGCGTGACGTTAGGAGACTGGTGCGGCTGCTCGGGAATGCCGACCAGCACTAAACGACCGTTGGTTTTCAGCGTGGCAAGGTAAGGATCGAGATCGTGCGGCGCTGAGACGCAATCCACTATGAAATCGAGTGAAGTTTGTGCCGCCGCCATCTGCTCCGCATCACGTGAAACCACTACGCGCGCAGCGCCTAAACGCAGCGCATCTTCACCTTTGGCCGGTGAAGTGGTGAACAGCGTGACTTCCGCGCCCATCGCGCTCGCCAGCTTAACCGCCATATGACCTAATCCGCCCAGGCCGACCACGCCAACTTTATCACCGGCTTTCACGTTAAAGTGACGCAGCGGCGACCACACAGTGACGCCCGCACACAACAGCGGCGCAACGCCCGCTAACGGCAAGGTTTGCGGTACGGACACCACGAAGTGCTGATCGACCACGACATTTTGTGCGTAGCCGCCCCACGTGCTGTCGCCAGTGTATTTATCGATGCCGTTGTAAGTTGCAACAAAGCCGGATTCACAATATTGCTCTTCTTTCTGCTGGCAAAATTGGCATTCGCGGCACGAATCGACCATCACGCCCACGCCCACGACATCGCCCGCTTTGAAATGGGTTACGTCCGCACCGGTTTCGACAACGCGTCCGACGATTTCATGTCCCGGCACCAGCGGATAGCGACTGACCGCCCATTCGTTACGTGCCATATGCAGATCCGAATGGCACACGCCGCAGTACAAAATTTCAATTTTGACATCCTGCTGCTGCAGCGGGCGCAGTGCAATCTGGCTGGAAGAGAGCGGTTTAGCCGCGTCTTGCGCGACTAATGCATTGATTTTCATAGTGCCTCCGTAATGAACTAGCTTTAGCTAGCTGAAGGCGGCAGACTATAGTGAACATGGTGCGAAATTGATAGTAGTTACCATTTGGTAACCATATAGGAGACGTAAACGATGCCCGCAATTGTTGACGGTAAGCTGTTTTTTTATGCGGATTCGCCGCCGCGCCGGCTAATGGATCTGTTTTCGGTGAAATGGAGCAGCATGGTTCTGCACGCGCTGTATCACTGGCCGAACCATCGCGCACGTACTGGCGAGTTGCAGCGCAGCCTGCAGGGAATTTCGAAGAAGATGTTGTTTCAGACATTGAAAGAACTGGAGCAGCGCGGGCTGATTGCACGTCACGTTTATGATGTAGTGCCGCCGAAAGTCGATTACCGCTTAACGCCGCTCGGCATGACGTTCGCGGCACCGATTGAGCAGATGTATCAATGGGGGCTGGAGAATCAGGCGGCGCTGGATGAGATGGAAGCCCACTATCGCGCCGCTACGGACACGCCATCAGCCGCGCTACACATTCCCGGTCCTGCTGCTGACGCGGATTAAACACCACCAGACTTAAACCCGATTTGCCTTCAACCGCGAAGGTGCTGTATTCCAGCTCCAGCACACCTTCGTCCGGCAGCCACAGCTGTTTGATGCCTTCGCCATGCTGGCTCACTTCTTGCGATTGCCATAGCTGGCGGAAGGTGTCGCTCATCTCGCACAGCTCTTCTACCAGCGCGCGCACATGCTCGCTGGCGCCGGTTCGCGCCACGTCCGCGCGGAAGTTGGCCACCATGCCGCGCGTTACTTTATGCCAGTCCGGCAGACGCTTTTTCATCTCCTCGTTACGGAACATCATTAGCAGGATATTGCGCTGGGCAGGCGGCAGCTCGGCATAATCAACAAATACTTTCGTCGCCGCACGGTTCCACGCCACCACTTGCCACTCTGCGGTTTTCACCAACGCTGGCGTGTTCTCCATGCTGTCGAGTACGCGCTGTAGCGATGGCGAAACATCCACGCCCGCTTGCCATGTCACGCCCGGCAGACGATTTTGCGCCAGCAAAAACAGGTGATCGCGCTCGGCGGCGCTCAGTTCTAATGCGCGGGCTAAACGTTCCAGCAATTCTTCCGAAGGCGCGCCGCCTCTGCCCTGCTCCAGCCACGTATACCATGTGGTGCTGACGCACGCGCGCACCGCCACTTCTTCCCGGCGCAGGCCTGGCGTGCGGCGGCGCAGCAAGGTGTAGCCGAGTTTCGCCGCATCCAGCCGCTGGCGGCGTTCGCGCAGATAGTTGCCGAGCACGTTGTCATCTTGCTGAGTCATGCCTTTATCCTGTTAGTGCGTATACCTGTATAAGCTCACGACTTTTCGCCGCGTCACAGACTTTTATGATAGTGCTTCAACTTTGAAAAAGTGGAGCACCAATATGCGAATTTTTGTGACCGGGGCGAGCGGCTTTATCGGTTCCGCCATTGTGAAAAAACTGCAGGCACGCGGTTATCAGGTGCAAGGTCTGGCGCGCAGCGAGGCTTCCGCAGAAAAATTGCAGCAGCAAGGTGTGCAGGTGATTCGCGGCGATCTTGAAGACCTCGTCGGTCTGCGCAGGGCTGTTGAAGAGAGCGACGGCGTAATCCATGCCGGTTATATCCACGATTTCAGCCGCATGGATCATGCTGCCGACGTCGATCAACGCGCGATTCTGGCGATGGGGGAAGTTTTGGCAGGTTCAGATCGTCCGCTGATTGTCACCACCGGCACCGCGTTGGTGTCGCCTGGACGTCTCGCCACCGAACAAATCAGACCGACAGCGGGCGTGCATCCACGTTCCAATTCTAACGTCGCCGCGTTGGCGCTGGCCGACAGCGGCGTGCGCGTGGCGCTGGTGCGCTTGCCGCCAACCGTGCATGGCGCGGGCGATCATGGATTTATTCCGATGATCATCAACATGGCGAAGGAGAAAGGTGCGGCGGTATATGTCGGCGACGGCGAGAATCGCTGGCCTGCGGTACATCGTGATGATGCAGCTGAACTGTTTTGCCTGGCGGCCGAAAAGGCTGAGCCGGGTGCAATTCTGCATGCGGTGCAGGAGGAAGGAGTGCCGTTCCGTCAGATTGCCGAAACCATCGGCGCCGGATTAGCACTGCCGGTGAAAAGCCTGACATTGGAAGAAGCCAAAGCGTGGTTAGGTTGGATGGCATTTTTCGCCTCTACCGATAATCCGTCCTCCAGCGCGTGGACGCGTGAGACGTTTAACTGGCAGCCGAATGGGCCGGGATTACTGCAGAATATACGTGAGGCGGGATATTTTAAATAACGGTCGCCATGAATGGCGACCCTACGAAGTCAGGTGCGCATTTATGCGCACCTGGAAATGCATCAACCAAACGGCACTTCGCGCGCCAGAATGCGGGCGATCACGTTAAGTGCGCCTTCGTCATTATTGCTTTCGGTTCTGTAACGCGACACCGCGCTAACCGGTGCTGCGGCGTTCGCCATTGAGAAGCTATAGCATGCCTGACGCAGCATTTCGATGTCGTTGGCGCTGTCGCCTACCGCAACCACTTCACAATCATCGATGCCCCATTTTTCCTGTAGCAGCGCGATGCCGTGCGCTTTGTGGCAGCCGGGAATGATCAAATCAACAAAACCAAAACCGCTGGAAACCGGATGCATAATGTTTTCAATCGCGCCCAGCTCAGCGTGCAACCGCTCCATCAAGGCATCAACGCCTTCGTGCGCTAGATTCAGCGAGAACTTAAAGATGGTGTCGTCGATATCGTAGAGATTGTCGCGCTTTTCCAGACGATGGTAGTGATTCGCCAGCATGGCAATCACTTCGTCGGACATTGACGTGTGCACGTACGCACCGTTGCGGCCACAAACCACGGTGCTGATGTCCGGTTCTTTGGCGAGAATATCGAGGATTTGATGCACGCGTTCCTGCGCCAGTTCACCGCAGAAGATCTCTTCATTGCTGTCAGAAACCCATGCGCCGTTTTCCGCGACAAAAGCGATCTCATCTTTGATGTCAGGAAAGTAGCGCAGCAACTGATAATACTGATTGCCGCTGGCGACCACGAAACGAATGCCCTTCTCTTTCAACAACGCATATTGACGCGCAAAGCGCTGCGCGTTGTACTGTTTGTTGTCATCGAGAAAAGTGCCATCCATATCCACCGCAATCATCTTCACTGCCATTTTGCTCTCCCGTTTGCTCATTCGGCTCTATAAAGGTTTTGTTAAGCTTACTCGCGGTGTGGATTATTGAGAATGTGAATAATGAGTTTGTTAACCGCTTTCAGAGATTTCCAGTCCATCTTTTACTGTAAATCGGCGCCTTTTTCCCTGATCCAGGCACAAAACATCTCAGCCATCTCGTGCGCGTAAGCCTGAATCTCTGCTGGCGTGCGCGGCGATTCGGAAAAGTGTTTCCCAACATTGCCCAGCGTACTGTTCAATAAATCTGCGGCGCGCGCCCGTTCGCTCTCCTCTGACTGCGGTAATACTTCACGCAGAAAATCACTGATGACGTTTTCACCTGCCGCGCGCGCTTCCTGCACTTCCGGCGCATCACGATACAGAGGCGCGGCGTCATTCAGCGCGGTGCGCATCGCCGCTTCTTCGCATTCGGAATGTAAAAACGCCAGCGTAAGATCGTGCAGTCGCTGACGCGGTGTGTTGGCGGTATTTCGCAGAATCGCGCCTAACAAATTGCCGGTGCGCTGCCATTCCTCGCTTTGCAATCTGAAAAGAATAGCCGCCTTATTGGGAAAATATTGATACAGCGATCCAATACTCACGCCCGCGCGTTCCGCCACCCGCGCCGTGGTGAAACGCGCGGCCCCTTCCAGTTCCAAAACCTGAGTAGCCGCTTGCAAAATGGCGGAAACCAGCTCGCTGGAGCGTGCCTGCTTGGGTCTTTTTCGCTCTGAAATCTTAGTGTTACGTGGCTCAGCCATCATCATCCCCTGAACACGAATAGTGAAACGCGAATAATTCATCGTATTCTGTTGGCACAGCAAAATCCACTTTGTATGCCCGGAGAACAATATGAATACCTTAACTTCTGCGCCACTGGCGCCGCTGCTCAATTACCTGTTTGAGCTGGCCGATAATATGGCGCATCCAACCAACGATGCTTTCAGAACCATGTCTGATGCCGAACAACATCGCCTGCTGCACAGCAAAACCGATTACCTGGAACTTTACGGACATCTGAAGGAAGTCCCGCTGGCAGTCTCGCGTGAAACCGGCAAGTTGCTGTATATGCTGGCGCGCAGCAGCCATGCCAAAACCATCGTTGAATTTGGTACCTCGTTCGGCATTTCCACGCTGCATTTGGCGGCGGCAGTGCGCGATAACGGTGGCGGCAATATCATCACCTGCGAATTTGAGCAGGGGAAAGTGGCGTTAGCCCGTAACCATTTCGCCGATGCGGGCGTCAGCGATTTAATTGAGGTGCGCGTGGGCGATGCGTTGCAGACATTAAGCCGCGACCTGCCGGCCATCATCGATATGCTGGTGCTGGACGGCGCAAAAGCGATCTATCCGGAGATCGTGACGCTGGTGCAGCCGTTTTTGCGTCCTGGCGCGCTAATTGTTGCCGACGATGCCGATTTCAGCCCGGAATATCTGGAGCTGGTGCACAGCAGTAGAGGGTTTATGTCGCTGCCGTTTAATGATGGGGTTGAGGTTTCGATGTGGTTGGGTGCAGCGTAATTGAGGAGGTCGCCATGAATGGCGACCCTACAAATCAATTAAACCATGGCTGGAAGGGATCGGGGAATTCTGCCCAATTATCGGGGCCGAGCGCCATTTCCTCATCGGTTAGCAGCGCCTGTTCCAGTTTGTTTCGCAGCGCTGTTTCATCCATGTCGATGCCGATAAACACCAGTTCCTGACGCGCGTCGCCGCTACCGTCAACCCAATTCTCTAAGATGTAGCCAAGGTTTTCCGCATCTTCCGGCCAGCGATCCTTAGGTACGCTGGCCCACCACATCCCGGCTAAACCCTGGCGCGACACGCCGCCCGCCTGCGACCATGAACCGGCATGGCGCGGACGGCTGGCGAGCCAGAAGTAGCCTTTAGAACGCACCACGCCGCGCATCTCGTTTTCAATCAACTGGAAAAAACGCATCGGATGGAATGGGCGACGTGCGCGGAACACGAAGTTACGAATGCCATATTCTTCCGTTTCTGGCGTGTGTTCACCACGCAACTCCTGCAGCCAGCCCGGCGCCTGTGCGGCGGCATCAAAATTAAACAAACCGGTGTTGAGCACCTGATCCAGCCCGACTTTGCCAAATTCAGAGGTAATGATGTTGGCGCGTGGATTGAGCGACGTCAGGATCGCCATTAATCGCGCTTTTTCCGTCTCATCAATCAGGTCGGTTTTGTTGAGGATCAGCACATCACAGAACTCAATTTGATCGACCAACAAATCCACCACCGTGCGCTCATCCTCCGCGCCCAAGGATTCACCGCGCGACTGAATGCTTTCGTTCGATTCATAGTCACGCAGGAAGTTGAAGCCATCGACCACCGTCACCATGGTATCGAGCGAGGCGACTTCAGACAGACTTTGCCCGTCTTCATCGGCGAAGGTGAAGGTCTCCGCCACCGGCAACGGTTCAGAAATGCCGGTCGATTCGATCACCAGGTTATCGAAGCGGCCATCCTTTGCCAGCCGATTCACCTCCAGCAGCAAATCTTCACGCAGCGTGCAGCAGATGCAGCCGTTGCTCATTTCCACCAGCTTTTCGTCGGTGCGCGACAGCTCTGCCCCGCCCTCGCGCACCAGCGCGGCATCGATATTCACTTCCGACATATCATTGACGATCACCGCCACGCGACGACCTTCGCGGTTATTAAGAATATGATTGAGCAGCGTGGTTTTACCTGCGCCGAGAAAGCCAGAAAGCACGGTGACGGGAAGTTTTTTAAAATCATGCTGATTTTGGGTTAATGCTGACATAGCAACTCCTCTGAATGACAACGTTCACAAGGCGTATAGGCATACGCGCAGTGCTGTTTTTAGTTATGTTATAACATAACAATTAGCGTTGTCATCGAGGAATGTTGATTGAACGGATGGGTCGCCATAAATGGCGACCTTACGGCGTAACAAAAACCCGCGATTACTGATTGTTCGGGTAACTTAAATCGATCGCGTTATCCGGCAACGTAGTGAATTTTTTGATGATGGTGCGGAAATCTGCGTTCGGCTTTAGATCGGCAAACTGTTGCGGATAGAGATCCTTCGCCAGAATTTCCATGCCGATGATGTTGTACGGATGGTTATAGAAATGGTGATAAACACCGTACACGCGGCCTTGTTTCACCGGCTCAATCTGCGCCAGGCCGGTGCGCTTCAGCAGCGTCTGGAAGGTAGCTTTCACTTCCTGCGGTTGCACGCCATAACCAAATGGCAGCACATTGGCGTTCGGACGCTTCGAACCGGTCATGATGTAAACATCCGGTTTCATGGCGATGATTTTCTCCAGCGCGACAAATCCGGCGTTGCCCGGCAGCAGTTCAGAGCCGATATTTTTACCGCCCACCGCTTCCACTAATCCGCCCCAGCCATTGTGACTGTGCGTAAAGCAGCAGTTGTCGCTATTACCGGCGATTGGTTCGATAAACACCGTTGGTTTGTCTTTCACTTGCGCCACGCCTTGAGTGATGCGCGCGAATTTCTGCTGATAAAAATCGGTGTAAGCCTTGGCCTGAGTTTCGCGGTTCAGCACTTTGCCGAGCAGCGTCACGCTCGGTGCAGTGTTCTGCGCCGGATGCAGTTCGTAATCCACGAACACCACCGGAATATGCAGATTCTGCAACGTAGCGAGCACGCCCGATTGCTGCAACGCCGGTTTGGCGCGCAGTTGCGCAATCATCAGATCCGGTTTCTGCGCCAGCACGCTTTCGAGGTTGACCTGGCCCTGATCGCTAAAGCCCATATCGACGATTTTCGTCGCTTCCGGCCAGCGCCCTTTCAGAACATCCCAGGTTTGCGTGTCCTGCTTTTTCGGCAGATTATTCCACGCCACCACGCGCTTAAACGGGTCATCGCGGTCCAGCAGCGCCAGCGTCAAAATGTCGCGCCCATCCTGCAGAATGATGTGCTGCGGCTCTTTATTGATGGTTTGCGTACTGCCGTCCATATCTGTAACGGTCAGCGGATAAGTGGAGGCGGCAGCCGCCGTTGAAGCCAGTAATCCCATTGCCAAAAGCAGGCGCGTTTTCATCCCATAACTCCGTGGTAAAAAGAATAGTTATTATTATCAATTACCTTAACACAACCTTAAGTGGCGAGAATAAACGCCACTTCAATCAGGTGTAACGGAGTTTTACGAGAGCGCTGTCAGGTGAAATCAGACAGTTTTTGTCCGGAGGTGATCAGTTCCTGTAGCAACATCTGACGGCGTTCCTGCGGCGTATCGCGGCTGACCATAAAGCAGATTGCCGCCACGGCCTGGCCGCTGCGTGAACGGATCGGCGCCGCCATGCAGCAGGTAAAGCTTTCCGACAAGCCTTCCGTCATGCAGTAACCGAGTTTTCCGGCGTGATGAATTTCATCAAGAAACGCCTGCTTATCGAGGATCTGGCCGCTGGCGAGGCGATAATCCTCCTCCGGGATCAGATCCAGAATCGCGCTATCCGACCAGTTACTCAGCAGTAAGCGGCCGGTCGCGGTCCAGGTAATTGGCACACGCACGCCGATATCTGAGGTGATTTTGAACGGATGCGCATTACTCTCAGAGAGCACCACGGTGTATTTATTGCCTTCCAGCATACAGAGCTGCACGGTTTCGCCGTGGCGCGCCACAATCTCCACCATCAACTGATGCGCCCGGCGGATCAGATCGTTGTGCGCCATATAATCCGCACCGTAATAGTGCATCTCACGGCCAAAGAACACCGCGCCTTCGGCATCCAATTCCACCAAACCGGCTTCACTCAACAGGCTGACTAATTCATAGATACTGGAACGAGGTGCGCCGGTTGCGTCGATCAACGCGCGCATCGACATCGGTTGGCGTGCGCTGTGCAACTGCCGAAAGATATCAATAACCCGGTCAACGCCGCGCGCCCGCGAGGTTTTTTCATCCGGCATAAACTCACTCCTTGGTGGCATGGCTATAAAAGGCATAGGCAATGAAAGAGAGGCATGATACACCGCGCATCAACTTTTACCCATCCCGGATTAAATAAATATTAATCACCCGCCATTTATTATCACGATCAATTTTGGTGCCTCATTATGGCGCACCACGCTCACTTTACCGTTAAAAAAATACGATAGCGATCACACTCCAATTTAAATACACACTCGACTTAAATTTATTTTGCGATCCGGACGACATCACAAAAAATTAAATAGCGGTGCACATATTGCAAAAGAAAAATTCCTGTGCAAATCTTGCCCTATCCAGTATTGCAGATAGCAGTCTGGTATATCAGACAACATAGTTAGCAGATTTTCGCTGCAACAGGAGCAGGAACGGATGACGATTAAACGTTATGGCGTCGAAGGCGGAACCGGCACCGGCGGGCAGAAACTGCCGTTTGCCCGCGCGGTGGAAGCCGATGGCTGGCTCTACATCTCCGGCCAGACGCCGATGCGCGACGGCGAAGTGGTGGAAGGCGGTATCATCGAACAGACGCAGCTGGCGTTCGAAAACTGTCTCACTATCATGCGCGAAGCCGGTTATCGCGTGGAAGATGTGGTGCACGTTACGGCGGTATTAACCGACGCGCGTTATTTCAGTTCATTTAATAAAGTATTCAGTGAGATATTCAGCGGAAATCCACCGGCACGTATTTGTAGCGTGCAGGATTTAGTGGTCGACTGCAAAGTCGAAGTCGATATGAAATGCTTCCGCGCCGATCGTAAATAAATATTACGGTTAAAACAGGCTGGCGAATGTTTACTTTCTCCGCCCACACCAGGACAGCCTGTTATTAATTGATGCCTTTCTATTTTGCTGTGAAATAACGGTATTACGCCGTCTCGTCAAAATTTCTAAAGAGAGCATAACAATGAAGATAACATCGCTAAAAGTGAGTCTCAACGCGCTAGCCGGCGCGCTGGTATTACTGACGCTGGCGGGCTGTACGCCAACCGAAGAGAAAAAAGAGGCGGGCGCCGCACCGCAGTCAGCGCTGCAAACCGTATTGCAACGCGGCACGCTGCGCGTCGGTGATTGCCTGAGTTTCGCCCCGTTTGGGTTTTACGATAAAGACGGCAACCCGGATGGCTACGATGTTGATCTCGCCAAAGCGCTGGCTAAAGAGATGGGCGTGAAGCTGGAAATGGTCAACACCACCAGCGCCAACCGCATCCCTAATCTGCAAACCAATAAAGTGGATGTGGTGTTCTGCAACTTCACCCGCAATCTGGAACGCGCCAAAGAGATCGGCTTCACCAATCCGTATGTGGTGGCGAGTGAAGCGATGCTGGTGCGTAAAAACAGTGGCATTCAGTCCGCACACGATATGGGCGGCAAAACCATCGCCACGGTGAAAGGCTCAACCAACGGCGATGAAGTACGCAATCTGGGCATTGACGTGAAAATCCAGGAGTACGACTCTTCGCAAGCGGCCATCCTCGCGGTGAAACAGGGCCAGGCCGATGCGATGATCGAGGATAACAACTTCCTCGCCTATCAGGCCAAGCTCGACCCGACATTAACCGTAACCAACGAAGCGCTGGTGCCGCTGGAATACAACGCCTTCGGCGTGAAACAGGGCGATCAGGTCTGGACCAACTACCTCAACGAATTCCTGTTTGAAATTAACGCCTCCGGCGAAAACGCCCAGCTGTATCAGAAATGGTTTGGCAACAAACCGCGTTACCCGCTGAATCCGCAATATTGATCCCCACGCGGCGCGGCAGCTGATGCTGCGCCGCCCGAAGGAGCAGAACCATGAGTTATCAATGGCTAACCCTGTGGCGCTACGCCGACACTTTTCTTGACGCCGCGTGGCTCACCTTGCAGGTGACGTTGCTGGCGTTTGCGCTGGCGGTGGCGCTCGGTTTGCTCTCGGCGCTGGCGAAAGCGTCGCCGCTGGCCCCGCTGCGCTGGATCAGTCACTGCTACGTTGAGTTCATCCGCAACACGCCAGTGCTGCTGCAGATCTTCATCATCTTCTTTGGTCTGCCATCGCTCGGCATCACCATGAGCGCCTTTACTGCGGGCGTGCTGGCGCTGGGGATTAACGTCGGTGCCTATCTGTCCGAAACCTTCCGCGCGGGCATTCAATCGGTGCCGAAAGGCCAGCTTGAAGCCGCGTGGGTGCTGGGCATTCCGCGTCGTCAGGTGTTTCTCACCGTGGTACTGCCGCAGGCGGCGCGCGCGGTGTGGCCCGCTATTATCAACAACCTGATTCAATTGCTGCTCGGCACCTCTTTGCTGTCGGCGATTGCGCTGCCCGAACTGACCGGCACCGCCACGGTGATCAACGCGCGTACGCTGCTGTATATCCAGACCTTTAGCGTGGTGGCATTGGTGTATCTGGTGCTGAGCAACCTGTTCTCCTGGCTGGGTACGATTGCAGGACGGCGCATGTTTCACCCGCCGCTGGTGACCCCGATAAAAAAGTCCGCCTGGTGGTGGGCAAGAAAATGGCTGACTAATCCAGTGAAACGGGAGAACGCGCTATGAACGAGTTAATCATCAGTTCGTTACCGATTCTGCTAAAAGGGCTCGGTATCACACTGCTGCTGTCGGTGGCTGCGATTATTGGCAGCACGCTGCTGGGCTTGCTGGCGGCGGTGTTGCGCACCAGTCGCTTGCCGGTGCTGAAGCAGGTTGCAGTGATCTACACCGAACTGTTTCGCGGCACGCCGGTGCTGATCACGCTGATGTTCATCTACTTCGGCGTGGCCTATTTTGGCTATGACATCAACCTGTTTGCCGCCGGTATTCTTGGTCTGAGCATCTATCAGGGCGCGTATATCGCCGAGGTGTTTCGCGCGGGTATTGAAGCGGTGCCGAAAGGTCAGTGGGAAGTGTCATGGATTTTGGGCCTGTCGAAGCGTCAGACCTTTATGAGCGTGATCCTGCCGCAAACGCGCGGCATCGTGCTGCCGCCGCTGGCGGGCCAGTATCTTTCCCTGATCAAAGATACCTCGATCGTCAGCATGATCGGCATGTCCGAACTGATGCATCAAGGCCAGGCGATTGTCGATCGCATCGGTCAGCCGGTCATCGTTTACGGCCTGGTCGCCCTGCTCTACTTCGCTGTCTGCTTCCCGCTTTCCCGTTGGGTTCAACATCATCAAACCAGGAGCCAAATTTCATGAGCAAATCCGCCATTACCTTAAGCCGGATAACAAAATCGTTTGGCGCAACTCAGGTGCTGAAAGAGATCAGCCTTGATGTTTCACCGGGTGAAGTGCTGGTGCTGATTGGCGCGTCCGGCTCCGGCAAAAGTACCGTGTTGCGCATCATGAGCGGACTGGAAGTGGCCGACGGCGGTGAAGTGTGGGTCAACGACGTGCCGCTGCATCAACGCAAACGCGCCAGTGAAATTTGCGGCCACGTTGGCATGGTGTTCCAGCAGTTCAACCTGTTCCCGCATAAAACCGCGCTCGGCAACGTCACGCTGGCGCTGATCAAAGCACAAAAGCTGTCGGAAGCCGAAGCCAATAAACGCGGCATGGCGGCGCTCACGCGCGTCGGACTCGCCGAGCGCGCGCATCACTATCCGGCGCAGCTTTCCGGCGGTCAGCAGCAGCGCGTGGCGATTGCCCGTGCGCTGGCAGTCGAACCGAAAATCATGTTCTTCGATGAAGCCACCTCAGCGCTGGATCCAGAACTGGTGGGTGAAGTAATGGAAGTGATGCGCAGCCTGGCGCGTGAAGGCATGACCATGGTGGTGGTAACGCACGAGATGGGCTTTGCGCGCAAAACCGCTGACCGCGTGGTGTTTATGGATCAGGGCGTGATTGCCGAACAAGGTTCGCCCGAGCAGATCTTCGTTAATCCGCAGAACCCGCGCACTCAGCAGTTCTTATCACGCGTACTTGAGCACTAACAGGAGGATCTATGTCGATTCGCTTTCCGCTGCAGGCGGATGGATTACTGGATGCGCAGCAAACCGCGCCACGTTTTAAATCGGTTGCGGGTGCCGGTGATGCGCCGCTGGCTATCGGCACCGCAGTACTCAGCAGCGATCAGGTGTTCTCGCCGCTGATGATCATGAAGCAGTCGGCGCTGGAGAATAACCTGCGCCAGCTGGCGGACTTCTGCCGTGAAAACGGCGTGATGCTCGCCGCGCACGGGAAAACCTCGATGTCGCCCGCCATTCTGCGCCGCGCGATTACCGAAGGCGGCGCGTGGGGTTTGGGTGCCGCTACGCCTGCGCAGGTTCGCGCGCTGCGCCAGTTCGGCATCCGCAATGTGTTTCTCGCCAATCAACTGGTCGATCCGGCGGGCATTCGCTGGATTGCGCAGTGGCAGCAGCAGCATCCCGATCACGGCTTCCTGTGTTACGTCGATTCGCTGCAAGGCGTAAAGCTTTTGGCGCAGAATCTGGGCGACAGCCAGATTTCGGTGCTGCTGGAGATGTCAGTAAGCGGCGGCCGCACTGGCTGTCGTTCTCAGCAGGACGCAGTGGCGATTGCCGAAGCGATCGCCGCCTGCCCCGCGCTCAAGCTGGTGGGCGTAGCCGGATATGAAGGCGCGCTGGGCGCAGGCCGTGATGAAAGCGGCATTCAGCGCGTGAAGGATTACTGCCAGATGATGATCGCTACCGCTGAATTGCTTGCAGAAAAGCAGCTGTTCGGCAGCGATCACATCATCCTTAGCGCCGGTGGCGGCGCCTGGTTTGATGTGGTGACGGCGTGTTTTACCGCAGCAAAACTGCCGTTGCCGATGACGCCGCTGATCCGTTCCGGCGCTTATATGGCGCACGACAGCGGATTGTATGCGCGCATCGCGCCCTTTGCTCAGCCGGGCGCAACACATCATTTTGCTGCCGCGCTGGAGATTTGGGGCCGCGTGTTATCGCGCCCGGAACCGGGCCTGGCGTTAGTGGATTTCGGTCGCCGCGATGTACCCTTCGATCAGGATCTGCCGAATCCGCTGTGGGTCCGCAACGCCGATGGCAGCACCCCGCGCACCGCAACGCATCTGCGTATCAGTGATGTAAACGATCAGCACGCTTATTTGCTATTGCCGGAGGATGAGCCGTTGCAGGTAGGCGATTGGGTTGGCTGCGGTATTTCGCATCCTTGTACCGCATTCGATAAATGGCGCTATCTACCGCTGGTGGATGATGATTATTGCGTCACAGATTCACTGGAAACAGCGTTTTGATGAGTTTTTGTACCTTTTATGCAGGGTCGCCATTTATGGCGACCCATTGCGCATAGATTTGTGCGTTATGAAATGTGGATGGTCGCCATAAATGGCGACCCTAAAAAAGCGCGAGTTTAACGGCGTCTTCTGCGTGGATTAAGGTGGTATCGAACAGCGGAACGCTGGCGTCTTCGGCTTTTACCAGCAAAGTGATTTCGGTGCAGCCGAGAATGATCGCTTCTGCGCCCTGCTCCACCAGCTCGGCAATAATCTTGCGGTATTGCGCGCGTGATTCATCACGGATCACGCCAAGACAGAGTTCCTGATAGATGATGTCGTGCACCACTTTGCGTCCTGCTGCATCGGGCACCAGCACCTCAATCTCCGACTGATTAAGCCGACCTTTATAGAACTCCTGCTCCATGGTGAATGCCGTCGCCAGCAGACCGACTTTTTTCACGCCCGCCTGACGAATGCGCTGTGCGGTGGCATCAGCGATATGCAGCAGCGGAATGCTGACCGCATCGGTGATCTGCTGTGCGACTTTGTGCATGGTATTGGTACAGAGCACGATAAAATCTGCGCCACCTTTCTCCAGGCTAACAGCCGCTTCTGCCAGAATTTCACCCGCTTTTTGCCACTCGCCTGCGGCCTGCAACTTTTCGATTTCATGGAAATCAACGCTGTACATCAGGCTGCGCGCGGAGTGTAAACCGCCTAGCTGCTGCTTCACCTGCTCATTGATAATACGGTAATAGAGCGCGGTGGATTCCCAGCTCATCCCGCCAATCAAACCGATCATTTTCATCTGCTTAACTCCGTTTTAAACATGCTGTTCAGCACTGTAATGGTTTTCCGGCCAGCGCGCCGCAGGAAACAGCGATAAACGAATATTGAACAGGTGGAACATGGGCGCAAATAGCGTGTTCTCCTGCAGCGCCGCCGTTTCCAGTCGCAGCAACAGCGTGTTCAGTTCCGCCAGCAATTCCGGTTGCGGCGTGGTTTGCAGCGACTTCAAGCGGCGCTTAAGGAACTGGCTTAGCTCGTGGAACATCGCCGCGCTTTCGATGTGATGTGCCAGCAGCAGCTCACGATGACGCGTGTAGTAGTCGTAGCAGTTTGCGCCCAGCCAGGCTTCAGCGATCAGATTGCCGCCGGAGACCAGCTCTGGCACCGGATCGACACGTTTACGCGGCAGGATGATGTTGACCTTATCCAGCGTGCGCGAGACAAACTGCTGCCGCGCGGTCAGCGTGACGCTGTTGAGCCGCACCGTGGCGATAAAATGCAGCAGCTCGCGGATACCTTTGCGCACCGCACGTTTGGCGGTCCACGACGGACGCTTGTTGCGAATCAGCGCCGTGATCACCACCGCGAAGGTAATACCCACTAGCGTCGAAAGGATAGCGTTCACTATAAGCTGTAGATCGGGCTTAAAGTTGTGGCTCATGCCAATCAAGCC
This sequence comes from Candidatus Pantoea symbiotica, assembly GCF_056491525.1. Taxonomy (NCBI): domain Bacteria; kingdom Pseudomonadati; phylum Pseudomonadota; class Gammaproteobacteria; order Enterobacterales; family Erwiniaceae; genus Pantoea; species Candidatus Pantoea symbiotica. Next base: position 714,992 of record NZ_JBSZHR010000003.1, read on the forward strand.
AGGAATCTGCGTGGCGACAATCAGGCCAATCAGGTTGGTCGACGGATTAGCGATAACCAATCCCAGCGCCAGCAAGCCCGGCGCAAGGCAGATCACCAGCGCTTCGAAGGTCACCGCCTGCGGAATCAGCAAGGTGATATACAACAGGCTGATCACCACGGAGATCAGCACACCTTTCAGGAACAGCTTCATCGGTGCAATTGGGCTGTCCATGCCGGCAAAGAAGGAGCACAGCACCGCCGCCATCATCGGCGCGGTGGCACCATCCACCCAGCCGCTGCCAATCCAAAATACGCAGGTGACGAAGGTGGCGATAAAGGCGGTGAACGACGACAGCAGCAACAAACCTTTATCGACGTGTTTATGTGCACGCGCCATCTTTCCGGCTTTAACTGCGGGCGTCCATTCACTGACGCGTTCGCTAACGCTTTGATAGGCATCAACGATGCGCACAAAATTGAGCAAGCGTTCCAGCAATCCCATTAGCAGAATGCTCTCTTCACTGTTGAGCCTTCCCTCTTGCCACGCCTCTTTCAGCTGCTCTTGCGCGTGGCTGAGCTTGTCGCGCACCGGCAGCTGATCTTCACCGTTTAGCCACAGCAAAAATTGCTGGAAGACCTCAGCGATGTAGTCGGGAAAACGGATTTGCTGCTGCGCCAGCAGATTGAGGCGCGACTCGATTGCCGTCAGCGTGGGGATGAAATAGGAGAGATGCTGATATTGCACGCTAACTAAACGCACCAGACGCCGCGCGGCATCGCCTTCATACACGCAGTGCGTGATGAGCGTTTCGACGTTGAGCGGATAGTTGGCCATCTGAATCAGGATATCTTCGCGCTCCACCGACTTTTCAGTGGGCATCGCCGTGACCAGCTCGCTGCACAGCGAGCGCGCATTCTGATACCACTGGTTAACGCTCTGCTCTAACAAATTGCGCATCGAGACCGGCCACAGCAGGCGATGCACCAAGCTGCTGCAAACAATCGCCACGGTGATCTCCTCAACGCGGGAAATCACCGTGTAGGTAATGGCCGAGGGCGACACCACATCGGGAAAACCCATAATCGCTGCGCTGTAGCCCGCCAGCATAAATACGTAGCTCTTCGGCGTGCGGTCGTGCAGCGAAAGATAGAGGCAAACCGCTACCCAAAGTGAGATGCACAGGCTGAACAGCAGCGGATCCTGCACCGTGGCGGGATAGATCAGCAGCGTAAACAGCCCGCCCAGCAGGGTGCCGAAGAAACGGAAAACCGATTTCGATACCGTCGAGCCCGAATAGAGCTGCGAGGCAACGTACACTGTAGTCAGTGACCAGGCCGGTTTATCGAGATTGAGTTCCAGAGCAATGTAAAAAGCCAGAAAGGCAGCAAGACAGGTTTTGGCAGAAAACAGCACTGCGCTTCGTGAAAACCACTTCATAGAACGGGTAAAACCTTATGCAGGCAGCGGAATGGCTTATCCTGACAGAAGCTTTTAGTAATGGCATTTTGATTTGTTATACAAATTATTACCGTGCTAATTATATGGGCATCTATGGAAATCCAAACCCTGTTTGCTGATTACAGTGAATGATCCAGATCACATAAAAAACGGTTATAAGCGATCGAAATTAGTTATTTATTGGTTATATAAGGGCTTTGCTAAGGTGGCAAAAAAACCACACGAGAATCATCATGAAAGCAAAACTTCCTGTCCTGAGCGCTTTAGCTCTCAGCGTTGGCCTGCTCTCCACACACGCCTTCGCCGCCAACCCAGAAACCGTCACCATCGGCTATCAGAAAGCCAACATCTTTGCCCTGCTGAAATATCGCGGCACGCTGGATGAAACCTTTAAAAAGGAAGGCATTGCTATCCGTTGGGTAGAATTCCCAGCTGGTCCGCAGATGTTGGAGGGCTTAAACGTCGGCAGCATTGATTTGGCGGCTACCGGCGATGCGCCGCCCGCCTTCGCGCAGGCCGCGAAAGCCGATTTGATCTATCTCGGTCATTCTCCGGCTAACCCGAAAACGGAAGCCATCGTGGTGCCGAAAGACTCCACAATTAACAGCGTGGCCGATTTGAAAGGCAAACGCGTCGGCCTGAACAAAGGCTCTGACGTTAACTATCTGCTGGTGAAAGCGCTGGAAGATGCGGGGCTTAACTACAAAGACGTGACGCCGGTGTATCTGCCGCCTGCCGATGCGCGCGCTGCGTTCCAGAAAGGCGCAATTGATGCGTGGGTGATTTGGGATCCGTACCTGGCAGAAGTGGAAGCCAACGCCGGTGCGCGTGAAATTCGCAACGCAGAAGGATTGGTGCCGCATTACACCTTCTATCTCGCCAGCCGTCCGTTTGCGGAAGGGCATCCTGATACCGCGAAACAGGTGGTTGATGAACTGAGCAAACTCAGCGATTGGGCGAACAAGAACCCGGATGACGCGGCAGCGATTCTGTCGAAATCGACCGGCCTGGATAAAGCCATCTGGCAAACCACCATTAAACGTCTGCCTTATGGCGCGTCACGCATGACACCACAGGTGTTTGATGAGCAGCAAGCGCTAGCGGATACCTTTACGCGCGTGGGTCTGTTGCCAGTGAAAGTGGATGTGCGCAGCGCTACCTGGTCGCTTGATAAAAAGTAAATTATTAATTAATCCGGGCCTGATAAATGGCCTGGATTTATCTTTTACTCGTAATACGCACAAAAACGGCCTGAGACAGGTTGAGGTTTTCGGGTAAATCACACAGTTTCTGTGGTGCAATGGTCAACGGCGCGCACTTGCTGACCTTGTATGTCTTAAGCGTGATGTTTCCGTCTTGATGATCTTTCAGCTCCTGCATACCCGTCATTAGTTCACTGAAAATATCGCGTTCAGTCATGTCTCAGCCCCTTTTTAATCACGTTCCGCGCCTAACTCAGGCGTCGCGTTGCTGTTTGGTCAGATCGTCACGTTGATCCTTATTGTACTAGCGAAGCATCTCCCTTGATTACGTTTTGATTAGCGTGCGGACAGGTGTTGTGTCAGGGCTGATTGCATTCTGTTGCTCCCTTTTATTGATATCAACTTAAAAACCAGGGCCAATCTTAATTAATAATTCACCGATGCCGAATAAAAAATTTGGCTTAATAATGAACAACTTTGAATTTTGGATTGTGATTCACAAAGTGATGTAACGTGATGATTTAACGGGTTTGGAAGTTATGGTCGCCATGAATGGCGACCCTACATGCCAGGTGCCGATTCATGCGCACCTGGTTTTATCAGCCCTCGCCTCTGCCAATCTGCCAAATCCCCGTCGGGGCGGTGCCATTCACTTTCCAGTCACCGATATCGCGGGCTTTGTACACCACCGGATTATGTGACGATACGGTTCGCGCGTTGCGCCAGTGACGATCCAGCGCTTTGCTGACGCGCGTATCTGATGCGCCCAACGCGTTGAACAACTCAGTAGCGGCGCGCGTTACCAGTTCGCTAGCGATCACCTGCGCCTGGCCCGCTTCGGCTTCGGCCTGCACATTCACTGCGGCAACTTGCGCTTCATCGCTGCTCAAATGGACAACATATGCTGATTGCAGTGAATATGTCGCGCGGATTACCGTGGCTTCTACCGCAAAGGCCAGGCTGGTGATCTCCCCGATGACCTGAAGAATCTGCGCATCCTGACGCACAGCGCCGCCGTTGCCGTGGCTGTAAACCCGATTTCGGGCCGCCACCGCCTGTGCGCCATCGCGCGCCACCGCACGACCAATTCCCGCCAGCGTTGCCAGCAACACATGCTGATAGAAGGCGGTTTGATAACGGAAGCGAGTGGCGAAATCGTAGACGTGTTCCTGCTCGACATGGGCACTGTCAAAACGCGTGGTGCCGCTGCCGGTTAAGCGCTGGCCAAATCCGTCCCAGTCGTCTTCACGCGTCACGCCGGGTTGGTGAGTGTTTACCAGAGCGATAACGTCGCCTTGGTTGTCGTTGCGGCGCGCAAAGACGTCAATCCAGTCGGCGAACAGCGTGCCGGTGCTGTAAAACTTCTCGCCGCTCAGCGTCCAGCCGCTTTCGCCTGGCGTGACGCGCGTAATGACATCGCCGAGTTTGACCGTGCCAATTTCCGTCCAGCCGCTGCCCACCAGCTCGCCATCGATAAAACGGCCAAACCAGCGATCGCGTTCCGCGCTGTCCGGTTGGTTCAGCCGGTCTTCGACAAAGGCGAAATGGGCGCGCAGCGCCTGCGGCAGATTCGAGTCGGCTTCTGCCAGTTCGGTTAACAGCTGGAATAGTTGCGGCAGCGATGCGCCCCAACCGCCCTTCTCTTTTGGAATGCGCACAGTGCCGAATCCCGCCGCTTTCAGCCAGCTAATCGGCTGATGCGGCAAAATACGTTCGCGCTCGCGCGCTACCGTTCCTTCTGCGATGCGCGTGAAGATGGGTCGGAAATGCGCTGCCAGCGCCTCATAATTGGTACCTGTTTCCAGTAAACTCATGGTGACTCCTGATGTGAAAGATCGTCGATGTCATGCAGCGTGGGCTCGTGGCGCACCGCCAGCAGGAAGAAGATCGGGATGATCGCTGCCAGCGAAACCACCCAGAACATGTTGGTGCCGAGTGCAGCTTGCAGAATCGGCAGGATGAACAGCGCTAACGCACTGCCGATGCCGGAAAGTGCGCGGCTGAAGCCCACGCCGGTAGCGCGAATCGAGGTTGGATAGGAAAGCGCCGGATAGACCATCAGCTGCGCGCCCGGGCCGAAGCCTTCAGCAAACAGCCACAAGCCGAGCATCAACACCGCAAAGACGATTCCTGCGATGGCTTCTGGATGACCAATCAACGCCAGCGCAATCAGCGCAAAGAATTGCAGCGCAAAGCCAGCGATGGCGACGTGGCGCGACGGATATTTCCACGCCAGACGCATGCCGAGCAGGCCACCAGTGAAGGCGAACAGCGCGTTAAGTCCCAGCGAGGCCGAGATGGTTTCAAACACGCCCGCGCCAAGGAACTGCGCCAGAATCGATGGCAGGAAGAAAGCAATGGCGGTGTATTCAAACGAGATACAGATGTTCATCACGCCCGCGACGATGGTGCGTTCGCGCCACGGTTTCTCAAACAGCACGCGGAAACTCACTTTCGGCGCCGCAGCAGCCGGTGGCGCTTCGTGTTCCGCTTCGTGTGCGTGGATGCCGTAGGAATCACGCAGGATGCGAACCGCCGATTTCAGATCGCCCTGATTTGCCGCCCACAGTGGCGATTCGTTCATGAATTTGCTACGCACCGCGATGATCAGCAGCGCCGGTACCGCACCGAACAGCAGCGACGCGCGCCACAGCCAGTCAAGATGCTCTTTTGGCAGCAGGAAGTAGAGCGCGAAGATCAGCAGGAAGCACAGCGTTGACGCGGCGTACCACATTGGGCACCAGGCTGCGAGTCGCGCAGCTTTGTTGCCTTTACCGGCGAATTTGGAGAACTCCGCCAGATACGACATCGCCACCGGTAGATCGATCCCGACGCCAACGCCCATCAGGAAGCGCGCGCCAATCAGCACCCAAACATTCGGCGCTAAGCCCGCAGCAATCGCTGAAACTACGAAGAACAGCATGTCGGCCATAAACACCGAATAGCGGCCATATTTATCCGTCAGCCAGCCGCCCACCAGATTACCAACAATGGTGCCAACCATAATTGAGGAGGTGACTAAACCGGTGAGCAGCGGAGAGAGCTGAAACTCACGCACCACATCATCGATGCCGTACGACAGCGTGGTGAGATCGTAGGCGTCGAGAAACACGCCGCCGAGCGCGAGGAACACAATCATGCGCGCGTAGTTGTCATTTTTGGTGCGAGTGTTGATCAGTCTTGCCACGTCACTGACCGAACGTACCGGTTCGGAAACCGGGATGGTGTTTTCTAAAGGAAGAGAACTCATAACGCCTCACGTTGTTGTTTTGTAGTGCAGGTGAGGTTGTTATAAGCGTTTTTTTAGCTGTACCAAAACAACAATTCTTGATATTAATTTACATTAAAATCAATTAGATAATTGAATTTTCGCCAACACAAAAACCCGGACACGCCTGACGCGTCCGGGTGTGCAATCAACAAAAAATTAGTTGGCTGAGACCGGCACCAACACCCCTTTTACCAGCGGATCGTCGGTGGTCTTCAACCACTGCTGGACGCGCGGATCGGAGAAGGCTTTTTTCAGCTTCTCGATGTTTTCCTGGTCCAGATAAGGCGTGCCAATCACCAGCTGTGAGGCGAAAGTGCGCGGTGCAGGCGGGAAGAGAATGCCTTTTTCGCGCGGCACTTTACCGGCGTCGAATTGCGAGACGTAACCAATCGCCGCATCCACCGAGTTGAGCGCACGCGGCATGGTCAGCAGATCGAGCTCTTTAAACACGAAGCCGTGCGGATTGCCGACAATGTTCTTCAGTTTGGCCGTGCGCGGCTCGACGTTAGGATCGAGAGTGATTAAACCCTGACGCGCCAGCAACCATAATGCCTGGCCCTGATTGGCGCCGTCATCCGGCACCACGATGGTCGCGCCCTGCGGCAAATTCGCCACCGACGTGTAGCGATCGGAGTAGATACCAAACGCCCACTGAAACAGCGGCAGCGTTGAGGTCAGCGCAAAGCCGTTGGCATCCACCACTTGCTTCAGCCACCATTGGTGCTGATATATCGTCGCAGCATACTGCCCTTCCGCTACCGCGCGGTCGGCTTGCACCGGGTCCTGCACGCCCACCGCTTCCAGCTTCAGGCCGTAATCCGGCGCGATGTGCTCACCAACGTATTCGATCAGCTTCTGCTCGCCCGCCATCGCCGGTTCAAAATGCACCTTCAGCGTGGTACCAAATACCACCGCCTGCGCCTGTTGGCCGCGCCAGAACCAGCCGCCTGCAGCAAGTACAACGACCACTATAATCAGTAGCAGCCACGGCCAGCGGCGGGTTTTACGCAGTTCGAAATCTTGTGTTGTCATAATGATGTCCCCTGAGGATGGCGTAATACGGTGACCAAACGGTCGCCGAGAAATTGGATGGTTTGAATGAGGACGATTAGCACCACGATGGTGGCGATCATGATGTGGTTGTCGAAGCGCTGATAGCCGTACACCACCGCCAGATAACCGATCCCGCCCGCGCCGATGGTGCCGGCAATCGCGGAGTACTCAATCATTGAGATCAGGTTGAGCGTCACCGCCGCAACAATCGCCGGCAGCGCTTCGCTGAGTTGTGCCGAGCGGATGATCTGCCAGCGCGATCCGCCGCACACTAAACCCACCGCCGTGACTTCGCCGGGCAGCTCTCGAAGCGCGTTGTCCACCAGACGGCCAAAGAACGGAATGCCGGCGGCGATCATCGGCACAACGGCAGCGGGAATGCCGATGGTGGTGCCGGTAAGCCAGAAGGTGAACGGAATGATGGCCGCCATCAGCACCAGAAACGGCAGCGAACGTCCCATGTTCACAATCCAACTCAACACTCTATTAATTCCGCGATGCGGAAACAGACCGCGCACAGAGGTATTAAACAGCACCACACCGACGATGCCGCCGAAGGTGACCACGAACAGCATCACGATCACCACCATCAACGCGGTTTCGCCCAGAGCGGGCAGCATCAACGCCGGGATTTCTGGCCACGGCGTATCCTGACTCATCACTGATACGCTCATACCGCCTCCCGCAATGGCAACACGCTGCCGGAAACGCTGGCAACCAAGCCCAGTTGTTCAAGCTGCGACAGCAAACGTGCCAGCGGCACGCGCTCTTGCTGATAGTGAATGCCCACCTTTAGCCGGCCCGCCTGCAGACCGTTCACCTGCTCAACGTGTGCGCCGAGCAGATCAATACGCAAACCAAACTGCTGGCTGAGGCGCGATATCCAGTCGCTGGCGACCGGCACATCGGTGCGATAGCTGAGCTGCAACACCAGCTCGGCATCGCCCGCCTGCGCCGCCAGTGGGAACAGGCGCTGTCCCAACAGCGAATCCGGCTGCGCCAGCAACTCTTTCACCACGCCGTACTGCACGATTTGGCCGTCGCGAATTTCCGCTACCGCGTCGGCCGCCTGACGTACCGCATCCATTTCATGGGTGATCAGCACTATCGCCAGCTTGTAGTCATCTCGCAGTTTTTTCAGCAGGTCGAGCACGGTGACGGTGGCTTCGGGATCGAGCCCTGAGGTGGCTTCATCCGCCAGCAACACCGATGGGCGCAACGCCAGCGCCCGTGCGATGCCAATACGCTGCCGCTGACCACCGGAAAGCTGGCCGGGATAGGCTTTGGCTTTGTGGCTGAGGCCGACACTGTCGAGCAATTCGCCCACGCGCGTGTTGATATCGCGATCCACCACGCCGAGATAGTGCAGCGGCAAGGCGATGTTCTCCCACGCGGTTTTGCGTTGCAGCAGCGCAGAAGACTGAAAAACGGTGCCAATAGAACGACGCGCCTGACGCAGCGCTTCGCCATCCAGCCGCGAGAGATCGCTGCCGTTAACGCGGATGCTGCCGGCGCTCGGTTGCTCCAGCAGGCTGATGCACTTCGCCAAAGTCGATTTACCCGCGCCGCTCGGCCCAACAACGGCCGTAATGTTGGCTTGCGGCACCTGCAGGCTGATGGATTTCAGCACCTCGGTGATGCGGCCGTCGGGCGCGCGATAGTGTTTGCTGAGGTTATCTATTTCGATCATGAGACCTCCTGCAGCGTGGAGGATTTAACGCGATAGCCCGCGCCGGGATGCGGTGCCTGCAGCTGCGGACCGGCGGCGAATAACTTCTCGCGCAGCGTGCCCTGCGCGTACTCTTTTTTGTAGACGCCGCGTTTTTGCAGCTCCGGGATCAGCAGCTCCACCACATCTTCAAAGGTTTCGTGCGTCAATGCGTAGGCGAAGTTGAAGCCATCGACGTCGGTCTCTTCGACCCAGCTTTGCAACTCATCCGCGACAGTTTCCGCACTGCCGACAATCAGCGGACCAAAGCCGCCGATGCCGACCCAATCCGCCAGCGCTTTTACCGTCCACTGACGATCGGGATCGGCGGTGGAGAAGGTTTCAACCGCCGATTGGATGGCGTTGGTGTGAATATATTTCAGCACCTGATCCGGCTGATACTGGCCGAAGTCGATGCCGGTCCAGCCCGACACCAGCGCTAGCGCGCCTTCGTAGCTGACCCAACCGGTGTACTCTTTCCACTTCGCCTGCGCCGCCAGATCGGTTTCGCCGACAATCACGGTTTGCAGATTGAAGATTTTGATGCTGTAAGGATCGCGTCCCGCTTCCGCCGCGCGGCGGCGAATATCGGCGACGGTTTTCTTCAGCAGCACTTTTGACGGCGCAGCAACAAACACGCATTCGGCATGTTCTGCCGCAAACTGTTTGCCCCGACTCGATGCGCCTGCCTGATACAGCACCGGCGTGCGCTGTGGTGACGGTTCACACAGGTGAATGCCCGGCACGTTGAAGAAGGTGCCCTGATGATTGATGGGATGGATTTTGCGCGGGTCGCTGAAGATGCGGCGTTCACGGTCACGCAATACCGCATCCTGCTCCCAGCTGCCTTCCAGCAGCTTGTACACCACTTGCAGATACTCGTCGGCGTAATCGTAGCGGCTATCGTGATCGGTCTGGGTTTTATGCCCAATGTTGCGCGCCCCGCTCTCCAGATACGAGGTAACGATGTTCCAGCCGATGCGGCCTTTAGTCAGGTGATCGAGCGTCGATAAGCGGCGCGCAAACGGATAGGGATGTTCAAACGACAGCGACGCGGTGAGACCAAAGCCGAGATGTTCAGTGACCAGCGCCATCGGCGTAATCAACGCCAGCGGATCGTTGACCGGCACCTGCGTCGCCTGGCGGATCGCCGCATCGCCGTTGCCGTTCAGTACGTCGTAAACGCCGAGCACGTCGGCGATAAATAAGCCGTCAAATTTGCCGCGTTCCAGCAGGCGCGCTAAATCGACCCAATACTCCAGATCTTTGTATTGCCAGGAACGGTCACGCGGATGCGCCCACAAACCCGGCGACTGGTGTCCGACACAGTTCATATCAAATGCGTTCAAGCGAATTTCACGTTGCGATGGCATAGCAATCTCCATAGCGAGGCCGTGATCGTGTTACGACCCGGCGTTCGTCAGTTAATTTTTAGGATGTTGAGAGATTAAAGCGCTGAAGGGGGACATCGCTCGGCATGAGCGATTTGCAGTTCTTGTAAAATATGCTGCGCCACGGCGGCGGCGTGATCGGCAACCTGCGGCAATCCCATCAGTTCACCGAAGCGCGCACGCGCAGCGGGACCGACAACAAACAGTCGTGCGTTGGGTTGGCCGCTGAGATTGAGCGTGCGCGACTGGCTGTCGACATCAATACCAAAACCGAGCTGGTCAGCACGAATCAAACCTTGCCGACTGAGCGATTGCAGCAGTGGCTGGCTGGCGGTTAAGGCTTCATGGCCTGGACCGGTGGTGACAATCAGATGATCGAGGCGATGGGTTTCGCTGGCACCATCGCGCGTGCGTAGCGTTATTTGCAGCTGATTGCCGAGTTTAGAGATGTCGCTAAGGCGCGCGGCCAGCACCTTCAAACTGCCCTGTTGGCGACGTGCACCGATCACCGCTGATACCTGCGGCGCTATACGATAGCGATGCACGTCCCACCACGAGCGCAAATGACGGACAAAGCGCTGCTGTTCGCGCAGCGGCAGCGACTGCCAGATATCCTGACCTTGCACACGCACCTGATCGAGCACGCGCTGCCACGGCAAATCCTGTTCAGCGGCACGCGCGACCTCAGCGCGGATATGTCGTAGCCACAGACGCGCGCTGGACGCATCCTGCGGGGCTAACGTCCATTCAGGCCACTCACCGCTTAGGTTATCGCGTGAGAGCTGCCCACGGCGCGAGAAGGCGATTAACGGGCCACGATGCTGTCTGGTGCCCAGCGAAGCCACCACATCGGCCATACTCAAGCCGGTACCGATAATCGCCACTGAGGATTCTGGATCGATGGCGTCCATTACGCCGTGTTGCCACGGATTAGCAATCAACGCCGGATGTGTCGAGAACGGTTGCAGCGCACGCGGCAACGAAGGCGGCGGATGACTGATCGCTAACGCCAGCACATCACCTTGCAACGTTTCGCCGTTGCTAAGTAACAGCTGCTCGCCTTCCCAGGCTATGGCGCTGGCCTGCACATGGCGCAGCGTGACGTGTGGATGCGCCTGCGCCGCTGCCGCAAACTGTTCTGCCAGATAGCGTCCGAACAGGCTGCGCTGCGGATAAACCGCTCCGTCATCGCAGTGCGCTACTGAATCCAGTGAACATTCCGGCTGTTGGCGATACCAGCGATCAAACGCGCCCTGCTCTTCACCGTTTAACTGCATGCGCGAAGCGGGCACGTTGATGCGATGCGCGGGCTCCTGTGTGGAATAGGCAACGCCGCCGCCGAGGCTGGCGCGCGGTTCGACCACTGTAATCAGTAATCTGCTCGATGAGGTTCGTGCGAGATGAATTGCCAACGCTGTGCCGCTAAAGCCACCGCCAACAATGATTACCTGTGTCGTTGCCATTGCCTTCTCCTGCATTAGCTGGCGCTCGTCTGTTTTGAAGGACGCTTATCGCCACCAATGGTTTCACCAAACGGCCCGGTATTGATGGTGCGTTCACGCTGCTGTTGCGCATTCGCCAGCGGGAGCAGCGGCAACAACAATTCGGCCACGCGATGTGCTTCTTCCAGATGCGGATAACCGGACAGAATAAAGTTGGAGACGCCCAGCGCCTGATATTCACGGATACGTTCAGCCACTTGCTCAGGGCTGCCGACCAGCGCTGTGCCCGCGCCACCGCGTACCAGACCAACGCCAGCCCACAGATTCGGCGAGATATAAAGATTGTCGCGCGAACCTTGGTGCAAGGCGCTCATCCGCGCCTGACCGGCAGAATCCATACGCGCAAAAATTTTCTGTGCCTGCGCAATAGTCTCTTCATCAAGATGACCAATCAACTTATCTGCCGCCGCTTTGGCTTCTTCTTCGGTCTCGCGCACAATCACGTGCAAACGAATGCCGTATTCCAGTTTACGTCCGCGCTGTTGCGCACGCGCGCGCACCACTTCCAGCTTATCGGCAACCTGCGCTGGCGGCTCGCCCCAGGTGAGATAGGTATCGATCTGTTCCGCGGCAACATCAATCGCCGCCTCTGATGAACCACCAAAATAGAGCGGCGGACCATTCTCCTGCACCGGCGGGAACAGCACTTCCGCACCTTCGACGTGGATATGTTTGCCTTCGTAATCCACTCTCTCACCGCGCATCAGGCGGCTGTAAACATCGAGAAACTCTTTGGTGACTTCATAACGTTCACTGTGGTTGAGGAAAATGCCGTCACCTTTGTTCTCGACGGGATCGCCACCGGTCACCACGTTAATCAATAAGCGTCCTTCGGACAGACGATCAAGCGTGGTCGCCATGCGTGCTGCCAGCGTTGGCGGCTGCAGGCCAGGGCGCACCGCCACTAAATAGCGCAGACGTTTGGTGATAGGCGCTAACGCCGAAGCAACCAGCCAGGAATCTTCGCAGCTTTTGCCAGTGGGAATTAATACGCCATAGAAGCCGAGATTGTCGGCTGCAAGTGCCACTTGCTGTAAGTAGGGTAAATCCACCGGGCGTCCGCCTTCAGTGGTGCCGAGGTAGCGTCCATCACCGTGTGTCGGTAAAAACCAGAAGACATTAATTTTATCGTTCGCGGAATCGGCCATTATGCTTTTCCTATATAACTTTATTAAAAAATGATCATTTTGAACTGCTTATTTGGTTATATAGCTGTTAGCAGAAAGCGTGCCAGGTTGTTGATTAGCGTGAAGTGCCGTATTTCAGAGGGTTAACGTTGTTGATTAGGGCATATCGAGTTGCAATTGCAACTCTGACGCAACAGCTATTGCTGCATATGCAACTGCTTATGCTTTTTACATGGTGTTAATAGTCAGCGTGAGCATTTAGCGTAGCGATATGCTCGTTACCGGACTCAATGCCATGCTAACCACCTTTAACAATCACACCGATTCTCCGAGCTTAGTCGATCCCGCCTCTCTGGCGTTTCAATCGCTGCTGGATAAATTCGCCCCTACGGATGCTACCGTGCTGATTGTCGGCGAAACAGGCACAGGGAAAGAAGTGGTGGCGCGCTATCTGCATCATCACAGCCAGCGGCGTCACGGCCCTTTTCTGGCAGTTAACTGCGGCGCACTAACGGAAAGCCTGGCTGAAGCCGAGTTGTTTGGCCATGAGAAAGGGGCTTTTACCGGCGCGACGCAGTCTCATCCCGGCTGGTTTGAATCCGCGCAAGGCGGCACCTTGCTGCTGGATGAGATTGGTGAGCTCAGCCCTTCACTGCAGGTTAAATTGTTGCGTGTGTTGCAGGAGCGCGAGATTACGCGAGTGGGATCGCGTAAAGCGATCAAGGTGGATGTGCGGGTTATCGCAGCTACGCATGTGGATTTGACGCAGGCGATTCGCGAACGACGCTTCCGCGAAGATCTGTTTTATCGGTTGAATATTGCGGTTGTTCCATTGCCGCCGCTGCGTCAGCGTCGTGAAGACATTCCTCTGCTGGCGCAACACTTCCTCGCTCTCTACGCACGACGCTTAGGCCGCCCCGCACGTCGTCTGTCTCCTGACGCGCTTGAGGCGCTGCGTGAATACAGCTGGCCGGGCAATATCCGTGAACTGGAAAACACGCTCCACAACGCCGTGTTGTTGAGCCGCGAAGAGACGCTGACGCCCGCACAGCTGCGACTTGCTGGTTACAGTGAACATGGTTTTAGCGAGTCAAACGATTCAACGCTCGATAGTTTTCTTCAGCAGCAGCTGACCAGCCAGCCGTTACAGCTGTTTGATCGCGTTATCAGCAGCCTGATTAGCAATGCGCTATCGATGACAGATCAGAATCAAACCCAGGCCGCCGCGCTATTGGGTATAAGCCGCCATACCTTACGCACGCATCTGGCGAATCAGGGAATGATTAAAGGACGCCGAAAAGTGCTTGTTACTCCATCCTCGTCCAGTGCGCATGGAACTCAAGAGCGTGAGTTACGTATTGGCTATCAGAAGTTCGGCAATCTCGGCGTGTTGAAAGCTCGTCAAAGCCTCGAACACTGCTTCGCTCAGCAAGGCATTAGCGTGTTATGGAGTGAGTTTCCTGCTGGGCCACAGCTGCTGTATGCACTGCAAAACAACGAAATCGACTTTGGTACTACCGGCGAAGTGCCGCCAATCTTTGCCCAGGCAAGCGGCAATGCAGTGACTTATATCGCGTGGGAGCCACCAGCACCGAGCAGCGTTGGCATTGTGGTGCCGCATGACAGTGATATTCGCACCATCAGCGATCTGCGCGGTAAGCGCATATCGGTTAATAAAGGCTCGAACGTTCACTGGCTACTGCTGCAGTTACTGGAGGAAGCGGGCATTGGTCTGGATGAACTCAAGGTGGTGTATACGCCGCCTAAGTATCCACTGACCGCCAGCGATTATCTGTCGGTTGATGCGTGGATGATGTGGGATCCGTTGCTTAGCGCCGCGGAAAGCAATCCCGAGCTGCGGGTTTTGGTTAACGGTGAAGGGCGCGTACGCAATCATCAGTTCTATCTGGCGCGACGTGATTACGTTGAACAGCATGATGATATCCTCAGACAGCTGGTGGAGAGTTTGCAGCAAACTGGCTTATTCATTGATAGCCATCGTCAGGAAGCATCAATGTTACTGGCTCAGGAGCTGGGATTGGAAGTTGCGTCAGTAGAACGCGCATTGACTCGCCGCAGCCACAAAACGCGTGCGATGGCCTTCGAGGTGATCAAAGAGCAGCAGACAATTGCCGATCGTTTTTATGCGTTGGGGCTGATCACTAAACCGGTGCGCGTGCGCGATGCAGTCTGGCAATTGTCATCAGCGCTGGCGTTGATTGAGTAAGGTTAGTCTTGAAAGTTATCCACGCTTTCTGTGGATAAATCGTTGAATATCATCTGGCTAATCTCGCTTAGGGTCTTGAGTTGATGGCTGAAATTACAATCTTATTTGGCGATTTCAGCCTGAAATTTTATTTAAAAAGCTATATTTTTCATGGTAATAGAGATGAAATCGCTTGGGCGAATGGATGAAATTTCATTCGGTTGCTGCTCGGCTTTTATGCCTTCACTGGCGATTGCCGGTTTAGCGGGCAGCTGGTTAAATTGGCTGCAGTTAGTTTATCGGTATTGGTGAGTTAGAACCGGATGCCTTTTAGCTGCTGGTTGAAATGATGGCGATTTCAGCCTGAAATTTCCGCAGCGACAATCAATATTTCATACAGTTAGCGCTGAAATTGCGCTGGCGAGACATTGAGAAGGGCATAAAAAAACCGCCCGAAGGCGGCATTACGCTTACTGATTTAGATACTTGTTGAGCGTCTCGTTAATCACTCTATCCAGCTCTTCCTGCAACTCTTTTGACTGGCGATTAAACTCGTAGCTGAACATGCGTCCGCGCGTTTTCTTACGCGCAAAACGATCTTTATCGGCGAAGCTCCATAAAGGCGTCGCAACGGTTTTGTCTTTCGCCGGTGACTGAATCAGCGTCTGGCTGCCGTTACGCACTAAACGCAGAATGCCGTTCTTCACTTCATCTTCCGCTAAACCATCGCGTGCGCATACGGTATCAACATCCATGCCGATGGTATCGATCAGTGCATCAACCGTTTGTCCGGTTTCCTGCAGCTTCTCGTAAGCTTGCAGCAGCGATTTATAGTCTGGATAAGTCAGCTCAGAATGATTCGGGAACAGCGTCACCAGCTCAAGCGGCACGCTTGCGGCTTGCAATGCACGCGTTACTTTGGCCTGAGAAAGTCCTTCGCTTTGCGCAATTTCCTTTTGCGATAATCCGCCATCTTTAAGTGCCAGCAAACGCATGCCCACTTCACGCAGGTTGTGCTCGCGCGCGGTCTGAATATCCTGCGCTAAACGACGCGCTTCTTCCGCAGAGATAGCCACTTCAGTGACCAGCACATCCAGCCCGGTTTTGCAGTGAAGAGCCGCAGCACGACGGCGTGAACCATCGAGAATCTCAATGCGGTCGTCACGCTTTACGCCAATCGCCGGGAAAAATTGCTGCAATTTAATAGTACGAATGATGTCGCGCAGCGATTCTGGTGTCAGGCCGGACTGATCGCGGCCATTGGTTTCCATCTTAACGAAAGTTTTCTCTTCGATTTCTTTCGCAGGGATGTGTTCCAGCGTGAACAGGGCGCGTTTGCCCGTCGCCAGGATAAAGGTCTGAGAATGGCCATCGGCGCTTTCCTCAGTCTGCAATGGTGTCTGGCTGAAGGTTCGGCCAATGGTGATTCTTTTTGCGCTCATAGTAACCTCAGTTCAGGCGAATGAATTCAATACGGTCAAATACGGCTTTCGCGAAATCTTCCGCCGCTGAACGCGCATTCTTTAAGGCTTCGGTGCTGCCCACATAGGTTGATGGATTGGCCGAGATAACCGTGTCAAACGACTCTCCGCAGCGCTCAAAGCCATCCAGGCGTGGTAAGGCAGCATCGAGCATATCGCCACCAAAAATCTCTTTCGCCAGGCTGTGACACAGCTTGTGGTCTGCTTTATTCGACAGTTTAGACATAAAGCCAATGTTGCCCTGCAAACGGCAGGCTGCACCTGATTCTTCAATGATGCCAATCAGCTCTGGTAAACGCGTTAAGTACTTCAACGTGGAGTGGAAATCCACCTGCGCGGGAGGTACCGGTGTCATCAGCAAGTCCGAAGCGGCAATGGCGTTCTTCAGGAAGGCATCAAGATGCGGGCCGCTATCGATAAAGATAAAGTCGTAATCTTTCTTCAGCTTGGCCACCACATTGTCATACAGCACCGCGTGGATGTTTTGATCGGGCAGGTGAGCCGCACACAGCTCTTCCCAGCGCGAGGCAATAAAGGCGTCGTCAATTGACGCCGGCAGCACATCTACGCCCGGGATAATCGATGAAACGATAAATTCGTTGAGCAACTCTTCACGGCTGACATTCTGCAGCATCGCCTGCGCAGCGGTAGCTTCCACTAATCCTACTGAACGTTGGTGGTTCAGGAACATGGTGGCAGAGGATTGCGGGTCCAGATCGATGACCAGAATACGCAAATCTTCAAACAGCAGATGCGGATGGGCGCGCAATGCGTGTGCCAGCGAAACGGTAGAGACCGTTTTCGACACGCCGCCTTTAAGGTTGCCGACAAAGATGCTGAAGGCTTCATGATGGCGATCGCGATATTTAGGCACGCCGCGATGATGATAGATATCAATGATGTTCTGAATCGACATCGCATATTTGGTTGAGCTGCCAGCTGCACGCTTATCGAACGGATAACCGTTCTCTTCCATCTCATTTACAGCGTAATCCACGCTCGCACGCGTCAATTTAGGCAGTTTGGCTAACGCCGCTTTAGCGTAAACCTGATAGAACGTGTTTTCCCGCAACTCTTCTTTCTGCGCCTGAATCTGTTCTGTCAGGCTCATCAGCATTCTTTCTGAACGTTGTGCAACCTTCAGAACTTGCTTCTCATCGTTAGCCATACTTGCTCCACACATGTAGGATTTATGACTTTATACATAAATCCAGCACACGAGGCAAATATATCTCTTCTGCACAGGAAGAATCAGTTATATGGAAACACCTTGATTAAGAGCGGTTTAACGCAAAGATTCACTTTAATCAGTGATCGTTATTTAGCCCTCATGATTATTCGTACAATATTGAACCGCCGTATTCTTGCTCATTGGGGCAAAGATTCACTGTAATCAGTAGCTGGCTTCTCCTTGGTAGGCTTTTAAATAGAGAAAGGAAAAGGGTGGTTGTGGCTGAAATTGCTGGAACGTTCACTGTAGTCAGCAAGCCGAAGAGGGCAAATGTTCACTGCAATCAGTAAAAGGTTCACTGTAATCAGCAAGTGGCAGGCAAAGATTCACTGTAATCAGTAGAGCCTATGTGGACGAAAGGAGCAGGCAAGCGAGCAACGACGAAGTTCACATTGTTGGGATGTTCACTGTAATCAGTAAAACTTGATGACTTTTCTTTCTCAACGCCTAACATTCACTGTAATCAGTGAAAGCCTTGTGCTCATCATAGACAAAGATTCACTGTAGTCAGTAGATGCTCATCGCGCTTCGATTAAACGTTCACTGTAATCAGTAAGTCAAATCGGCCAGTTCGACAGAACATTCACTGTAATCAGTAAAAGTTATGACCCGGTGAAGAACGTTCACTGTAATCAGCAAAGCTTGTTTAGTACTTTGATACGAGCGTTCACTGTAATCAGTAAACCGAACTTTGCCGTCAAATGGATGTAGCTGAAATCGCCATAAGCGATTCACCGAAATCAACGGAACGCCCCCTCCGACATTCACTGTAATCAGTACATGCATCACGTTAAATGGCTTTCTTGATGACAGCTGAGTGATGCTGATGTTCACTGTAATCAGCAAAACCATGGTCACTCAACGTTCACTGTATTCAGTAAAAGCGACGCGTTGCGCTATTGATTGTCATGCTGCAAAACCGGTGGGGCAGGGGAAGTGGTGACAGCGTTCACTGTAATCAGTGACAGCGTGACGTGCTCTTAAGTCGACATATGAGCGGCAATTCAAATGCTCCTCGCTACCGTTCACTGTAATGAGAACAGGAGGCCAAGCGTTCACTATAATCAGCACTGTAACCAACCCTGTCACTTTTACTGGCTGTATTAACAGTTAAACCGCTGATTACAGTGAATCCATTGCGCCACTTCTTTATTAATGCATGTAAATCATTGACTTAACCTCAATCATTCACTGTAGTCAGCACACGTTCTGCTATTAGCATTCACTGTAATCAGTAAAAAAGAACGAAAAACCTAACGTTCACTGTGATCAGTAGGATCGCAGTGAAAAGGGCGTTTTTGTTCAACTTAACCGCCCTTGTAAGTACTCACTATCATGATGGATTGCTTAAAATGGACAAAATGACATGCAAGATGCAGTAGAAGATATACTAATGCCAGAAGGTTTCTGATTATAGTGAACGTTGCTGATTACAGTGAATGGCTTGAGGGTGTCTGATTACAGTGAATGCTATGAGAAGAGCATGTGTCACTTTTGCTCAAAAAGTGACACTGCTTGAGGGGATTTGCTGACTACAGTGAACGGATAAAATCACTCTTCGAATTCGATATCTTCCAGCGAATCGATACTTTCGAGGTTGCTGATGCCATCGAGTTTTGGCGTCCTGCTGTGGATGATGAAGAACACTGAGCGGCCACGTTTCACTTCCGAATAGTCGAGATAGCCGATCTCTTTAAGCTGCTCCATCGCACGTCGAACCACGTGATTTTGCGTGGTGGTTTTCGAGCCCAGGTTTAAACGCATACGCAAACGCGCCAGAGAAATTGGCGCCGGATTGGTCGGCAAACTTTCGAGATAGGTATACAACGCCTGAGCTGATTCTTTACGCTTCAAACGAGAAATGGCCCGCAGCTGCAGTAACACTTTGTGGTCGAAATTATAGAGCTCGAACAACTTAGGATCGGCCTGAATGCGCACCAGATCCTTTTCACGATCGTAATACGCCGATTGCACAAGGTGAGTGTGATAGGCTTTGCCATTACCTTCAAAGGACAACGTATTGGTGGCAATGCGTCGCAGAGAGGCATCTAAACGCTTACGCAACGCGGCCGAGGAGTTTGCCGAAGGGATCCCGCACATCTTAACGAAATCGATAAACGGCAGCGTCACGGTGTCGCCCTTTGAGGGATAACGCGAGAAAGACTGAATAATACCGGCCCAGGTTTTGAAATCATTATCCATATCCAGCCTTGCGCCGGTGATGGTAATCTTTTCATAACCTTCCGATTTTACTAAAGAAAGGTTCTTCAGCTCTTTCGTAGCATCGGTCGATGCCATCGCGCCTGATTTACCGCGCGCGGTGGATTTCAATGTAGGAACAAACAGACCCAGGCGCATTAAAGCGACCGGTTGTACGGTGTTATTTTTATTGGGGTGGAGTTGAATAACTTCACCGCTGTTTTTTGTCACCGACAGAAAAGGCTCGAGTAACGCCTTGTTTTCACTCTCTTTATCTGCCATAGCCTGAGATCTTCATTCTGTGGATGAAAAGGGTCGTTTTCTGATTACAGTGAACATTAACACTGTTTATAGTGAACATTCTACTCTCTATAGTGAATAAACTACTGACTCCAGTGAACACTTTACTCATTATAGTGAACGCGATCACCTTCTAAGCCCTTGCGGGGTGCGGCCTGCGACGATCGGGGATCTCTTAGGATCTCTTTAAGATCTCTATATGATCTTTCTTTAAGATCTATTCACTGTATAACTTAATAACGCCAGGACTGAAGCGGCTTTGGACACGCAAAACGTTTAAAACAACCGCATCGCGATAACATCCTATTCGATCCCACCAAATCATCAGTTCTGTGCGACCAGGATCCTTCTAATTCTCCATAAATGAACAACTTCCTCATTATTATTCATTTTTAAGAAACCTCTGCCCGGCGTAAGGTGAGCACCATTGAACATCACATCACTTATGACGAGGACATCTTTCATGACTGACAACGTTATTTCCCGTAACCCTACTACTGGCGAAATTCTCGCGACCTATCCACTACAGAGCGCAACTGAGCTGGAAGCCGCATTGCAGCAAAGTTCTGATGCCTTCGCAGAGTGGCGCTATACGGCAATGCCGCAACGGGTCAAAGTGCTGCGTCAACTGGCTGAACAGATTCGCCAACGTCAGGATGAGCTGGCTACTATGGCTACGCTGGAAATGGGCAAGCCTATCGCTCAGGCACGTGCTGAAGTACTGAAATGCGCAAATCTCTGCGACTGGTATGCAGAACACGGCCCAGCGATCCTTGCCGACAAACCCACGCTGGTAGAAAACCAGCAAGCGTGGCAGTCATTTCGACCGCTCGGCGTGATCCTTGCAGTGATGCCATGGAACTTCCCTTACTGGCAGGTTCTGCGCGGCGCAGTCAGCATGTTGCTGGCGGGTAATACCTATGTACTGAAACATGCACCAAGCGTAATGGGATCCGCCAACCTGATGTCGTCACTGTTTGATGCTACAGACCTGCCTAAAGGCGGCTTTACCGTGATCAACGTCGATAACGATGGCGTTTCGGCAGCAATCAAAGATCCGCGTATTGCCGCTGTAGCGGTAACCGGCAGCGTGCGTGCAGGCGGTGCAATTGCAGCGCAAGCTGGTGCTGTATTGAAAAAAACTGTGCTGGAACTGGGCGGCGCGGATCCTTTCATTGTGCTGGCAGATGCAGACCTTGATGCTGCAGTGGCCTCAGCGGTCACAGGACGCTACCAGAACACCGGACAGGTCTGCATGGCAGCCAAGCGCTTCATCATTGAAGAAAGCGTCGCAGAAGCGTTTGAGGCGCGTTTCAGCGCAGCGGTGCAGGCATTGAAGATCGGCGATCCTTTGGCAGAAGAAACTTACATCGGCCCAATGGCACGTTACGATCTGCGTGATGAGCTGGATAATCAGGTGCAGCAGACCATCAAGGAAGGCGCACGTCTGGTATTAGGCGGCCATAAGATCGACGGCCCAGGCAACTATTATGCCCCAACGATCCTCGCTGATGTCACACCAGCCATGACCGCTTTCCAGCAGGAAATCTTTGGTCCAGTTGCTGCAATCACCGTCGCTCGTGATGCACAACACGCCCTTGAGCTGGCTAACGACAGCGAATTCGGCCTCAGTGCAACAGTGTGGAGCGGCAATGAAGCACTGGCCAACGAACTGGCGGAGAAACTGGAAACCGGCGCGGTGTTTATCAACGGCAATGGCGCGTCCGATCCGCGTGTCGCGATTGGTGGCGTTAAGAAGAGCGGCTATGGTCGTGAGTTGTCGAGCTTTGGTGTCCACGAATTCTGCAACATTCAGACGGTATGGAAAAACCGCCGCTAATTATTACCGGGCGCGTTAGGCGCGCCCTCATCCACATCTCCCGCATCCAGTTACCTCCCGCCTCAAACCGTTGCACATCGGTTAAAATGTTGTGGACGAGTTCAAAAAATCCACCAATGGTATTATAAAGGTATTATTACTGGTGTTAGATTGGCCCCACCTACACCGGGGAGTCCTTTTAAATGAAAACAATAATCCCAAAACTGTCGTTCATGATGTTTCTTGAGTGGTTTATCTGGGGCGCATGGTTTGTACCGCTCTGGGCATTTCTCAGCAAAAACGGCTTCTCGCCGGTTGAGATCGCCTGGTGCTACGCCTGTACTTCAATAGCCGCCATCCTGTCGCCGATCCTTGTCGGATCGCTGGCCGATCGCTTCTTCCAGGCGCAAAAAGTGTTGTCGCTGCTCACCATCGTCGGATCCATTCTGATGTTCTTCGCAGCCCAGCAAACCCACTTCGGCGGCTTCTTCCCGCTGTTGTTGCTGTATGCGCTCACTTACATGCCAACCATCGCCTTAACCAATAGCATCGCGTTTTCACACGTCGCGGATGTGGAGCGTGATTACCCGCGCATTCGCGTCATGGGCACACTTGGCTGGATCGCGTCCGGCATCGTTTGTGGTTTCCTGCCGCCGCTGCTGGGCTATGGCGATATTTCTGCCAGCAACGTACCGTTATTGATCACAGCGGCAAGCTCGCTATTACTCGGCATTTTTGCCCTGACGTTACCCGCGACCGAGCCGAAAAGCACCGGTAAATTCAGCCTGCGCGTCGCGCTTGGCCTGGATGCGCTGCATCTGCTAAAGGATCGCAGCTTCCTCGTATTCTTCGTCTGCTCCTTCCTGTTCAGCATGCCGCTGGCGTTTTATTACATCTTTGCCGAAGGCTACCTGACGGAAGTCGGCTTGCCGCATGCCACCGGCTGGATGACACTTGGCCAGGTTTCGGAAATCTTCTTCCTGCTGGCGCTGCCGTTCTTCATTAAACGCTTTGGCATCGGCAAAGTGCTGCTGCTGGGATTAACCACTGCCGCGTTGCGCTACGTGTTCTTCGTGTTCGGCGGCGATCAAAACATGCTGACGTATGGCTTGCTGTTCATGGGCATTCTGCTGCATGGCGTCAGCTACGATTTCTACTTCATCACCGCTTACATCTACGTTGATAAGAAAGCGCCAGTGGCGATGCGTAATGCCGCGCAAGGGCTGATCACACTGGCCTGTCAGGGCATCGGCAGCCTGCTCGGTTACCGCCTTGGTGGCTACCTGATGCAGGAAATGTTCGCCTACGACCAACCCCGCAACGGGCAGACTTTCAACTGGGCCGGAATGTGGATGTTTGGCAGCGTGATGATCGTAATGATCACCATCGCCTTTATCGTCCTGTTCCGTGACGGCAAAAAACGCAGCGATGAACTCACCGCTTTCGATAATTCAGCAACCGCTGACAGCCATAAATAAGGGATTTCACCATGACGATGACAACGCAAGAAAAACGGATTTTAGGCGCGTTTTACGGCCAGGCGCTGGGCGATGCGATGGGCATGCCATCGGAATTGTGGCCAAGAACGCGCGTGAAGCAGCACTTTGGCTGGATCGATCGCTTCCTGCCCGGTCCGGCTGAAAACAACGCCGCCTGCTACTTTGGCCAGGCGGCGTTTACCGATGACACTTCCATGGCGCTGGCATTGGCTGATGCGATCGTCTCTCATGATGGCGAGATCAACGCGGAAACCATTGGCGCGAATATCTTGCACTGGGCTGAGTCGTTTGATGCCTTCAACAAGAACGTGCTTGGACCGACCTCAAAAATCGCGCTCAACGCCATGAAAGCCGGCACACCAGTGTCGCAGCTGGAAAATAACGGCATGACCAACGGCGCCGCGATGCGTGTGTCGCCGCTCGGCTGTTTGCTGCCAGCACGCGATTTATCCGCTTTCATTGATGCCGTCGCGCTAGCATCGAGCCCAACGCATAAATCGGATGTCGCGGTTTCCGGCGCAACGGTGATTGCATGGGCGGTTTCGCGCGCTATTGATGGAGCCAGCTGGGCAACGATCCGCGATGAACTGCCTGCGATCGCTCGCGCGGCGCAGGAAAAGCGTGTCACCACCTTTAGCGCATCAATGGCGGCTCGCCTCGAACTGGCGATGAACGTTGTCCCGCAGGGCAGGGGCGTGGAATCGACTATGCAGCAGATTTACGATCTGGTTGGCACCGGCACCAGCACCATTGAATCGGTACCGGCGGCGATTGCGATGGTTGAATTAGCCGAGACCGATCCGAATCGCTGCGCGATCCTTTGCGCTAACCTCGGCGGCGATACCGATACCATCGGCGCGATGGCGGTAGCCATTTGCGGCGCGCTGCACGGCATCGACAGCATTGATGTTGCCCTGAAAGCCGAGCTTGATGCGGTAAATGCGCTTGATTTCACCCGCTACAGCGCCGCATTCCTGCGCTTCCGCCAGCAGCGCGAGGCCGCTTATGCTGACGCCTGATGATCTGAAGAGACTTGAAGGCCGTCTGCCGGTATGCGTGATAGGCGCGGCGGTGGTTGATGTGATTGCCGATGCTTACTCGTTGCCACATCGTGGCAGCGATATTGAGCTCCACCAGCAGGGCGTCAACGTGGGCGGCTGCGCGTTGAATGTAGCGATTGCGCTGCACCGGCTTGGCATCCCGTCCATCAACGCGTTGCCGCTCGGTAACGGTATATGGGCGAGCATAGTGCGGCAAAAGCTGACGGAATATGGCATTCATAGCGTACTGGAAACGGCGAAAGGCGATAACGGCTGGTGTTTAGCCTTAGTAGAACCCGATGGCGAGCGCACATTTTTGTCAGTAAGCGGCGTGGAAAATCAGTGGGATGCGGCGCTGCTCGACACGCTGCCGCAACTGGCTAATCGCTGGATTTACCTTTCCGGCTATCAGCTCACCAGTAAAAGCGGTGATGTGCTGATCGACTGGCTGGAACAGCAAAGACAGCCGTATCAGCTGCTGGTGGATTTCGGTCCGCGTCTGGCGGATATCGGTGATGCGCAGTTCGAACGCATAATGGCGTGCCATCCACTGATTACAGTGAACAGACAGGAAGCCGAACTGTTGTGGCATGAGCGTTTGAATCAAAAAGAACCCTTAACTGCGCAACTGTTATTGACGCGCTGGCAGCAGCGTTTTGGTGGCGCAATGGTGGTGCGACTCGATAGTGAAGGTGCCGGCTTCGTTGACGCGAATACGCAAGGTTGGATACCGGCGCTGCCAACAACGGTGGTCGATACCATCGGCGCAGGCGACAGCCACGCGGGAGGATTATTGGCGGGATTGGCGTCGGGTTGGTTGCTGGGTGAAAGCGTTGCGCTGGGCAATGCGGTGGCGTCTTATGTGGTGTCACAACGGGGCGGCGATTGCGCGCCGGATCGCGCCACATTAACGGCTTATTGGCAGCAGCGCCTTATTCCGCAATAAACACATACATATCGCTACGACAGTAGCTAATGCTGTACTCCAGCGGATTGCCCTGCGCATCTAACGCCAGCTGCTTGATCACCAAAACAGGCACGTTGTCGGGTAGGGCGATCTGCTGCTGGAGCGCCTCATCAGGCATGCGAGCACTCACTCTGCTTTGTGACGTCACCGGCAGAATTTGTTGCTGGTGGAAATAGTCGTACAGTGAAATCCCAATCTCATCCGCATCGGCGATATAGCGCGCCGGCACCCAGGATTCTTCCACCGACACCGCTTGCTGATCGACATAGCGAATACGCTTCAGCAAATACACCTCGCTGCCTTTACTCAATCCCAGTTTTTCGGCGATTTCTGCGTCGCAATGGATTTTGCTTTTGTTAATCCACACGGTGTCGGGCTTTTTACCGCGTAATACCGCTGGCTGTGACAAACCTTTCGGCTCTTTGAGCGAATACTCAAACTGGCTGCAGATCTGCGTGCCGTAGCCACGAGAACGCAACACCACGCCCTCTTTTTCCAGCGCATCCATGGCCTTACGCACGGTGATGCGCGAAATGCTCAGCGACTGGCTGAAGTCACGCTCACTTGGCAGGATCTCTTCATGCACTAATACGCCATCGCGCACCGCATCTTTAATTGCAGTGGCAAAGCGTTTGTACAGCGGCGTGCGGCTGTCATCGGCAAGGGTAGAAGTCAGCCGCGAAAAAAGTGCAGTTTGATCGGTCATAGTGGTCGGGTTCACCTAATCCGGTAAGCGGATGAAAGCGTTATGATACTGACTTTTTAGCGGTAGCGAACCATTTTTGGGCTCTTTATCTTAAAGTTAACAAATAGTACAATACTTGAAATTCCCGGACCAATTATTGACATGAAATTTATAAAAAAAATTAGAGAATTAAATAGAAAAAGAAATTATTTAAAGAAAAAGATGAAGTATAAAATCGCTTTATATAAAGCGACAAAAAAATGGCGTCGAATGCCAACAGAAAAGATCGCACCATCTAAAGTTCGCACAGCGCTGATGATCAGGAACGAAGGTAAGATTGGTGATGCTATAGTATCAACATGCATATTACGCGCGATGCATGAAGCAGGGATAAACATTGATGTTTTAGCGATAAAAGCAAATGAAATGATCTTCTCAGGTAATCCTTTTATCAGAAACCTTTATCTAACTGATGAAATGGATCCTCGGGATATGTATAACCATGCGATTCCCGATGATCTAATAATCACATTGAAAAACAATAATTATGATTTGATGATTGATACGGGTATCTGGGATACAGGCTTATACATGCCGAAGATGATACAAGCTATCTCACCTAAAATTTCATTAGGTTTCAATAAACAAAAGTGGCTATCGCATTACGACGTCAACATTGCATTTAATCACTATCAATCTCATGTTAAAGAGATTTATGCTGCGATTATGAATTACCTTGGCTTCCCTGATGCTTCGAATCAAAGGTATGAGGTATATTATAAGCAATCCATTTCAGACGAAGTTAAAGCAATCGATTTTTTTACAGGAGATAATAAAAAAATCATCATTAATATGTATGCAAGTCACGATGATAGAAATTTAACACCACAACAAACTAAAGAAATAATTAGTGGTATTCTATTAAAGAATAAAAATGTAGACATTGTCGTTCTGGATTATAAAAAATCTTTCGTGAAAGACTTCTTCATTGGAGCAAAGGTATATCATGTACCATCGCTATATCATGCTATGGCAGCGATAAACTTATCCGACCTGGTTATATCACCTGATACGGCTGTCGTCCATGTTGCAGCTTTGTATGACAAACCGCTAATTGGTATTTATCGTGATATCCCTGATAACAATAAATTATGGTCGCCAGGTTACAAAAATGGTCATCAAATTTTCACGTCGACTTTTGTTGTTGGGGAAGATGCATCACTGGTCGATAACGTTTTAAACGCTATTGATAAGTTCAATCTAAATTAGAGGGATCAGGCATAGAGTGAACATTATAAATTCGCAAATTTTTTCAGTAATGTTTTCCGCTCTATGCCTGTTATTCCTTTTCAACGTAACGCCTAACTTAGCGTTATTCTAACGCTCATCAAACGGCACGCCGCCTTTTGACTTGTGATGTTTTGGCGTTTCGATGATGGAAACCGTCACTGAATTAGCATCGATCTCAAACGAATCGGCCACCGCTGCGGTCACGGCTCTCAACAACTTCTTCTTCTGCTCAATCGTGCGACCTTCCGCCGCATACACAACGATTTCTGGCATCTCTGCTGCTCCTTAAAGTAAATGTTCGTTTTCAGCATACCGCAGCCAAAGCTCTGCGTGCAGCGTCAATCACCCATCTTCACCGGCAATCTGTGTTGAAATGTGTATTGTTATGTTATAACGTAATTAACTCTTTTAATATGTAGCGGTTTCAGTCGGAAATCATAATGAAATCAATGAAAAATGTGCTTATCGCTTCGGCGTTAGGCCTGGCTTCTTACGCCTCAATGGCGGCTGAACATCAGGATAAACCAGTGCGCATTGCGGCACCGTTTGAAATCAAAGGCACCGATCCGGCGCTCTCCGGCGACATTCTGTTGCGTATGGATGTAGTGGAAACGCTGGTAGAAGTGAACGAACGCGCCGAGCCCATTCCGGCGCTGGCGCAGAGCTGGGAGGTTTCTAATGATGGTTTGCAATGGCAATTGCAGCTACGTCCCAACGTGCGTTTCCATAATGGATCGCGACTGGATGCGGCTGCGGTGGTGAAGTCACTTAACACCGCGCGCAGTAAAGCGGGCTTGCTGGATAAAACGCCGATCACCGCTATCAGCGGGGAAGGGCAACGCGTCACGATCACCTTGCGCGAACCTTTTACGCCGCTACTTTCGGTGTTAGCAGAAAGCCGTTCCCAGATTCTGGCATTAGCCAGTTGGGATGCGCAGGGCAACATTACCCGCATCATCGGTAGCGGGCCGTTTATGCTGACGTCGTTCCAGCCGCCGCAATCTTTGGCGGTAAAACGGTTTGACGATTACTGGGGCGAAAAGCCGGCAATTGCGGCCGCCAGCTATCTCTCTTCCGGACGCGCCGAAACCCGCGCCTTGCTGGCGGAGAGCGGCGACGCGGATTACGTCTTCAACATGGATGCCGCCAGCCGTCAGCGTTTAGCGCGCAAGCCGTCGCTGCAACTGCCCGCTATTCCGGTGCCGCGTACGCTAATGTTAAAACTCAATGCGGGCGATCCGCTGTTAGCTGAACAGCCGGTGCGTGCTGCCATCAGCATGGCGATTGACCGTAATGCGCTGGCGATGGCGGTGCTACGTTATCCGGGCGCGGCCAGCCAGTTATTCCCGCCGAATATGGGCGAATGGCACAACAGCGCACTGCAACCGCTACAGTTCAATCCGCAACTGGCGGCACAACAGCTGCAAGCGGCGGGCTGGAAATTAGGCGCGGACGGCGTGTTAACGCGCAACGGCCAGCGATTCAGTGTGACGCTGCTGACGTTCCCCGATCGTCCCGAACTGCCGCTGATGGCGATGGTTATCCAGCAGCAGCTGCGAAAAGTCGGTATTGAAGTGAAGATCAACTCCACCAACGCCAGCGAAATTCCAGCGCAGCATCACAGCAATCGACTGCAACTGGCACTGTTTTCTCGTAATTTTGCGCTCACGCCTGACCCAACCGGCACGTTACTGCAGGATTATGCGGAAAAGGGCGGCGACTGGGGCGCGATGAACTGGCATCCAGCCGGTTTCAGCGCAGCGTTGCACACCTTAACGCAATCCAACGATGCGGCCGAACGTGCGCAGGCGCGTAACCTGATCACCGCCTCCTTACAGCAGGATTTACCGGTGATCCCAATTGCCTGGTATCAGCAATCTGCCGCGATCAACAGCAAGTTGAAAAACGTCACGCTCGATCCATTCGAACGTCACTTTGGTCTGCGCCAGATGCAGTGGGAGCAATGATGATCAAGCTTTTAGGCTGGCGCTTAGCGCAGGCGGTTTTCGTGGTGCTGGCGGTCGGTTTACTCACCTGGTTTCTGGTGCAGGCCTTGCCCGGCGACATGGCGTGGCGCATAGCCAGCGGGCGTTATGGCTACGATCGTGTGGATGCCAACGCGGTGGCGCTGGTGCAGCAGGAACTGAGCGGCTCGTTGCAGCAGGGCAACGCGTTGCTGCATTGGCTATTTGATCTGCTGCAGTTCAACTTTGGTCGCTCGCTGGTTTCCGGTGAACCGGTGATGGATGAACTGCGCTGGCAGCTGAGTCAAACGCTGGCGCTGGCAGGAACATCACTGCTACTGACGATTCTCTTCACCTTGCCGCTTGGCATTTGGGCGGGATGTCACGCCAATGGCAAACTCGATCGCGCATTGTTCTGGCTGAGTGCGCTGCTGAAATCGGTGCCGCATTTTGCGCTTGGCATGCTGCTAATTGTCCTGCTGGCGCTGCAACTTGATTGGCTGCCCAGCGCCGGGCACGGCGAGCTGCGTCATTTTCTGTTGCCATCGTTAACGCTGGCATTGTCTTTAACCGCAGTGGGCGTGCGCGTAGTGCGCGAAGCCACGTATCAGGTTATCACGTCAGGCTATTACCGCTGGGGCGCACAGAAGGGGTTAGCGCCTGCAACGCTAATGCGCCGTCACGGCTTGCGAAATTTGGCATCGCCGGTGTTGACCTGGTTCGGCATGCAGTTTGTCTGGCTGGTGGAAGGCGTGGTGGTGGTGGAAACGCTGTTTGCCTGGCCCGGCATTGGTCACGCGCTGGTGCATGCCATCTTTGCCCGCGATGTGCCGGTGATCCAGGCCAGCGCCATGGCGCTCGGACTGCTGTTCGTGCTGCTGAATATGCTGGTGGATGCGGGTTGTCATCTGCTTGATCCCCGAGGAGCACGCGCATGACAATTTCATTATCGCGTCTTATTGGTCTGCTGTTGTTGTGCTTGCTGCTTGGCTTCGCCTTTCTGCTGCCCCTGATTCATCACGGCGATCCGCTGGAACAGGATCTGCTGCAGATGCTGCACGCGCCGAGCGGCGGCAATCTTCTCGGATTTGATCATTTGGGTCGCGACATGCTGCCGCGCCTCAGTGCAGCATTACGCCTTTCGCTTGGCCTTGCGGCATTATGTGTGATTAGCGCGCTGCTTGCGGGGGTGCTGGCTGGCGTAGTCAGCGCGCTGTATGGCGGTTGGCTGGATCGTCTGCTCAGTATGCTCGGCGACATGTGTCTGGCGCTGCCAGGATTGTTGCTGGTGCTGCTGTTAGCAGCGATTGCGCCGGATTCTCCCGGCATGTTGTGGCTGGGGATTTCGCTGGTGCTGTGGGTGGAATTCTTCCGCGTCACGCGTGCAACGCTGCGCCCGATTGTGCATGCGCCCGGCATGCAGGCCTCAAAGCTGCTTGGTTTCACGGCGTTCTACCGTTTTCGTCGTCACCTGTGGCCTGCGTTATCGCCGGTATTAACCACGTTGACACTGTTCTCGTTCAGCAGCGCCATCATGGCGGTATCGGCGCTCGGGTTTATCAGCGTGGGCGTTCGTCCGCCCACACCAGAACTGGGGTTGATGATGACCGAACTGCTGCCGTTCGCCTGGGAAGCGCCGTGGCTGTTAATGCAGCCGGTAATCGCACTGTTTCTGCTGTTGATCAGCCTGAATCTGTTGATGAAAAAGGAGAGTAAATGAAAGGATTACAGGTTATCGGCATCAGCGTCACAACCGCCAGCGCCACGCTGGTGGAACCGGTTGATTTCACCTTGCAGCCCGGCCAACCGCTGACCTTGCTGGGTGAAACCGGTTCAGGTAAAAGCCTGCTGGCGCAAGCGATCATGGGCATTTTGCCAGGCGATTTGCAGGCCAGCGGTACGCTGATCATCAACGAACAACGTTTTATACTGCCGCAGGATGCTGGATTGTTGCGCGAATTATGGGGCCGCACCTTAGCTTCGCTGCCGCAGGAGCCGTGGCTGTCGCTGGATCCCACCATGTCAGTGCAGCAGCAGGTTGCAGAAGGCTATCGCTTTGTACGCGGACAGACGAAAGCCGCCAGCGCAATCGCCGCGCGTCGCGATTTACAGCAGCTTGGTTTACAGGACGCGGCGCCGCGTTTTCCGTGGCAACTCTCCGGCGGGATGGCACAACGCGCCGCGTTTGCCGCCGCACGGGCAGGCGGCGCGGAAATTCTGATTGCCGATGAGCCAACCAAAGGGCTGGATGTGGCACGTCGCGATGAGGTTGCGGCTTTGCTGCGCCGCGAAGTGGCCGACGGCGGCACACTGCTCACCATCACCCACGACATCGCGCTGGCCCGTCAATTGGGCGGTGAGGTTATCGTGATGCATAAAGGCAAGGTGATCGAGCAGGGCAGGGCGCAACAGGTGCTACATGCGCCGCAGCAGCGTTACACGCATGAATTACTTGCCGCCGATCCCGCCGCCTGGCCTGCACGGCAACAAACCATTATTGGCAGCAAAGCGGTGGTGATTGCTGAGGGCATCCGCTTGCAGCGCGGCGGTAAACCGCTCGGCGTGCCGCAAAACTTCACGCTGCACGCCGGCGAAATCGTTGGATTACACGGCGCCAGCGGCAGCGGCAAAAGTAGCTTTGGAGATGTGCTGCTCGGTCTGTTAACGCCGCAGCAAGGCAAGGTTACGCGCCATGCGGCGGTCGATGCGCTGAAATACCAGAAGATTTATCAGGATCCGTCAGCGCTGTTTCCGCCGACCCGCACACTGGCGCAAAGCCTCGACGATGTGTTGCGCCGACATCGCATTGCCTCCACGCGGCGGGATGCGATGATGGAGCAATTGGCGCTGGCGCCGGAACTGCTGACGCGTCGGCCCGATTCGCTGTCGGGCGGCGAGCTGCAGCGCTTCTCGCTGTTACGCGTGATGCTGCTGGATCCGGTATTTCTGTTTGCCGATGAACCCACATCGCGTCTTGATCCGCTGGTGCAGCAGCAAACCATCCAGCTCATCACCGCGCTGGCGCGTGAGCAGCAGTGCGCGGTGTTGCTGGTGAGCCACGATCGCGATCTGCTGGAAAAAGGCACGCATCGAGTGATCGCGATGGAGGACGTCGCTTAACGCTCTGGCGGCTGGCTATCGCCGTGACCGAGTGAACGCTGCATCACCACGGTATCGAGCCAGCGGCCATGTTTGAAACCCACCGATTTCATGACACCGGTGTGCTCAAAACCGAGCGCCCGGTGTAATCCCAGCGATCCTGCATTCTCGCTATCGCCAATAATCGCGATGATTTGGCGAAATCCTGCCGCTTCCGCCAGCGCAATGGCTTTGTGTAACAGCGCGCGACCAATGCCTCTGCCGGTTTGCTGCTGATCGAGGTAAATCGAATCCTCCAGCGTAAAGCGATAGGCATAACGCGGGCGATACGGCGCCAGATAGCAGTAGCCCAGCACCTGATCATCCTCCTGCGCCACCAGCCAAAAACCGCCGCGCTGCTGCACATCCTGCACGCGATTCTGCATTTCGCTCGTCGAAGGCGGTTCGGTTTCAAAAGTCGCGGTGCCGTGCAGCACATGCCATGCGTAGATTTTCTGAATGGCAGCGGCGTGATGAGGTCGGGCGGGAATAATGTCCATATGTTCCTGATTCTTAGCGGAGAAAACCACAGCATGCCACTGCGCCGCACGCGAATCATCGGATTTAACAATAGGAAATTCTGATGGCTAACCTTCTGTGTCGTAGGGTCGCCATTCATGGCGACCTGGCCTAACTCACGCTCAATTCTGCTCCGATAATTGCACCGCCATAGTATCCGCCTCTAAAGCCTCGAAAACATGCGGTTCGTCGGCGGGATAGCAAATATAGTCGCCTGGATGCAGCTCGACCGGCGCATCGCGCGGTCCCACCAGCGCACGTCCACGGGCGATGATCACATGTTCCACCGAGCCCGGCGGATGCGGTTTTGAGTCGCGCGGTGCGCCAGGTTGGCTGGTGACCAGATAGAGATCGCGGCGTCCGCCGGGCGGGCAACTTGCTAGCAAGGCCGCCTGATAATCCGCCATCTCCGCTGAGACGATCATGCCTTCGCCACGACGAATTACCTGCAAACGCTTCACTTCCGGCTCCATCAAACGCGCGAAAGGAATATTCAACGCCACACACAGCGCCCACAACGTTTCAAGACTGGGATTACCGTTACCCGCTTCGAGCTGCGACAGCGTGGATTTGGCGATCCCGGCGCGACGCGCCACTTCTGTCAGTGAAAGCCCCGCGCGCTGGCGTTCGCGCAGTAATCCGACAGCAATAATATCAATTGGCGTGGTCAAACCCTCTCCTGTTCTTTATATCGAACGATTTGTTCGTCTTGTAAAACGATTCTGGCGCGTTCATTATAACGGCTTTCCTGTTCGATATGAGATCAAATTGTGATGCGTCTGGGTGCAGTGCCGCTTGATCGCGGAGTAATAAAAGCCATATTCCTGGTTTGTCTGGCCGACGGTATTGTCGGGCTTTCTTACGGTTCGCTAGCGGCGGCCGAAGGGTTTCCGCTGTGGGTGCCAATTGCGCTCTCAACGCTAGTGCTGGCAGGCGCGTCGGAATTCCTGTTTATCGGCATTGTGGCGGGCGGCGGCAGTCCGCTGACCGCAGCGGCGGCCGGTTTACTGGTCAACGCGCGTCATCTGCCGTTTGGTATCGCGGTAAAAGATCTTGTGGGTAAAGGCAGCCGCAGCCTGCTGGGATGCCACATCATGAACGATGAAAGCGTGGTGTTTGGTATTTCCCAACCAAAACTGGCGCAGCGTCGTGCCGCGTACTGGATTTGTGGTTTGGGCATTTTCACTATTTGGCCGCTGTCGGTGATTGGCGGTGCGTTGATCGGCCGCTTTATTCCCGATGTCTCGGCCATTGGTTTAGATGCGGTGTTCCCGGCGATCCTGATTGCCCTGATTTTCCCGGCGCTGCGTCAGCGTCGCACGCTGATCCCCGCTACGCTCGGCACCGCGCTGTCAGTGCTGGCAACGCCATTTGTGCCAGCGGGCATGCCGGTGCTGTTTTCATTGCTGGGATTACTGAGCTGGCGGGAGCGTAAAAATGCAAAATAACCTGATCATTGGCGGTATAGCGCTGCTGGCGGTGGGCACTTATGCGATCCGTTTCGCCGGTTATCGTCTGGGCAGCCGTATGCAGATGTCGGATCGCGCACGCAACATGCTGTCTGATGCCGCCACCGTTTTGCTGCTGGCGGTAGCTGTAACTACCGCACTGTTTGAAGGCACGCATTTTGCTGGTGTGGCGCGTATCGCCGGCGTGCTGTTTGCGGTGTTTTTGGCCTGGCGGCGCACACCGTTGATTCTGGTAATTATCGGTGCGGCGCTAATGACCGCGTTGCTACGCTACTTCGGCGTGCCCTGATCGCGCCAGGTTTGCGCGCGTAATTCATATAATAAACTGGCGGGTGCGCCTGGAACATCGTGAAACTGGTCGTAACAGCGCAGTCCCGCTTTCTCTAACACCCGCTGTGACGCGAAATGATCCGGGCGCACCGCAGCATCAATCACCGGAAGCTGGCATTCATCGAAGCCATAAGCGATCACCGTGCGGGCGAACTCGGTGGCATAACCTTTTCCCCACGCCTCTTCTGCCAGACGATAGCCAAGATTATTGACTGGCTTGCCAGCAAACTCGCGTACCGTTAAGCCGCCAAATCCCAAAACCTGATCCGATTGCTCGCGCAGGCAGATGGCCCAGTTACCAAAGGGGAAGGATTGCCAGTGCGCCAGCCAGCGATTTAATACCTCTTCTGCAAAGGCTAAATCGGGAAACGGACCGGCCGGATTGAACATATTGGTATCCAGATCGCCATAGATGGCAAACAGCCGCTGAACATCGGTGGGGTCCACCGGCCGAAGAAACAAACGTGATGAAGTGAGTTGCATTGTCGTAACCTTTTGTAGCCGGAATCGGCGTTATCTTCCTGATGAGTTTTGTTACTGTGATACTCCACGGATTATTAGCATAGAGGAAAACGTATGAAACCGCGTTTAGCCCGCTGTGATGAAACGGCCACGTTGTGGCGTATTCGCAACCTTGCGATTCGCCACGGTTGCCAGGCCGTTTATCCAGCAGATGTTATTAGCGCATGGACGCCCGATGCGTTACCGCACGGCTATTTTGAGGCGGTCAAAAGCAACCCGTTTTATGTGGTCGACGATGCTGAATATGGCGTCGCCGCGACCGGGTTTCTCGATCTGCACAGCGGCAGTGTAGAAGCAATTTTTACGCTGCCCGTTTGCAATGGCAAAGGTTATGCCAGCGCGATAATGCAGGCAATTATCGATGAAGCGCGTCAGCGTGGTTTTACTCAACTGACGCTTGCCGCCACGCCTAACGCCAGTGGCTTCTATCAGCGCCACGGTTTTCGTGTGGTGCGTGAAGCGCTTTATCCCTCGGCGCTGGCGCAAGCCGACCTTCCCTGCGTCGAAATGATCCGCGAGCTCTAAGGCTAAAATGACAAACAGTGCAAACAACATGGACCGCGCGAATATGGTAATTAACTGCGTAGCGTATCGCCACGGCAAGCGCGAAGAGCATGTCGATATCGCTGATATCAGTGAAGTATTAAAAGAAGAGAAATCCTTCGTCTGGATGGGTTTGTACCAACCCGAACCGGCTTTTATGCAGACGCTGCAGCAGGAATTCAGCCTGCATGAACTGGCGATTGAAGATGCGCTGGTGGCGCACCAGCGACCGAAGATCGAGCAGTATGGCGATTCGGTGTTTATCGTGGTGAAAACCGCCCACATGGACGAGCAGCAGCGCATCACTTTCGGTGAAACCCACTTCTTCCTCGGCAAAAACTTCCTGATCACTGTGCGTCACGGTTCTTCGGAAGGCTATGCAGACATCCGCACCAAAGCCGAAAAGAATCACGCGCTACTGTGTGAAGGACCGGGTTATGCGCTCTACTGCATCCTCGATTTCATCGTTGATAACTACAGCAAAATCACCGAGTCCCTCAACGATCGCATTAGCGGGTTGGAACAGGGCATGTTCACCACGCGTTTCGACAGCGATGCGCTGCAGAACGTTTATCATCTGCGTCGTGAGCTGCTGGCGCTGCGTAATGCGGCGCTGCCGGTGACCGAAATCTGTCAGCAGCTGGTGCGCTTCCACGAGGATATCATTCCGAAAAATCTGCGCGCCTATCTGCGTGACGTGCAGGATCACGCGCATCACGTGATGATCGATGCGGAAGATATGCGCGAAATGCTCACCAGCGCGATGCAGGTCAATCTGGCGCTGGTGTCAGTGCAGCAAAGCGAAGTGAATAAAAAGCTCGCTGGTTGGGGTGCGATCCTGATTGTGCCGACCATCATTTTCAGCATGTACGGCATGAACTTCCCCGATATGCCGGAGCTGCATACGCACTTTGGTTATCCCGCAGTGGTGGGCGTAACCGTCGTTATCTGCTGCGTAATGTGGTGGCGACTGAAAAAGGCCGGTTGGTTATAAACGTTAAATGCCTGCATTTTTTGCACAACTTCCTGCAACCCGGAGTGAAAGATGTCCTTTAATATTGGTCTTCTGCTGTTCCCCAACCTCACGCAACTCGATCTCACCGGCCCGTGGGAAGTGTTTGCCCGCATGCCCAACGTTAACAACTATCTGATTTGGAAAGATCGTCAGCCGGTGATGTCGGATCGCGGGCTGGCGATCGTGCCAACCATGACCTTTGACGATTGCCCCCAACTCGATCTGATCTGTATTCCCGGCGGTCCCGGACAAATTGCGTTGATGGAGGATGATGAAACGCTGGATTTCGTGCGCCGCATGGCGGAAAACGCCAAGTGGGTGACATCGGTATGTACCGGTTCGCTGGTATTAGGTGCAGCGGGTTTATTGCAGGGATATCGCGCGACGTCACATTGGGGTTCGCTTGATCAACTCAGCTTGCTCGGTGCCACGCCGGTAGCAGAACGTGTGGTGCGCGATCGCAACCGCATCACTGGCGCGGGCGTCACCTCAGGCATTGATTTCGCTTTAACCGTGGCGGAAGAGCTGCTTGGACGTGAAACAGCGGAAAATATCCAGCTGCAGATGGAGTACGATCCGGCGCCGCCATTCCATTCCGGTTCGCCACGCAGTGCGTCGCCGGAACGGTTAGCCGAGGCAAAAATCCAGATGCAGGATTTTATTGCCCGCCGACGTGCAGCGTCCGAAAGTGCCGCAGCGCGGCTCAAGTGTGACTGAGAAAACTGGCGATTTCAGCCTGAAATCGCCACAGGTTTTACCGCTTAATGTGCGCTGGCAGTAGGGCGCACGGTGATTTCACTGGTATCCACCTCGCCAGGCTGATCGATGGCCCAACTCACCGCTTTGGCAATCGCTTCCGGCTTGAGGGCAATCTGGCGATAGCTCTTCATCGCCTCACGCGCGGTGCTATCGCTGATGATATCCGCCAGTTCAGATTCCACCACGCCGGGATTGATCACCGTAACCCGCAGATGCTGCGACTCCTGACGCAGGCCATCGGAAATAGCGCGAACGGCGAACTTGGTGGCGCAATACACGGCGGCGGTTGGCGAAACAGTCAGTGCACCAATGGAGGCGATATTGATAATGTGACCTAACTGCTGCGCTTGCATGGTCGGCAGCACCGCAGCAATGCCATACAGCACACCGCGAATGTTGACGTCCAACATCAAATCCCATTCATCGACTTTCATTGAGCTCATCGGTGACAGTGGCATCACGCCCGCATTGTTGATCATCACATCAATACGGCCATATTTCTCCAGGGCAAAATCGGCCAGCTGCTGTGTATCGGCGCGCTGGGTGACGTCGGTGGCGAGATAATCCACGCTCGTGCCGCCAAAACGCAATTCATCACATAACGCCTGCAGACGATCGGTACGGCGCGCGCCGAGCACCAGCTGATGACCTTGTTGCGCCAGATGACGTGCAATGCTTTCGCCAATGCCGCTGCTGGCACCCGTCAAAATAATCACTTTCTTCACTGTGTTCATGATGCATTCCTCGTTGAGTTGACGAGGCTATTGTTGATAAATCACACAGTGCGCAACAGACCGGATTGTGGCGCATCTTTGCCTGATTCTCTCGTGTGCATTGTGCAGCCACGATTTACACAGCTATGCTTTGCCTGAATCTCTCTGAGGAAATTGTTAATGCCGCAAACCGTGCAACAGCGCACCTGCGCTTTACTCAGCCAGCTCGCGCGCCAGGAAGGCTATACCGAATCGCTGCTCGATAGTGTGCGCTTTATGCGCGCCGATCGGCAGTGGGCGCGCACGCCGGTATTGTATGAGCCGAGCATCATTATTATTTGTCAGGGATCGAAACGCGCGTTTCTTGCAGACAAAATGTATCGCTACGACGCGCAACATTATCTGGTGTTGTCGGTGCCACTGCCGTTTTCTGCTGAGACGGAAGCCACATCAGAAGAGCCGCTGCTAGGCATCGCTGTTCGTCTGGATGTTGCCATGGTGGCGCGGCTGGTGGCGCAACTGGCCAACAGTGAAACGGCGGTAACCGCTACGCCGGCGGGCATCATCTCAACACCGATCAACGAAACGCTGGCGGAGAGCACGTTGCGTTTACTGGAAGCGTTGAGCGATCCGCTTGAAGCCAAAGTGTTGGGACCGGCGCGCGTCGAAGAGATCTGTTTTCGCGTATTGATAGGCGAGCAGGGCGGTGCGGTGCGTGCGGCGTTAACCTATCAAGGCCATTTTGGTCGTATCGCGCGTGCTTTGCAGCGCATCCATGCCGACTGGCGTCAGCCGCTGGATGTACCACATCTGGCGAATGAAGCCGGGATGAGCGTGCCGCGTTTCCATCTGCATTTTAAAACGGTGACGCAAACCTCGCCGATTCAATATCTAAAATCGCTGCGTTTGCATCAGGCGCGTTTAATGATGATCCGCGACAATCTCACTGCCGCTGGTGCCGCAGCGCGCGTCGGCTATGAAAGTGATTCGCAGTTTAATCGTGAGTTCAAACGGATGTTTGGTCGCAGTCCGGCAGAAGAGGCGCGGGAGATGAAGCGAGCGTTTGAGTTGTTACCGCCGGAGCAGCTGTCCGGCCGATTACAGGTGCATTAACTTAGCGAATGCTCATGATGGCAACGACCATCAAAATCCAGAATACCGCGCAGCCGGTAAACATCATTTTCCAAACTAAACGGCGTTCTACTGTCAGAAAAGCAGAAAAACGTGAACGTAAAATCGATTGCATAGCGACCTCAAATCAGAATTTTAGAAGAAAGTTTGTTGGCTGAAGTAAGAAATACCTGTCAGCGAATCAGACTATTCTGTCTTTTTGTGGGTAATGAAATCGACGAGACCAGTCTTGTTTTTTGCCTGGAATTTAAACCACAGATAAAGAAAAGCCGCACAGGGCGCGGATCCCTGTGCGGCTGAATTCCAGACATTTGCTGGCTAAACGTTACGCGTCACGCCGCCATCAACACGAATATTCTGAGCAGTAATATAGGCCGCGCCAGGCGATGCCAGGAAGGCGATGGTTGCTGCCACTTCTGCAGACGTACCGTAACGCTGTAATGGCACGCTGTCGCGACGTTCGTCGGTTTTCGGCAAGCTATCGATCCAGCCAGGCAGCACATTGTTGATGCGAATGTTATCGGCCGCGTAAGTATCGGCGAAGATTTTGGTGAAGGATGCCAGCCCGGCACGGAACACCGCTGAGGTTGGGAACATATCGGTTGGCTCGAACGTCCACGCGGATGAGATGTTGATAATGCTGCCGCCGCCCTGTTTCTGCATAACTGGCGTGACCAGACGCGTGGCGCGCACCACATTCAAAAAGTAGGTTTCCATGCCGAGCTGCCACTGCTCGTCGGTTAATTCCAGAATCGGCGCGCGCGGACCATGACCGGCGCTGTTCACCAGCACATCAATGCGGCCCCAACGCGCCAGCGTTTGATCCACCAGCTTCTGCAGATCTGCAACCGACAGATTGGAACCCGTCACGCCCAAGCCACCCAGCCGCTCCGCCAGCGCTTCACCTTTGCCGGATGAAGAGAGGATCGCCACTTTAAAGCCGTCGCTCGCCAGTTTCTCCGCTGCTGCTGCACCCATGCCGCTGCCACCAGCAACGATTACTGCCACTTTTTCTACTGTCATCATTGATCTTCCTGTTAATTAAAAATCGATTAAATCCAGTATAAAAGGTAATTTCGGCAGCAGAGAGTCAGTCTGTTTGCCAATTGACGATAGGAAAACTACAGGATGAGCCAGGGATTCAGCGAGCTGCCGCCGCTTAATGCGTTGAAAGTGTTTGAAGCGGTGACGCGGCATCTTAATTTTCGTCTGGCGGCGGAAGAGTTAGGCGTGACGCAGGGCGCGGTGGCGCAACAAATTCGCGGTCTGGAAGCCAGCCTTGGGCTGAAATTGTTTGATCGATTGCCGCGCACGCTGGCGCTAACCGGCGCGGGTGCAGGTTATGCGGTCAGTATTCGCCAGGCGTTTGAATTGATCGATGAGGCCACGCGCACGCTGCGTCCGGAACCGAATCGCTTAACGTTGAGCGTAACGCCCACCTTTGCCAGCCGCTGGATGCTGCCGCGCTTACCGGGTTTTACCGCCGCGTGGCCGGATATCGATCTGCGCGTGCTGGCTTCTGAGCGGCTGGTGCAGTTTCATCATGAAGGCGTCGATTTAGCTGTGCGCTACGGCAGGCCGCCGTTTGGCGCGGGTCTGGATGCCACTTTATTGTTTAGCCAAACGGTATTAGCGGTGGTGAGTCCGGCGCTGCTTGCCGAGCTGGGCGATCCGGCCGAAAGCGATAACTGTCTGCGCTACGCCTTGCTACACGACGGTCATCATCTTTGGCCCGCATTTCTGGCGTTTACCTTCCCGCATGTATCGCTACATCATCAGCATCACCTGCGTTTCAATCAAACCGCGCTGGCGCTGGAAGCGGCGATCAGCGGGCAGGGCATTGCGCTCACCAGCCCGCATTTCGTGCAGAACGATCTGGCCAGCGGACGTTTGGTGCCGACGTTTGCGCAGCAAATGACCATGGATGCCGGTTGGTATCTGGTGTGGCCGCGCCGTCCGCGCGAACAAGCACCGGTGATGGCGGTGCGCGAATGGCTTTTAGCGCAGGTTAGCGGCTGATTATTGTTCAATAACGAAATCAGTAAAACTGATGATCCGCATGGGATCATGAATGTTATAACTGCTTAATGATGCAGATGTGGGGTTTTATCCTGCTAACGCAGTGAATTAGCAAAATATCGCGAAAATTCAGCAAGTAAAGCGAAGGATTGCGCGTTGCATTCTGTCGGATGCTGTGAATAAATACGGAGTCAATTTTAATAAAAATGCCATAAAGGCCAGGCTCGCGCCTGAATAAAGATCTTTGCATATGACCGATCATAAAGATGTTTTAGCCAGGGACATCAGCGCCAAAAGCGAAAGCATGCAGGCGCATCTCATCGCCATCCGCCGTGACATTCACGCGCATCCGGAGTTGGGTTTCGACACCGTCCGCACAGCCCACATTGTTGAGCAGGAGCTGCTGCGCCTG
The DNA here is from genome assembly GCF_056491525.1 of Candidatus Pantoea symbiotica. Lineage (NCBI taxonomy): Bacteria > Pseudomonadati > Pseudomonadota > Gammaproteobacteria > Enterobacterales > Erwiniaceae > Pantoea > Candidatus Pantoea symbiotica. Next base: position 756,937 of record NZ_JBSZHR010000003.1, read on the forward strand.
GGTTTAACGCCGAAGACCGGCGTCGGCAGAACCGGCGTGATGGTCGATATTGTCGGCGCGTATCCCGGTAAAACCGTGCTGTTACGTGCGGACATGGATGCATTGCCAATCCATGAACAAACCGGCTTACCTTTTAGCAGCCAATATCCCGGCAAAATGCACGCCTGCGGCCACGATATTCACACCGCGACCATGCTTGGCGTGGCGGCGATTGTGCCACACTATCGCGCGCAGTTGCATGGCACCTTGCGTTTGATTTTCCAGCCAGCAGAAGAGACGCCCGATAGCGGTGCCGAGGCGATGATCGCCGATGGCGCGGCAGATGGTGTCGATCTTGCCATCACGCTGCACAACAAACCGGAACTGGCCGCCGGCGAAATTGGCTTAACACGCGGTGCCAGCACCGCTTCAAGCGACGAGTTTGATGTGGTGGTGCACGGTAAATCAACGCACGCCGCCCGTCCGCACATGGGAACCGATCCGATCATTGCCGCCGTGAATCTGGTCAGCCAGCTGCAAACCATTATTTCGCGCGAGCTCGATCCCGCCAACTCGGCAGTGCTGACCATCGGCCACATTCATGGCGGCAGCACGCACAACATCATTTCCGATAGCTGCCTGATTCAGGGCACGGTACGCGCCAAATCACCGGCGGCGCGTGCGCATATCGAAGAGGCGTTCAAACGTATTTGCGCGGGCGTCGGGCTGTCGCTGAATGTGCGCGTTGAGGTCAATTACCAGCGCGGCGTACCGCCGTTAATGAACGACGATGCGCTGATTGATGCGCTGGAACCGATTTTGTCGCACCAGTTTGGTAAGGCTATTGTCGCCAAGCCGAGCGCCAGCTTTGGTGCTGAAGATTTCTCGCTGTTTACCGAGCGCGCGCCAGGTTGCCAGATCCACATTGGATCCGGTGCACCGGGACGCGACGACCATCTGCACAATTCGGATTACCAACCCGACGAGCGCAGTATCCATGCCGGCACGCAGGCATTAGCCCGTTTAGCCATTGATTTACTCTCTTAAAATAACGAACTTCGAGGTTTTCTGATGATGCGTAAAGGACTGTTTACCGCTTCTGTGGGCATGCTGCTGCTTGCCACTTCCGCTCTGGTGCAGGCAAAAGATTTTGGTACGCTGAAATTCGCCACTGAAGCTGCCTATCCTCCGTTTAACCAATCCACGCCGAACGGCAAAATCGTTGGTTATGAGCCGGATATGGTGGCTGAAATCGCTAAACGTGCCGGTTTCAAATACGAAATCGTGGCGCAGAAATGGTCCGGTATGATTCCGGGTTTGGTCGACGGCAAATATGACGCGGTGATCGATGCCGTGACCGTCACGCCGAAGCGTGAAGAAGTGGTGGATTTCTCTCGCCAGTACACCGTGAGTGTTTCAGGTTTCGTCACTCTGAAGGGCAGCGCGGTTGATACCTTGCCAGGCAATGGCGAAGTGGTGCTGGCGGATGACGAAGCTGGCATGACCAAATCTATCGATGCTTTGAAAGCCAAATTCAAAGGCAAAACCATCGCTGTGCAGGTTGCCACCATTCAGGCGGATTTCCTCAACAAATATCTGGCGGATGTGGCAACGATTCGTACTTATCAGGCCGGACCGGAAACCTTCGCCGATCTGCTGAACGGCCGCGTTGATGCGGTAATGGCGTCACGCACCAACCTGAATGCCTATGTGAAAAAGCATGCGGATACCGTTAACAGTACCGGTTACGGTTTCTCGGGCGGCGTGTTGGGCCAGGGTTCAGCCATCGCGATTCAGAAAAACAATCCTGAGCTGAAGGCGGCGCTGGATAACGCGTTAAATTCAATGATCAAAGATGGCACGCTGAAGCAGCTGTCTGAAAAATGGTTCGGCGAAAACGTCGCACCTAAAGAGTAATTCCAGGCGCTTATGGCTATTGATTGGCAAATCTTAGGTTTTGGTGACGAAGGTTGGGGCGGCGTGTTGCTTAACGCCGCCACGGTGACCGTCACCGTTTCATTATGTGCATGGCTGCTGGGCGCAATTCTCGGCAGCTTGTTGTGTTGGATGCAGATTGGTGGCGGGCGCTGGCAACAGCGTCTTGCCAACGGTTACATCACGCTGTTTCGTGGTGTGCCTGAGCTGCTGGTGATCTACCTGTTCTATTTTGGTGGACGTCAGGTGGTGTCGTTTGTCGGGGAAAGTCTTGGCCTGCAAGGACCGTTTGATGTGAACGGCTTTGTCGCGGGTGCGATTGCCATCGGCCTGATTTCCGGCGCCTATCAAAGTAGTGTGTTCCGCGGCGCGTTCTACGCGATCCCGAAAGGGACGCTGGAAGCCGCAACGGTAACCGGCATGGGCCGTTTGATGCTGTTCCGCCGCATGATTGTGCCGCAGGCGCTGAAAACCGCGCTGCCGGGCATGGGAAATCAGTGGCAATCGGTGATCAAAGAGTCGGCGCTGGTTTCAGTCACCGGCTTAGTGGAAACCATGAACCAAATCTCCACCGCCTCGAACTCGACGCAAATGCCGTTCTTCTTCTACAGCGTTGGCGCGGTGATCTACCTGATCATCACCACCTGTTCCGATCTTGTTTTCCGCTATGTGGAAAAAGTGGCCATGCGCGGGCAACAACGCGCGCGGTTGTAAGGAGCCACGATGGATGTCACTTTCCTGCAGCACACCTTAGCTGCGTTGCTGCGCGGCCTGCCGCTCACGCTCAATCTGGCGCTGTTATCTTTGTTAGGTGGCGGCGTGCTGGCGCTGCTGCTCAATCTGCTGCGCCAAAATCGCTTCGGAAGCTACGTTACGCGTTTCTACGTCTGGGTGTTTCGCGGCACGCCGCTGCTGATTCAGATCTTCATGATCTATTACGGCCTCGGCAGCTTGCCAGCGGTGCGTGAAAGCGTGCTGTGGCCGCTGCTACGCGATCCTTACTGGTGCGGTTTGATTGCGCTGGTGCTTAACGATGCGGCTTACACCTCGGAGATTCTGCGCGGCGGGCTTAACGCCGTGAGCGTACAGTCGCTGGAAGCGGCCAAAGTGAGCGGCATGTCGCGCTTTACCACGCTGCGTCGCATCACGCTGCCGCTGGCGGTGCGCCAGGCTTTGCCGGCATACAGTAATGAAATTATCTCGATGATTAAATCGACCTCGCTGGTCAGCACCATCAGCCTGATGGAGATGACCGGCATCGCTGATTCCATTGTCTCTGAGACTTTCCGCGCGCTGGAGGTGTTTATCAGCGCGGCGATTATCTATCTGCTACTGACCGTGCTGGTGAGTAAAGCGGTGGCGCTGCTGGAGCGCCGTTTGTCCCCTTATCACGTTGGAGCACGTCCATGAGTAAACCCACTATCGCCCTGAGTCATCTCAGAAAAAGTTATAGCGGGCACGAAGTGCTGCACGATATCAGCCTGACGGCGCAGGATGGCGACGTGATTTCGCTGATTGGTGCCAGCGGCTCGGGCAAAAGTACCTTGCTGCGCTGCATTCCGTTTTTAGAAGTGCCGCAGGGCGGGGAAATTGCGGTGGGTGACGAAGTGGTCACTATCGATAATCCCGACGAGAAGCTCAGCCGCGAGCAGCAGCGTCGTATCAAGCTGATGCGCATGCAACTCGGTTTTGTCTTCCAGAGCTTCAATCTGTGGCCGCATAAAACTGTACTGCAGAACATCATCGAAGCGCCGATTCATGTGCAGAAGCGCAGCAGCAAAGAGGCGATTGAAGAGGCCGAAGCGCTGCTGCAAAAAGTGGGTCTGTACGAAAAGCGCAACGCGTGGCCATCGCAGCTTTCGGGTGGTCAGCAACAGCGCGTGGCGATTGCCCGTGCGCTGGCGCAGCAGCCGAAGGCGATTCTGTTTGATGAGCCGACTTCAGCGCTTGATCCCGAGCTGGTGGGCGAAGTGCTGCGCGTGATTCGCAGCCTGGCGGAAGAGGGGCGCACCATGATCATCGTCACGCATGAAATGGGCTTCGCGCGCGATGTCTCGAACAAAGCGGTGTTTCTGCATCAGGGCAAAATCGAAGAAGCCGGTTCGCCACAGCAAGTGTTCAGCGATCCCATCTCCGCGCGCTGTCGCGCATTTGTGAGTAGTCACTTACAGCGCAATAGTTAACAACAATTCCCTTTCCCTGTGCACCAGCTATGTGAGTGAGCTGGTGCGCCTTATGTTTTCCCTTTATTTCCTCTTAATCAAAGCCATTGCTGTTGCAGCGGGTGGTCCGAATAGCAGCGACCGCGCGCCAGGCAGACTTCTGAAAACACGCGCCGACCGGGAAAAGTCGTTGAATCCCAATACGGCGCGGGTTACAACGTTTGACTTTAGTCAGGCCTCCTTTGCCGGAGTACTTCTTTACTGCATAACCACGGAATTCTATGCCGCACACTTACCGACCATGGATGAAAAGGTATTGGCTGGTCTGGCTACTGTTAACGCTGATCACCTTGATAGCGTTATTTGCCGATCAAATTTTGCAGCAGCAGCGTGTGGGCGAGGCGCAATTTAATCAGCAATTTAACCGCCTTGCCGCCTATCAAACGCAGAATGAAACGCTGTTGCCGCTGCTGAATGGCGATGAGGATCTCGCTGCTTTGCAGAGCAAATTCCCGCAGCTTGTCCTGCTGGAACACACCGTAAATCGTCCGTTAACCGCGCCACGTTTTGAAGAAGTCAGCGGTGGACGCTATTGGCTCTACAACCCTTACCGCCAGATCCGCATGCTGATCGATTTGCACTTTGCCCTGCAAACCTCGGATGTGGCGCTGGCGCTGGCTTTTCATATCCACGCGCCGCCCGCCATGCAAACGGTGAACTATTCGGACTCGGCGCGTTGGCAATGGCAGCGGCCGTTCATCAATCACTATCAGCCGTTCTTGCTGAAAGGCAGCGCCAATCCTGACTGGCGTGCGCTGCATATGCTGCCATTTACGCTGGCGCTGCTGTTGTGGCTGGTGATTGGCGGCCTGGGCTGGTGGCTGTTGCGTCACTGGCGTCAGCATGTGGAGATGCGCCTGCGCGCGGACTATTTCCAGCGTACGCGGCGTGAAGCGCTGGGCGAGTTTACCGCCGGCATCATTCATGAAATCAACCAGCCGCTGACCGCCATTAACACTTGGTTGCATAGCAGTCAGTTACTGTTGAAGCAGGGTAAACACGAAAATCTGCCGCAGGCGCTTAACGCGATGAGCTTGCAAACCGAGCGCCTCGCGGCGTTGCTGCAACGTTTTCGCGACATCGTGAGCGAACGTCCGGTGGCAATGACCGCCGTGAATCCGGAAGCCATCTGGCGGCGCGTGACGCTGCTGCTGCAACAGGAACTGGATGATGGCGATGTCGCGCTGCGTCAGCAGTTGCAGCACGGTCAGGCGAAAGTGCTGAGCGATCCACATTGGCTGGAACAGGTGTTCCACAACCTGTTGCAAAATGCCATTCACATGCAGCACGGACGTCCCGATGCATGGGTGAATATTGCATCGGAACATATTCCACACGGCATCAAAATCATCATCAGCGATAACGGTCCCGGCTTCTCTGCGGAAGGATTAGCGCAGGCATGCATGCCGTTTTACAGCTCACGCGCCAATAGCATGGGATTAGGCATGACGCTGGTCGAGAGCTTGATGTTACGCATGAACGGCCAGCTGCGGCTGGCAAATCGCGCCGAAGGCGGCGCGGAGATTACCTTAATTTTCCAACTGGCGGAGTAACGGAATGGTCGCAAAGGTTTGGTTAGTGGATGATGATTTGTCCGTGCGTGAATCGCTCGGTTTTCTGCTTAAAACGCTGGAATATGACGTGGCCGATTTTGCCGATTTGGCCGCATTTGAAGCGGCCACGCAAGCGCAGGAACCGCTGCGCGGCTGTTTGCTGCTAGATGTGCGCATGCCGGGTATTAGCGGCCTGAGCTGGCTAGCAGAGCAGGGCGATCGCCATCCGCTGCTGCCAGTGATCATCATGACTGGTCACGGCACCATTGATGCCTGTCGTCGTGCATTTCGTCAGGGCGCGTTTGAGTTTTACACCAAGCCGCTGGATATAGAACCGCTGCTGGAAACCATTCATTTGGCATTCAACGAGAGTGAACAACGTGCCGAGCGCTGGCAGTCACAACAGGGATTGCAGGCGCGGTTTGCGCAGCTATCGGCGCGTGAAACTGAAGTGATGCAGCTGATGATTGCCGGGCAAACCAGCAAAGAGATTGCGCGTGATTTATCGCTGTCACCGCGCACCGTGGAAGCGCACCGTGCGGCAGTGTTTGCCAAACTGGAACTCAATAATCTCGCGCAACTGATTCACGCATGGCAGCAGCTGAACCAGGTATAACTACCTGGATGAACGGGTAATCGCCCGAATATTTCTTTTCTCTGCCGCGCTCTAAAGTGTCACTCACTATTAAACAGGAGTGACACATGAACATCCGCCTTTCTCTGATTGCCGCTGCGGCGGCCTTTGTTTCCTTCGGCAGCCACGCGGCATTAACCGAATCCAACCTTTCACTGGCTGACGCACAGAAGCTGGCAAGCGCCGCGATTCAGTCGTGCGCGGCGAAAAACTACAACGTTGCCGTGACCGTGGTTGATCGTGCCGGTGTGGTAAAAGCGGTGCAGCGCATGGATAACGCCGGTCCGCACACCGTGGAAGCCAGCCAGATGAAAGCGTACACCGCGCTCAGCACCAAAAACCCAAGCGGTAAAGTGATGGAAGCGGCGCAGAATAATGCTGGTGCGCAGAATATGCGTGATATTCCTGGCTTCCTGCTGTTGGCGGGTGGTGTGCCGGTGAAAAGCGGCGATCAGGTAATTGGCGCAATCGGCATCGGCGGCGCGCCGGGCGGCAATCTGGATGAAGCCTGTGCGATGGATGCGCTGAAAGCGTTATAACAAAGAGTAGGGTCGCCATTCATGGCGACTTGGTTACATGCGGCGTGACAGCGCAAAACAGATCAGCGGCATCGGCAAGGTAAACAGCAGCAGCAACCACAGCAGCACATACACCGCATCGATGCCGTTATTTTGCAGGTTGTTATAAAGCTGAACCGGCATGCCCTGCGGGAAATAGGCGAAGATCATCACGATGCCAAACTCGCCCATGGCACGCGCCCACGCCAGTGCGCTGGCGGTTGCCAGCCCCGGCGCAGCAAGCGGGATCGATAAACGCCAGAAACGCTGCCACGGCGACGCGCCCAATGTGCGGCCCGCTTCCAGAATCGGCTTTGGCACACCGGCAAACGCCGAACGTGCGGTGGTGACGAAGTAGGGCAACGCGCCGTACCATTGTGCCAGAATAAACGCGGCCGGATTATTCACCAGCGTCCAGCCAAACTTCCCCAGCAACTCGCCCGGCAAGCTATACGGCCCGTAAGCGCTCACCAACAAAATCCCCATCGCCAGCGGCGGCGTCAGCAGTGGGATCATCACCAGTAGTTCGACGATTAACCGCATCCGACCGCGCGCCTGCGACAGCCACCATGCCAGCGGCAATCCACTGACAAAAATCAGCAATAGCGCGATCACACCCAAACCGAGCGACGTAGCGATAGCATTGCCATCGCCCCACGCCAGTTGCAGATGCTGCCAGTTGGTGACGCCAATCAGCGTGAGAAAAGGCACCGCCAGCAATAGCAGTGCTGGCAGTGACAGCCACAGCGCGGTGGCGTGACGGGTTTTCATTATGGGTAGATCGAACCGCCTTTCGGCGCGGCATAGCCATTCTGTTTAAACAGCGCCTGACCCGGCTGACTCAGCATAAAATCGACAAAGGCTTTGCCGGCTGCGGTGCCGTGCGGGGCGTTTTTTAACACAGCGGCGTAGTAAACCAGCGGCTGCGTGTGCAGCACTTTGTCTTTGCCCGCGCTGTCTTTCACGCTGAAACTCACCGTGTCGTACCACTGTTTTGCCATCGCCGGATTGCTCAGATTAATCTCGTCGGGCAGTGCCACATATGGCAGATGCGCGGAGATCACTTCGCTCTCGTAACCGGCTGCAGCGTCAACCTGGCCGCTTTCCAGCCGCGTTAGCAGGCCGCCTTCCAGATGGGTTTGTGCCGGATTTTGATAGCCGCCCATAATTTTATCGGCGATGCCCGGCTGCTGGTAATACTTCTCGGCCAGCAGCAGGGTAAAGATGATGTTCTGACCTTTTGGATCGTTGATCGGATCGGTGCGACCAAACTTAATGCCCGGCGTTGCCAGTACCTTCAGCCAGCTGGCGTCGCTGCCTTTGCCCTGCGCGAACTGCTGCGCGTATTTTCCTTTCGGGCTATACGCTACCACCATGCTGGTGCTCGCCACCGGAATTGCATCATCAATCAATCCGGCATCTTTCAGGATCTGCATCGGCCCCGGCGTGATGGAAACAAACACATCGGCGATGATTTTTTTGCTCGCCAGCAAACGTGCCATGCCATAGGCGCCCTGGCCCTGACCTTCGTACTTGCCGTTATTTTGTTTAGCAAAGGCTGGACCTAATGATTGGTCCATCACTTTGCCCATGGAACCGGCGTAGGTCACGCGGATATCGGTATTCGCTTGTGCATGCAGACTAAAGCCCGCGCCGGCAGTGAGCAGCAGCGCGGTGAGGTGAGTAAATCGCATTCCCTTTCTCGCTATATAATTAGGTAGATAACGATTATCGGAGTTGTCATCAGCAGTGCAAGCGAAAATCTATTGCGAAATCATACCAAAGGCCCGCCACAACGGGCCGACGCGCTTAGGCAAGAATGCGTTTGGCCCAGGATTCAATCTCGTCGCCGCTACCGATATCCAGCTGCACCAAACCGTTGGTAATAAAGGTTGGTGAAACGTGGATGCCATTTTGCCGCGAATATTTGCTGTGCCATTTGATCTCATTTTGCAGTTCGGCACGCAGGAATGGTTCCCGTGCGTTAACGCCGCTGTACTGCTCCAGACGATCGAGAATCTGATTCGGCGTGGCGTCCATATTCGGGCCATGGCTGTGATCGGTAAACTCAAACTCTTCACGATGATCGGCCACCGCTTGCAGCACCTTTTTGGCTGCTGCTTTGCCTTCAGGCAAGGTTGAGGCGGCAAGGATGTATCGCACAATCACGCCGGAATACATATGCCATGGCTGTGATTGCAAACGGATTTTTAACGTCATCTTCTCTTCGCCCACTAATTTTAGTAGCGCGTCGAGCTTGTTGAATGCGCGCACAGAGAACGGGCAAGTGGGTTCCAGAAATACTTCAAACACTTTCGGGCCGTGGCCCCAAACCAGCGGATCGGCGTGTAATGCGGTGGATTGGCTCATGGTAATTCCCTGTTGCAGCGATAAAAGTTGCCTTACTTTGGCAAAGCGCTGCGCTGACAGCCAGCGCGGGCTTGTGCTTTTTTGTTACAAAGCCATTCGATTGCTGCAAAAGTGGCGAAAGAAAAATCGTTTTATAGATCCGCGAGCTACAAGAAACTCGGCCCGTAGCGGCTTTGCACAGAAAATAAGCGGCTATAGTTAATCCTGTTTCAACCTTCATACTTGTAGCATTTTTAGTTCATTTGCCTGGAGCCAAACGTTAAGAGCATCGAGGTTCAATGTGTTTGCCAATCTCTCCTGGAAAATCATTCATCAGGTTCTCAACGAAACCATTGCTGAGTTAATGGACGAACATCAAACGCTGGACGTTCCCACTCTGCGTGAGCGGCTGCTGGAGATGGCGGAGAGCGAATCCGATGAACTCATGGTGTTGTGTTACTGGCAAGCGAGCAGAGTGCTAACGCGCTTGCCGCCAACGGTAACCGCCAGCCAACTGATTGAAGAGGCGCGCGTCGCCTATCGCACGCCGATTAATCACGATCCGCTTTAACCCTTGATGCTTTTCAGCGGTTTAAACGCGTTAAAGCGGCTAAGTGACGGATTTATGGTCAAGAGCGGGAAACACGCTCTGCTAGACTTGCCCTGTCAAAAACCTGGATACAGAGGACAGTAATGAAAATCAAAAGTTATGCCGCCTTGAACGCGGGTGAAGCGCTGGTGCCTCACGAGTACGAAGCTGGTGAACTGGCTGCTGAAGAGGTGCAGGTTGAGGTCGATTACTGCGGTGTTTGTCACTCAGATTTGTCGATGATTGATAACGAGTGGGGCATCTCCTCGTTCCCGGTGATTGCCGGCCACGAAGTGATTGGTCGCATCAGCGCCTTAGGCGATGCGGCGCAAAACAAAGGCTTGAAAGTGGGCCAGCGCGTGGGCATCGGCTGGACGGCCAAAAGCTGCCAGCACTGTAACGCCTGTATCAATGGCGAGCACGTCAACTGTGAAAACGGTTCAGTGCCAACCATCATGAACAAAGGCGGCTTTGCCAGCCATCTGCGCGCCGACTGGCAATGGGTGATCCCGCTGCCGGAAGCGATGGATTACACTTCGGCCGGTCCGCTGCTGTGTGGCGGCATCACCGTGTTTAAACCGCTGTTGATGCATCATGTCACAGCAACCAGCCGCGTCGGCGTGATCGGTATCGGCGGCCTGGGCCACATGGCGATTAAATTGCTGCGTGCAATGGGTGCAGAAGTGACGGCATTCAGCTCCAACGCCAGCAAAACCGAGTCGATCAAAGCGATGGGCGCGGACCGCGTGGTTAACAGCCGCGACCCGCAGGCGCTGAATGCGCTGGCTGGGCAGTTTGATTTGATCATCAGCACGGTAGCAGTCGATCTCGACTGGGCGCCGTACTTCCAGGCGCTGGCGCCGCACGGTAAATTCCACACCGTCGGCGCGGTGATGAAGCCGTTTGAAGTACCGGCGTTCAGCCTGATTATGGGCGATCGCGCGGTGACCGGTTCCTCTACCGGTTCACCAGGCCAGCTGCGTTCACTGATGAAACTGGCATCGCGTGCGGATATCGCGCCGCAGGTGGAAGAGTTCCCAATGTCCAAAATCAACGAAGCGCTGGACCATGTGCGCGCGGGTAAAGCCAATTACCGCGTAGTGTTGAAAGCAGATTTTTAATACGTTGTTCGGTGCGCAATAATGCGCACCGATTTACCTATCGCACCTCCCTCCCAAACAGCATTCACTATCTTAATCCCCTGATTGTTCGGCATATAATTACGCATCGCTTTGATAAACTACTGTCAGCCAATCCAAACCGAGGACAGCAATGAAAATTTCCAGCTATGCCGCTCTGCAAGCGGGTGAGGCGCTGGTGCCTTACGAATACGATGCCGGTCCACTGGCCGCTGAAGATGTGCAGGTCGCGGTGGATTATTGCGGCGTCTGCCATTCTGATTTGTCGATGATCGATAACGAATGGGGCGGCTCGCGCTATCCGCTGATTGCGGGTCACGAAGTAATTGGCCGCGTGGTGGCTTTGGGTGATACGGCGCAAAACAAAGGGCTGCACATCGGTCAGCGCGTGGGCATTGGCTGGACGGCGAAAAGCTGCCAGCACTGCGATGCCTGTATCGAAGGCGATCAGGTGAACTGCGAAAACGGTAAAACCTCCACCATCAATAATCACGGCGGATTTGCCAGCCACCTGCGCGCTAATTGGCAGTGGGTGATTCCACTGCCGGACGCGCTGGATATTGCCACCGCCGGGCCGTTGCTGTGCGGCGGCATTACGGTGTTTAAACCGCTGTTAATGCACAATATCTCCGCCACCAGCCGCGTTGGCGTGATCGGCATTGGTGGTTTAGGCCATATGGCGATCAAACTGCTGCGGGCGATGGGCGCGCACGTCACCGCATTCAGTTCTTCAGCCGCGAAAACCGATTCGATTAAAGCGATGGGTGCCGATCGGGTGGTGAACAGCCGCGATCCGCAGGCGCTGAGCGAGTTGGCAGGGCAGTTTGATCTAATCATCAGCACCGTGGCGGTGGATCTGGACTGGAAGCCGTACTATCAGGCGCTGGCGCGCCGTGGCGCGTTCCATACTGTGGGCGCGGTAATGAAGCCGTTTGAAGTGCCGGCGTTTAATTTGATTGTTGGCGACCGCGCGTTAACCGGATCGTCAACCGGTTCGCCGGGACAGCTGCGGGCGTTGTTGAAGCTGGCATCGCGTACTGATATTGCGCCGCAAGTGGAAGCGTTCCCGATGTCGCAGGTGAATGAAGCGCTGGAGCATGTGCGTGCCGGGAAAGCGAACTATCGCGTGGTGTTGAAAGCAGATTTTTAACACGGTGCGGTTGGTAATAAGGTCGCCATGAATGGCGACCCTACGAAATCAGCCTCGGTCATCCTTTTCGCCGAGGAAGAAATACCACAGCGGAATTGACGTTAGTGCGGTAAACACCGTGGTGTACAACGCAATCATAAAGCCTTGCGTGATGTACATGGTCAGCGACCAGTGGCTGAACGGAATGCCATATTGATCGATGACGCCGCCGATAATTGCATTGCTCATCACCGTGCCGACAATCAGCGCCAGAATAAACAAACCGCGCAGGAAGTAGCGCATCTCTTTACGCTTCACGGCAAATCGCGCGCGAATGATGCCCAGCGGAGATTGCTGTGAGGCCAGCAGCGCCGCTTCATCGAGCGGGGCGCGTTGCTGTTTGCGCCAGCGCATAATATCCAGCAGCAGGAACGCCAGCAAACTCGCGCCCATCACCGGCAGCGCATAACCCAGCGCCAGCGCCAGCATCAACCAGGCACCTTTGGCGTAATGCGGCAACGCCATCCAGGTTTCGGTCAGGGTTTGTGCCGGATTCGCTTCCACATCTTTTGGCCGGCGAATCCACCACATGCGATAACCGAGCACAATCATGCTGCACAAACCGAGGCCAAAGAACGCCAGCAGCAGCTGATTAGGCAAACCAAACAGCACGCCCATATGCGCATCCACGCCCCAGCGCGTGAGCTTCGCCACCAGCGGGAAACTGGCAAAGTAGACGTGATCCACCACGCTAAAGTCCTGCGGATTCACCGACACCGCATCCACTTGCGTTGGCCAGCTGCGATCGATTTCCGTTACCGCCCACGCTTTGTCGGCGCTTTTCGGCTGACGCAGTTCGAGCTTCGCCGCGCTCAGTCCATCCTGACGCGCCGCATGCAGCACGCGATCCCAGTCGGCATCAGCGGCGTTATTACGCACCGGTTTGGCGGGTGCCGCCGCTGGTTTGGTCATGGATGACATCGGCATACTCATGCCCGACATATCCGCCCTATGCTCGGCGTGTGGATCGGCCGGTGCAGCAGGTGTATCGCTGTTGAGCGAGGTATTCACCTGTGGCGTCAACCAGTTCAGTTCAGTACGCATGCGATCGATATTGCCGCCCGCCCATTGCGACCACGTCAGGCCGGTCACCGAGAAGAACACCAAACCGATTGCCAGCGTCAGACCGAGTGTAACGTGCCAGTGGCGGCTGAAGGCGAAACCGCTGCGTGGCTGTTTTAGCTTACGTTTCGGACGCGTTCCCAGCCACAGCACCACGCCGCCCAGCGCGGCTACCCACAGCCAGGACGCCGCCAGCTCGCTGTAGTTGCGACCGAAATCGCCGAGCAGCAGGCTGCTGTGCAGCAAGTCGATGGTGGTGCGCAGCGGCAGCACGCCGCTGGTGCCGTAAACCGGCATATCGCCTTTCACTTTCAGGCTATGAGGATCGATAAACACCGCGCGCGACAGCGATGCACCGAGCGTGGAATCGCTGAACTGCACGCGCGTGGTATCCGTTGCGCCCGGCGCAGGACGCACCGCGTAGATATGCTGATTCTCGCCCGCATAAGCGCGGGCCGCGCTGATTTGTGCGGACAGTGGCTGCGCGTTGCCGTGTGGTTCAGCAGTCAGCGCATCGGCATAAATCAGGTTTTCCAGCTGGGGCGTTAACACATAAAGGGTGCCGCTGAGCGCCGCAACGAAGATGAACGGGGCGACAAACAGACCAATATAAAAATGTAAGCGACGTAGCAAATTAAGCACCGCGCCGCGCGGTGCTGCAGAGTGAGCAGCAGACAAAGCCGTCTTCCTTCCAAAAAGAAATTGTCTTAGCACATCGCTCGAGCTGAGCGTGCGCTGCAATAAATGGGGTCAGCAGGAAAGCGGTGCAGGCGGGGCGCGCGGACGATGAATGCTGCTAAAGCGACGCACAATCGGCGCAACCACGCGGGGCAGCGGCGGGGCGCGCGAGATCACCATGATCAGCCAGATGAACGGAATAAACACCCACATCAAAAGCGGGACATGCACCAGCAGATCACAATAGCCGCAGGCAAACTCGCCGTCGTCCATCATGTGATGGCTCATGCCGGGCATCGGCATATCCGCCATCATCATTTCATGATGGCTCATTGAGCTATCCATCATGCTGTGCTGCGGCATCGCCAGCAGCTGGCTTTGACGCTCCATAAGCGTTTTCGACACAATCGGCGCGACGAACAGCAGCAGCACCGCCACAATGGCGACGCAGGCAGTGAAACGCTGGCGAAAGTGATGTGTAAACGTCATGGTTGCTAGTGGATGATTCCGTAAATGAGGCGGAAGTGTAACGCGAATGCCGATGGTGGGTTAAAAAAATAGAGGTTATTTAAGGAAAAATTCGCACCTTTTGAAAATAATCACTTAAAGAGATGCGGCTGTTAACGTTAATGCAACCTGTTAAAAACAGAGTGGAAACATTAGGGCCAGGTGTAGGAGTGAATGGGCGCGCTTATTACGTGATGCACGTTAACGTGGGTCGGTCGCCATGAATGGCGACCCTACAAAAACCCGTAGGGTGCGCATTCATGCGCACCTGGATACAAAGCGCACAATAAATTGTGCCGCTACGGCTTGTACGGTGATTGAAGACGCCTTAAAAAATCGATCTTCCCAGCCGCTCGGTGAGTTTCTCCAGCAGCGCAGTGCCTGCTAAGGAGTTACCCGAATGATCCAGCGCGGGCGACCAGACGGCGATACTCATATCTCCGGGGATCACCGCCACAATGCCGCCGCCGACGCCCGATTTCGCCGGCATACCCACGCGCCAGGCGAATTCTCCGGCACCATCGTACATGCCGCTGGTCATCATCAAGGCGTTCACCTGACGTGCCTGGCGCGGCGAGATCACCGCTGATTCATCATCCTGTGTGCGGCCCTGATTGGCGAGATAGAGGAAGGTGCGCGCCAGTTCTTCACAGCTCATCGCTAACGAGCAGTAGTGAAAATAGGTTTCCATCACTTTGCTGACATCGTTATGAAAGTTGCCAAAGGATTTCATCAGCCAGGCAATCGCGGCATTGCGTGCCGAATGTTCGTATTCAGAGCGCGCGACGACGCGGTCGTAGTTGATGTCATTTTGCTGCGCCAGACGACGCACAATTTCCAGCATGCGCTGACGCGGTGCTGTCAGGCGGCTTTCCAGCAGATCGCACATCACCAGCGCACCGGCATTGATAAACGGATTGCGCGGTTTCCCTTGTTCCAGCTCCAACTGCACCAGCGAATTAAACGCCTGTCCGGATGGCTCTTTGCCGACGCGTTGCCAGATTTCGCCATCCTCATACAAGGTGAGCGCCACGCTGAGCGACAGCACTTTGGAGATCGATTGAATGGAGAAGCGTGTCGCGGCATCACCCGCCTGAAAACAGCGTCCGTCAGGCGTGCAAATGGCGATGCCGAGCTGGTCGGCATCCACGTCGGCCAGCGCCGGAATATAATCCGCCACTTTTCCCTGTTGGGTGAGCGGGCGAACTTCGCTGACAATCTCTTCTAGCAATGCATTACTGAGTTCCGACACCTTCACGCTCCTGCTGGTGCACATGCATGCGCACCCTACGAAAATTGACGCCGGGCATTCGTAGGGGCGCCATTCCTGGCGACCTACCCGCACGTCTCTGACAAGTCTGGACATTCGTGGCCAGGATGATGGTGATTTGCGTGCAGCGCGTCAATCGGCGGCGCGAAATTCTGTGAGCCTTCTGGGTGAAGCCTGCGTTACAGTGCGAGCTGATTTCATAAAATGTCGAGCCTGCGCGATGATAACTAACCTGTTTCGCGATTTTCCCGCCGCCGCACAGAACGGCAGCGCAGAGACGTTCGAAGCGCTGCTGACGCAGCCCAATCTGCATATCGAACGCATCGTTTCCACCGGGCAAGTCAGTCCGCCGGATTTCTGGTACTGCCAGACGCAAGGTGAATGGGTGATGGTTTTACAAGGATCGGCAGGATTGCAGCTGGAAGGGGAAGCGCAGGAGCGTATTTTGCGGGTCGGCGATTTTGTGAACATTCCTGCAGGCTGCCGCCATCGCGTCAACTGGACGGACAGCAGCGGCCCAACGGTGTGGCTCGCGGTGCATTATGGCGCGATTCCGGTTAGCGGAATCTGAACTGAGAAGCTCATCACATGCGAAAAATATATTCCATGTTATAAAATATGGAAAATTTATTTCAAATTGAGAGGTTCCTATCATGTCATCGCTCCCGTCACTTGAAACCCTGCTGCAGCAGGAAGCTGAGCATCGTTTACCGCAGTTTGATTTCGATTTAGCGTGGCAAATTGGGCAAAGCATTCAGCAGCGCGCCCGTGAAGACAATGCGCCTGTGGCTATCGAAGTCTATGCTTTTGGACAGGTGCTGTTTTTGGCTGCGTTGCCAGGATCCGCCCCAGAAAATCTGGAATGGATGCGTCGCAAGCGCAATACCGTGCTGCTGACCGGTCATTCATCTATGTATGTGGGGCTTTTCAATGAGCAGAAAGGCGAGCGGATGGCGCAGCAGGGTTACACTCGCCAGGAAGATTACACCGATCACGGTGGTTCCTTCCCGCTGCTCACTTCTCAGGGCGCGATCATCGGCGCAGTCACCATCAGCGGTTTACCTTCCGAAGACGATCATGCGTTGGCGTTGTGGGGGATTGCTCAGCTGCTGCGTTGATCCAGAATAACTGTAAAAAGGGTCGCCATGAATGGCGACCCTACAGGGATTTCGTAGGGTGCGCATTCATGCGCACCTGGGATTAGGTCGCCATAAATGGCGACCCTACGGTGAACAAACGCTATTTCATTGCCGGGACTTTCAGCTTATCGCCTGCGCCGGTGACTTTGCGCAGATCGGCGACCTGGCTGGCCTTCACTTCTGCAGCCTGATTTCCCCACGAATTCCTCACGTAGTTCAGCACATCCGCCATCTCCTGATCGTTAAGTTTCCAGGAAAATGCTGGCATGCCTGCGGACGTTGGGCGACCTTCGGTGTGCGGCGCGCGGGCACCGTCCAGCAGCGCGTGGATCATGTTGGTGGGATCGTTCTGCATCGCGCCATTGCCGGCAAAGGCGGGCACCATGCCGGTGATACCTTCACCCGACAAACCGTGACACGCCGAGCAATCCACTTCATAGCGCAGTGCCGCCTGATCGTGACGGGTTTTATCCATCACAAACCCGGCGGATTTCGGCGTGGAAGAGGCTGGTAAGCTGCGCAGATAAGTGGCGATAGAGTGCAAATCGACATCGTTGAAGTACTGCGTGGAGTGCTCAACCGCTTCCGCCATTGGACCCGCCGCCACGCTTTCGCCGTTAGAGCCGGTTTTAAGGTAGTCAGCAATCTGCTCATCGCTCCATTTGCCAATGCCAGCGTGAGGATTTGGCGTGATATCCGGCGCGTACCAGCTTCCTAAGTTGCCGCCTTGCAGGTACTGGCTACTGATTTCGCCGCCCAGCGCGTTGCGCGCGGTGTGACAAACGCTACAGTGCGCCGGGCCATCAACGATGTATTTGCCGCGATTCCACTCGTCATTCTGCGCAGTTTGTGGCTTGAACGCGTTGTTATCGAAGAACAACAGGTTCCAGCCGGCCATCGCCAGACGAATGTTATACGGGAAATTCATGCCCGCATTCTCATCGATGGCGTTGTGCACCGGTTTTTGCGCCGAGAAGTAGGCCCAAAGATCGTGCATATCGCCATCGCTCATTTGGGTGTAAGCGGTGTACGGCATCGCCGGATAAAGGAAGCCGTGTTCGCCGCGTCCCTGACGCACCGCGTTGAAGAAATCGCGCTCGGTCATGTTACCGATGCCGGTTTCACGATCCGGCGATATGTTCGAGGTCTGCAACGCGCCAAAGGGCGTATCGATTTTGTAGCCGCCGGAGAAGTCCGCATTATGACAGGCGGCGCAGTCGGCGAGGCGCATCACGTACTCACCGCGTTTGATGGCGGCATCGTCGTTGCTATGGAAATCGGCCAGCTGCACCTTGTTGTCGGCAACGTTGGAGCGCGCGCTGTCTAACACCACCCACAAACGGCCCGACGCCGCGATGCCCGCAATTACCGCCAGTGCGGCGAGCGTGTAGGTAATTTTCTTTGCTTTCGCCATGATTACGCCCCCACCAGCGGTGCCGGATTATTGATGTACTTCTGGTGGATCGCCTGCGCGGCGCGCACCGCCAGCGCACCAATGGTGATGGTGGGGTTATAACCTCCGTTGTTCGGGAAGGCGGATGCACCGACCACAAACAGGTTGTGCGCATCCCAGCTTTGCAGATACGGATTAAGCGCCGAGGTGCTGGGATCGGCACCCATCACCGCGCCACCAATGGTGTGCGAGCTATGCTGCTGGTACGGATTCCAACTCTTCTCCGCCTGGTTATCCACCACGATATGCTGTCCGCCGGTCTCTTTCATGATGTTGATGGCGCGATCGGTGACGTACTTCGCCATGCGCACATCGTTCTGGTTCCAGTCGAACGTGGTGCGGATCAGCGGCTGGCCGTGACGGTCTTTGTAGTTGGGATCGAGATCGAGATAGGCTTCGCGCATCGGCATCGAGGTACCCTGGCAGAAGATGGTGCCAGCGGTTTGGTAATCGCGCTTGTAGCCCGCTTTCCACTCGCTGCCCCAGCGTTTGGTGCCGGGACGCAGGCCGTTCATGTTCTGAATCGGACGACCGTTGGTGGAGAAGCCCATAATGCCCGCGCCGCCGATGAAATCGAGATCGCTGTGGTCGAAATTATCGCCGTTGAAGTCATCAATCTGCACCGCCAATGCGCCGCCGCCGATGAACGGATTCATGTATTCGTTATCGAAGAAGCCGGTGACGCTGGAGCAGGTTTGATAGTTGTAGTTACGGCCAATGGTGCCGCGACCGGTCAGCGGATTGTATTGCTCGCCCACGCCGGAGAGCAGCATCAGGCGCACGTTATCCATCTGATAAGCGGTGATGCAGACAATATCCGCCGGCTGGAAACCTTCCACGCCATCCTGGGTAATGAATTTCACGCCTTTTACTGTTTTACCGTCGTCATGCTTCACGGCGTGCAGCACTTCAGTTTCGGTCAGCAGCGTGAAGTTTGGACGGCGCATCAGCACCGGCAGAATGCAGGCTTGCGGGGATGATTTGGAGAAGTTGCCGCAGCCGTGGAAGTCGCAGAAGCCGCAATACGTACACGGACCCATGCTGACGCCGAGCGGATTCACATAGGCTTGCGACAGGTTACCGGCAGGCACCGTGAACGGGTGATAACCCATATTCTCGGTGGTTTTGCGGTACTTGCTCATCCAATGCGTATCTTTCAGCGGCGGGGTAGGATAGTCACGCGAACGTGGGCCTTCAAAGATATTGCCGCCTGCTTGCGGCTGGCCGTTGAGATTGCCCGCGATGCCGGAAGTCCCCGCAATACGCTCGAAGCGATCGTAGAACGGTGCCATTTCGTCGTAGGTCACGCCCCAATCCTGCAACTGCAAACCCTGCATCTTCTGCGCGCCGTAGCGTTCACGGGTTTGCTTCGCTACTTCAAAATCCCACGGCGTAAAGCGCCATGACATGCCCGCCCAGTGCGTGCCAGCACCGCCGACGTTCCAGCCAAACTGAAACGCCGACCAGTTACGCACCGGCGCCGCAAGCTGATCGCTGCGGTTGCGGAAGGTGGTGGTTTCCACGCTCATCGGTTGCAGGATTTTGCGGCGCGTGTGGAAGCGCAGTTCATCGGCGTCAATGGCGACCGGAAAATCGGTCGAGGTATCGCGCCAGGCGCCGCGCTCAATGGCGACCACGTTGAGTCCCGCGCGGGTTAGCTCTTCCGCCATCACCGAACCGGCCCAACCTAAGCCGACGATGACCACGTCAGCTTTATTTCTTACTAATGACATTGACTCAGCTCCGGCTATTTAATCGTTAGGAATCAGACTGACGGGAATGAGCGCCAGATTTTCGTTGCGGCGTTCGATATAAGGGCGATAGTCATAACGTGCGCCAGGAAAACCGATCATTTTCCAGCCCACCATATTTTTATTTCCGCCATAAATCGGATCCGCTAAATAGCTTTCGCGCGCGTTTTGTAGCATTAATTCAAACAGCGCCTGGCTATTCACGTCTTTTCCTAAATCGATCTTGCCGTCTTCCATTGCTATCAGGAATATATCGATCTGTTCAGCTGATAAGGTATGCAATGAAGCCTGATGCTGTTGCTGCGCCCACTTTTCCAGCGCGGTTAAGCCGGTTAAATAGCGCGCTTTCGGTGGCGTGAGAAATTGCGGGCTGCCCATCAACGCCGCTTCATTTTCCGGATGCAGCGGCGCCTGCAAATAGAGCGCCGCGCCGGAGCCATAATCTCCGGCTAACTGGTTATCGAGGAACTCAATTGCGCCTGCTTCACTGGCGGACGGGCCAAGGTCATCGGCGGGGATCAGACGATCAAAAATGGCGGCCAGATTCTGGCGATCCAGCGGATTAGTGAGCACCTGATAACCGTCTTGCCATGCGGGTTGCGGCAGGTGATCGGGGCTGAGTTTGGTTTCCAGCGGGACATTGTGCAGCTCTTTCGCCCGCAGTTGCGGCGCGACGGCGAGGGATGCCACAATTCCACTGAGCGAAAAGAGCGCTTCTCTTCGGTTCATACTTCTTATCCCTTAATCTTCAAGACATGAATATTGACAGAGCACGACGTTCAGATATTTCAGACGCAATGACATCGCGCTAAATAGCGCGCAGGCGCTAGCGACGAATCTGCGTTCGTTATTATTTTTTCAGAGGTAGGTTAATATAAGGTCACCATAAATGGCGACCCTACGGAATATGTTGTAGGGTCGCCATTTATGGTGACCGTATTCGCGAGAAACCCGTTTATCGGGCGCCCTTTATGTTAATGAATATATTTATTCATATCTTCATAGCAGTGGCGGGAAATATCCCACAGATCGTCTTCCCAGTTTTGCGGGCTTAAGAGTTCCGGTGACCAAACGCCGTCGTAACCTGTAGCTTTTACCGCCGCCACCCAGGCGGCAATATCCACGTCGCCTTCGCCCGGCGCATAGTCGCGTTGTACCCACTCATCCCAGGCTTCGCCCGGTTTAGCTGCGCGACCATCGCAGAAATGCACGCCGTAAATCAGATCTTTATCCATGCGCGCCACTTCGGCAGGCGTGGTGCCGCCGCCAGCATGCAGGTGCCAGAAATCCACCACCACGCCGAGGTTGTCTTTGCCGCTCTGTTTAATCAGATCAAGCGCGTGTTGCAGCGAATTGAACGCGGTGAAGGCGACGACTTCAATCTGGAATTTGATGCCGTGCGGTGCGCCGATATCGGCGATGGCGGAGATATTCTCCAGCAGGATGGCATCACGTTCGGCAGCGGACAGGTGATCGAGTTCGGTCAGCGCCATGATTTGCACTACCGGACAACGCAGCTCCACCGCAGCCTGGCAGATTTTTTCCGCTTCGCGCAGCAGTTCAGCGCGCGCTTGCGGCTCATGGCGACCAATGCGTTTCAGCGCATTGATACAGGTAATATCGACGCTGTATTTCGCCATCAGCTCGCGGTAGGCAGCATAGCTGCCACCGTTTTCCAGATAGCGATACAGATGTTCTGGCAGGATTTCCAGCCCACTAAAGCCTGTCTCATGGGCGATGCGTAACTGAGTGACGGCATTGCTGTACCAAACAGACACGCCATGCAACGACAACTTCATCTCTCCTCCTTGTTACCTCACGGCTTCAGGTGAGAGCGTCGAATACGCAATTCTCCCTGAGACCAAACGCCACCCGGAGTGGCACGTTCATCAATCAGCCGGTTCAGGGCTTCAGTGACGATCAAATCAATACGTTGGCTGAAAGTGGTGAGCTGCCAGCCGGGCAAGCTGGCTTCGTCGATGTCATCGAAACCCACCACCGCCATAAATTTGTTGCCTGCACCTTCGCGCAGTGCCGCCAGCGCGCCGAGCGCCAGCACATCGTTTTCGCAAAACAGCGCTTCTATCCGCTGATCGGGCGCTTGTGCGTTGAGATAGTCGGTCAACACGTCGTAGCTGCGTTCGCGGGCGTATTCACCGGCGGTGAGCAGGACTTCAAGCGCTAAGCCAGCTTCGTTGAGCGCAAGTTGCAAACCCTCTAAACGCAGCGTGTGATGGCTGCTGGTGGCCGGGCCCATCATGTATCCGATGCGCGTATAACCTTGCGCCAGCAGCAGTTCACCCAGCTGTTTACCCGCCTGCAATCCGTCGACATTGACCACTTCAATGCCGGGTTCGTCGTTGTTACGACACACCTGCACCAGCGGAATGTGGTGCATTTCACGCGCCACGGCGATCAGTTCATCACTCAGCACCGTACCGAGAAACAACATGCCATCGACCTGCAGCTGATCGGCCAGCGACAGCACCGCACGGTAGTTTTCACCGCTACCAATATTCAGCAGCAGCGCCATGTAGCCGCGCTGCTGCAGCTGGCGGGTGACAGTGTCGAGCATCAGCATCGAGTGCGGATTTTTTAGCTCGTCGATCACCACGCCAATAATCTGAGTCTTTTTCTGCGACAGGCTGCGCGCCAGCAGGTTAGGGCGATAACCTAACTCGGTGGCAATGGCGATGACGCGTTCGCGCGCTTTCTCGGAAATGGACGCGCCGGGCGTAAAGGCACGCGACACCGTCCATTTCGAGACGCCAGCCAGTCTTGCCACATCGCTGGCGGTGGCTTTGTGGGATTTTGCGGTTGGTTTACTCATAGCACCTGCATAGGGGAAAAAGCGGAGACCCCCAGCATTGAACGTGAAACCCAACGGAAAATAAACACCTAAGCGCACGCATTTGGCGTAAAGCGCGACAATTAACCCTGTTTTTATGATGTTGCGATTATGTTTGATCTTTGCACCCGATTGCAACGTTTTTTGCAATCGGGTGCATTTCATTAACTTTTTGTGATCGCTTTCGCTGATTTGCACTTTGGCAGATTGACTAAAAAGCCGTCTTCGCCGACATTTTGCTCACCACAAAGCAAGAAACATCATTAAAGGCTCACCTGAGTGGCTCGTTTTGCACCCGGTAGCAAAAAGTAAAATATCAGAAAAACAATACCCAACATCTTACCTCAAACCATTTTGCACTCGGGTGCAAAATAAACAGGAGTTGTTATGCTCATCGGTGAAAAGAGTATTCCACGCCCACTGCGCTGGGCCATGATCGGCGGCGGTCGTCTCAGCCAGGTTGGTTATAAACATCGTTGCGGTGCGCTGCGTGATAACACGGCGTATCAGATGGTTGCCAGCGCCTTTGATATCGATGCCGAGCGCGGCCGCGATTTCGGCGTCAACTTAGGACTCGATGCGGATCGCTGCTACGCCACTTATCAGCAGCTGCTGGCCGAAGAGGCGAAGCGTGAGGATGGAGTTGAAGTGGTGTCCATCGCCACGCCAAACGGCACCCATTTTGAGATCACCAAAGCGGCGCTGAATGCCGGTATTCACGTGATTTGTGAAAAACCGCTGTTCTTCACCACCGCCGAAGCGCTGGAAATCAAAGCCCTCGCGGCGGCAAAAGGGCTGATTGTCGGCGTAACTTACGGTTTCTCTGGCCATCCGCTGTTGATGCAGATGCGGGCGATGATCGCCAATGGCGAAATTGGTGATGTGCGCATGGTGGAGCTGCAATACACCCACGGCTTCAGCGCTAATGACAGCGCCGACAAATTCAGCGAAGCGCAAAAATGGCGCGTCGACCCTAAGATTGCCGGTCCGTCGTTTGTGCTCGGCGATATCTCTACTCACACCTTCTACATCTCACAGCTGGTGCTGCCAGAGCTGAAAGTGAAATCACTGCTGTGCGATCGCCAGAGCTTTATTCCGTCGCGTGCGCCGCTGGAAGATAACGCCATGGTGCTGATGCATTACGACAATGGCGCAGTAGGGCGCATGTGGGCCTCATCCATTAATGCCGGTTCGATGGACAGCCAAAGCATTCGCGTGATTGGTTCACGCGCTAGTCTGGAGTGGAGCGACTACAACCCTGGCGAGTTGAAATATGAAGTGCAGGGCCAACCGAATCAGATCATGCATCACGGCATGCCGTATCTGCATGAAAGCGCTCTGGCGGATGAACGTTTGGGCGCGCTGCATACTGAAGGTCTGGCGGAATCCTGGGCCAACATCTATCTGAAATTTGCCATCGCCATTCACGCTACTCAACAGGGCGACCAAAAAACCCTCGATAACCTGATCTATCCCGATATCAACGCCGGGATTGAAGGTGTGCGCTGGATTGAAAACTGCGTGCGTTCTGCGGACAACGGCGCGAGCTGGGTTAACTACGAATAAGGATTGCCATGAAACTTTCGTTTTGTACCGATAGCCTCGGTCATCTGCCGTTTGAACAGATGCTGGATAAATTGCTGGAACTCGGTGTTAACGGTGTTGAGATGACGACCGGCGGCTGGTCACCGGCACCGCATCTGCGTACCGAAGAATTGCTGGCGAGTGCCACGCAGCGTCAACAGCTGCTGCAAGCGCTGGAGAGTCGCGGCATGTCGATTGCGGCGCTGAACGTGTCGGGTAATCCGCTCGATCCGGGCGAATTGGGCAGCAAGCACAAGCGTGATACCGAAAACGCGCTGGCGCTGGCCGGTGAACTGGGCGTGAAAAAAATCGTGATGATGAGCGGCCTGCCGCCTGCCAGCCCGCACGACACCATTCCAAACTGGATCACTTACACCGTGAGCTGGCCGCCGACGCTGAAAAACTGCCTCGATTATCAGTGGAATGAAGTGGCGATCCCTTACTGGCAAGGGCTGGTGCAGCGCGCCAAAAACAGCGGCGTGGAGAAGTTTGCGCTGGAGAATTTCAGTTCGATGCTGGTGTGGAATCCGGAAACCTTGTTCCGCCTGCGCGACGCGGTCGGTGATATGGTCGGCCTGAACCTTGATCCCAGCCATCTGCTGTGGATGGGCGCGGACCCGATTGCCGCCGCGCGCGCGCTTGGCCCGGCGATTCATCACTGCCACGGCAAAGATGTGCGTCTGGAGCGCGGGCTGGTGGACATCAACGGTCTGCTGGAAACCAAGCCGGTGGAAGATGTCGCGAACCGCGCGTGGAACTATGTTGCCGTCGGTTGCGGCCAGGATCTGCAGTGGTGGAAAGAGTTCTTCTCGGTGGTACGCATGATGGGCTACAACGATTGGGTATCGCTGGAGATGGAAGATCTCACCATGTCGGTGGAAGCGGGCGTGACCTCCTCGATTGCGGCGCTTAAGCAAACCATTAGCCAGTAATGTCAAATCCACGGCGGGCAACCGCTCGCCGTGTTCTGTACATCGAGCCTTGCCTGCCGGATAATTCGTGGTTCTACCCACTATTAAGAGGCACGCCATGCTGGAAAACCACCCACAGCGCGACGAAATCAGGCTAGAGAATGTGCTGGCGGCGTTGGGCAATCCGATGCGTATGACGGTGATCAGCATTCTGGCGGACGGCGGCGAACACACCTGCGGATCGCTGCTGAAAGGCGTCTCCAAATCCACCTTAACTCATCACTGGCGCGTGCTGCGCGAGGGCGGCATTATCTGGCAGAAACCCTCAGGACGTGAAAATCTGTTGTCGCTGCGACGCGACGATCTCGACGCTCGTTTTCCGGGTTTGCTCGATTCGCTGTTAAGCGCCACTCAGCAAGATCCCTTGACCCGCACCACGCTGGATGACTTCCAGGTTAAATAACCCGCGCCCGCCCAGCCAGCGTAGCCACAACCATCTGTAGTGCCGCAATCACCAACAGCAGCACCAGCGGCCACTGCCAGTTGCCGCTGACATCATGCAGCAGACCAAAACAGAGCGGGCCCAGCGCCGCTAATCCGTAACCGACGCATTGCGCCATGCCCGACAATTTCGACGCCTGCAAATGATCATGGGTGCGCAGATTAAACAGTGACAGGCAAATCACCATCGATGCGCCAGCGCCTAATCCCGCCAGGATCAGCCACAGCAGCGCATAATTCGGTGCAATTAACAGTCCGGCGACAGCGACAAAAATCGACAGCGAGGCGAGAAAACCAATCGCCCGCTGATCGCGCATTTTCTTCAGTGCACTCATGCAGGCCAGATTCGAAACGATGGCCACAATCTGATAGACAAACAGCATGCCGCCCGCTTCCAGCTGGCTAATGCCGCTGTCTTGCGCGAAAGGCGTGAACCAACCAATCAGGGTGTAAAACACCAGCGACTGGCAGGCCATAAACAGCGAAACCTGCCAGCCTAAGGCCGCGCGCCACGGTGAGCGCGTTGATGTACTGTTGGCACTGTTTTTTGCCTGAGACGCAGGCTTCTTAAGATACGGCAGCCAGGCTAACAGCGCGACGATCGCCGGAACCAGCCACACTGCTAATGAGAGTCGCCAGCCCGCGCTGCTCAGCTCTGCCAGCGGCACCACCACGCCCGACGCAATGCTGGCGGTTATTGCCATGGTCATCGCGTACAAGCCAACATATCGCGCGGTGTGTTCGGTGAAATCCCGCTTAATCAGCGGCGGCAGAAGCACGTTGGCCGCCGCAATCCCCGAGCTCAGGATGATGGTTCCCGCCCACAACGCATATTCACTGCCGCTGATACGCAGAATCGATCCCAGCGTGATGAGCAGCAATGCGCCCCATAAACTGCGCTCAAGACCAAAACGGTTGCCGAACCAGGCTGCAGGTGGCGCTAAGGTAGCGAACATCAACAGCGGCAAGAAGTTGATCACGCCCGCCGCGCTGGCGCTCAAGCCAAACGTCAGCCTGATGTTTTCCAGCACCGGGCCGACCGCGGTAATAGGCGTGCGCAAGTTGG
This sequence comes from Candidatus Pantoea symbiotica, assembly GCF_056491525.1. Taxonomy (NCBI): domain Bacteria; kingdom Pseudomonadati; phylum Pseudomonadota; class Gammaproteobacteria; order Enterobacterales; family Erwiniaceae; genus Pantoea; species Candidatus Pantoea symbiotica. Next base: position 783,853 of record NZ_JBSZHR010000003.1, read on the forward strand.
CCGCTGTCAGCAGCAGTAAGAACAGGAAAAAACCAGAACGACGCAGAGCAGGATTCGCAGATAACGCGGTATGGGTCATATTTTCGCACCATAGCAATGAGGCAGACCGAGTCTGCTTATGGTGCGTTGGTTGACGTTAACGCTTACGCAGCGGCGATTGACCGCTGAAAGGAGGGCAATACTAACGAGTGAGTGGGGAGATGTAAAGTCGACGGATTATCGAGTGCGGTCATATTAAATTTGTCGCTTGCGCCATCGCTCATCCGCGTCCACCTTTAGTATTTCCCTTTTCCACAAATGGACGAACAATGCTCTGGTTATGGAACGTGCTTATTTTATTGGCAACCGTGGTGGTGATGGAAATCGTCGCGGCGCTGTCGCATAAATACATCATGCACGGTTGGGGATGGGGCTGGCATTTGTCGCACCATGAACCGCACAGCGGTAAGTTTGAGCTCAACGATCTTTATGCGGTGGTGTTTGCGGTACTGGCGATTGTGCTGATTTATGTCGGTGTGCAAGGCATGTGGCCGCTGCAGTGGATTGGTGCCGGAATGACGACTTACGGTGCGCTCTACTTCATGGTGCACGATGGCCTGGTGCATCAACGCTGGCCGTTCCGCTATATCCCGCGCAAAGGCTATCTTAAGCGCTTATACATGGCGCACCGCATGCATCATGCGGTGCGCGGGCGTGAAGGCTGCGTGTCATTTGGTTTTCTCTACGCGCCACCGCTGAATAAGCTGCAAGCCACGCTGCGCCAGCGCCATGGGCGAAAAATCAACGAGGACGCTGCCACAGACCAGCCGGACGCGGTTCAGGACGAGCCACACGCGAAGTGATGGCCAAACCAGCCCCTTTCACCAGCAGCGCCAGTTTTTCACCTTTACTGGTGCGCTGCCGTGAATCCCAGGCGTGCACACCGGCGTGCTGAACTTTGACGCCAATTTCGCGATAAACGCCGCGAGCCGTAGCGATGGCCCACGCCGAGCGCAGCGGCAAGCCCGGTAAGCCGGATCGCGCCGAGTGATAATAGGGTTCCGCTTCCGTCACTAAACGCGCTGCCAGTGTGGCGAGCGCCGCGCGATGTTGCGGCGCTGTCAGCGTATCGGCGCGTAATCCCGCCTGATCGAGCCAGGTTTGTGGCAGATAGCAGCGGCCATTTTCGGCATCTTCAACGATATCGCGCGCAATGTTAGTGAGCTGGAACGCCAGTCCTAAATCGCAGGCGTGATCGAGCACCGCTTCGTCGCGCACGCCCATCACGCGTGCCATCATCAAACCGACCACGCCCGCGACGTGATAGCAGTAGCGCAGCGTATCATCGAAGCTGGCATAGTGTTCGTCGCGTGCATCCATGGCGAAGCCTTCCAGATGATCAAACGCCAGTTGCTGCGGCAGCTGATGGATGATCGCCACTTCCTGAAACGCCTTAAACGCCGGTTCATCCATGTGCGCGCCGCTGTAGGCGCGACGGGTTTCAATCTGCAGATGCTGCATGCGTGCCTGCGCGTCTTCCACAGCATGCTGCGTGCCGCCTTCGCCCAGCGTTTGCCCATCAATCACATCGTCGCAGTGACGACACCAGGCATAGAGCATCAGCGTGCTACGGCGCGTCGGTGCATCAAACAGCTTGGCGGCGGTGGCGAAACTCTTCGAGCCGACCGCCATGGTTTGCGTTACTTGCTCAAGTAAAGGCTGTCGATTCATTCGGCGCGATCCTCCAGCATCAGCCTGGCGGTGGCCTTGGCCGAACCAATCACGCCGGGCACGCCCGCGCCTGGATGCGTACCCGCACCCACCAGATAGAGATTGCTGATATCGGCATCGCGGTTATGCGGTCGGAACCAGGCGCTTTGCGTTAAAATCGGTTCCAGCGAAAACGCCGAGCCGTGATGGGCATGCAGCGTGTCGCGAAAATCAAACGGGGTAAACATTCTGTGTGTCACTAATTGCTGACGTAATCCCGGCATGTAGTGCTGCTCCAGATAAGCAAAAATTCGATCGCGCAAGCGCGGTCCTTCCTGTTGCCAGTCGATGTCAGCGGTGCCGAGATGCGGCACCGGCGCTAACACATAAAAGCTGCCGCAGCCGGGCGGTGCCAGCGACGGATCGCTGCTGCAGGGCGCGTGCAGGTAAAGTGAAAAATCTTCTGCCAGCTGGTTGCTGTTAAAAATCTCATCGATCAACTCTCGATAGCGCGGACCGAAACAGACGGTGTGGTGCGCGAGCTGTTCATGCGGCTGATTAAGGCCAAAATAGAGCACAAACAGCGAGTTGCTCATACGCTTACGCTTCAGCGATGTCGCACGTTTCATTGCCAGCGGATGATGGCGCAGCAGTTTGTCGTAGGTATGCACCACGTCGGCATTGGAGGCCACAGCGGCGGCATCGAAGCGTCGTCCGTCCTCTAACTGAACGCCGCTAATGCGATTACCGCTGGTTTCCAGCTGGCTCACTTCGGCATTCAGTAACAGCTCGCCGCCCAGGTCCTCAAACAGTCGCGCCATGCCCTGCACCAACGCGCCGGTGCCGCCGCGCGGAAACCACACGCCCCATTCACGTTCCAGCGCATGAATTAAGGTATAGATCGATGACGTTGCAAAAGGATTACCGCCCACCAGCAATGAGTGAAAGGAAAACGCCTGGCGCAGATGATCGTCCTGAATAAACTTCGCCACCATGCTGTAGACGCTACGCCATGCTTGCAGACGTCCCAACTGCGGCGCGACGCGCAGCATGTCACGCACCTGCAGAAACGGCACCGTGCCGAGTTTCAGATAACCCTCTTTAAACACTTCGCGCGAATAGGCGAGAAACTGACGATAGCCTTCAACGTCTTGAGGATTGAACGTGGCGATCTGCTGCTCCAGCAGCGGCTGATTGTTGTCATAATCGAGCTGTTTGCCATCTTCCCAGCACAGGCGATAGAAGGGCGTGACCGGCATCAGCTCGACGTAATCGCTTAGCGATTTTCCCGCCAGCGTGAACAACTCTTTGATGGCGCTGGGATCGGTGATCACCGTTGGCCCGGCATCGAAGGTAAAGCCGCTATCCTCAAACACATAGGCGCGTCCGCCCGGTTTGTCGCGTTGCTCGAGTAAAGTGGTTGGTATGCCTGCCGCTTGCAGGCGAATCGCCAGCGCAAGGCCGCCAAAGCCTGCGCCAATCACATAAGTGCGTTTCATTTTTTCTTCCCTGGTTCGACAGAATTCAACAGCGCGCGCAGCGCTTCACCGATGGGCACCGGCGGCTTGCCGCACAGAATCCGCGTTTTATCGCGCAGGCGCAGTTGCCCGGCGTAAAAGCGGCTAATTAACCCGGCATCAAGCCGGTAAAAGCGTTGCATCACGCGCCAGCGCTGCTGCGGCTTGCCGGCCAAAAACAGCATGCGGTTTAGCAGACGGAAAAATCGCTGCTCGCGCCACTGCTGACGGGCAAAGCGTTCGATGTGTTGGCTGAGCGTACTGGCATCGGTGGGCAACAGCGCTACTACTAACTCCGCCAGCGCCACGGCGGACGGCAAGGAGTAACCGGTGGTGGCGTGAAACAGTCCGGCGCGCAGGCCGCTGCACGGTTGGCCGCGCTGCTGTTGCCAGAATCGATCGATATCGCCGCTCAGGGTAATCGGCAAAATGCCATGCTCTTCACGCAGCAGCGTGCTAAGCCGCCAGCCTTGCTGATTGGCATAGTCGGCGATGTGCTGACGAGCGGTGTTCTCCGCCAGCGTGGGCTGGTTAACGTAATGGGTATCTTCAATCAATAGCCGATCGGCGCTGAGCGGCAGCGTGTAAACAAACCGATAGCCCGCTTGCTGATCGACGGTGGCATCCATCAGGATCGGCTGTTGCAGGCCGTGCGGCTGCGCCAGCTGCCACTCTTGTCCCAGAAACACCTGATAACCCAGCTGCAGATGCGGCGTCGGCTGCAGGCCGCGACCATCAATCACCACTTGCGCAGCAAGTTCACGGCCATCCGCCAGCGTCACCTGCGTGGGTTTTACCTGTTGTACGGCTGTGTTTGTCCACAGATCGTCACCCATCGCCGCGTAAAGATGGCGGGCAAAATCGCCTGATGCGATGGAACAATAATCCCCGTCCAGATTGCGGCGCAGCGCAGGAAAACGCACCTGATAACCTGACCAACGCACGGTAATCAGCGGTTGCAGCCAGCGCAGCTGTTCGGCGCTGAGATCGCTGTAATGAAACGACCAGGTATGATTGCCTGCCGGATGCGCGTCGCTCTCCAGCAACAGGCATTTCAGCTGCGGCTGCAGTTGACGCAGGCGCAGCGCAATCAAGCCATTCGCTAGTCCGGCACCGACCAAAATCACATCATATTGCGAGCGCATCAGGTCGCCTCCGCCAGCACAACTTGCTGCTGACACAGCGCCTGCTCGACGATGTCAGCCGCGCGCTGGCAACCGCCTGCGCGCTGCAGTTGTGCCTGTATCGCTGACATCCGTAGCGCGTAACGATTGTCGGTCAGCAATTGTTGCAGATGTTGCTCCAGTTGATGAACGCGGCTAAAGCGTGATGCGCGGCGACCAACTCCATGCCACTCAATACGCGCCGCCACGCCAGGCTGATCAAAAGCAATCGGCAGCGCCAGCATCGGCGTGCCGCATTCCAGTGCTTCCAGCGCGCTGTTCAATCCAGCATGGGTGATAAACAGCTGGGCGTGCTGCAGGGCGGCGCGTTGATCGACGAAATCCGTCACCCACGCCGCGCCAGCGAGCTCCAGCTGATGCGCCTGTTCGGTGTTCAATCCCCCGCAATGGGCGATCACCAACGACAGCCGCTGCTGGCGGCACGCCTGCGCCAGATGCAGAAACAGCCGGAATCGATGGCCTTGCAGTGTTCCCAGCGAGGCATAAATCACCGGCTGGCGCAGCGCCGGCCAGGGCGCATTGAGCGGCGCAGGCGCAACCGGGACGCGCAGTGGCCCCACGGCGTGATAGCAGGCGGGCAGTTGCTGACGCGGAAAATCAAAGGCCGGCACCATTTGACTGATTTGTGCCAGCGGCGATAGGCACTGATGTAATCCGCGCCGCTCCGTCAAATTAAACGCCCGCGCGTGTTTGAGGATCACGTCGCCGTGACGACGCATGATGCGATCATAAATATCGCTGCTGGCCTGAAAACGTTTCAGCGCTTTCTCATCCTGTGCAAAACGGAAGGGCATCACCGCCAGCGGAATCCCGGCTTCACGATTGACCGGCAAGGCGCAGGCCACCGAGACAAACGGCAGATGCAGCGCTTCAGCAACCAATCCGCCCGCCGCTTCCATCTCATCGGCGATCACGCCATCGATGTTCAACGCTTTCAGCACCGCAGGCAGTTCGCGGCACAGCATATCGGTGCAGGACGCGAGATCGTCGATCACGCGAAACAGCGACAGGCCGCCCGGCGAAGCCAGCCGATGCAACACGGGCGCCAGCGATCCGGCCGGATGCGTCTGCTGGCCGACGGCAACAAAATCAATGCGTTCGTCGCTGAGCAAGGTGCGGGCATCGGCTTGCTGGATGAAGGTGATGCGATGGCCACGCGCCAGCAACGTTTGTGCTAACGCCTGCAACGCGTGAAAGTGGCTATAAAGCGGCGGCGCGATCACCGCAAAGTGGCCCACCGGCGGAGCCGCGCTCAGTTGAACATCGCTAGCTGTTGATTAAACAGCGCGTGCATATATTGGCGAGTGGCGATGCCGCGATGGCAGGCGCAGGCAAGGTGTGCATCGGCGCTACGCAGGTGATCGCGTAAGCGACGTTCCGCGCCGTCAGCACCGAGCATCTGTACCAGCGTGGATTTGCCCTGATCCTGATGCACATCTTTACCGGTGTGTTTGCAACCGTCGGCGAGGTCGTCGAGCAGCTGAAACGCCTGGCCCAGATCCTGGGCGAAGAAGCTAAGACGTTGCCGCACCTGCGGTGAAGCATCAGCGGCAATCGCCGCCATTTGCAGCGTGGCGCGAAACAGCACGCTGGTTTTCAGTTCATTGGTCAGGGCGATCGCTTCTGGACTGCGGCTCTGCGCGCCGTCGTGCAGATCCTGGAACTGCCCTTGCACCAAGCCCTGCAAGCCGACGGCAGCAGAGAGTTCGGCAATCGCTTCAGATTTATGCATGGCAGGCAAACCGGGTGCAATGGCAATCACTTCAAATGCGCGGCTCAGCAGCGCGATGGCAGCAAGAATCGCCACGTTTTCACCAAATTCGCGATGCACGGTAGGGCGACCACGACGCATCTGCGCGTTATCCATCGAGGGAATGTCATCCAGAATCAGCGATGCCGCATGTACCATTTCCACTGCACAGGCGAGATCGAGAACGCCATTTTGCGTCAGCTCGCAACCCATATCGCGCGCTGCCAGCAGCAGTAATAAAGGACGGATGCGCTTGCCCTGCGCCAGCGTACCGGCACGCATCGCGGCACGCACGCGATCGCTTTGCTGTCCGGCAGGCAGTAAATGTTCGAGATGCGCCTGTAAAATTTGCTGCAGCTGAAGGAGTTCGCTTGTTTGATGTGCTGTGGTGTCGACATGGGTGGTCATAATGGCTATCCATGGTTGGTGAATTTTTTATGCTTTTTGATTAACCGTAGACTGCGTAAGGTGAGTTCGCCAGCAAGGGCCGTGTGGTTAATCTGCGTTTCGTTTATTTCGAATGTTGATTGTTTCGTTTATTGCGATTATTATTCTGTGACTGCAATTAGCAACCACAAACAATTAATTGGAAAACGCATGAAAAACTCAATTCTGGATAGCTTGAGCCTTCCGGCTCCGAAGGAGATTGAGGCCGCTTTGCGCGGACAGAGGGAGCTCGCAACGTATCTATCCACCAAGCAGGAAACACAAAAAATAACCATTCAGGATGCAGACAACGAAACGCATCAGATTGAACTGCCAACGTCAGCTCTGACACTACTGATGGCTGTTTTAGGTGAGTTGGCGGTGGGAAATGCGGTTCAGGTTGTTCCTGTACACGCAGAATTAACTACGCAGGAAGCGGCGAATATTTTGAACGTTTCACGCCCACATCTGGTGAAACTGTTAGAGCAAGGTCAGCTTCCCTACCATAAAACTGGTCGCCATCGTCGAGTGCTTTTTGCTGATCTTATGCAATTCAAAGATAAACGTGCGCAAGAGAGTAATGAGGCAATGCAGGAATTGGCCGACCAGGGACGGGATCTCAATTTCTACTGATGAACCATTCACCTTATGCGGTTGTACTGGACTCGCTATTACGGCAAGGTTTACCGATGACAGTAAGCGCATTAGACAAGTTTCGTTTTCTCATTTAGCAACGATTGAATCGCTATGCTGCTACTTGGCATTTATTTCAGCGTGATCTTATTAGCGAAATAAGTAACAGCAACGCCGTAACATAAATAACTCCGTTAGGCTGGTGGTAAATAAATACCGCTAATGGACAATATAATGACGAATACCAAACCTGCCGTACTGATTATTCAGCCGGTCATGCCTCAGTTAGATGAAAAGCTCACGCAACATTTCCACTGCCATCGCTTATATGAGCAGCAAGACGCAGCGCAATTTATTCAGCAGCATGGTAAAGCAATCAAAGCCATCGTCACGCGTGGCGATGTCGGGGTTGAAACTGCACTGCTGGAACAATTGCCAGCGTGTAAAGCGATTGCCGTATTCGGCGTCGGCACCGATCGTATCGACCTTAAATACACGACCGCACACGATATTCAGGTCAGCATCACCCGCGATATTCTGACCGACGATGTCGCCGATTTGGCGCTGACGTTAACGCTGGCGTTCTCGCGTAATTTGGTGGCTTACCATCAGTTTGCAAAATCCGGTGCATGGGAAAATAACGGCGTTGAGCTCTCCAGCCGCGCCAGCGGAAAAAGAATCGGTATCGCCGGATTGGGCGCGATTGGCTTAGCGATTGCGCGCCGTGCCGAAGCTTTTGGCATGGAGGTGGCGTATACCGCGCGTTCGGCGAAAAACGTGAGCTATAAGCGCTGCGACAACATCGAGCAACTTGCTGCCTTTAGCGATTTTCTGGTGCTGGCCCTGCCGGGCAGCAAAGAGAATTTCCAGCTGGTAAATGCCAAAGTGCTCACGGCGCTCGGCAAACAGGGCGTAGTGATCAACATTGCGCGTGGCACGGTAATCCATGAACCCGACCTGATCGCGGCATTGCAGCAGGGAACCATTAAAGGTGCCGCGCTGGATGTTTATCCGGATGAGCCAAAAATTAATCCCGCGCTACGTGAACTGGAAAATGTGCTTTTGACGCCGCATATTGCCAGTGCAACTCATGAAACGCGCGCGCAAATGACCAATAATGTGCTGGAGAATTTGCTGGCCTATTTCGCCGATGGGAAGATTCTAACGTCGGTATAATTTAAGCATCCGGAGTAAGATGAAATTCTTATATCCAGATAAATTATCCCTATTTAGTAATAGCAATTTTCGCTCAGCCAGGCTGTTATGATAGCGGCACTTAATTCAGGAGCCCATTATGACAGCACAGAAAATTGCCATTATTGGCGGCGGCGTTATCGGATTAGCGGTGGCGCGCGCCTTAGCGTTGCAGGGCGTTGAAGTTACCGTATTTGAACAGCAACACATTGGTGCGGGCACCAGCAGCACCACGTTTGCCTGGGTGAACTCCAACGGCAAACAGCCGCAAAGTTATCACCTGCTTAATGCGCTCTCGATGGAAGAGCATCTCAAACTGCAGCACGCGCAGCCGAATGGATTGCGCTGGCTGGAAACCGGCGGTACATGGGAATGGGCCGCCGAGGGCGATGCGCAACAACGTTTGCTGCAGCGTGCGACGTCGCTGCAATCGGCCGGTTATGCGGCGCGTGAAGTGTCGCCAGCGGATGTTTTGCGCGATATCCCGGAGCTACGGGCGCAGGCCATTAGCGGCAGCGTATGGCACTTCCCGACAGAATCGGTGCTGCATCCGGCGCTCTATCTGGCGCGCTTATGGTCCGAAGCGAAAGCGCGCGGCGCGCTGCTGTATCAGCATCAGCGCATTAAAAGCATCAGCGAAAGTGCTGAGCGGGTTACGCTGCAGCTTGAGGACGGCGAGCAGTGGCAGGGCGATCGTATCGTGTTAGCTACCGGACGCTGGGCCAATCAGCTGCTGAATTCACTCGGACTCAATCTGGCGTTGCTGGATACCAGCAAACCGAACGCGGTGGCCTGCAGTTTTCTGGTGCGCACCGCGCCGCAGCCGCTGTCGCTCAGTGCCAATCTCATCTCTCCGCAACTCAACGTACGCCCGGACGGCGGCGGTCGTTTGCTGCTGCAAGCGTTAGAACTGGATCACCTGGCCGATTCAGCTGCGCCACCGTCGAAGACCAGTGATATCGCCGCGCAGTTCCGTGCGCGTTATCACGCGCTGTTTGCGGATGCGGGCGAGTTGCAAATTGAACAAATCGTTGTAGGCCAACGTGCCCGACCTGCTGATGGTTTACCGGCAATCGGTTATGTCACTGCGCATCAGCGCGTCTATGTGGCGGTGACGCACAGCGGCATCACGCTTTCGCCATTGATTGGCAAGCTGGTGGCTGAAGAGCTCGTCAGCGATGTAGTAAGTGAACTGCTCAGTGATTTTCGCCCGAAACGTCTGCTGGGTAAAAGCGTGGAAGAGTTTGCGCCGATAAAGCGTAATTTCCCGGCGGCGCAATAACGCAGCGAGACACTGTTTTTACCGGTCTCTTTCATAATCGATAGTCTCTTTCACCGCCGCCACGGCAAGCCGCAGTTTATCCTTGCTGACCGATCCCAACGCAAGACGAATGGCATGCGGCACATTGATTGAGGTACTGAAGGGTTCAGCTGAAGATACCGAGATCTGCTGCTGGATTAAACGCTGTACCACCCGTTCAGCCCGGACTTCGCACGGCAACGGTAGCCAGAGAAAATAAGAGTTGGGATGGCTGATAAAATCCTCGGGCGCAAGAATCTGCCGGGCGATCGACTGGCGCTCACGGGCATCCCGTCTTTTCAGTGTTTCCAGGCGTTTGATCGTCCCATCCTTAATCCAGCCACACACTAACGAGACCATCAGAGAAGGGGTATTCCACGTAGTGGCACGAATAGCGTGCTCAAGCGCTGCACGCATGCCAGCGGGGCAGACGACGGCGCCGACGCGCAACCCGGTAGCGATATTTTTCGCAAAGCCGGTCACATAGAGGGTTCTTTCAGGTGCATAAAAAGCCATTGGCGGCGGCGGACGAGGCACCAGATAAGCATAGGCGGCATCCTCAATCACCAGAAGATCAAAGGTTCGGGCAATCAGGGCGAGCTCTCTGCGCTGAGCAGCACTCAGAACCCAGCCAAGCGGGTTGTGCAACGTAGGCATGGTATAAATCGCACGGACGCGCCTGCGCTGACAAATCTGTTTTAATGCATTGAAATCAGGACCGTCTGGTCCAGCAGGTATGGCGGCAAGTTCAAGATGATAAAGCGCCGCCAGCGCCTTAAAGCCGGGATAAATCAACGCGTCTACTGCCACAACATCGCCAGGTTTTAGCAATCCCATCACCGCTATGGCAAGGCCGTGCTGAGCGCCATTGACGATCAGAACGTCATCAGCCGAAGGCGTGATCCCGGTTGAGCTAAGCCATGATGCAATGGTATGCCGGTCGCTCTCTTTCCCGGCATGCGGCTGATAGCGTAGCAGCGATTCGATATCCCCCGCATTGGAGAGATTGCGCAGGGCATCGCGCAGGAGATCGGCCTGACCAGGCAATGCGGGATAATTGAAATTGAGGTCCACCACATCGGTTGCGACCACATGCTGATCGACACCAAGGCCAAGAGGCAAAGAAATTTCCCGGACGAAAGTCCCGCGTCCGGTTTCACCGCTGACCAGCCCGATGGCTTCAAGTTCAGCGTAGACGCGTGTAGCGGTTGCTAGTGAGATCCGTTTTTCCGCAGCCAACGCGCGATGCGTAGGCAGGCGCGTGCCTGCAGACAATTCGCCGTTGCGTATAGCCGCAGCATATTCGTCAACCACATCCTTATAACGTGCTTTCACCAATTGTATCCATGACAATATTTTGATTGTTCTGGATCATGGCGTTTATCCTCCGTAGCGTCAATTCATGAAGGAAATAGTCACCTTCACTCAGCTACTGAAAGAGGTTTAACGTGGTGATACAAAAGACGCGTCCTGAGGCAATGTCAGGTTGGCTCAACGGCCTGGTGGGCGTGATTATTTTCAGCGGATCGCTGCCAGCAACACGCATTGCCGTTCAGGACATCGACCCGTTTTTCCTGACTTTTATCCGCGCGTCGATAGCGGGTGTGTTGGCGCTCATGTTGATCTGCGTGTTTAAGGTGAAGCGACCTGATCCAAGCCAATTATTCTCGCTCTTGATCGTCGCTATGGGCGTGGTGATCGGTTTTCCGTTGCTGACCGCCATGGCATTGCAGCACGTAACTTCGTCACATTCGATCGTTTTCCTCGGGTTGCTTCCGCTAGCAACCGCCATCTTTGGCGTCATTCGTGGTGGTGAACGTCCGCGACGCGCTTTCTGGCTCTTTTCCCTCTGCGGCAGTTTGCTGGTTATGGGCTTTGCGCTTTCTCATCTCGCCGCCGTATCACTCAAAGGCGATCTGCTTATGCTCGCATCAGTGATCGTCTGTGGCCTGGGCTATGCCGAAGGGGCAAAACTTTCACGTGAGCTGGGAGGCTGGCAAGTTATTAGTTGGGCACTGATTATTTCACTGCCTTTCATGTTGATCGCGTCATATTTGACCTTGCCTGAATCCCTGAGCCACATCAGCACTTCAGCCTGGCTTGCGCTGGGCTATGTCTCGCTTTTCAGCATGCTGATTGGTTTTATCTTCTGGTACAAAGGGCTCGCTATCGGTGGAATTGCCGCTGTCGGGCAACTGCAGTTGCTTCAGCCATTTTTTGGACTGGGTCTGTCTGCTTCGTTGCTGCACGAGAGCGTCAGCCCGCTGATGATAGCTGTCACGCTTGGCGTCATTCTCTGCGTGATTGGTTCGCGAAAATTTGCGCGTTAATGTTCATGCATATTGGCCGCCCGCAGGCGGCCTCATCCATTTTGGATTAATAACGCAATCGCCCGGTAAAAGCATTGGAAATCATCGCACCCGACTTAAGCGTTAAATCGAAATCCTGTTCTCGCGGCTGCAGCGCATTGATGAAACTTTCGGCCCATTTATGGCAATCATGCAGATGCAGATTTTTTAGCAGGCTGGCGTGACGTTCGCGACGCACCGAAAGCGGCATAATGAGCGCGGTATGAATGGCATCGGCGATGGCATCGGGATCGTAGGGATTCACCAATAGTGCGCCCTGCATCTGTTCGGCGGCGCCAGCAAATTGCGACAGAATCAGCACGCCGGGATTAGCATGATCCTGCACGGCGACATAGGTTTTCGCCATCAAACTCATCCCGGCTATCAGCGGTGTAACCAGCGCCACGCGCGCCGCACGGTAAAATCCGCACAGCTCTTCACGCGAATAGTGATTGCTCAAATAACTCACCGGATACCAGTTCAGCTCGCCGTGCACGCCGTTCATTTCGCCGCAGCGGGTTTCTAAATCGCGCGACAACGCCTTGATGCGATGGCTGTAACCTGACGCCGCTGAAGCCAGTTGCACCAACGAAAACGTGTGGTGATACTCCTCGTGATGACGCAGTAAAACTTCTATCGCGCTTATACGGTAGGGCGTGCCGGTACTATCGTCAAAATGCCCGCCGCTGAGGATGAGATTCTCCGGTAAGGTGTCGCGACATTGCTGCTCCATATACTGGCAGCTGTTACTTTCAGCCAGCGCGCTGGTTTCGGCGGTATCAATGCCCACCGGGAATACGCCGACGCGAATCGGGCGGCCATGAATACGCAGCGTGTAAGGCGTTAGCCGTTCGCAACGGAAGCGGGATTCAACCCACGCCGTAAAATTGTTCATGTCGTGGGTGGTCTGGAAACCAATCAGATCGGCGCATAATAGGGAATCGGCCAGATAGCGCCAGTTGGGCACCGATTCAAATGATTGTCCCGCCGGGAAAGGTTGATGGAAAAAGAAACCAATGCGATTAATCAGGCCGACATCGCGCAGCATTTTAATGCTGGGGATCAGGTGATAATCCTGCAACCAAATATCATCATCGGGCATGGCATATTCACTGATGGCGCGTGTATAGGTTTCATTCAGTTTCATATAACCGATTTGGCTGCTGGTAGAAAAGCGCGCCATATCGGGACGCTGATGAAATACCGGCCATAATCCCTGATGGATATATTGATGATAACCTTCTTCATATTCTGATTTGGTTAAACGGAATGTCAGCGTGTCGAATTGTTTACCGCTAGTAAAATTCAGCTCACGATGAGGTTCAGTGGTAAAAGACTCAAACTCGCCACTCCATTTCACCCACATGCCACCACGACGCGTCAATATACTTTCATAAATACTTGAAAGCGTTGAGTGGTTGTTTTGATTATGTGATACCAATATTAAGCCTGACATATTTTTTACCCGTTGCTTAATCTGCCCGTTATTAATATCTGGCAGGGGATTTGAAAGAGGTTGGCGTAATAATAATTGAATGATTCCGCTCATTATTTTCTTTGATACACATCCTTCACGCTGTCGATAAAATAAGTTATCCGACCTGCCCGTAAAAAAGCCGTAAAAAAATCGTTCAGAACCATAAAAATTTAATACATGTGATTTATTAAATTCTACCCGCTCAGGCTACAGCAACTATCATTAGCCTCGACACTAACGATCTTTCACGGAGACATCATGAAAATTGGCATTGTGGGTTACGGTACCGGCGGCAAACATTTCCACGCACCTTTCATTGAAGCAGCAAACGGATTAGAGCTGGCGGGCATTGTTGCACGCGCGCCTGCGACCATCGCAAAAGCAAAAGCGGACCATCCCGATGTGCCGATCTTCGCCAGCCTGACTGAAATGCTGGCGGCGGGCGTGGATATCGTCACCATCACTACGCCACCGCAAACCCGCCGTGAACTGGTTCTGGAAGCGATTGACGCCGGTGTGGCGGTGATCGCGGATAAACCCTTCGCACCCGATGCCAAAACCGGGCGGGAACTGGCTGCTGCGGCCGCTGCTAAAGGCGTGGTGTTGAGCGTCTATCACAACCGCCGTTATGACGCTGATATTCTGACGCTCAAGAAAGTCATTGAACAACAGCAAGTTGGCAAAGTATGGCGCTTGCATAATCGCATGGATTTTGATGATGCGTTGACGCTGGAAGGCGGTGAAACCGGCGGATTGCTGCGCGATCTCGGTAGCCACATCGTGGACCAGGCTATCTGGCTGATGGGGCCGGTGAAATCGGTGTATGCGCTGCTGGATATTGTCGAATTACCCGAAGGCCCCACCGATGCCAGTTTTGTGCTGACGCTAACGCATCACAATGGTACGCACTCCTATGTTTCTGCCACCAAACTCAATCGCATGGTTTGCCGCGAACTGCGCTTATACGGCGAAAAGGGCAGCTATCTGTCGCAAGGCACCGATGTGCAGGCGCAGGCGATTTTTGCCGGTAAACGACCGGTGGATGATTTAGCGGGTTGGGGCTACGAGCAGCGCGATCGTTGGGGCATTTTGCATCATGCTGAAGGCGACGAAGCGGTGCCATCGGAGCAGGGCGCTTATCATGCCTATTATGAAGCGTTTGCCGACGCGGTGCGCAACGGCACCGAACCGCCGGTGACCACTGATCAGGCGATTGAAGTGTTAGAGGTGCTGGATGCGGCTTTTGTCAGTGCACGGGAAAACCGAGTGGTGACGCTGGAATGATCATTTTTCTGGTCGCCATAAATGGCGACCCTACAAAGAATTAGCGCATTTATGCGCACCGGAAAATTCGGCCTGTTAAACTGACCGCCGTTCAGAAGTGACTCGAAGAGGTTTAGTTGTGTCGACGTTAGTATTGAGAGAAGCCAGGCTGGCCGATGTGGATCGTTGTTACGCGATTGAGATTGAGGCTTACGAAGGTGATGAAGCCGCCACGCGTGAAAAGATTGCTACCCGCATCGCGCAGTATCCGCAGGGATTTTTATGTCTGGAAACCGACGGCAAGGTGATTGGTTTTATCAACGCTGGTTGCGCGTGGGATGTGGTGATGTCGGATGAAGCGTTTAAAGAGTTAATCGGCCACGATCCGGCAGCGCCTAACGCCGTCATTATGTCGGTGGTGCTTGATCCTGCTTATCAGGGCAAAGGTTATGCGTCGCTGCTGATGCGCCAGTTTCTCGACCTGATGAAGAAAATGGATAAGCGAACCATTCATCTGATGTGCAAAACCCAGCACGTCGAGCTGTATAAAAAATGGGGCTATCAGTACGTCAAACCGTCCGAATCAGACCACGGCGGCATGGCGTGGCATGAGATGCTGATGACACTGTAATTCGTCGGGTCGCCATTCACGGCGGCCCGAATCTCACCTCACGCAGCCACACTTTTCGGCTGAGCCGATAGATGTCCCGCCCATAAACTGGCCACCCATTTGACACCTTTGGCGGTGAAACGCGCTTGTGAGAAAGCATGCTGATTCTCGCCACGCCCGGAACGCAAGGTGAAATAACCTGCCTGCATATGGTGCTGCTGCGGTGCCAGCGTGCCTTTTTCGCGATACATGATATTGCGTTCTAACAGGAACTCACGAAACTCGGTTTCCTTGACCTTCAACATCTTGCACAGCTGACGAAAGCCGAGCGAATCTTCGATCTCAACAAAGCGATCAAAAAACTCAGCCTTGGGTGCAGACAATGCAAGTTGTTGCTCAGCCGCACGGCGCTGCTCAAACTGTTCCGCCCAGGCGCGGGCCGCTTCCGCCGGATTAGTGAAATCAGGCAGATGAGTAAATTGTTCGCGCTGCTGCCAAAGATCGAGTAGTTCCGCAGTGAAGCCAGGCGAAAGCCGGGCAACGGCAAGTAATGAATCGCGTTTGTTGTGATGAAACTCCTGACGCACTTCACCCTGATGCTCATACAGATTCACCGTCAAAGGTTGGGAAAGACGCTGTGCGGTTTCCAGGCTTTTAACCAGGCGCTTCACTTCGCCATGCGTAATGCCAGTGACACTGGCAATTTCGCGGCTGCTCATCATCATCGATGCATTCAAAGCAGACAGACTTTCCGTTGAGATCATCATCATTATCACCTCTTGCAGACTTACTCAGCCTTGTAGCTGTTGAATAAGTATACTCAGTACTGTTTATATATCCAGTATTATTTTTAACCGTTCACCTAAGTTGTTCGGCTTTGCGTAACGTTTCACAAAGCCAGCTCAGTCCCACGTAATCCCTGCGTATTCTCTTAAAGTGAGGTTTTAGCGGTTTATTAAATTGTCGCGATGAGGGCTGTTTGATAGTTTTGAGCCAATTTTCCGGGCTTTTATCGGCTTTCTGCAGCATTACGTGCAGGGCTGATGTGTGCCTTTTTAACAGCAATAAGTAGTTAACTGGCGGCTATGCTGCTGGAGAAACGATGAAAAAGAATAAATTTAAAACCCATCTGGTCTCATTAGGTTTACTGGCGGAAAAAAAGCTGACCAAACGCCGAACGCTGCCCGATTACAATCCCGCCGCAGAGCAGGATATCAATTTGATTGCGCACCAGACCGCACCCGAAGCCATTCCGCGTCAGATTTGGATGTACTGGGAAAGCGAAACGCTGCCGCAAGAAGTGCAGATTTTTGTTGATAAGATCGTGCGTGAAAATCCCGGTTATCTGGTAACGGTCATCAATAACCTGAATATCCAGCACTATCTGCCCGATCTACACTTCGTGCATCAGGATATGCGTCCTTCTCATAAAAGTGACGTCATCAGGCTGGAACTGCTGCATCGCTATGGCGGAATCTGGATGGATGCCACCATCATTCTCAATCGCACAATGGACGAATTGCTGGCGGTGAATGTTGACGATCGTTATGACCTGATCGCCTTCTACCGCGACAGTTCCACGCTGGATAAAGCCTATCCGGTGATTGAATCCTGGTTCCTGGCCGCGCCGAAAAATAACGCCTTTATTGCGAGCTGGCTGCATTTTTTCCGCCCGATTGTCGAAGTGGGCGCCGACGAATTTTTCCGTCGCCTGCTCGCACTGCCCGATTACGAAACCATTGTTCAGGGCATTACGCCACCGGATTATCTGGTGGTGTATATCGCGCAGCAGCAGGCGTTGCGTGATAATAATCAGTACAACTTCTATCTACGTAAATGCGAGGCCAGCGCGTTGCTGTATCAAAGTCTGGTGGAGTGGCGTCCGGTGAAGCTGAGCCGCATGTTGATGGTGGATCGTCTGCCGGCAGTGTTGCCGCCGCTGACCAAACTGACGGGATTTGATCGCAAATATCTCGACACCAACCTGAAATATGGCGTGGTGAACAAAGACAGCTTGTTGGGTCAGATTCTGTTAACCAGCCAGAAAGGTGCCCGCCCGCAGACACCGATTCCAGCGCTGACGAGCAAGGCATAATACATCAGGGATTGATCAACTGTTGTAGTGCCGCGGCGCTGGTTTCATCGTCCGGCACATACACCAGCAGGCGATCGCCGTTGCGCGACGCTGACCACCAGTTATTTTGCCGCAGTGTAAGTTCACCCACTTCGTCGCGGTAAAAGCGTTTCACGCGATTCTCCACCTGGCCCAATTCATAGCGCTGCCAGGTGTGCGCAAACTCATCTGAACTGTTTAACAGGCGGGCAAGAAAGCTTTCCCAGTGCGGATCGCCAAGGTGCTCGCCCATCTGCCCGCGAAACATCGCCACCATCTGTGGCATTACTTCATCCCAATCATTCAGCGCTTTGCGCCATGCGGGATGATTGAATGCCAGCCAAATGCAGTTGCGATCTTCCAGCGCGATCTCGGCCAAATCGACGCCCATCAAGGCACACCACGCGGCGTTATAACCGAGAATATCAAAGCGCGGTGTCTCAATAATTGCCGGTAACTGGATAGCGTCGAGCATCTGTTGATTGTGCGCGGCAATTTTGCAGCAGGCCGCTACCACGCGTACCGAAGGTAACGCATGTCCGGCAAGCGAAAACAGGTGCTGCGTTTCCACATCGTTGCACTGCAACGCGCTAGCAATCGCCGTCAGGGTTTTCGGCGAGGCTTTAATATCACGCCCCTGTTCCAGCCACGTATACCAGGTCACGCCAACATCCGCTAACTGCGCGACTTCTTCACGGCGTAAACCCGGCGTGCGGCGATGGCGCATGCGCGGCAAACCGAGCCGATTGGGATCGAGGTTTTCGCGGCGCGTGCGCAGAAAAGTACCAAGTAATTTGCGGTTGTTTTGTTCGGTGGTAACAGGCGCGGATGCCAGGCTCATAAGCAGATCCTTCGACAAGACGGGTAGTATTTATACCATGATAAACAAGAACTGGTACCCGTTTAATGGTTAGGTGATGCTATGCCGTACTGACAGCAAAAACAAGGTAAAACCGATGCAGACATCGCAACTTCAACGCACAGGATTGATGGTCCTGCTTGCCGGGCAGCTGCTGCCCATGATTGATTTTTCTATCGTTAACGTAGCGTTAGACGCGATGGCCCACACGCTGCAGGCCACGGCGATCGAGCTGGCGCTGATCGTCGCGGTATACGGCATCGCCTTTGCCATCTGTTTGGCGATGGGCGGGCGCCTCGGTGACAATTATGGCCGCCGCCGCGTGTTCCTCGCCGGAGTATGGATCTTTGGTATTGCATCTTTATTATGCGGCATCGCCAATAGCGTCGGCCTGTTGATGTTTGCCCGTGCGCTGCAAGGTGTGGGCGCGGCCTTTATCGTGCCGCAAATCCTCGCCACGCTGCACATCACGCTGAAGGGCAGAGCGCATGCGCGCGCCATCGGTTTGTACGGCGGCATTGGCGGGCTGGCGTTTATCATCGGTCAGGTGCTGGGCGGATTTCTTATCAAAGCGGATATCGGCAGCTACGGCTGGCGCAGCGTGTTCCTGATCAACCTGCCGATCTGCCTGTTTGTGCTGATCACCGCGCGCCGCTTTGTGCCGGAAACACAGAACACCCAGCGCGTGCCGGTGGATGTCAGTGGCACCTTGCTGCTGGCGGGCGCGATTGGCTGCCTGATGCTGGCACTGGCGCTCGGTCCGCTGCTGCATTGGTCGTGGCCGTGCATCTTGCTGCTGGTGCTGTTCCCACTGTTTCTGCATCGTTTGCGCCAGAGTTCGCTGCGTCTGGAAGCGGCCAACGGCGCGCCGCTGCTGCCGCCTTCACTGCTGCGTCTGCCGAGCGTGCGATTTGGCCTGACGCTGGCGGTGCTGTTCTTCTCCTGCTGGAGCGGCTTTATGTTCTCAGTCGCGCTGACGTTGCAGGCCGGTTTAGGGCTGACGGCGTTTCAGTCCGGGAATGCGTTTATCGCGCTGGGCGTGGCCTATTTTATCGGCGCGATGCAATCGACACGTATCGTTGAGCGTTTAGGTAAGCGCGGTGCCTTGCTGATGGGCTGCGGCATTCAGATGGTTGGGCTGCTGGCCCTGATCGCTACGCTGCAACTCGCCTGGCCGCAGGTCGGTATCTTCACGCTGATCCCCGCGACGGTACTGATTGGTTTTGGTCAGTCGTTTATTGTCAGCACCTTCTATCGCATTGGCATGAGCGGCGTGCCGCATCATCAGGCGGGCGCGGGCAGCGCGGTGCTTTCAACGGTACAGCAGTCGGCGCTGGGTTTAGGCCCGATGCTGCTGGGCGGTGTATTCACGCAGATCTACACGCACGGCAATCATCTGGCGGCAATCACCGGTACGCTCGGCGTTGAGCTGGCGATGATGGCATTGCTGATGATTTTCACCAGCCTCAATCGCCGCACGTTTCAGCCGGTAACGGCGGAAGGGTAATTCTTGTGAACAGTTTTCAGCAGGAGCTTTCCACCTTATTGTAAAACAACCGAAAATCCGTGAGTCGCGCTGAATTTACCTTTGGCTCAGCGGTCTTTTTTCCGGAACATATCGCCGCAGTAAACGGGCTGAACCGCGTGTTTAGCCCGTTTTTTATGTGGTGCGGAAGCAAGGCGCTTGAATCAGGCACAGGAAAAACGGCAGGCTCACAACAGATGAAGAAGATGTTAACCGGGTTACTTTTCATGGTAACCACCACCGCCTTTGGTGCAGATGATTTCACCCTAAAGGATATTCACTTTGCTGGGCTCCAGCGCGTCGCACCCGGCGCGGCACTGCTGCATATGCCGCTGCGTATTGGCGATCGCGTCAATGATGATGATATTCGCAACACCATCCGTGCGCTGTTCGCCACCGGCAATTTTGAAGATGTGCAGGTGCTGCGTGATGGCGATGCATTGCTGATTAAAGTTAAAGAGCGCCCGGCGATTGCCAGCATCTCGTTCTCTGGCAACAAAGCGATTAAAGAGGATCAGCTCAAGCAGAACCTTGATGCCTCAGGCGTACGCGTGGGTGAAGCGCTGGACCGCACCACGCTGGCGGATATGGAAAAAGGGCTGGAGGATTTTTACTACAGCGCCGGGAAATACACCGCCAGCGTCAAAGCGGTGGTCACGCCATTGCCGCGCAACCGCGTCGATCTGAAGTTCATTTTCACCGAAGGCGTGTCAGCAAAAATTCAGCAGATCAATATTGTAGGCAACCAGGCTTTTTCATCGGATGAACTGATTTCGCATTTCCAGCTGCGCGATGATGTGCCGTGGTGGAATTTCATCGCCGACCAGAAATATCAGAAGCAGAAACTCTCCGGCGATTTAGAGACGCTGCGCAGTTATTATCTTGATCGTGGTTACGCACGATTCAATCTGGATTCCACACAAGTCAGTTTAACGCCGGATAAAAAACATATTTACGTTACGATAAATATTCATGAAGGCGATGTTTACCATGTTAGCGGCGTAACGCTAACCGGAAATATGGCCGACTATTCCGCCGAGATTGAAAAACTGGCGCAGTTGCCAGCGGGCACCTTATACAGCGGAGCAAAAATCACTGAAAACGAAGAGGCGATTAAAAGCCTGCTCGGTCGTTACGGCTATGCATTCCCGCAGGTGAATACCCAATCGGAAATTAACGACAGCGATAAAACCGTACAGTTACATGTGAATGTCGATGCCGGGCGACGCTTCTCGGTGCGGCAGGTGCGTTTCTCGGGCAACGACACTTCGAAAGATGCGGTGCTGCGTCGTGAAATGCGCCAGATGGAAGGCGCATGGCTGGCGAGTAATCAGGTAGAGCAGGCCAAGGCGCGACTCAATCGTACCGGCTATTTTGAGAGCGTGGATGTTGATACACAGCGCGTGCCGGGCAGCCCGGATCAGGTTGACGTGGTGTACAAAGTGAAAGAGCGCAATACCGGCACTTTCAATGTTGGATTGGGCTACGGCACCGACAGCGGCATCAGCTATCAGCTTGGCGTCAGCCAGGATAACTGGATGGGCTCCGGCAATACCGTAAGTTTTAGCGGCACCAAAAACAGCTATCAAACTTATGTCGAAATCGCTGCCACCGATCCCTATTTCACTGTGGATGGCGTCAGTCTGGGCGGCAAGCTGTTCTATAACGATTACAGTGCGGAAGATAACGATCTTTCCGAATACACGCTGAAAAGCTTCGGTGCAGGCAGCACCTTAAGCTTCCCGATCGGAGAAAACAGCAGCGTTAACAGCGGGTTGGATTACGTCTACAATCGTGTCAGCAATATGGCACCGCAGGTGGCAATGTGGCGCTATCTGGGTTCGCAGGGGATTCATCCAAAAGTCATCAGCAGTGATGACGACGATGACGATGCCACCGTGGCGGACAAATTTACCGCTAACGATTTCTTCTGGAATATTGGCTGGAGCTACAACTCACTGGACCGCGGCTTCTTCCCCACCTCGGGCGTGAGCGCCGGTTTCAACACCAAAGTGACGATTCCAGGTTCCACCAACAGCTATTACAAAAGCACGCTGACCGCCAACGGCTACTTGCCGCTGAGCAGCGATCATCGCTGGGTGTTAATGGGTCGCAGTAAAGCCGGTTACGCCGACGGCTTAGGCGGCAAAGAAGTGCCGTTCTACGACAACTTCTATGCCGGCGGCTCTAGCACAGTACGCGGATTCTCCTCCAACACCATCGGGCCAAAAGCCGCCTATTACCGCTGCAGCGGCAGTGAAAGCAGTTACGGTGCTTGCCCAGTGGAGAAATCGGATGATGCGGTGGGCGGCAATGCGATGGCGGTGGTAAGCGCAGAACTGATTGTGCCAACGCCGTTTATCAGCGAGCGCTATGCCGATTCGCTGCGCACCTCATTCTTCGTCGATGCAGGCACCGTGTGGGATACCGGCTGGCAGAACACTGCCGCCACCAAAGCGGCGGGTATTCCCGATTATGGCGATCCCAGCCAAATTCGCGTGTCGAGCGGCGTGGCTTTGCAATGGCAATCACCGTTGGGTCCGCTAGTGTTTTCTTATGCCTTGCCGATTAAGAAATATGAGGGCGATAAGTCGGAGCAGTTCCAGTTTAATATCGGTAAAACCTGGTAGCTGTATTTAAATCGTTAAATAATGAGGTGAGTTTTACATTATCTTTAAACGGTGAAGACAGAACAAATTAGCCATCAGCGTAAAATACCGCTTGTGAAATGCTTAAGGAATGAGTGTTCGCGAATATCGTTGTTATGCATCTGATTAATTGTATTTCGCCACCCAGAGTTGGGTGGCTTTTTTATTTGTTAGAGTGGTCGCCATAAATGGCGACCCTACAGAATGTGCAAATGCGCACGATCGCTGCGATGACGATCACAACGGGTCAGGAAAGGCCAGCCCGAAGAGCAAAGCGTCCGAGCCATGGATGGCGAGGCCGATCTGCATGGATGCAGGGTTTCTTTGCGATCGGGCTGGCCTTTTCTGGCCTTAGCATCAACTTAAAGCGACTCAACCAACCTCAGCCCTGTTTCGGCATCAAACAAATGAATTTTCTCGGCGTTAAAGCCCAGCATAATGCTCTCGCCGCTCACCGCCGGATGGCGGCCAGCGATCTGCATATGCAGCGGCTGACCGTGCCATTCGAGATGCAGCAAAGTGGATTCGCCGGTGATCTCCACCACTTTCACCAACGCCGCTGCATTGCTGTTGGCTTCCAGCAGATCGTGCGGGCGAACGCCGAGCGTCACGGCTGCACCTGCACGCTCGCGCGCCGCCGCTTGCCAGCGCGCGGGCAGCGGCTGCCACAGATCCTGACACTGCACGCCAGGCACGCCATCGCGGGCGATCAGCTGTGCCGGTAACAGATTCATCGGCGGTGAGCCGATAAAGCGCGCGACAAAGGTATCCGCCGGACGATCGTAAATTGCCAGCGGTGCGCCTTGCTGCACGATGCGCCCATCCTTCATCACCACAATTTGATCGGCCAGCGTCATCGCCTCAACCTGATCGTGCGTCACATAAACCATGGTGGTTTTGAAACGCTGATGCAGCGATTTGATCTCGGCGCGCAACTCCATGCGCAGCTGCGCATCAAGGTTCGACAGCGGCTCATCGAACAGGAATACTTTGGGATTTCGCACCATCGCACGGCCCATCGCTACACGCTGACGCTGTCCGCCCGACAGCGCACGCGGATAGCGTTGCAGCAGCTTATCGATACCAAGAATCCCGGCGATGCGCGCAATTTTAGTTTGCTGCTCCTCGCGCTTCACCTTCTTCACCTGCATGTGAAACGCCAGATTCTCCGCCACGGTTAAGTGCGGATAGAGCGCATAGCTCTGAAACACCATGGCGATATCGCGGTCGGCCGGATCGCGGTCGTTGATCTGCACTTTATCCATCAGGATCGCGCCATCCGACAAGCTCTCCAGCCCGGCCAGCAAACGCAGCAACGTCGACTTCCCGCAACCGGATGGGCCCACCAGCACGGTAAAACTGCCGTCAGGAATAGTGAGATCGAGCGGATGAAGCACCGACTGTTTTGCGTAGCGTTTGGCCACTTTTACGAGTTCAACACTGGCCATAATTTAAAACTCCTGGGAAAGTTGCAGTTGATGCCAGTCGGGATAACGACGCGGCAAGGTGCTGATAGCCAGTGACGCCACCGAAATACCCCATTGCAAAGCCGTATTGAGATCTTGCTGATGCAGCAGGGCGGTGAGGAATCCAGCGTTAAAACTGTCGCCCGCGCCGATGGTATCCACCACCGTGACCGGACGCGCAGGCTGACTCACTGCATGTTCAGCCTGCCAGCAACGCGCGCCCTGCGGGCCGCATTTCACTACGCAGCCGCCGCGTCCGCTCAGCTGTTGCGCCAGCATGTGCGCGCTGGCAGGCAAGTC
Source organism: Candidatus Pantoea symbiotica (assembly GCF_056491525.1). Lineage (NCBI taxonomy): Bacteria > Pseudomonadati > Pseudomonadota > Gammaproteobacteria > Enterobacterales > Erwiniaceae > Pantoea > Candidatus Pantoea symbiotica. The sequence goes on from NZ_JBSZHR010000003.1 coordinate 808,155, forward strand.
GTCTTTCGCCGCCAATCCCAGCGTTTCCACTTCATTGAGCAGCAGCCAGTCACACAGCGGCAGCCATTGCGTGACCTGCTGACGCACCTCGTCCGTCCAGCCCTGCGGCGGCCAGCCGGTATCAACAGCGGTGATAAAGCCGCGCTGCTGTAGCTCAGCCAGCAACGCCGGATATTCGTCATACAGATGCAGGCACAAAAAGGTGCCGCACAGCAACACGATATCGCCGTCAGCCGCTTTAGCAGGCAGCTGATCCAGCACATCCTGCGCGGTGAGTTGCACGATATGGCCGAGATTACTCAGGAAGGATCGCTCGTGATCCGAATGCGTTACGCCAACGGTAAGCGAGGTTTCGCAGCTGTAGCGCGTCCAGTGCGCGGCGCTGTGCGGAAAATGACTCGCCAGCCAGGCGCTCAGGCCATCATCGCCCTGATTAGCCACCGCGCGATGGCGCACCTGCATCGCTTCCAGCGCCAGCGCGCAGTTGCCCGCCGATCCGCCAGGACGCAGTTCGCTGTGATTCAGCATCACTTCGGTACCGCGCTGCGGCCAGTTATCCAGCGTGCCCATGATCAAATCGACATTAATATTGCCCACCACATACAGCGTGGCGGTGAGTTTATGTTCCATCATCCTTTACTCCCGCCACTGGCAAGGCCGCTGACCAGCGTCTTTTGCAGCCAGATGGCAATAAATAGCGGTGGCACCGACGCCAGAATGCCGACGGCAGCGATTAAGCCATCATCGGTGGCGCGCCCGGCGGTGAATCCGGCAATGGTGACCGGCAAGGTTTGTGCGGCGATATTGCTGGTAAACAGCAGCGCATAGAAAAACTCGTCCCACGCCAGTAGCCAGCCAAACAGCGCGGCGGCACCTAGCACCGGCTTCGCCAGCGGCAACGTAATGCGCAGCAGCACTTGCCAGACGCGCAGGCCATCGAGTCGCGCCGCCTGTTCAATATCCTGCGGCAGCGTATCGAACTGGTTTTTCAGCATCCAGGTGAGGAACGGCAGAATCAGCGAGCAGTAGACGATGATCAAACCGGGCCGCGTGTTAAGCAGATCGAACTGCTGCAACAGGAAGTAGAGCGGTAGCACGAACGCCACCGGCGGCACCATATAGATGGCAAGTGAGGCGAACAGCCAGCCGTCGCGCCCGCGATAGCGCGAGAAGCTGAACGCCGCTGGAATCGCCAGCAGCAAGCAGATGATTGTCGCGCCCGTGGCGACTAACAAACTGTTGCCGAGCGCATGCAGGAACAGCACGCCGGGCTGGCCTGGCTCCAGCGACAACAGCTTGCCGTAGCGGGTGAAATCCCACTGGCGCGGTAGCCACTCGAGCGGCACGCGGGTGAGATCGCTAGCGGCGCTGACGCTCATCAAAAACAGCCAGCCCATTGGCGCTAACACCGAAAACGCCACCAGCAGCGCGGCGGCGTATTTGCCAACATGGCGCATTTTAACCTTCATGAGCGCTTCCTTTGCGGCGCTGGCGCCACAGTAACAACATGTAAAGCGTGATCAGCACCGCGCACAGCAAGGTCATCAACATGGCGTAAGCCGCGCCGCTGCCGGCTCGCAAGTAGCTAAACGACTCCTGGTAAACGTAGAAACTCAGGGTTTTGGTGCTATCGACCGGGCCGCCGCGCGTCATCACATAGATAATGTCGAAGATTTTGAAGGCGTCGATGGTGCGCAGAACCAGCGCCACGCTGAGCGGGCCAACAATCGCCGGGAAGGTGATGGCACGAAAACGCCGCCACGCCGACGCGCCATCCAGCCGTGCGGCTTCAAACAGATCGTCGGGAATCGATTGCAGTGCCGCCAGCACCAGCAAGGTCACCAGCGGATAGTTTTTCCAGATATCGGCGAACATCACCGCGTTAAGTGCAGAATCCGGCGATCCCAGCCAGCTGCGATAGCCATCAATAATGCCCAACTGCGTCAGCAGCGCGTTGATGCTGCCGTAATCTGGGTTGAAGTTCAGACGCCACATCATGGCGTTAACGATGGTCGGCAGCGCCCACGGCAGAATCACCAGCACGCGCAACAGGTTGCGACCGGCAAATTTCTGGTTCAGCAACAGCGCCACCAGCACACCGATCACGCCTTCAATCGCCACAGATACCACGGTGAAATAGAGCGTGCGCCACAGCGAGCTGCGAAAATCCGCATCGGTGATCGCAAACAGGTAGTTTTCAAAGCCAATCCAGCCCGGCGCTTCACCGCTGCCAATCAGGGCGGCATCGGTGAAACTTAGCCAGATAGTGCGTAACAGCGGCCATGCGGTGAGCAACAGCATCACCAACAGCATGGGTGCTAGCAGCACCCATGCCTGCCGTTGTTCGCGTTGACGCAAACTCAGCATTGTTGCCCCTTAGCGCAGACGCGCCGCACTCTTATCAACCGCTTGCAGCGCGGCATCTGGCGTTGCGCTGCCAACCAGCACCTGCTGCAACTGCTGCTGCAGCGTGTTGGAGAGACGCGAATAGTCGGCGGTTTCCGGACGCGACAGCATCACGTTGAGCGACTTATCCGCCGCCGCGATCAGGCTTTCCTGGTTTTTCAGCACCGCCGGATCCTGATAAGAGCTTTTCCAGATCGGCAGACTCAGCGTGGCGTATTTATTCTGCACCGGCTGCGAAGTCATGTAGCTGATGTATTGCCATGCCTGATCCGCGTGCGTGCTGCCTTTGGTGATGCCAAGGCCCATCGAACCGTTTACGGCACCGAATTTGCCCGGCGCATCGCCTGGCGCAGGAACAATGCCCACCTGACCGGCGACCTTACTTTGCTTCGGATCGTTGGCCATGTTGTACATGTAGGTCCAATTGAGCGCGAAAGCCGCATCGCCATTGGAGAAGGCTTTACGCACATCTTCTTCCAGATATTCGCGTGACGCCGGGTTGCTCAAGCCTTCATCCAGCGAACTTTTCATCAGCTTCACCGCTTGCAGCGAGGCCGGGGAGGAGAAATCGAGTTTGTCGTTGTTATAGAATTTGCCACCGAAACCCGACACCAGCGTGGTGTAATCGCATACCAGCGCTTCGGCCTGCGACCAGCTCCACACCAGCGGATATTTCACGATGTTCTTCTGTTTGATGATGCGTGCGTCATCCATCACCTGCTGCCAGGTTTGCGGCGGCGTAGTGATACCGGCTTTTTCCAGCATCGCTTTGTTGTAGTAGAGATATTTGGTGTCGAGGATCCACGGCATGCCGAGGGTTTTGCCTTTGAACTCAACGGTGTTCATCGCGCCAGGGAAAATCTGCCCCTTTTCGTCGGCGCTGATGCGGCTGCTGACGTCCTGCAACAGATCAAACTTGGTGAATTCTGCCGGCCAGATGGCATCGAACAGCACCACATCGTAGCCGTTACCGCCCGCGCCACGCGCCGCGACAATTTTGTCGTGCAGCGCTTCGTACGGTACAAACTCAAGATTAACCTGCACGTCCGGGTGCGCTTTCTGAAACTCCTGCGTCATAGCGCGGATATCATTTTCGCTATACGCCGCCTGCGTCATAAACAGCGCATTCAACGTGGTTGCTGCTGCTGCGTTGCCCACGCTGGCTAACAGAACCGCTGCAAAACATCCTTTTATGACTGGGTTGAATCGGATTTTCATGGTGTTTTCCGCCTTGATGCAAAAAGAGGGTGTTTTATTAAATCAATTTGATGGATTTAATAACGCGCACAGGTTGTCAGGTTGCTGCGGCTGACATCGGTTAGCTAAAGCAATTGACGTGCCAGGGCATAAATCTCGTTTGCCACTGGACATTACTTTGCACTGATTTTTGCCGCTGTCATGTAAACAGGTTGTAAAATGTGTGGGTGATCATAGATATTTGTATGGGTTTGAAGCATGCCGATTGTGAAAAGGTGGCGATAACTCTTTTCAGGATGCATTGTTTAGGTGCAGATGCGTTGGGACTTGCTACATGAACGTGCATTCCACAGCGGAAAAATAGCGTTCGTGGTAGCTGGTTATGCTGAGCATGTTCATGCTGATAGAACAGATTTTAGGTATTCATGCCGAGCATGATAACGAGCATTAGCAGCGCTGAGTAGCTGGATAAACAACGTTCGATATCCAGCTAAACAAAATAACCTTTAGTCCGCTATGAGCGAAAAGCGGACGTTCTTACTCAATCTATGAAAGTATGCATCGGTTCTGGCGTCAGGGGATGTTTATCTAATGTATATCGAGTTATAGCTGGCAGACTGATGTAATCATCCTATTTATTTTTTTTAACCAAATACTGATTAAATACTTCTGTAATGAAATCCACGAAAACGCGGACTTTTGGCGTCATTTGACGGGTGCTGGGCCAGAGAACATGAAATGTGGTTATCCGGGACATATAGCTGTCCAGTACCGTCTGTAACTGGCCATGAGAAAGTCCATTCCTGATGGCAAAGTCTGGCAGGCAGGCAATGCCCCGTCCTTCTTCCACCAGAAACAGTAACGCTTCCAGACTGCTACAAATCATTGTTGAAGGTAGAGCGTGTCCACCCAGGGTTGCTGTTTTAAGTTTAAGCGGCCACTGTTCCAGTTTTCCGGAACTGGGGTAGCGATAATGCAGGCAGGCATGGGTAGCCAAATCGTCTGGGCGAACAGGAACACCGTGCTTCCCGAAATAGCTTACCGATCCCGCCAGGCAAAGACGAAATGAACCCAGCCGTCGTGAAATCAAGCGGGAGTCATTGAGTTCTCCCCCCGGATAACGACATCCATTCCCTCATCGATGACGTCACTGAGACGATCGGAAAAGTCGAGATCCAGCTCAATCTCCGGGTATCTCTGCATAAAGTCCGAGATCATCGGCAACATCAGTCCTCCTGCCAACGGAAGTCCGATACGGAGCCGGCCTCGCGGCTGTTCGGTCATAGCCAGCAGTTCATCCTCAGCAGCCTGAATTTCATCAAAAATCCGGCGGCATCGTTCCAGAAACACCTCACCCTCAGGCGTTAAATGCACCGAACGCGTGCTGCGCTGAAAGAGACGAACACCAAGTCGGTCTTCCAGTCTGGAGATACTTTTGCTGACTGCTGAGGATGAAATGCCTTTGACGCGGCCGGTGGCGATAAAGCTGCGGGTTTGTGCTACATGAACGAATACTTCCATACCGTTCAGGCTTTCCATCGTACTCTCTCGTAAATGATATTGATGACACTTTTGTCACATATGTTATGCCTGACAACTGCGTTAATTTCAACAGATAATCAGATTAGTATCTTTCTACAGGCAACAACCTGCGTGCTGTGGCCTCAATAGATAACGTAATGATGCTCGTCTTTAAACGCATCAGCGTTCAGACGCATAAAACTTTTCAGGAGTGGGCAAATATGTCATCAGAAAACAGCGGTAAAGTCTGGTTCATTACCGGGGCATCCAGAGGCTTTGGCTTGCTGTGGGCAACCGCAGCACTCGAACGCGGCGATCGGGTGGCTGTGACTGCGCGAAATGTGGATGCGCTTGATCATCTTTCGCAGAAGTACGGTGACGCCGTATTACCGTTGTCGCTTGACGTCACAGATCGTGGTGCAACTTTTGCTGCAGTTAACCTGGCAACTCATCACTTTGGTCATCTGGACATTGTTCTGAACAATGCGGGTTACGGCCATCAGGGAACCGTGGAAGAGGCAAGTGAAGAAGAAGCGAGAGCACAGATGGAAACCAATTATTTTGGCGTGCTCTGGATCACTCAGGCAGCGTTACCTGTTTTCAGAGCTCAGGGTTTTGGTCACCTGCTGGCCGTTTCTAGTGTGCTGGGTGTATTTTCCGTGCCGACTTTCGGAATTTACAGTGCCTCCAAATTTGCCGTTGAAGGGCTGTTCGACGCACTTTCCCAGGAAGTTAAAAATTTTGGAATCAACGTAACACTGATCGAACCAGCCGGTTATGCCACCGATTTTGGCAACGCTTCTTCCGCTAAGTATTCCGAGCAGATACCCGCCTATGCGCCGGTGCGTGAATCGCTGGCTAAGATGGCAAGCGGCTACGCTTATGGCGATCCGGCTGCAACGTCTCCAGCCATTCTTGCTCTGGTTGACAGCACCAATCCGCCGGTGCGACTTGGTCTGGGGCAAACAGCAGTGCCCGACATGACGGCAACCAGCCAGCAAAAAATTACGACTTGGGAAGCCTGGCGTGACGTATCTGCTGCCGCCCAGGGATAACTTTTTCAGTATCCAGATAATGAGAGGACATGATGAATAACGGTAGAATTCGCGTCGGCATCATCGGTACCGGCGGCTGGGCACGTTACGGCCATATTCCGGCCCTGCAGGCGCTGGATAATTTCGAGGTTGCGGCTCTGGCGGGCAGAAATAAAGACAAGGTAGAGAATTACGCGAATCAGTTTGATATTGGCAAGGCCTACGGCAGCCCGGAGGCTTTGCTGGCCGATCCTGACATTGATCTGGTAGTGGTTCTGGCCCCCACGCCTGAGCACGGGCGTTTGGTGCGGGCGGTGATTGAAGCAGGTAAAGATGTTTACAGTGAGTGGCCGCTTTCCACCTCCACAGCGGAGTCGGAACACGTCATGAGAATGGCGCGTGAAAGAGGGGGCAGGCATATTGTGGGGCTGCAGCGCCGGTTTTCACCCAGCTCACGCTACTGGCATGATTTGCTGAAGCAGAACGCTATCGGACAGATTAGGGCCGTACGCATGTCTGTTGGTGTGAACGCCTTTGGTCAGGTGATGCCGGAGTTTGCTAAATGGGCGCTGGATGCAGCTAACTTCACAGAGCTCTTGTCGATTTATGGCGGCCACTTCAACGATATGCTGTTTCACGGCGTCGGTTTTCCGCAAAAACTCACTGCAGTGATGGAAAACCAATTCCCGGTTACGACGATCGCGGAAACGGGTGAGAAGGTGCCTTATACCAGCCCGAATGAGGTAATGATAATTGGGTCTCTTTCTCACGGAGGGTTGTTCTCAATCCAGTTAGAGGGAGGGCAGAAGCACCGTACCGGTCTTCAGATTGACATTACCGGAACAGAAGGCGTTTTGCGTATCACCAATGCGCGCGGCTTTGAAAACGAAAACGACAACGAGATTGCTATTATGCGTAATGGCATTGAAACGTTTGAAACCCTGGCGGTGCCTGCGGCATACGCATATTTACCCGTATCCCATCTTGATGCCAGCTCACAGGATGTAGCTTATCTCTACGCGGCTTACGCGCGGGACAAAGCGACGGGAACTCATGACGCGACTACTTTTGAGGACGCGTTGCGTCAACATCAGCTTATCGATCAAATCACTGAATCATCCGCACGCTTTTCAGCTGAACAGTCGCTATAAATGCGACTGCTGGAAGGAGCAAGTAATAAAGCGCCAGCGATTGGCATGAGTGGCGGGTTTATCATATAACATTGCGAAGTTAACCCGTCCGGACAGCCGCTATGCTGTCGGATGGGTTTCACTCTGATAAAGGCTGCGAGGTAGTGCTATGCAAACCATTCGTGCTGTTACCCTACCGTCTGAAAGCCGGATCGCTGGCCTTTTTACTTCACCCGAACTGGCCGATGCGTTTGCCATAACTCTTCCATCAGATGCCCCTTCCGGAGTCGAAAGCCTGGCGCGTATTCTGCTGGAAACGCCGCCTCTATGGTTCAGAATGCTACTCGGCTGTCGGGATGCTTTCGTAAAGCCATTCGGAATTCAGACCTCATCTCAGTTACGCAAAAAGCTTATTGACAGCGCAGCGGCACATATTGATTTCTTTCCGGTCATATCCGTGGAGCCACATGAACTCGTTATTGGTGAAAATGACACTCACCTTGATTTCAGGACTTCTGTTCTGGTGCGTAAATGCAGAGAATCAAATAAACAAGAAGTGGTAGTGACGTCAGTTGTGCGTTGTCACAACACATTGGGGAAAGGGTATATCTTACTGATAGCGCCTTTTCATCGCATGGTTGTCCGCTCGATGCTGAAAAGAGCGGCCAGGAAAGGCTGGCGGTGATGCTGTTAACTGGCGGAAGTCGGGTACGGCCTTTGAAAATACAGCCGTACCTCACCACTATCCCTTAATGCCTTCGACGATGAAGACCCGATATTCTGCCCCTTTCAGCCGGTGTTTAAGCGCCTCCTGATAGAGCGGGCTTTCATATGACGCTCTGGCATCGGCAACAGTAGGAAATTCAAGAATGACCGCACCGTCTACCGGCGCGCCCTCCAGAGTTTCAACTGCGCCATAAAATGCCAGTGGTGTAATGGGATGTCCTACCGAAGCGGCCGGAGCACTTTCCTCATATTTTTTGAACTCATCCGGATCGGTAATACGGTCGCGGACATAAACAATGTAAGCACTCATAGAGACTCCTTCACAATAAAAGGGGTGTCAGAACTTCCTGAACAAACATGCTTTCTGCCGCACTGGATTTGTCCACGCAGACAGTAGTCGCTGGCAGTTCTGATAAAATTTGTATCGCGACCTAACAGATCGCGATTACACAGCGCCATATCAGCTATGCGGACTTTTTCAGGCTGCAGGTTCGTCGCCCAGACGTTCACCCATGTTAAGTTCAAAATCGCCGACCTCTCCGAAACCGGCAGCGGTAAGTCGGGTAAAAGCTTTTTGCGCTTCAGGCCAAGAATCCACACCCTGCAAAATGTGGTTAGATGTCCACAGCTCTCCTTCAGACGGAACTCCGGCGCGTGCGTTGACCATTTTTTTCCCCGTTTCCAGCGCTCTCTTTTCAAACCGCGACATACGGCGAGCAAAGGCATCGACGAAGTCATCCAGCTCGGCGTCAGGAACGGCGCGGTTAACGAAGCCGTAGCGCTCGCCAGTCTCAGCATCAAAGTCGTCGGCACCGCAGACAATTTCCAGTGCTCGTGAACGGCCCGTAAGCGCGGAAAGCCATTCCACACCACCACCTCCGGGAATAGATGAGCCGCCTACCTCAATCAGGGCAAACTTTGCGCGCTCTTTTGATGCAAAACGCATGTCACAGGCCAGCGCAAATTCAAAGCCCTGAGCCCGGGCACGTCCGCGCACCTTGGCTATGCTGATAACGGAAGACTGCACCAGACGCGTAACAAACGTAGGCCAGTGATTAAAAAACGGGGCGGCACCCGGCTGGTCGGGAATAATGGTGCGGCTGACAACGTCATGATGGTTCATAAAGAACTCTTCATCGCCGCTTTCAAAAACGACCACTTTAAGATCCTTATCTTTCTCAATATCGTCCATAAGAACGTTCAGCTCAGCGAACATCCACGGATCAAAAAGGTTAAGCGGAGGATTATTAATGATGATGCGCCAGTAAGCCTGTGATTCACGTACAATATTTAAGCGTTTAGCAGTGTTCATAATGATTTCCAGCCTGAGATGACCTTGCGCAAGGTCACTGATGTTGAGTTTCAGATGCAGCAACCTCTGCAAAGAAGGGCATGCACTGACAAGGTTTACGTGCTCAATATAATGCTTTGGCTGAAAGTGATTAAGATGAGGAAACCTCAGAACACCTGTGACAAAAATGTCATTAATAGCATTCGTAGTTGTGCTGATGAGAATAAAAACTTGCCGGGTGACATCGGCAAAAATCGCCAATGTCCGCTTATAGCACTATGCGGACATTATGCGGACATGATGACGCGGTCATACCTGCTCAGATATGTTATTTCAGACATCAACTTTTTCCTCGGAGGTTCTCATGCCAGAGTACTTCTTTTTTAAAAAGGGTAATCACATCAATGCGCTGGAGAGATCTGATATAGCAGGCGCTTCCGATCTTACGGCTAAAGGCTATGAAAAGCAGTTTGAAGAATTAAACGCCCCGGATGTAAAACGCGCGCTGGCCAGGTTTACTGACATCCGCAAGGAAGAGCAGACTACAACTCATTCATTCGTAACAGGCGCGGTATTCGCATCGTTGTTAGTGGGCGTGGTAGCCGTGGTTAGTTGGTTCTTTGTCAAATAACAGTCGGGATGGTTACTCAACGTTAAAATTATCGAAATCCCCGCCCAAACCCTCAAAACCACCTTGCCAGTTCATGGCCGTAAAGGCGTTAATCCCATTCACCTTACCGAAAGGGTTGTAAAATGTGTGGCCGATCATAGATATTGATGCGGCTATCCGCAGCGCGTGGAATTAAAGGGAAGGGAGCAAGGTGAAAACGTCGGGAACCAATCTGGAACATGCACGGGCGCACAATCGCCGCGTGATCATTGAAGCCATTCGCCTGCACGGTGAACTGACCCGCGCCGAGCTGGCTCGTCTCACCGCTCTGACGCCGCAAACCGTGTCGAATATTGTGGCGGAGCTGGAGCAGGCCGAACTGCTTACCAGCCGCGCGCCGCGCAAACAGGGACGCGGTCAACCGGCGATTCCGGTGACGCTTAATCCCGCCAGCGCCTTTTCGATCGGCATCCATCTTGATCATCAAACACTGCTGATTGTGCTGGTGGATCTCACCGGCGAAATTCACTTCCGCCGCCTTATTCTGGTACAAAAGCCGCAGCCGGATGCCACATTAGCGCGCATTGCCGAGGTGCTTAGCGAGATCAAATCCCAACTGGGTGATCGCTGGCAGAAAGTGCTGGGAATTGGCGTGGTGATGCCTGGTCCGTTTGGCGTTGAGGGCATCTCTTCGATGGGGCCAACCACGCTGCACGGCTGGGAACAGGTGGATATTGAAACCAAACTCGCTGCGATGAGCGGCGTGCCGGTGACGCTGGAAAACGATGCCACCGTGGCGGCAATTGGCGAACGCTTTCATGGCGTGGCGCGACAGCTCAATTCGTTCGTCTATCTCTACATCGGCACCGGGTTGGGCGCGGGAATCATTATGGATGGCCACGTCTATAGCGGCCATGCGCATAACGCCGGTGAAGTCGGTCATGTGGTGGTGGAGCCGGGCGGACGCGAATGTTACTGCGGTAATCAGGGCTGTCTGGAACGCTACGTCTCTTTGCAGGCAGCGTACGAGTTTTGCGGGCTCGATCCGATGACCGCTTTGCCGGAAGATTTGCTGGAAGTCGATCCGGCGCTGTTCGATAAATGGATCGATACCGTGTTAACGCCGCTACGTCAGGCGATTAATCTGCTGGAGTGCATCTTCGATGCCGAAAGCGTGATCATTGGCGGCATGATGCCTGCGGTGCTGCTGGATAAGATTATTCGCCGCCTGCCGCCGCTGTATCAATCGGTGCGCGGTCGCTACCTCACCGGCACACGCGTCAAAGTTGGTATGACCGGCAGCGATACTGCCGCGTTAGGTGCCGCCGCGCTGCCGATTTTCGACGAGTTCAATCCACAATTTCAGGTACTGATGAAGTAACGGCCCGATCAGGCCGCTACCTTCACAGCCGTTTTCCGCTTCTCCTTCATCTTCCAACACAGCCACAGCGCAATAAACCACGCCGGTGAAGCGGCTAATGCGGCGAGCGTGTCGGGATCAAATATCATGATCACCACTGAGAACAGGAAGAACATCAGTGTTCCCCAGGCCGTCACTCTGCCGCCGGGCATCTTAAATTTGGATTTTTGATGCAGGTCTGGACGCTGCCTGCGATACACCAGATATGAGACCAGAATCATGCCCCAGCAGTAGATCACCAGAATCGCGGCCAGCGTTGAAACGATGGTGAACAGCGTTGTCACGTTCGGCACCAGGAACAGCAGCAAGGTGCCGCTCAGCATGCAGAAACAGGAAAAAAGCAGGCTGCGCAGCGGAATACGCGTGGTGCGCGACAGAATACGGAACTGCCAGTGCGCATGCTTCTCGACGGACAAGCCATATAACATGCGGGTACTGGAGTAGACGCCACTATTGGCGGAAGACATTGCCGAAGTGAGCGCCACGAAGTTAATAATCGCCGCTGCAGCGGGCAATCCGGCTTTGGCAAACAGTGTCACGAATGGGCTGGTATCGGGCGACACGCCTTGCCATGACGTCACCGCGATGATCACCATCATCGAGAGCATGTAGAAAATCACAATCCGCAGTGGCAGAGAGTTAATTGCACGCGGCAAAATTTTCTCGGGATCGCGCGTTTCTGCCGTCATGGTGCCGAGCAGCTCAATGCCGGTGTAAGAGAAAATCGCGATTTGGAAACCAGCAAGAAAACCGGTGATGCCATGCGGCATAAACACGGCGGGATCGGTGAGGTTATGTACCGAAGCTTTAACGCCATCCGGCGAGGTCCAGCCGCTAAACACCATCCATCCGCCGGTGAGAATCAGCGCGATGATGGTAATCACTTTGATCAGCGCAAACCAAAATTCAGCTTCACCAAAAGCCTTCACCGACAACATGTTAAACAGACACAGAATGCCGAGGGTGAACAACGCGGGTATCCACGCCGACATTTCCGGGAACCAATACTGCATATACGCGCCGCACACCACCACATCCGCAATACAGGTCACTACCCAACTTAGCCAATAAGACCAACCGAGAAAGAAGCTGGCTTTCGGCCCAAGGTAATCACCGACAAAATCGGCAAAAGAGCGATAGTCGAGCCGACTAAGCAGCACTTCGCCCATCGCCCGCATCACCATATAGCTGAAGAACCCGACCAGAATGTAGATGATTAATATCGAGGTTCCGGCCACCGCAATATTGCGTCCCGCGCCCATAAACAGCCCGGTACCGATCGATCCGCCCAGCGCGATCATCTGAATATGACGTTCGCTCAGTCCTCGCTGCAGTTTTTGCGGGGCGTCGAGAGCCCGAGCAGGCTGAATCTGCCCTTGTGTAGGTTTGTTAGACACAATGATTCCTTCAGTCTGGCAAAAAGACGCATGACGATGCCTGCCCGCAAGCATCAATGGCAAATAAGGGGTTGAACCTTAAAGAAGCACGTTTAAATAGATGAAAGAAAAACGAAATTAATAAAACGCTAATTCATGATGGAGGTTTCCGGCTAGGTTTTACTCATCGTGGTGGCGTGAGTTAACAAAGTCAATGCGGAAAAATAACAGTTTATTCACTTTTTGATGATCATCAAAGAACTGAAAAATAGGAATAAAATCAAATTTTATGCAATTTAGTGAATATATATCGCATATTTATGCGTCATAGGAGGGGGTTTTTTAATGCTTATTTATTCACTCATTCGCGAATTTTTGTATCGAAAAAGTTAAATCCTCCTTATTCAACGCAACCCGCTTTTCTTAAAAGGTGTTAAATTACACTCCGTCTAGTGCAATGCATCACCTTTCCACGTCTTTTCAATATAAATAACTCTGAACCTACAGGCTTCTCATGGAAAAGTTATCTTACGCTTCTGAAAGCAGTACATCTCCCTGGACTACCTACCTGAGCCAAATTGACCGCGTTGCGCCTCATCTTGGTGAATTGTCTCGCTGGATAGAAACCCTGCGTCATCCGAAAAGAGCACTGATTGTCGACATCCCGGTGCAGATGGATGACGGCTCGATTCGCCACTTTGAAGGCTATCGCGTACAGCACAATCTTTCGCGCGGACCGGGCAAAGGGGGCGTGCGTTACCATCCTGCAGTTGACCTGAATGAAGTGATGGCGCTGTCAGCCTGGATGACCATCAAATGTGCCGCAGTCAACCTGCCTTATGGCGGCGCGAAAGGCGGTATTCGCGTCGATCCGCACTCGCTGTCTGAAGGTGAGCTGGAGCGCTTAACCCGCCGCTACACCAGTGAAATTGGCTTGATTATTGGTCCGCAGAAAGATATTCCCGCGCCCGACGTTGGTACCAATGGCAAAGTGATGGCGTGGATGATGGATACCTACTCGATGAATCACGGCACCACCATTACTGGCGTTGTCACCGGTAAACCGATTCATCTTGGCGGCTCGTTAGGCCGTGAGAAAGCCACGGGTCGCGGCGTATTTATTACCGGTCGTGAAGTGGCAAAACGCTCCAACATCACCATTGAAGGCGCACGCGTGGCGTTGCAGGGCTTTGGTAATGTGGGTAGCGAAGCGGCGCGTCTGTTCGCCGAAGCCGGTGCGCGCGTGGTGGTTATTCAGGACCACACCGCAACCTTACTAAACGAAGGCGGCATTGACTTAGCGGCGCTGACTGCTTGGCAGATCGAACATAAACAGATAGCCGGTTTCCCGGGTGCGCGTGAGATCGACAGAGAGCAGTTCTGGACCACCGCCATGGATATCCTGATCCCGGCTGCGCTGGAAGGGCAAATTACCCGTGAGCGCGCTGAAATCATCAGTGCAAAACTCGTGCTGGAAGGGGCTAACGGCCCAACGTATCCGGATGCGGATGATATGCTGGCAAGTCGCGGTGTGCAGGTGGTGCCAGACGTAATCTGTAACGCAGGCGGGGTAACGGTGAGTTACTTCGAATGGGTACAGGATATGGCGAGCTTCTTCTGGAGCGAAGATGAGATTAACCAGCGTATGGACCGCATCATGACTGAAGCGATGGTTCACGTTTGGGATAAGGCCGCTGAAAAGCGCTGCTCATTGCGTACTGCTGCTTATATCGTTGCCTGCGAACGTATTCTGTTGGCACGTAAAGATCGCGGTATTTATCCAGGCTAATTAATTAAATTTTAAGTTTATTCAAATTAGCAGATAAACGCCGTCTTTGCCGTGAGAGGGCGTTTATCTTATCTTTCATGCGAGGTTTACGCCGCGCAACCCTGACCAGCACCTCGCGGCAGATTGGGTAATCATCACCGAAGGATCTTCGCTAAATTCACTCACCAAAGTGACAATTCTGTCAGTTAAACTCCTTATATTCTCGCTACCTACATAAACATATTCATTGGTGGGTAACACATACGCATAACCTTTCTCACAGACTAAACTGCGCGTAAAACCATTCTCAAGCATCGCATAGAGCAGTTCTATTTGCGTGCCAGCGGTGGGTTCTTTCAATTCGACACGGATAGTGTAACTGAACATAGTATTATCTCCGGCGTTTAAATTTAAGTTTACTTAAGTATAAATAATCAAAAATAGTGATCTTTTTTTTAAGATAAATCTTAGTGAATATTTATAAATAATCACCGCCATTAACAGTAAATATTGGCCCTGTTAAGCGTAACGACAAAGGGAGAATTAAAATATAATTATTTAAATTTCAATTTTATTGCGCTCTGCTTAAATAATCTCTTTTTCTTTTATTAAAGACAGCAGGTTTCTCGCAGGCTATAATTAACTTCAGCTCACTGTGAGCTGGTTGCTAAAAAGTTCGAAAATAGTATCCGCAACGGGCGATTTTAAAGATTTTTATTCATTAGTATTTATCTCTGCCCACGAGGTGTCGCGGATGAAATTAACTACAACGGATTTTTACGTCTTTGCTCAGGAAGATAGCGAGGGTTGCTGTGACTTGCACCGTGAAAGCTGTCGTATGGCGCCGGCCTACGATAATCGTGTTTTTATGGGATCTTTTTATTCACCGGAACACGCCTGGCAATATTTCCACACTCATCATCCTAATAGCCGAGCGGTATTTTGTCTGTTGTGTATGAGAGAATAATGCGGGAAACATTCTGCCTGCAAAATAGCAGCGGAAGGTTTGATTTAACTGAAGCGTGCAGGGCGGAAACTAGCAGGAATGGGCCGCACCTCTCCGCTTTATCCCAGTTTCACTTTAATGTCGGTTTGATAAGCGGAAGATATCCCGCCACCGCATGTCGCGTAAGCTGCGCCAGCATTTGCTGGGCGGCATCGTTAGCATTATGTTGCCACAGTGCGATACCCATACTTCCCACGGCGGGCAGTTGAGCGTTCAGGGAATGCAATCCCGCAGGTAAACCAATCTGGCTACGCAAGGTGATCCCCAATCCAGCCTGCACCGCCGCCCACACGCCACTCAAACTGTGGCTGGTAAACACCACGCGCCAGTCGAGTCCAGCCTGTTCCAGCACGCTCAGCGCACGTGTCCGCATGAGACACGGTGCTTCAAACATCACCAGCGGTATAGCTTCACCACGCGCGAGCAAGCCGCGAATATCAAACTCTTGCGCGCCAATCCACGCCAGCGGCGTCTGGCCTAGCAACTCACTTTGCGCAGGTAAATTATCACCTTGCCAAAGTAGCGCCATATCGAGACTTTGTTCGGCCATCGCTTGCAACAACGGCTGATTGCGATCGACGCGCGCGCTGATACGCACACTCGGATGCTGGCGGCTAAATGGGCCAAGAATGCCGGGCATCAGCGATTCACCGAAATCTTCCTGCATGCCGATACGCACATCACCCTGCAACAACTCGCCGCGCACCGCGCGCCAGGCTTCATCATTCAAGCTAAGCAGACGACGCGCATAGCTCAGCAAGATTTCACCGCCGGGCGTGAGCGCCAGATGACGACCGCGTTTGGTCACCAGCGCCATACCGCATTGCTGTTCCAGTTTTTTTAACTGGGCGCTGACCGCCGACGTCGAGCGGCACAGTTGCTGCGCCGCCAGCGCGAAGCTGCCGCACTCGATTCCCAACACAAAACTGCGCAGCGCATCGCTATCAAGCGAGACCGGAATCTTCTCCATAACCATCCTTCAAAGCGGGACTATAAGTCCTGAATAATGCGATTTTCAGGATTGTAGCAGCGCGCCACAATCGCTGCCTATTCAATGCCGGAGAAAATCATGAGTAAGTCACTGGATCGCGATTCTTTACAGCAGGTCGCACCGAAGTTAGCCGAGTTAACCCAGCAGGTGTTGTTTGGCGATATCTGGCAGCGCGCGGTGCTGTCACCGCGTGAGCGCAGTTTGATCACGCTCGCCACGCTTAGCGCTTTGGGCCGCGAGCAGCAACTGCCGTGGCATCTTGAATTTGCGCAGCAGAACGGACTTAGCCGTGAAGAGCTGGTGGAATTATTTACCCATCAGGCGTTTTACGCCGGTTGGCCCGCTGCAGTGACGGCGCTGGCTTTATTGCAACAGGAGAACAACTGATGCCATTTACCCGGATTATCGTGCGCGACGTTTGGAGCGATGCCGATCTGCAAATCTTATCGGACACGTTGCATGAGGTGCTGGTGGCCGAGTTCAACGTACCGCCCGACGATCGTTTCCAGGTGATTGAATCGCTGGCGGCGCAGCGTTTTATTTATGATCGCCACTATCTTAGCGGCGGTCGTAGCGATCGCTATGTGTTGCTGAACATCGTGGCAGGCAAACCGCGCAGTGTGGAACAGAAGTGTGCAACCTATCAGGTGTTGAGTGAACGCCTGCAGCAGCGCCTCAATCTTGATCCCAATGATTTAATGATCATTATTCAGCAAACCCAGCCCGAAGACTGGAGTTTTAGCGGCGGAAAGATGTTTGCGCTGTAACTGCGTAGGGTCGCCATTCATGGCGACCTTCTTCCGGGCATTGCCAGATCACTCCATCACCCAATGTCCCTCACTCACCTCGCGATAACGCCGCGTTTCAGGCACAAATCCCAGCGCACGCACCGGGCTTTTCAGCTCGCTGATGTCAATCTGGCGCTTCACATGACGGCGCGCCGGATCGGGCACCGGCACCGACGACAGCAGTTTGCGAGTGTAATCGTGCTGTGGATTTTCAAAAATCGCCGCGCGCGGGCCGATCTCGACGATTTCACCGAGCAGCATCACCGCCACGCGATGGCTGATGCGCTCGACCACCGCCATATCGTGCGAGATAAACAGATACGACAAGCCGAGGCTTTGTTGCAGGTCGAGCAGCAGATTGATGATTTGCGCTTTTACCGTGACATCCAGCGCCGACACCGATTCATCGGCGATGATCATTTTCGGGTCGAGCATCAACGCACGGGCGATACAGATACGCTGGCGCTGGCCGCCGGAAAATTCGTGCGGATAGCGTTTCATCATGCTGGCGGATAATCCGACGCGTTCCATCAGTGAAGCGGCTTTCGCACGCGCCTCGGCTTTGCTGCCCAGGCGATGTTGCAGAAAAGGTTCGGTGAGCGCTTCCAGCACCGACATGCGCGGATTGAGGCTGGCAAACGGATCCTGAAAAATCATCTGCATGGCGCGGCGCAAGGTGCGCAGTTCGTGAGTTGATAAACTCAGCACGTCGTAACCATCAAAGGCCACTTCGCCCGCGTCGGGTGTAACCAGGCGCGTCAGCGAACGTCCGGTGGTGGATTTTCCGCAACCGGATTCGCCGACCAGCGACAAGGTTTCGCCCGGCATCAAATCAAATGAGATATTTTCCACCGCATGTACCGCGCCGGTTTTACGGCTGAACACGCCTTCGTGGATGCTGAAGCGGGTGATGAGATTCTTTACCGACAGCAGCGGCTGCTGCGATGTCGCTACGCGGCTGGCATCAGGCGCGTCGTGCTCATCAAAGGAAAACTTACGCGGTCCAGCAATGCCGCGCATTGCGCCGAGCTGCGGCACGGTCGCAATCAACGTGCGGGTATAATCGGCGGCAGGCGCGGAGAAAATCGCGGCGGTGGTGCCGGTTTCCATCACATCACCTTGATACATCACCAGCGTGCGATCCGACACTTCCGCCACCACGCCCATATCGTGAGTAATAAACAGCACCGCCGTGCCTTCCTCTTCCTGCAACGTCTTGATCAGGTCAAGAATTTGCCCCTGAATAGTCACGTCCAGCGCGGTGGTCGGTTCATCGGCAATCAGCAGTTTGGGTCGCAGCGCCAGCGCCATGGCAATCATCACGCGCTGGCGCATGCCGCCGGAAAAATGGTGCGGATAATCATTAAAGCGTTTCGCCGCATTGGGAATGCGCACTTTCTCCAGCAGCCGAATGGTCTCTTCACGCGCGGCGCGTTTGCTGATTTTGCGGTGATTGATCAGCGCCTCAGCAATTTGATTGCCGATGGTGAACGACGGATTCAGGCTGGTCATCGGTTCCTGAAACATCATTGCCACCGCATTGCCGCGAATATCACCCATGGCGGATTCGCTTAGCGTCAGCAGATCAACGCCGTTCAGCAGCACTTTGCCGCTGACGCGCGCGTGGCGCATGTTGAGTAAGCGCATAATCGCCATCGAGGTGACGCTTTTACCCGAACCGGATTCACCCACAATTGCCAGCGTTTCACCGGCATTCACGGTGAGCGACAGGTTCTTCACCACTTCGCGCCATTGATCCTCAACGCGAAAGGCAACGGTCAGGTTTTCGATGCGCAGCACCGGTTCGACTGCGGAGGCTGGCATGTTCATTTTGCTTTCACAAAGCGTGCGGACAAGCTGCTTACCGGCAGGAAGCTGAAATCCGTATCAAACGGATAGGCGGGCTGCAATTTGCGGTTGCGGGTTAAGCGTTCCACGTACTGATCGACCACGCCTTCTGACAGCGCCATCAGGTTTGGATTGGCTAGCGGTGCCAGCTCCGGCGACAAATAACCCGACTTCACCACCACAATTTTAGCGGTGGCGGGATCGAGACCGAGCAGGGCGAAATCCGCCAGGTTGTGATATGGGCGGCGACGATCGGCGACCACCAGCGTAATGCCGCCGGTTTGCAGCAGCGCCTGTTTCGCCAGCGAACGCGGATCGTCGCTGAGATGCTTCACCACAAACTCGGCTTGCACTTTGCCGCCGGCCGGATCGAGCGACGCGCCAACGGTCAGCGTTAAGGTTGCGCCTTCACCGGCAGCAAATGCTGCATCGGTGGCGGGTTTATCGGTAATACCGGCGACGATAACGTCCTGTGCATCCCGGCGAATCAGCTCCGCCAATACATCCGCGCGATCGCCAACGCCGCCGCCGGTCGGATTATCACCGGAATCGGCCAGAATCACCGGCGCGGTTTCGCTGGCGATAGCCATGCTGACGCACTCTTCAATGCTGCCAGTGACGCAGCCAAAGCTGAATTCATCACGCGCCTGCCAGTAAGCCAGCGCCAGTTTTGCCGCCTGTTCCGCCAGCACATCGGCATCGGTGCCGGTCATGATCGCGGCAGCGGTGGCGCGCGGTTCATCGGCCCAGACGTAACCGACCATCAGCGAGGCGTCCCAGATGTGCTCCAGCTGGTTTATCGCGGGCAAACGGGCATACAAACTTTTAGCCGGTTCATCTTCGGTGCTGGTGCGCTCGCCGGGTAACACCACCGGAATCGGTGCCCACACCACGCCAGGTTTGACGCCGGTTTGCAGACTTTTCACCAGCATTGATACCGAGCGGCGCATGGTTTCTTCCACATCAATGTGTGGCGCGGTGCGATAGGTCGAGAACATGTCGATGGCATCGATGATGCGCTGTGTGACATTGCCGTGCAGATCGTAGCTGACGGTGATCGGGCAATCCGCGCCGACCAACTCGCGCGTGGCGCTGATCCAGTCGCCTTCAGCATCTTCCATGCCTTCAACATAAACCGCGCCGTGCATGGCGAGATAGACGCCATCCACCGGCAAATGTGCCGCGAGGCGTGTCAGGAAATCCTGCTTAAAATCGTCGTAGGTGATGCGCGCAACCGGACCACCGGCGATGGCGCGCGCGTGGAAGGTGGGCAGAAATTCGGCATCATAATCCTGCAGAAAGGCGAAGTAAGGATTGGTGGTGAGTTCATCCCCGCGCACGATGCGGAAGTCGTCGGCATAATTCAGCACCGGATTATAAGTACTGCACTCAGTATGAATTCCACCAAAAGCAATGCGCATAGCAGCCTCCGCTAGTCGGGTAAGTGAATGATAAAACGATACGCCGCCACACTGGCTGCGGCTCTGGCCCAGCTCTCTTCGTTGATTGCCATGCTTGAAATCGGCGTTTTGCCGATGATCGACGGCAGCACATGGCGATCGACTGCCTGCATCACCACGGTTTTTAGCAAGCCATCAAACGCATCAGGTTGATGCGCAATCACAATTAATTCGGGGTCATTCATCTGGATGATATTGGCGATCGATAAACCCAGCGCATGGCCAGCCTGATGCAAAATAGCAATCGCCGCGCTGTTGCCTTTCACCGCCAGCGCTTCCAGCTCGGCAATCGATTCGCTTTCCAGCGCTTTGTCACGCACGCTTTCGCGGATGGCGGTTAACGAGGCCAGCGTATCGAGGCAGCCGCGTTTGCCGCAGCGGCAAGGACGTCCGCCGGGTTCGATGGTGCAGTGGGCGATTTCACCGGCAGCGCCGTGCGCGCCACGATGCAGCTGGCCCTGAAAGAAGTGTGCCGATCCAATGCCGTCACCGTGCGAAATCAGGGTGAAGTTGCGCGCCTTTTTCGCCACGCCGAAAATCTTCTCGCTCACCGCCAGCGCTTTGGCATCGTTCTCTAACGACACTTCCAGCCCGGTTTGCTGTTTCAGCAGTTCTGCCAGCGGCACGTTTTTCCAGCCCAGCAGCGCCGACTGCACGCAAATCGCCTGATGTTCATCGACAAATCCGGATAACGTCACGCCAAGCCCGATCAACTGATCCTGCGAAATCGATTTCTGCGCAATCAGATCCGGAATCGCCGCCGCAATCATTTTTGCCAGCTGCGGCGGATCGAGATTCAACGGCATTTGCGTAGCGGCCAGCGTGCGGCCGTGCATATCAATCAGCACTAAAACTACGCGCTCGCCAAGCAGCGAAGCACCAAGAAAATAGGCGCTGTCGGCACGCATTTTTAATAACACCGATGGACGACCCTGGCCGCTGGATTCCGGAACACTCTCTTCCAGCAATCCAGCCTGCAGCATCTCTTTCACCAGCGGGCTAATTGCGGCTTTGCTTAATTTCATTTTTTCCGCAAGCGCGGTGCGGCTCATGCCATGCGACGCAATAAGTAAGCGCAGAATTTGTTGCTGGTGGGCATTGAGCATTGAGGTTCTCACGGCGTTAGCACTATGCGCTGACAATAATAAGGACAGAAAACAAATACAACGATATTTAGTTAAATTTCTGAATGCAGATCTGATTATAAGTAAATTATATGAACCAACCTATTGGCTTTTGTTTAGTGAGTGTGGCTTATATAGCGCAATGCGACAGTCGTCGGGACGGAATTAACGGCAATCTACCGGTGCGCATTAATGCGCACCCTACGAAAACCTCGCCTGGCGATCGTAGGGTCGCCATTAATGGCGACCGTCCGGAATGCCTCACTGCATAACAAATAAATGTTCATTCACCGATCGTTTCAATGATTCATTGAGGGCCTTCATGGAAAGCAAACACAAGCATTTCAAGGTACTGACGCTGGCCGGTTGTTTACTGGCGTCGATGGCGAGCGCCACGGTTTTTGCCAGCCAGCTGGTGATCATGCAGAACGAACCGCCGCGCAGCATGGACCCCGGCAACCAAACCGCGACCTTTACCGGCACGGTGCTGGACCCGATGTACGAAGGCCTGACGCGTCTCGGTGATGACGGCAAAATCATTCCAGCGCTGGCATTATCCTGGACATCCGATGACAGCGGACTTAACTGGACCTTCACCCTGCGTCCAAATGTGAAATTCCACGACGGCACGCCATTTAATGCCGACGCGGTAGTGGAAAACTTCCAGCGTCATTTAAATACGCAGCGCGGATTAGCCGGCAGTGGAAAAATTCGCACCTTTATTCAGGACGTGAAGAAAAAAGACGATCTCACCGTCACGTTTCAGCTGAAAAAAATTAATCCGGCCTTTTTAACTGTTTTAGCCTCCGGTCCGGGATTAATGGTGAGTCCAACAGCGGATAAAGCGGGCAGCATCAACAATAAAGCCGATGGCACCGGGCCTTATAAACTGGTGCAGTACAAATCCGGCGAATATGTACTTGAACAAAAGAATCCTGACTATTGGGGGAAATCTTCCGGTCCGGATGAAATTAAATGGACGTGGAGCAGCGAGCCTTCAGTGATGAATATGGCGCTGCAATCGGGGCAAGTCGATATTATTAACCCGGTGCCGCCGCAGTTTGCTGGCATGTTGAAAAACAACGCTAACGTTAATCTCAAACAGTCGCCGGGTGCGGCGGTGTTCTGGGTCGATCTCAACACCCAAAGCAAAGCGCTAAGCGATGTGCGCGTGCGTCAGGCGTTGAATCTCGCCACCGACCAGCAGGCGCTGGTAAAAGCCATCATGTTTGGTTATGCGCAACCGGCGAACTCTGCGCTGGCTCCGGTTGATCCTAACTACGACAAAGCGCTGCATGACTATCCGTATGATCTGCAAAAAGCCAAAGATTTGCTGAAAGCTGCGGGCTACGCCGACGGTTTCCCGATGTCGATTGCGGTGCAGGCACCTGACGCACGTACCGCACAAGTGCTGCAGGGTATGTGGAGCAAAATCGGCGTGAAACTCAACGTGCGCCAGATGGAGAGCGGCGTGTGGACCAAAGCGGCGTTTGCCGATGGCAAAGAGAAAGCTGCACAGGGCACCGATGCGGTGCTGGCGTCCTGGTCTTCTGGTTTGTATGGTTCGGATCTGCAGCTGCGTCCGCTGTATCACACCAGTAGCTTTGCGCCGGGCGGGGCCAATCTCGGCTTCTTTAGCGACAAGCAAACCGATGATCTGATCGACACCGCCGCATCCACGCTCGACGATGCCAAACGCAAAGACCTCTACTTCCAGGCGCAAAAACAGATCAGCGGATTAGCGCCGCAGGTGCTGCTGTTCTATCAGGACGATCTCTATGCCGCACGTAAAAATATCAGCGGCGTGGTGATGCAGCCGGGCGGACAAATCGTCGTACGCGACGCGGTGAAGCAATAACCCAATGGTTGATGTGATATGAAAGCGTACGTCGCAAAAAAGGTGCTTTCGCTGCCGTTAATCATTTTCGGCGTATCGATTATCGTGTTTATCGCCATCCGCGCGCTGCCGGGCGATCCGGCGCGGCTGATGGCGGGACCGGAAGCGCCGCAAGAAGCGGTGGACAGCATGCGCATGCGGCTGGGGCTCGATCAGCCGCTGCCGCTGCAATATGTCAAATTCGCGGCGGAAGTGCTGCACGGCAACCTTGGCTTGTCGTTGCAGTCGCAGCGTCCGGTGATGACCGAGATCAGCGAGCGGTTGCCGTACACCTTATCGCTGGCGGCGCTGGCGTATCTGCTGGCGATTGCAATTGGTGTGCCGGCGGGCATGACCGGCGCCATCTATCGCCAGCGCATTCCGGATCAAATCGTGATGGTGCTGACCATTGCCGGTGCGTCGATTGCCAATTTCTGGCTGGCGCTGCTGGCGATGAACTACTTCGCCGTTGAGCTGGGTTGGTTACCGCTGCTGGGCGCCGATTCGTGGAAAAACTACATCATGCCGACTGTCACGCTGGCGATCTTGCCGATGGCGATGATCGCGCGCATGACGCGTTCCAGCATGCTGGATGTGCTGAGTCAGGATTACATCCGTACTGCCAAAGCCAAGGGATTATCCTCCGCCAGCATTAACTGGAAACATGCGCTGCGTAATGCGCTGATCCCGATTGTCACCATCGTGGCGCTCAACTTCGGCAGCCTGATTGGCGGCGCGGTGGTGACCGAATCGGTGTTCAACTGGCCGGGCATTGGCCGCTTGCTGGTGGATTCGGTGCGCTACCGCGATTATCCAGTGATTCAGGGCGTGACGTTGGTGGCGGTTACCGGCGTGGTGCTGATGAATCTGGTCGGTGAAATCCTGATTGGCCTGCTCAATCCAAAAATAAGGTTCGACTGATGAACAGCATTGAAACTTCCGTGCTGCCGCCGCGCTCGCGCAGCCGACACCTGATTAGCATTTTGATGACGAATCCGTCGATTGCCATTGGCGGTGCGTTAGTGCTGCTGGTGGTGCTGGCCGCCGCGCTGGCTCCGCTGATTACGCATTGGGATCCGGTGGAGCAGGATCTGCTGAATACCTTGCAAGCGCCGTCGGCCGCGCATTGGTTTGGTACCGACGATTATGGCCGCGACATTTTCTCGCGCGTGATTTACGGCGCGCGCATCACGCTGTTTGAGGTGAGCCTCAGCGTCGCCATCTCAATGGTGATCGGCATTCCGCTCGGCATCATTTCCGGCTTAGCCGGACGCAAAATTGATGCGCTGATCATGTGGGTGATGGATATCATCTTCGCCTTTCCCGGCATCGTGCTGGCGATTCTGATCGTTAGCGTGCTCGGTGAAGGGCTGACCAATATGCTGATCGCCATCTCGCTGTTCTCGATTCCGGTCTATGCGCGTCTGAGCCGCAACCTGACGCTGGGCCTGAAGAACATGGAGTACATCGAAGCGGCGCATATGCTCGGTGTGCGCTATCCGCGCATCGTTACCCATTACATTCTGCGTAACTCAATAGGCCCGCTGATTGTGCAATCAACGCTGACGGCGGGCGCGGTGGTGCTGTCTGCCGCTAGCCTGTCATTCCTCGGTTTAGGCGTGCAGCCACCGATGCCGGAGTGGGGCACCATGATGAGCGATGGGCGCAACTTCCTCGGGCTGAATATTTATGTGTCTCTCTTCCCCGGATTGGCGATTTTGATTACCGTGCTGGGCTTCAATGTGCTGGGCGACGGTTTGCGTGATGTGATGGATAAACGTTTATGAGTAGACAATCTGCGGTGATTTGCCTCGATCTGGGCGGCTCTTTTATTAAGTTAGGCGTAATGAATGCGCAGGATGAATTAACCCTTCTCGATCAGCAAAAAATCCCGGCGGCAAGCTGGGACGAGTTCACAGCGCTGGTGAGTCGCATGATTGCCCAATATCACCTGCATTTTACTGCCAGCAGTCCGGTGGCGATTTCTACGGCGGGCATTGTGGCACCGGATTCCGGCGAGATGTTTGCCAGCAATATTCCCGCGTTTCATCAGCGCAGTTTGGCGAACGAGCTGGGCGCGATCCTGCAACGCGAGGTGATTGTGCATAACGATGCCGACTGTTTCACGCTGGCGGAAGCGCTGGCGGGTGCGGGCAAAGGGCACAAAGTGGTATTTGGCGCAATTCTCGGTTCGGGCGTTGGCGGCGGATTGGTGGCGGATGGCCGCATCATCACCGGGCAGAACGGTTTGACCGGCGAATGGGGACATGGGCCGATCACGCTAACCGAAGTGGAGATCGATGGCGTCACGCGTCGACTGCCGCGCAAGGCGTGTCCGTGCGGCCAAAAAGGCTGTCTCGACAGCTACGGCGGCGCGCGCGGGCTGGAAAATCTGCATCAAACGCTACATGACCGCACGGCGAGCAGCGTGGAAATTATTGAACGCTGGCAGCAACAGGATGTGCAGGCGCAGCAAACCATTCAGGCATGGTTGCAAATTGTCGGTCAGCCGCTGGCGTACAGCATCAACATCACCGGCGCGTCACGCGTGGCGGTTGGCGGCGGATTGGCTTCAGTGGCTCCGCTAATCGCGGCGTTAGATGAGGTGGTGCAGGGCTACGCGCTGCGTCGCACCGCGCATCGCTTAGTTGTGCCGGGCGAGTTCGCGCATCACGGCGGCATGATGGGTGCGGCGTTGTTAGCACGTCAGACAAGGTAGGGTCGCCATTTATGGCGACCTCTGCCGCATCGTAACGCCAACCCTTCACACATTTTTGCGCTATCATACGCCGCTCATACTTCTCGGTCTCGACGATGGCTGTCGCGTTAAGCGCCCACGATCCTGACTGAGTTCTTCACTTGTGGTTCGGAAAACTCATGTCATCAGTACAGCCCCAACTTACTCAGCTGCCGGATGAGGCATCGCTGCCGCGTCAGAGCGTGTTAAAAGCCTTGTTCGCGCTCGGCACCGGCGGCTTTGCCATTGGTACCGGCGAATTCGTTATCATGGGCCTGCTGCCCGATGCAGCCAAAGGTCTTAACGTATCGATTCCCTCGGCCGGACATCTCATCAGTATCTACGCACTTGGCGTGGTAATTGGTGCGCCGCTGCTGGCGGTATTGGGCGCACGCGCCTCACGCCGTAATTTCCTGATGACGCTGATGGGCCTGTTTGCCGCCGGTAACCTGCTGAGCGCCATTGCGCCGGGGTACTACTCAATGCTGCTGGCGCGTTTCCTCGCCGGTTTTCCGCACGGCACCTTCTTCGGCGTGGCAGCGTTGGTCGCAGCCGGTTTGGTGGAACGGCGCAAACGCGCGCAAGCGGTATCGATGGTGCTATTTGGCCTGACCATCGCCAACTTACTTGGCGTGCCGGCCGTGACGGCGATCGGCCAATGGTTTGGCTGGCGTGATGCCTTCGCCATTGTCGGCGGTCTGGCTGTAGTGACCTTACTGCTGATTTGGTTGTGGGTGCCGAACGTGGCGGGCGACAAGAATGCCAGCCCGCTGCGCGAATTGTCGGCGCTAACGCGCAAACAGGTATTGCTGACGTTGGCGATTGGCGCGGTAGGCAGCGGCGGTTTGTTCTCGGTGTTTAGCTACGTGAAACCAACCATGACCGAACTGGCGCAGATGCCGGTAAGCTGGATCCCGGCGGTGCTGGCGCTGTTTGGTTTAGGCATGATTATCGGCAACATCGCCGGTGGTCGTCTGGCCGATCGCGGCATTGAAAAGACCATCCGCATTCTACTGATCTGGTCATTTCTGGTGCTCAGCGCCTTCGTGTTTGCCGCGCACTATGCGCTGGCAGGCGCCATCAACGTGATGCTGGTGGGCACCATGGTGGCGCTGGCGGCGGTGCTGCAAATCCGTTTAATGGATGTTGCCGGTGACGCGCAAACCATGGCGGCGGCGATGAACCATTCGGCGTTTAACCTCGCCAACGCGCTCGGCGCATGGTTGGGCGGCGTGACTATTTCTGCCGGTCTGGGATGGCAATCTACCGGTTGGGTGGGCGCGATTTTGGCGGTGTTGGGTCTGTTGATTCATGCGGTAGCGATGCGCGATGCACGCCGTAAGTCGATTACCTTTGCGCACGAAAGTCATTAAAAGGTTGCGGTCGCCATTAATGGCGACCCTACGAAAGCGTGGGATGCGCGATTATAGGGTTTTGGGTTTTGTAGGGTGCGCATTTATGCGCACCTGGTCAAATTAAGCCAATTTCTGCTGCAAAAATGCCATAAACACCCGATTGATCTCACTGCGCTGGCGATGCTGCGGATAGAGTGCATTGAGATGCAGCGAGGTCGGTTGCCACTCTTCTAATACCGTCACCAGCTCACCGCTTGCCAGCGCCGGCGCCACAATAAACTCCGGCAACAGAATCAGCCCGAGCCCGGCAACCGCCGCGTCACGTAACATTTCCCCGTTATTACTCACCATCGGCCCATGCACGCTAATCACTTTGCGCTGGTCGCCATTAAACAGTTCCCAGCCGGTTTGGCTTTCGCGTCCGTAGCGTAAACACAAATGCTCGCTCAGCTCCTCCGGCGTACGCGGCGCGCCTGCGCCTTGCAGGTATGATGGGCTGCCGCAGATCACGCGGCGAAACTCGCCCAGCCGCTTAGCGATCAGGCTCGAATCGGGCAGCGTACCGATGCGAATCGCCATATCAAACCCTTCACCGACCATATCGACATGCCGATCCGCCAACTCAACCTGAAACTGCAAACCCGGATGCAAGCTAAGAAACTCGGCAATAAACGGCGACAGATGGCTGATGCCAAACGACATCGGCACGCTCAGGCGGAAGCTGCCTTGTAACACCTGGCGACGCCCCGATACCGCCAGCTCGGCTTCCTGCACATCATCCAGAATGCGCTGCGCGTGCTGCGCAAACAGCTGGCCGTTATCGGTCACCGACAGCTTACGCGTGTTGCGATTCAGCAGTCGCGCGCCGAGTGACTCCTCCAGCGCGGCGATGCGGCGGCTGACATACTGCTTTGACAGCATCAGCTGTTCAGCGGCGGTGGTGAAGTTACCGGCTTTAATCACGGCTACATAAATGCGGAGATCTTCAATCTGCATATTGTCCACTTATCGGTGACAGTCATTGTCATTATGACGCATTGTTAGGCAAATCAGTTTACGTATACTTATCTGCAACGGGAAGGGCAATCGCCCCCCAACAGCAAATTTGAGGAGCAGACCATGATTGAACAACGCCTGTCAGAACAACGCGGAGTGGGTGACCACGGTTGGTTGAATTCGCATCATACGTTCTCTTTCGCCAGTTACTGGGATCCAAAACAAACCGGCTTCTCAGATTTGCTGGTGATCAATGATGACCGCGTTGCACCGGGTCGCGGCTTTGGTGCGCATCCGCACAACAACATGGAGATCATCTCCTACGTGCTGGAAGGCGCGCTGGAGCATAAAGATTCCATGGGCACCGGTTCGGTGATTGTGCCGGGTGATGTGCAGCTGATGAGCGCCGGTAGCGGCGTGACGCACAGCGAGTTTAACCACTCGAAAACCGACAACGTGCACTTCCTGCAGATCTGGATCGTGCCTGGCGAACGTAATTCACCTCCGGGTTATCAGCAGGTTTCGGTGGCGGAAAGTGACAAACGCGGTCAGCTGCGCCTGATTATTTCGCCGGAAGGGGAAAACGGTTCGCTCAGCGTGCGTCAGGATATCCGCATTTATGCCGGCCTTTTTGACGGTGTCGAGCAGCAAACCCTCGCGCTGGATGCCGATCGTTACGCCTACATTCACGTAGCACGCGGCAGCATCGAAGTGAACGGCGTGAAGTTCAAAGAAGGCGACGGCGCACGCGTTCGCAACGAAAGCGCGCTGCAGTTTGCTAATGGTGATGATGCGGAAGTGCTGGTGTTTGATCTGCGTCCGCTGGAAGTGAATCATCCGCAGCGTTAATGATTAAAAACAATACAAAGAGCAGTGCGAGCCATCGCGCTGCTTTTTTTTATGTGCGATCACAGCGGTTGTAACACTTTTTCTTAACATTAATTGCAGTGATTAAGATCGCAATAAT
The DNA here is from genome assembly GCF_056491525.1 of Candidatus Pantoea symbiotica. Taxonomy (NCBI): domain Bacteria; kingdom Pseudomonadati; phylum Pseudomonadota; class Gammaproteobacteria; order Enterobacterales; family Erwiniaceae; genus Pantoea; species Candidatus Pantoea symbiotica. The sequence continues at coordinate 837,782 of NZ_JBSZHR010000003.1, forward strand.
TATTTCCATACTCTCTTTAATAGTTAGCCAATGAACCTAAGCATCACGGCTTAACATGGAGAGGGCAGCATGCAAGAAAAAATCCCCGGAACGCGCTGGTATCGCGTCATCGCCCCGATTCTCATCACCTGCATTGTCTCATTCATGGATCGCGTCAATATCAGCTTTGCGCTGCCTGGCGGCATGGATCAGGATTTGGCGATCACCAGCCAAATGGCCGGCGTGGTGAGCGGCATCTTCTTTATTGGTTATCTGTTTTTACAGGTGCCGGGCGGACGTATCGCGGTGAATGGCAGCGGCAAACGCTTTATTGCCTGGTCACTGACCGCGTGGATGGTGGTGTCGATCGCCACCGGTTTTGTCACCAACCATTATCAGCTGCTGGCGCTGCGTTTTGTGCTGGGGATTTCCGAAGGCGGCATGCTGCCGGTGGTGTTAACCATGGTTAGCAACTGGTTCCCGGAAAAAGAGCTGGGTCGCGCCAACGCCTTTGTCATGATGTTCGCGCCGTTAGGCGGCATGTTCACCGCGCCGATATCGGGTTACATCATCAATGTGCTTGACTGGCGCTGGCTGTTCATTATTGAAGGCCTGCTTTCCGCCGTAGTGCTGCTGGTGTGGTGGCTGGTGATCGCCGATCGTCCTGAAGAGGCGCGCTGGTTACCGGCACGTGAAAAGGAATATTTGTTGCGCGAACTGGCGCGCGAAAAGGCACAGCATCTGCAAAAGGAACCGATCAGCAAAGCGCCGTTGAAAGCGGTGTTTCGCAACTCGGGCCTGATGAAGTTGGTGGCGCTCAACTTCTTCTATCAAACCGGCGATTACGGTTACACGCTGTGGCTGCCGAGTATCCTGAAAAATCTCACCGGCACCAATATGGCGGGCGTCGGCCTGCTGGCAGCGATTCCTTTTGTGGCGACGGTGCTCGGCATCTACGCCATTTCATGGTTAAGCGATCGCACCGGCAAGCGCCGTTTGTGGGTGATGGTGTCGCTGTTCTGCTTTGCTGCCGCCTTGCTGGCGTCGGTGGTGCTGCATGACAACGTCGCCGCCGCCTATATCGCGCTGGTGGTGTGCGGCTTCTTCCTCAAAGCGGCAACCAGCCCGTTCTGGTCGATTCCCGGACGTATCGCTGCGCCAGAAGTGGCGGGCAGCGCGCGTGGCGTAATCAATGGGTTGGGTAATCTGGGTGGATTCTGCGGACCGTACTTAGTCGGGATCATGACGCTGCTGTATAGCCAAAATGTGGCGATTTGCTGGCTGGCGGGTTCGCTGGTGATCGCGGGAATCTTTACGCTGTTACTGCCGAAAGAGTGCGATATCAATCCATCTGAAACGCGCCGACCTATGAAAGAAAATCATTTGATGAGTGTGAAACACTGAGTGAAGCGAGGCTGGCACTATTCTGAATATTAACAGTAGAAAGTCATATTAAATAAAAGGGAGCGCCTGATGAGGTGCTCCCTTTTTAATGCATCAATCAATCGACAGATTGTGAATAGCTAGCGCAGCGCGCGCCGCTTCTTTGCCTTTCTTAATAAAATGCTCGGTATAGAAGTTTTCGATAACATCAACCGGCTGGAAATTATGCGGCGTTAATGACACGGAGAACACCGGCACATTGGTGGTCAGCTGCACATTCATCAGGCCATCAACCACCGCAGCGGCAACGAAATCATGGCGATAGATACCGCCGTCAACCACCAGCGCGGCGCAGACAATCGCATCGTATTTGCCGGTTTCGGCCAGACGCTTAGCCAGCAGCGGCATTTCAAATGCGCCAGGCACTTCAAGCACTTTTAATTCTGCTTCTACGGATTGATCGGCTAATTCTTTTTCAAAACCCACCAGGGCATTATGGACAATTTCTTTGTGCCAGCCGGCTTTAATAAATGCAATTTTAATATTCTTCATGGATATTCCGACATCACCTGTAATTGGTTCTTGCGCATAAAATAATGTGTTTGTATACCATATGTTACGTTTGTGATCCACAAAGCCCAGGTAGCGATAAATGCCTTGCTGCTTATTTCCCTGTAAACGATCTGGTTATTCCGCGCTTGACGGCGACCATCGCCTGCAATACAAATAGACGCGTCGGGGGAGTCTCGCCAAAGAGACTGAGAGGCTAATAGCGCACTGCGCGGCTTAGCGACCCTTTGAACCTGACCCAGTTGATACTGGCGTAGGAAGACTGACAGTCTTGTTCTTTGGGCTGTCTGGCGCTCAGGCAAGCTCGATGGTTGCGCCATTTCCCTTCTCCTGTATCTGCGGGTCTCAGCTAACACTGAGAGGCCGATGTGAATTCCCCCTTTTTGAACATCCCGGAACCGGCGCTGTGAGCCGCTGGAGCGTGCTCGGCTGCGGCGTGGCGGGTTTGTGCGTGGCTACCTTGCTGGCGGAACGCGGCGAAGACGTCGAGGTGATTGGCGATGATGCGCGTCGCCCGGCATCGTGGTTTGCTGGCGGCATGCTGGCGCCCTGGTGTGAAGCCGAAAGTGCGCCGCGCGACGTCATCACCCTAGGACAACACGCCGCCGCATGGTGGCAACAGCGCGTCAGCAGCGTCAAGCATCAGGGCACGTTGGTGGTTGCGCCGCCGCGCGATAGCCAGGAACTCAACCGTTTCGCCCGTATGACCGAGCAGCACCAATGGGTCGATCCCGCCGATATCGAACCGGCGCTGGAAGGGCGCTTTGCGCGCGGTCTGTTTTTCGCCGGGGAAGCGCATCTCGATCCGCGTCTGGCGTTGCAGGAGATGCGAGACAAGCTGATCGCCCACGGCGTGCCATTCAACAATCACGCGCCGAGCGGCCAGATTATCGATTGTCGCGGCATCCACGCCGCGCCGGAACTGCCGCGCCTGCGTGCGGTGCGCGGCGAAATGCTGATTCTGCACAGCGAAGAAGTGCAGTTTTCCCGCCCGATTCGTCTGCTGCATCCGCGTTTTCCCTGCTATCTGGTGCCGCGTCGCGGTGGCCACTTTATGCTCGGCGCCACCATGATCGAGAGCGACGATGCCAGTGCCATCAGCGCGCGCGCCATGATGGAGTTGCTCAGCGCCGCCTACGCCATCCATCCGGCCTTAGCCGAAGCGCGCGTCATTGAAAGCGGCAGTGGGCTGCGTCCGGCTTATCCGGCGAATCTGCCGGAAATCCACTATCACAATCACATCTTTTATCTCAACGGCATGTATCGCCACGGTTTTCTGCTGGCACCGATGCTGGCAGAGCAGCTGATGCAGCGTCTTTCTGGGGAACTTAAAAATGAACATTCAGCTTAACGGCCGCCTCATCAGCACGCAGGCAAAAAGCCTGAGCGAATTGCTGATCGAGCAGCAAATCGACGTGGCCTGCGTCGCCACCGCCTACAACGGTGCGTTTGTGCCAAAAAGCCAGTACCACACGCAGTTGCTGGATGAAGGTTGCCAGCTTGAAGTGCTGTCACCGATGCAGGGAGGTTAAGCGATGTTTTACGATTTTGACCCACAATCACGCTTCCTGCTTGGCACCGCCGGTTATCCTTCGCCCGCCATTTTGCAGCAGGCGATTGCCGCCTCCGGCACCGATATCATCACCGTCAGTTTGCGGCGCGAAGGCGCGGCGGGCGCGGCTTTCCGCGAACTGCTGACCGGCCTCAACATCCGCGTGTTACCGAATACCGCCGGTTGTCACACGGTGAAAGAAGCCGTCACCACCGCGCACATGGCGCGCGAACTGTTCAACACCGCGTGGATCAAGCTGGAAGTGATTGGTCACGCCGACACACTGCAGCCCGATCCCTTCGCACTGGTTGAAGCCGCGCGCATCCTCAGCGCAGAGGGTTTTCAGGTGTTTCCGTACACCACTGAAGATCTGATCGTTGGCGAAAAGCTGCTGGCGGCGGGCTGCGAACTGTTGATGCCGTGGGGCGCGCCGATTGGTTCCGGTCAGGGCTTGCGCAACATCGACGGTCTGCGCGCCATGCGTGCGTGGTTCAGTGACATTCCGCTGATCATTGATGCTGGCATTGGCGCGCCGTCGCAGGCGGCGCAGGCGATGGAGATGGGCTTCGATGGCATTCTGCTTAACACCGCCGTCGCCAAAGCGGGCGATCCGATCGGCATGGCCAACGCCTTCCGTTTGGCGATTGAAGCCGGGCAAGCCGCGCGCGCTGCCGGATTGATGGAGAAGCGCGATATGGCAGCCGCTTCCACGCCGATCTTTGGCCTGGCAAATCTGAGTTGAGGCAGGAAAACATGCAACGTTATCAACGCCAGATGATGCTGCCGGAAATCGGCGAAGCAGGGCAGCAGAAGCTGCTCGACGCGCGCGTGCTGGTGGCGGGTGCGGGCGGATTGGGCGCCACGTTATTGCCGCAGCTGGTGGGCGCGGGTGTTGGCCATATTCGACTGTATGACGACGATGTGGTGGCGCTACATAACCTGCATCGGCAAACGCTGTTTACTGAGCAGGATATCGACCAGCCCAAAGTGCTGCGCGCGCAGCAGGCATTGCAGCAGCGTAATCCGCAAGTGCAGATAGAAGCAGTGCAGCAGTCGCTGAGCGCTAGCAATGTGCAGCAGGCGCTCGCGGGCTGCGATCTGGTGATCGATGCCGCCGATAACTTTGCCGTCACCTATCAACTTTCGGATGCCTGCATGAAGGCGGGTATTCCGCTGATCAGCGCCTCGGTGTTGGGCAGGCAAGGTTACGTCGGTGGATTCTGTGGCGGATCGCCGAGCTATCGCGCGGTATTTCCGCGCTTGCCGTCATCGGCGGCGAACTGCAACACCGCCGGCGTAATGGGCCCGGCGGTGGCGACGCTCGGCGCGATGCAGGCGCAGATGGCGCTCAGCGTGCTGCTGGAGTTACAGCCTTCACCGCTTGGTTGTCTGGTGAATTGCGACTTCGTGAACTGGCATTTCCGCCAGTTCCGCTTTGATGATGCGGAAGAGCCGGAACATGCGGTGCCGTTTATCGACCCGTCAATGCTTGCCGCCGATGACTGCATTGTCGAGCTGCGCAGCTGTGAAGAAGCGCCGGTCAGCGTGGCGGATGGCGTTGAGCGCATCTTGCCGCAGGCGATTGCGGCGTGGCAGCCGCCCGCCCAACAGCGCATCGTGCTGGTGTGCGCCAGCGGCATCCGCGCCGCGCAGGCCGCTAACACGCTGGCGCAGCGTGGATTTCATCAGTTGGCGATTCTGGCGGCCAATCGCCCATGAATCAGGACATTTTCTTCAACGATGTGAGTTTTAGCTGGGGCGATAAACCGCTGTGTCAGCGGCTGAACCTGCAACTGCGCGGCGGCAAAACCACGGTAATGCTGGGGCGCAGCGGCATCGGCAAAAGTACGCTGCTGCGGTTGGTGGCCGGTTTACTCAAGCCGCAGCAGGGCGCGGTGCAGGGCTTAAGCGGCAATGTGGCGTGGATGGGCCAGCAGGATCTGCTCTATCCGTGGCTGACGGTGCTCGACAACGTGATGCTGTCGGCACGGCTTAGCGGCGAAAAGCCAGATCGTCCGCGCGCGTTGGCGCTGCTGGAGCAGGTGAAACTCAGCGACGTGGCGCATGCGCCGCCACAGCAACTTTCGGGCGGCATGCGGCAACGCGTGGCGCTGGCACGCACGCTTTATGCGCAGCGCGACGTGGTGCTGATGGATGAACCCTTCGCCACGCTGGATGTGATGACCAAACTCAGCCTGCAAACGCTGACTGCCGAATTACTGCAGGGTAAAACCGTGCTGCTGGTGACGCACGATCCGCTGGAAGCGTGCCGCATGGCCGATGACATTCTGCTGCTGCAAGGCCAGCCGCTGGCCATCGAAAGCTGGCCGGTTCCCGCCGGTGACGCGCCGCGTGCGTTTGATCATCCCGACGTGCTGCAGGCGCAGGCGCAACTCTTCTCCCGACTGAATACCTATGAAAACATTGTTTAGCGCGATCTACCTGATCGTGGTGCTGCTGTGCGGCTGGTTGCTGGCGCGTCACAGCGGCGTGCCAACTTTCCTGCTGCCCGCGCCGCAGGCAGTGCTCGAAGCGCTGTGGCTGCATCGTCAACTGCTGTGGCATCACGCGCTTTATACGCTGGCGGAAATTGTGCTGGCGCTGCTGCTGGGCGTTGGCGCGGGCGTGACGCTGGCGGTGCTGATGGCGGCCAGTCCGCTGCTGCGTCGCGTGCTGTTTCCGCTGGTCACCGCCAGCCAGGCGATACCGGTGTTTGCTCTCGCGCCGCTGCTGGTGCTGTGGCTCGGTTTTGGTATCGCCTCGAAAGTGGTGGTGGCAGCTTTGATTCTGTTCTTCCCGCTGTGCTTATCGCTGTTCGATGGATTGTGCCGCACACCGGGCGGCTGGCTGGAACTGGCGCAAACCAGCACGTCATCGCGCTTCCGTATCTTCTGGCGTGTACGTTGGCCCGCCGCGTTACCGCAATTTTTCTCTGGCCTGCAAATGGCGGTGGTTTTGGCTCCGATTGGCGTGGTGATTGGCGAATGGGTTGGCGCCAGCGAAGGGCTCGGCTATCTGATGATGCAATCCAACGCGCGACTGGAAACTGCCACCAGCTTCGCAGCATTGCTGCTGTTACTGATTCTGGCGCTGCTGCTTTCGGGCAGCGTGGCGCTGATGCGTAAGAAAATCCTCTGGCAATCTACATAAGGAAGTACCGTGAATACCCTACGAATCGCATTGACCGCGTTGCTGCTGCTGGCGACCGCTAACGTGCAGGCTGCGGAAAAAGTTCGCCTGCTGCTCGACTGGTTTATCAACCCCAACCACGCGGCGATTTTTGCTGCCCAGCACAGCGGCGCATTTAAGAAAGAGGGGCTGGATGTGGAGATGATCGCGCCCGCCGATTCCGCTTCGGTGCCATTGCTGCTGGCGGCAGGCAAAGTCGACCTCGCCATCAGCTACCAGCCGCAGCTCTACACGCTGGTGGATAAAGAGGTGCCGGTGATCCGCGTCGGCACGTTGATTAATCAGCCGTTGAATACGCTGACCACGGTGTCAGGCGATATCCACTCGCTGAAAGATTTCGCTGGCAAAACCATCGGCTACGCGGTGCCGGGCACCGAAGATGTGGCGATCCGCAATATGCTGAAATCACAGGGCGTTGATGCTGACTCGGTGAAGCTTATCAACCTGAATATGGATGGCACCTCCGCGCTGCTGACGCACAAGATTGATGGCGCGATGACTATCTTCCGCAACTACGAGCTGCTGGATCTGAAAGACAAAGGCGCCAAGCCAACGGTGTTCAAGCCGGAAGATTACGGCGTGCCTGCTTATGACGAGCTGATCATTGTGGCGAACCAGAAGACCGCTGCTCAAGACAAACGTATTCCGGCGTTTTTACGTGGTCTGGATGAAGGTGTGGCGTGGCTGCGCGCGCATCCGCAGGAAGCGTGGCAGGCGTTTATTAAACAATATCCCGAGCTGAATACGCCGCTCAATCACGAAGCGTGGCAGGCAACGCTGCCGTATTTCGCCGCTCACAGTGCGGAATTTGATCAGGCACGTTATCAGGCGTTTGGTGAATATATGAAGGCCAATGGCGTGATTAAGGATGTGGCGCCGATGGCGCGATATTCACTGCAATAATTTCAACCAGGTGCGCATGAATATGTAGGGTCGCCATTCATGGCGACCGCTCTCACATAAAGAATTTCCCTTGCACCCGCACTTATTTTTGATAATGATATTTATTCTCAACTATCAAGTGATGGACAACCTGATGCGTTTCCCCGCTCTTTCTCTGCTGCTTAGCCTGTTTTTCATCTGCACCCATGTACAAGCCAGCGCCGATTGGCCGCGCACTATCGGCACACCGAAAGGCCCGTTCACGCTGCAACAGCCGCCGCAGCGTATTGTCTCTACCAGCGTCACGCTGAGTGGCACCTTGCTGGCGATTAACGCGCCGCTGGTCGGTTCCGGTGCCACCAGCCGCAGCAGCAGCGTGTCGGATGCGCAGGGCTTTTTCACGCAATGGAGCGCGGTGGCCAAAGCGCGTCAGGTTAAGCCGCTTTACATCTCGCAGCCGAACGCCGAAGCCATTGCTGCCGAAGCGCCAGATTTGATCGTGATTGCTGCCACCGGCGGCGATTCGGCGCTGCGCCTTTACGATCAACTGCAAACCATCGCCCCGGTGTTAGTGATCGATTACGGCGATAAGAGCTGGCAAGCCCTGGCTTTGCAGCTGGGTGAGATTACCGGCCATGAAGCCGATGCTAAAAAGGTGATTGCAGCGTTCGACCAACGAGTAGACGCGGTGCGTCACAAGATCACGCTGCCGCCGCAGCCGACCTCTGCGCTGGTCTATTACGAAGATGGACGCGGAATGAACTTGTGGACGCCAGCATCGGCGCAGGGCGCGCTGTTACAGGATTTGGGCTTTACGCTGGCCGCACCGCCCGCCAGTTTTCAGGGCAGCACCAGCATGGGTAAGCGCAATGACATAATTCAGCTGAACGGGGAAAACATGGCCGATGACATCACCGGCAACACGCTGTTGTTGTTTGCTGCCGATGAGAAAACCGTGCCGCAGGTGGCGAAGAATCCGTTCCTCGCCCATCTGCCTGCAGTACAGCAGCACGACATCTTTGCCGTGGGTAACGATACTTTCCGCCTCGATTACTACAGCGCCAGCAATATGCTCAGCAGCATCGAGCGGCAGTTTAGCCGTTAAGCATCTGCCGTAGCGGCTTGCGGCGCGTCCGGTTGTTCACCGAGGCGCGCCGTACGCAGGCCGCGCGCCGCCAGCGACAGCAGCACCAGCAATCCCGCCGCCAATCCGCCAAACCACAGCACGCTGCTGAGCGGTGCCAGCGCCCGAGCCAGCGCACCTAAACCTAATGCACCAACGGAATCACCGGTGACATCCTGCGCGGTCCCGAGGCTGTTGACGCGTCCCAGCAGCGCATCCGGCGTGTGATGCTGCGTCAGCATAAACTGCAACAGCGAGGCGATGGCATTGCTGTAGCCGTAACACACCAGCGCCAGCAGCGCGGGCAGCAGATGGCTATAAAGGCCGAGCGAGGCGATGCAGGCAAACGCCAGCAGCGCGCAGCCAATCAGCACCCATCCGGGACGCACCAACTGCTGCACCCAGCCGCTGGTAAAGGCACCGATCATTGCACCCAGCGGCACCGCCGAGTACATCAATCCTAATGCGGACGCATCAGCGTGATAGGTCAGCGCCAGCGCCGGGAACAGAATACGCACCGCGCCAACCATACTGAGCAGCAAGCCAACCAGCACTACCGCGCCGACCACTTTATGCTGGCAGACAAACTGCATGCCGCTTGCCAGCGCGCGCAGCGGATGTTCGGGTTCCTGCTGTTCGGGCTTCATCGACGGTAAACGCACCAGCGGAATCAGCGTCGCCAGCGTGCCAATCGCGGCGACCGCAAAAGCCCAACCGACACCCGCCGCGACGATGATCATACCGCCGAGCGCGGGCGACAGAATCGCGCCGAGGCGCACCGTTAGCATGCTGAGCGCACCGGCTTCTGCCAGATGTTCACGTCCAACGATTAATGGGATCACCGCCATTAGCGCTGTCATGCCAAGCGCGCCAAAGAAGCCATCCCAGAAAGCGAGGAAGTAGAGCGCCAGCAACGACGGCGCTGGGCTGAAGGCATTGAGGCTGAGCAGCACAAAGCCGATGCCGCAGGTGCCACGCGCGAACAGGATTAGCTTGCGGCGATCGTAACGATCGGCGAGCACGCCGCCGAGCAGCAGGCCGATGAACATGCCGATGCCGTCGAGCATTACTGCTACGCCGACCTGCAGGGTGGAGCCAGTCATTGCCTGAATTTGCACCGGCACGCCAACCGCCAGCATGCCAAGGGCGAATACCGAGAGCATGCGCGCGCAGAATATCGCGCGGAACGATGCGTTGTTTTTAAGCAAACTGAAATCTAAGAATATCGAGGGCTTAGCCATGATTCTCCAGTGTATTTGAACGAGGTCGCCATTAATGGCGACCCTACGGTGCGCGGTTGTTGCCGGTCGCCATAAATGGCGACCCTACAAAAACGTATCTAACCTCAACCTGCCAACAAACGATTAATCAACGGTCCCAGTACCTTTAACGAATCCGCCGAAAGAATATCGGCGTGCTCGCAATCCAGCGGGAAGATGGTCAATTCATCAACGAACGGTGCCCAACTGGCGCGCACATCCATACCTTGCGGCAGCGTTTTCTCGGCCATAAACAGCGTGGCATTGCCGGCGTAACGCGGCGTGCGTGCTTCGGCGAGGCGTGCGACCGCGTCTTTGTAGTTAGCGACGATGGTGCTAAACATCGCCGCCTTCTCCTCACGCAGCAGCGGATCGCGCTCATCTTCGGTCGCAGCCATAAATTCGGCCTGCTCGCGCGCCACTTCCTGTTCTGCTTCGTCGGCGTCCGGCGTGCGCCAGTCCTGACCTTCTGCCGGATAGGTATCCAGCAGACCGAGGAATGCCACCGTTTCACCCTGCGCCTGCAAACGTGCCGCGATGCCTTGCGCCAGCGTGCCGCCGAGTGAATAGCCGAGCAGGAAATAAGGTCCGCTCGGCTGCTGCTGGCGAATCACCTGCAGATGGCGTTCGCACATCGCTTCCACGCTGTGACACGCAGCAATCACACCATGTGGACGCGGCGATTGCAGGCCGACAATCGGGAAGTCGCCGTCGAGATAGTGCAGCAGGGCGCTGTACTGCCAGGCGAAGCCGGATGCCGGGTGGATGCAGAACAGCGTCGGGCCGTGACCGGCACGCAGCGGCAGCAGTTCGCCGTTACCACCGCTTTCACTGTTGGCACCGCCGTCGAGCAGTGCCGCCAGTTTCTCCACGCTGCGCGCGGCGATGATCTGCCCAACGCTAAGTGGCGGCACCTCACGACGACGCAGTTCCGCCGCCAGACGCATCGCCAGCAGCGAATGACCACCGAGCGCAAAGAAATCGTCATCGGCAAATACGCTGTCGCAACCGAGCAATTGCTGGAACAGATCCGCCAGCAGACGTTCATTGGCGCTGTGCGGCAGGCGACCGCTGCGCGCGTTGAGCTGCGGCATCGGCAGCGCTTTGCGATCCAGCTTGCCGTTGGCGCTGAGTGGCAGATTGTCGAGCAGCAAATAGCTGACCGGCTGCATATGCGCCGGCAGACGTTCGCCCAGCTGCTGCTTCACCGCGTCGATATCCAGCGCCACGCCCGTTTCGGCCACCAGCCAGCCGAGCAGCTGACGGTTATCGACGCCCGGCGCCGAGTGTTGCGTCAGCGCGCGCGCCGCGACCACTGCCTGCGCTACGCCCGGCAGCGCCACTAACGCCTGTTCGATTTCACCCGGCTCGATACGCTGTCCGCGCATCTTCAGCTGGTCGTCGCTGCGACCGAGATACTCAACCACACCGTCGGCGCGCCAGCTGGCGATATCGCCGGTGCGATACATGCGCTCGCCTTCGGCAAACGGCGCGGCGACAAAGCGCTGTGACGTAAGGTCGGCACGATGCAAATAGCCATCGGCCAACTGCACGCCGCTGAGATAGAGATCGCCTGGCACGCCAACCGGCACCGGACGCAGCAGGCTATCGAGAATATGCAGCTGCGTGTTCCACACTGGACGACCAATCGGCACGCCCGGTCCGTTGAGGCCATCCAGCGCGCTGCCGCTGGCCGGCTGCCAGGTGACATCGACGGCGGCTTCGGTTGGGCCATACAGATTGTGCAGCGGCGCAGCGATCACCTCCTGATAGCTGCGCGCCAAATCGCACGCCAGCGCTTCACCGCTGCAGAATACGCGGCGCAGCGTTGGGCAAGCCCGTTCGGTTTGCGCGGCGAGATGGCCGACAAAGGCCGCCAGCATCGAGGGCACAAAGTGCAGGGTGGTCACGCGATAATCGTCGATCAGCTGCCACAGCGCCTGCGGATCGCGATGTGCCTCCGGCGGTGCCATCATCAGCTGCGCACCGGTCATCAGCGGCCAGAAGAATTCCCACACCGAAACATCAAAGCTGCACGGCGTCTTTTGCAACACCACGTCGTCAGTGCGCAGCGGATAGCTGGCCTGCATCCAGCGCAGGCGATTGACGATGGCGCGTTGATTCACCACCACGCCTTTCGGTTTACCGGTTGAGCCCGAGGTATAAAGCACGTAAGCCGGGCGATTAGCATCCGCCTGCGGCAAAGGGTGACGCGGCTGAAGCTGCTCAACGGCTAAGCCATCAAACATCATTAGCGTGCCAAATGTGGCGAAGCGGGTTTCCAGTGCGGATTCGGTGATCAGAACCCACGGCCGCGCATCTTCCACCATGTAAGCCAAACGTTCATCGGGATAACCGATATCCAATGGCAAATAGGCTGCACCCGCCTGCAGGATGGCGGTGAGCGCGATGCTGAGACGCACCGAGCGCGGCAACGCCACGGCAACGATATCGCCCGGCATCACGCCCGCTTCAATTAAGCGATCCGCCAGCAGCATGGCCTGACGCTGCATTTCGCCGTAGCTCAGACGATGCTCCATATCCATCAGCGCCAGCGCATCCGGCGTGCGTGCCGCCTGCTGGGCAATCGCCTGTTGCAGGGTTTCATTTTCCAGCTGCACGCCGGTGTTGTTGACCCAGGCGAGCAGCGATTGCTCAGCCAGCGTTTGCAACTTCCACTGTGTCAGCGGCAGATCCGGCGTGCTGACCAGCTGTTGCAGCAGCAGTAACAGCCGCTCGGCCAAACGTTCCGGCTCGCTGACGCAGTCGCGATATTCCATCAGCAACGTCAGCTGTTCGCCCGGCAGCACCAGCAGCGTTAGCGGATAGTGCGTGTAACCACGGTTGTGAATCGCTTCGCAGCGCACGGCGGCGTTGGCGTCCAGCAGCGTTTGGTTGTCCGGATAGTTCTCCACCACCAGCAAGGTATCGAACAGCGTTCCGGCACCGACCAGCTGCTGGATCTCGGCGAGACCGAGGCAATCCTGCTCAATCAGCTGGATTTGCTGTGCCTGATGATCGGCGAGCTGCGCCAGCAATGGACGCTGATGATCGAAGCGCATGCGCACCGGCAGCGTGTTGCTGAACAGGCCAACGTGCTGATCGATGCCGTCAATCTGGCCAAAACGGCCAGAAACCGGCGCACCGAACACCACGTCTTGCTGGCCGCTGGCGACCGACAGCATCAAGCCCCACAATCCCTGCATCACGGTGTTCAGGGTTAAGCCGCGCGCCCGGCACAGCGCATAGAGTTCCCGCTCCAGCGTGGCATCCAGCGTAATGCGCTTTTCGTTGACCGCGCTGTCGGCGGCCTGCGGATAGAGCAGCGTCGGACGCACCTCTTGCAGGCATTCTTGCCACTGCTGCCGCGCTTCCTGGCTGTCGCGCTGGCTGAGCTGACGCACAATGTCGGCGTAGCTGCTGCTGTGCGCGGGCAAAGTGTGCTGGCGCAGCGCGCTCAGCAGATCGTTGAGGATCACCGGCGTTGACCAGCCATCCACCACCAGATGATGCGCGTTGAGCAGCAGCGTCCAGCGCATGCCATCGCGATGGGCGATCAATGTGGCGTGCAGCATGATCGGCTGGCTAAACAGATCCTGCGCCAGCGCCTGATGTTCCAGCGCTACAAGGTCATCTTCGTCGGCTAGCTGATGCAGCGTCAGCGGCCAGTGCAATTCCGTTTCAGGTATCAGCTGTAGCGGTTGCAGGCTGAGTTCGGCATCGAAGCGCGCGGCCAGCTGCGGATGGCGCTGTAGTACCGCGTCGAGCGCAGTTTGTACCGCTGCGGCGCTGATGTCGCCGCTGATTGTCAGGCGGGTTAACGAGTTATAGCTACCTTGCTGCGCGGTGGTTTGCGCGTGGAACAGCAGACCTTTCTGCAACGGCAACAGCGGCAGCGCATGGCTGAACGCGCCGTGACGCGCATGCAGCTGTTGCAGCAACGCATCATCGACGCCATCCAGCGCCACCTCAGCGGCCACCAGCGTATTGGCGGCTTGCTGCGGCTGCTGGTGTGCCAGCGTGATCAGAGCCTGTGCGGCAGCGGCCATTGCCTGATGCAAATCGGCAATCGCCTCGGCGTTCAGCACGCCGTCCGCCCAGCTCCAGTTCAGCGCCAGTTGCGCCGCGTTCGGCTGCTCCTCAACGAAGACGTTGAGTTCCAGCGCATGCTGCAGCGGCAGCGCTTCATCCTGCAGCACCGCAAAGGTGTCGCGGAACTGCTGCGCGGTGCGCTGTGGCGACCAGTCACCGCTACGCGGCGTGAAGCGTCCAAGGTAGTTAAACAGCACCTGCGGCGCGTGTTGTGCCGCCAGTTTTTCCAGCGTCACGCCGCGATGGGCATCGAGCCAGCGCAGCTGCCCGTAGCCAATACCGCGATCCGGCACCGCACGCAGTACCGCTTTTACAGCGCGTACGCACTCATTGAGCGGCGCGTGTGGATTTTCTGGCAACGGCAGCAGCAGCGGGAATTCCGCCGTCAGCCAGCCAACGGTGCGCGCCAGATCCTGCTGCGCATGCAGTTCGGCTCGGCCATGCGACTCCAGCGTGACGCGCTGCTGTGCGCTGCCGTTAAGTTGGCGCAATGCCATCGTCAGCAACGTCAGCAGCAGCTCTTCGCTGGTGGCGCGATAGTGTTGCGGCAGCGTGTTAAGCAGCGCGTGCGTGGTGGAGGCATCGAGCAGCGTGCGTTGATGCTGTTGACGATCGCTGCGCTGAATCGCTCGATCACCGATAAGCGGCAGCGGTTCGGCCAGCATCTGCTGCCAGAATGGTAACTCGCTGGCGCGCGCCGAAAGGTTCGCCAGCAGCGCCGCCGACCAGTCATGCAGCGAGGTTTCCTCGGCGGGGATCACCAGCGGCGTGTTATTGATCAGCGCGTCACCGGCCTGTTGCAGCTCATCCAGCAATACGCGCCAGGAGACGCCATCAACAATCAGGTGATGCAGCGTTAGCACCAAACCACAGCTGATGCCGTCTTGTTGTAGCAGCGTGGCGCGAAGCAGCGCGCCGTTTGCCGGATCGAGCGCCTCAGCATCTTCGCTAAACGCCTGTTCTGCTGCGCGGTCGCGTTCCTGCACTTGAAGCGCACGAGCACGGGCAGGGCGCGACGCCAGCGCTTCGCCGACAATCAGCTGGTCACCGCGCGTAAAGGCAATGAGCGCCGGATGCGCCTGCGCCAGCTGATCAATCAGCTGTTCCAGCTGTGCGAGCTGCAACTGCGGCGGCACCGACAGCAGTACACCGTGCGCAAAGCGCGCATTGATACCGGCTTGCGCATTGAACCAGTGCAAAATCGGCAAGCCGCCAATCGCGCCCTGTTGCGCCACGCGCGCGCCGGTGTGGTGCTGCGCCAGCGGCTGCAAACCCCGCGCCATGCGTGCGGCGGTGCGTTCGGCGAAGATTTCGCGTGGACGCAGCAGATAACCGGCGCGACGTGCGGCGGTGCTCAGCCCCATTGCGGAGATGCTGTCGCCGCCGAGTGCGAAGAAATCATCTTCCGCGCCAATGCTCTCCAGCCCCAGCAGGCTGGCAATCGCGTGGCAAATCAGCTGCTCCTGCGGCGTGCTGGCGGCGCGACTCTGGCTCTGCTGCGCCTGTTGCGGCTTCGGCAGCGCCTGGCGATCAATCTTGCCGTTAACGTTGAGCGGCAACTCGTCCATTACCATCAACACCGCAGGCACCATGTAATCCGGCAGCTGCGTGGCCAGCTGCGCCAGCAAACGGGCGCTGAGATCGGTATCGGCGCGCAGCACGTCATCCTGCACCGAGCAGTAACCAATCAGGCGATGCGTAGCGCCCATCACTTCGGCGATCACCACGGCGGTGCTGACTTCCGGCAGCGCCACCAGCGCGTTTTCCACTTCACCGAGTTCAACGCGGAAGCCGCGCACTTTGATCTGGTGATCGGTACGCCCAATAAACGCCAGCTGACCATCCTGACGCCAGCGCATCAGGTCGCCGCTGCGGTACATCACATCGCCATCGCGGAAGGGATTGGCGACAAAGCGTCCGCTAGTAAGATCGGGACGGCGCAGATAACCGCGCGCGATGCCGGTTCCGGCGATATACAGCTCGCCAGCGCAGCCAATCGGCACCTGACGCAGCTGGTTATCCAACAGATAGACTTCGCTGTTGCCCACCGGACGACCAATCACCGGCTGCGGTGACGCCATGACGCTGGCACCCAGCGTATCGATGGTGTATTCCGACGGGCCGTAATAATTGTGGATCTCCATCTGCTGCTGTTGCTGCATCAGCTTCCACAGCGTTGGCGTGGCCGCTTCACCGCCAATCATCACAAAAGAGGGACGATGGTTATCGGCTTCCAGCAGGCCGCTGTCGATCATCTGCGAGAAGAACGACGGCGTGATATCCAGCAAGTCAACCGGCAACGCATTCATCTGCTGAATCAGGCCCCACGCATCGCGGCGCAGTTCTTCGTCGAAGATATTCAGCTCGCAGCCCATTAGCATGCAGAACAGCGGTTCCCATGAGGAATCGAACGAGAAGGAAGCGGTGTGACCGGCGCGCATGCGGCGCGGGCTGCTGGCGGTGAAGCGCGCAATCGCCGGACCGAACAGATGCTCGCGGTGCGACAGAAACAGGTTGAGCAAACCTTGATGGGTGCTCATCACGCCTTTCGGGCGGCCGGTTGAACCCGAGGTGTAGATCATGTAGGCCAGATCGTCACCGCACAGTTGGGTGTCAGGTCGCGCGGTGGAATAATCGCTCAACGCAAGCTGGTCAATCATCAGATGCGGCAACTCAGGCATTTGCGCCAGCGTGCTGGAGTGCGTCAGCAGCAGCTTAGGCTGCGCGTCATCGCACATCAGCGCCAGGCGTTCGCGCGGATAATCGAGATCGAGCGGCATATAGGCCGCGCCGCTCGCCAGCACGCCGAACATCGCTACCAGTGAATCTACTGAACGCGGAATACCAATCGCCACCACGTCGTCTGCTTGTAAACCGCGTGCGATCAGCAGATGCGCCAGTTGCATCGCGCGATCGGCGAGCTGGCGATAGCTCAGGCTGCGATCGCCGCACACCACCGCAGTTTGCTCGCCGTATTGCTCAGCGGCTTGTAGCAGGATATCGACGATGGTGCGGGTATTTGCGGGCGGCACGATGGTGGGTCCGGTCGACCAGCGTTGCAAATCAATCTGTTCCTGCGGTGCCAGCAATGACAGCGCGCCTACGCAAATGCTGGCATCCGCCGCGAACTGAGTTAGCAGATGGCTGATGCGATCGGCATGACGTTGTAGTGTTTGTGCATCGTAGCGGCGCGGGTTTGCTACCAGCGTGAGCTGCAATGCGCCATCGCGGAAGCCGACTTCAAACTCCAGATCGTCCACCGGGCCCATCGCCAGCGTGTGCGTTGGGGTAGGCTGGCCGTCGAATTGCAGATCGTCATGGTAAACCTTGACGTTAATCACCGGGCCATACAGCGCCTGGCTGCTGCCGACCAGGCCGAGATCGCGGCGCAGCTGTTCTGCTTCATAACGTTGATGGCGACGCGCTTTGCGGATTTCGCCCTGCACCTGCTGCACCAGCATCGGCAAGGTCATCTCATCGCTGACGGTGAAAATCAGCGGCAACACATTGACGACCGGGCCGAGGGTGGAAATTGCCGCCGAACCCATGCGGCGCATAAACGGGAAGCCAATCGACAAACGCTGGTTGTTGCTGAAGCGGGCCAGATAGGCCACCAACAGCGCACTGACGATATCGCCTTCACTGCTGTCGGCCAGTTGTTGCTGCTGACGCAGCGTGGCCAGTTGCGGCAGCGTCACCTGACAGCTGATCGGGCGATCGCCGCGATCGCTCACATTTTCGCTGGACAGCGTCAGGGTTTCTGGCAGATCCGCCGCATAGCTTTGCCAGTGGCTGGCGGAGCGGGCAAAAGCAGGCGAATCCTGCCACTGCTGAATCTCTTCAATCACCGTGGTGAACGGTGTAAACGGCGAGGGCGCGGGCGTTGCTCCGGCGCAAAGGGCGGCGTAAATCGCCGCGACGCGTTGGGTCAGCGCTTCAAAACTGAAGCCATCCACCAGTAAATGGTGATAGCGCTGATACCACAACCAGCTACCGTCGCCGATACGCATCAGCGCGTGACGATAGAGCGGTTTGTCGCCGTCGGCGGGCAGTTCTGCGGCGAGATCCGCCTGCATCAGTTTGTGTGCCTGTCTGGTGGCACCGGCGCGCTGGCTGAAATCATGCCATTCCGGTGCGACCGGCGCTTGCGCACCAAACCACTGCGCCGGATTGCCATGCTCATCCAGGCCGAAGCGCGCCTGCACGGTATCGGCTTCCGCCATCGCTTGCTGTATAGCGCTGTCCAGCGCCGCGCGATTGATGTCGCCGTGCACCACGCTGTAGTGCGCCACGGTAAATTGATTGCGCTGCTGCGCAATGCTGTCAGCGATCCAGATGCCGGGCTGCGCCGCGACTAAAGGATAAGGTTGGTTGAACGTTGCCAAGAGACAATTCCTGTCTAATTCCCGTCATCCTTCAAGCTGCAGCTGCGTTGGCTACATGCGTTCACCCCAGTCACTTACTTCAGTAAGCTCCTGGGGATTCGCGCACTTGCCGCCTTGCTGCAACTCGAATGATTTTGGGAATAAATTATTGAAAGAAAATAAGGAAATATAATTAAGCTGCGGTAGACGACGTCTGTTGCGTCGCTGGCCGCATGTCGTGCCAGTTTGCTTCGATAAACTCAATGGCGGCGCTGCGCGTTAGCGGTCCCGCTACGTTGTGCCAGCCGGCCGGAACCGGGGCAAAAGCCGGCCACAGGCTGTATTGCTGACGCGCGTTGAGCAGCACCAGAAAATCGAGCGCGTCGTTATCAAACGGATTCTGTTGTTCAGACATGGTTATTACCTTCAGAAGGTGAGGTTGTGGGGAGAAAATCGGCCAGCAGCCAGCGGCAGCCGTCGATCAGACCGCCACGCCAGCACAACGCATCGTGCCCTCCGGCGAAGCGGCGAAAATGTAATGCATGGCCTGCGGCTTGCAGCGCCGGGACGATCTGCTGGTTGACGTACACCATGTCTTCCTCGCGATCGCCCACTTCCTGGAAAATCTTCAGCGTGCCCGGCGGTAACTCGCCCTGTTGCAGCCGCTCTAACAGCAAACCGGGCGCGTGCTGTTCGCGGTTGGCGTAGTCGCGGATGTATTGCAGATGCGGCCACCAGAAGGAGCCGGATTGCGTGAGAATGCGGCCAAAACGCTGCGGCCAGTGCAAACCGGCATACAGCGCGGCGAGTCCGCCGTAGCTTTGCCCAGCCACCAGCGTGCGGTCGGCGTCGCCGCTGAACGAAGCGTGCTGGCGCACCAGCGGTAACAGTTCCTGCTGCACTGCCTGCCAGAAGGTTTCATTGCACGGCAATTCGGCTTCGCGGTGTTGGCTGTCGATGACATCGATAAACAGCCAGCAGGCGGGCGGCAGTTCGCCATCGGCGGTGACCTGATCAAGCGCGCTGAAAATTGGTTGGCCGTACACCCAGTTTTGTCCGTCGAGCAGGATCGCCAGCGGACGCTGTTCGGGTTGAGCGGTTGTGCCGGTGCTATAGAGCCAAACGTTGCGGGTGACGTTGAGCAACGCGCTGTGCCACTGCAAGGTTTGCAGCGTATCCGGCCAGGTTTCCGCCATGCCAGCATCCAGCGCGCGCCAGGCGGATTGATCCGGTGCATCCGGCATGTGCGCGTTGCTCAGAGCAAAACGGCGGCTGCTGAGAAACGGCGGCGTGGGATTGAATTTGTCGGGGATTGCCAGCGGCATCAGCGAAATCCACCACTTGCGCTGTAGCGCGCGACAGGCGGCATCATCGCCACAAAACAGCGGCGGTAACTGCTGCGCGGTGGCGGGGATCAGGCTGTAACTGCCGCGCCAGTCGGACTCAATGGCGGTCGACCAATGCCAGACGTTGCTGTCGCCGACGCGCACCAGACTTTCTGGCGCTTCGCTGTGGTGATCGGTGACGCCGTTAATATCGACGTAAACCCGTTCAGTGGAAGAAAGTGCGGAATGCCCTTCGGGATCGCGCCAGAAGAAGTGCATGGTCGTTTGACCGCTTTCGTCACGCTCAACCAGCGGCGTACCAACCGCATAAAGCCGCTGCCACCAGCCTTCGCTACCCAAATCGGCCTGCTGTAACCATTGCGCAACTGTCCCGGTGGGCAACCATGTCTGCGTCGTTTTTTCTGCGCTTGTTAGAAACATCCTGCAACCCATCTCCACATTTTGTTCACTGTCTTTACTTAACCAAAGCTAATGCAAATGCTATTGATAACGATTTACATTTGCAATATGATTTTTCGCGCCTAATAAACCTTCGGATTTTCAGTGGATTATTTTGTGAAGGACGTCACGCAGGGAGATTAGGACCGTAAATAACGCAAGAGAGTAATATTTCAATCCGTTACAGCCATTGTCGTTGGGCGAGGGCGACTGAACGGATTATTTCATCTACAAGGCAGTTTGAAATAGAGATGGCAACTATGTCCGTTAAAGCAAGAAATTCAGCAATACCTGCTGTGGCACGTCAGTTCAGACTCAATCCTCTATACCTTTCTCTGGCCTCAATTCTGTTGCTGGCACCGGCTGCCTTCAGCGTGGCCGCCGAAGAGACCATTACCGTAAACGCCGACACGCGTGAAAGCGTGACCTCGCCGCTGCAGGGTTATGTAGCGAAAGAGAGTGCGGCGGGCACCAAAACGTCCACGCCGCTGCGCAAAACCCCGCAATCTATTTCGGTGATTACCCGTGAGCAGATGGACGATCAGGCTGCATCCTCCGTTGCAGATGCGCTGAGCTATAGCAGCGGCGTGCTGACCAACTATCGCGGTAACTCCAACCGTAACGATGAAATCATCGCGCGCGGTTTCCGCTATGCGCCGAAATTCCTCGATGGCCTGAGCTACGGTTTATCCGGCCAGGCGGGCGCAGCGGGGCAGGTTGATCCCTGGTTGCTGGAGCGCGTAGAGATGATCCACGGCCCAGCTTCTGTGCTGTACGGCCAGGTGAATCCAGGCGGCATCGTGGCGATGACCAGCAAGCGCCCAACCGCGCAGAGCATTCATAAAGTGCAGCTCAGCACCGGCAACCAGCATTTGGGTGAAGCGGCGTTTGATTTCGGCGGTAAGCTGAACGATGACAACACGCTGTTCTACCGTCTGAACGGTATTGCCAGCACCAAACATGAGTTCGTGAAGGACAATAAACAGCAGCGCATGGCGATTGCGCCAGCGATTACCTGGCTGCCGAACGCGGATACCAGCTTTACGCTGCTGACCATGTACCAGAACGAGCCGAAAGCAGGTTACCGTAACTTCCTGCCGGCCAGCGGTACGCTGAAAGAGAGCAGCGCGGGCTTTATTCCTTACGATTTCAACGTCAGCGATCCGAGCTTCAACGAAGCCAAGCGCGAACAGACGTCGATCGGCTATATCTTCGAGCACAATCTCAACGACAACCTGAGCTTCACGCAGAATCTGCGCTACAGCAACATGGACGAATCGTACAAATATCTGGTGTATACCTTTGATGCCGATAACGATCATTCGATCAACCGTCGTCCGCAGCATGACAAGATCAAGTCGAAAGAGTTGGGCCTTGATAACCAGCTGAAAGCCATCTTTGAAACCGGCAACATCGCGCACACCGTGCTCGGCGGGCTGGATTACAAGTGGAGCGATGTGGATAACAAACTGTGGCGCGACAGCGGCGATCAATACATCCTCGACTGGGCCAACCCAACGCGTATTAGCATCAATGAAAGCGATTTGACGTTGACTACCAGCACGCGCAAGAAGCTCGATCAGGTGGGCGTTTACTTGCAGGATCAGCTGGAGTGGAATCAGTGGAACCTGCTGCTGTCTGGACGTCACGACTGGAGCGAAGTGCGCACTCAGGATCGCACCGACAACAGCCAAACCCAGCAGAATGACGACAAGTTCACCGGCCGTGCGGGTCTGTTGTATGCCTTCGATAACGGCATTTCACCGTACGTCAGCTACAGCACCTCGTTCGAGCCAAACCTCAACAGCGGCGCGCCAGGCAGCGATCCGTTCAAACCGACTACCGGCGAACAGACCGAAGTGGGCGTGAAGTATCAGCCGGTTGGTTGGGATGCGGTGTTCACCGTGTCGGCGTTTGATATCACGCAGAAAAATATCACTGCGTATAACAGCGTGACCGGCTACAACGAGCAGATTGGTAAAGTGCGTTCGAAAGGTATCGAAACCGAAGCGCACGCGCAGATTACGCCCGAGATCAAACTGTTAGCGGCCTATACCTATACCGATGCGGTGACCAAAGAGAGCAGCATTACTCAGCGTATCGGCCACTCACCGTCGAGCATTCCGCGTCATGCGGCGTCGGCGTGGGGCAGCTACACCTTCCTCGATGGCGTGCTGAGTGGCTTTACGCTGGGCAGCGGCGTGCGTTACACCGGCACCGCGCCAGCGGACGAAATTGGCGTCGACAAAGTACCGCATTACACCTTGTATGATGCGATGGCCAAGTATGAGCTGGGCGAAGCGGCGAATTCGCTGCGCGGTACCACGTTGCAATTGAACGTCAACAATATCGCGGATAAGCATTACGTGGCGTCATGCAGTAACGAAAGCGCCTGCTTCTACGGCAGCGGTCGCACCATCGTAGCGTCCGTCAGCTACAGCTGGTAATTCCCACAGGCGGCCTGCGTGGCCGCCGTTTCGTTTTGCATTCCGTGCGGCTCGCTTTCCACTAAGACACTTCTTAGCCGGTTTTCGGAAAATACTGTATTTGTGTGACTGTCATCACTCTGCAAGGCGCGTTAAAATGAACGCTTCTCATTTAGCAGGGGTTTTTCGTCACGATGTTATCGCGCTTCACTTTAGCCACTTTGATGGCAACAATCATGCTTACCGGCTGCGCCCGCCTTGCCGCCGTAACGGGTACATCACATGACAGCACTGCGACTGCGGATGCTTCCGCCGCTCAGCCTGCAACCGGCGCGCCAATCGACAGCAACGATTCACCTTCACCGTTCGAAACCGGCCCAACGGTGATCAACATTTCGCATGTGGTGACGCGTACCGATGACGGATCTTCTATTTATGTGACGGTAGATGGTCAGGATGCGGGTCTGCTGAAGAAGGGTGAGAAGAGAGAGATTCGTGTTTCGCCAGGTAAACACCAGATTGGTGGTTACGTGCAGACGCTATTTGGTTTTGGCAAAGTGACCATCGCCTCGGTGGATGTCACCACCGATGCGAACAGCCCGAAAAACGTGGTTTACTCTGTGACGCGCCAGAAGCCCGCGTTCAGCGAAACCGACGCCACGCCGCCGAATAATTCGTGATGTTTGAGTGCGCATATATGTGCACCAGCAAGGTTTTGTAGGGTCGCCATTCATGGCGACCTTCCCACATTAACTCCGGCTAAACACCAGCTTCAACCCGGCAACCGTAAAGCAACAAGCCAGCAGCGCATCCAGCCCACGACGGATGCGGCGATAAAATGCTGCCATCACCGCAGTGGAAAACAACACCGCATAACCGCCAAACACCAGCATGCAAATCGCCGCGCAGCCTGCAATTATCATTGGCAAAGTGGATGCCGCCGCACCCGGTTTTAACGCCACCGACATAATCGCCACCCACGTCAAAATCGCTTTAGGATTGCCGACGTGCATCAAAATGCCCTGACGAAACATTTTGCCAAAGTGCGCTTTTGCACTTCCCGGCGCGAATTCGCTGGCATCTGGCTTACGCAATGCCGATTTCCCTGCCTTAAATGCCAGCCACAACAGATACAATCCGCCGCCAATTTTCAGCACAATCAGCAGTTGTGCGAAAGTGGCCAACACGGTGAGAACGCCGCAGGCTGCCAGCAGCGCCCACATCATCGAACCGCCAATCACGCCGCTGGCTAATGCCAGCGCCGCGCCGCGTCCCTGTTTCATCGCCGTACCCATAATCGCCATATTGCTAGGACCGGGACTGGCGGTGGCGACGAAATAGGTGGTGTAGATCAGAATCAATTCATGTGACAGCGCCATAGGTTCCTCTGCGATGGCGGAAGGGAACTCACGTTATATCGCCTGAAGCTGGATTCTTCCAGAATGGATTAAATATTCATCCTTGCTGCACCCTTACTTCCCGTGCAGCTCCTTCCGTAACAGCACCAACTCGCCCGCCAGATCGCGGCACAGCATCGCCGTCATCAGATGATCCTGCGCATGCACCAAAATCAGCGTAACCGGCACTTTGCCGCAGCCTTCATCGGCGCCAATCAATGCGGTCTGGATTTTATGCGCCGCTTTGGCGGCCTCATCTGACGCCGCCAAAGCCTCATCGGCACCTTGCCAGTCGGCTTTGCGCGCCTGCTGGATTGCCATCATGGCTTGCGATCGCGCCTCACCGGCATTAATCAGCAACTCCATCATCGTTTGTTCAAAATCCATATCCGCCTCACTTATTGGTATGCCAAATTGGTGATTACGATGCTACCGGAATACCAAAAAAGAGTTCCGCGAGCATGATCACAGAAATTAAGTGCGAATATCGCCATTTTGGTATGCCACGAACCATCACGCTGATGCATAACACCTAAAACCGCTGAGGGTTGACCAATGTCTCTACAGGAACGTCTTATCGATTCGCTGGGTAGCTTTGCCACGCGATTCAACAGCTACCGCTACATCATGGCGATCAAAGCCTCGTTCATCACGCTGATGCCGGTGATCATCGTCGGGGCGTTTTCGGTGCTGATTTCCAACATGGTGCTGGATCCGAAAAATGGCCTCGCCAGCTTCTCTGCGCTGTCGTTTCTCGCCGATTTAAAACCGATCACCAGCAGCATTAACTACGCCACGCTGAGCTTTCTGAATATCGGCGCGGTGTTTCTGATTGGTATCGAGCTGGGTCGCATCAACGGCATAAAAACGCTGTTTCCTGGCCTGCTGGCGATCATCTGCTTTATCTCGGTGACGCCCACCACGTTGCAAATGTTGGTAGATGGCCAGATGCATATGGTCACCGATGTGCTGGCGAAGCAGTTCTCCGATACCAAAAGTCTGTTCCTCGGCATGTTTATCGCCATTCTGTCGGTGGAGATTTACTGCCGGCTGGAGCAGGTTGAACGGCTAAAAATCAAAATGCCGGATACCGTGCCACCGAACGTTGCCGCGTCATTTTCTGCGCTGATTCCGTCGATCATCACCGTCACGCTGGTCGCTACCTTTGGCTTCATTTTCCATCAGATCACCGGCATGTACCTGTACGACGCCGTGTACAAAGTGGTGCAGCAGCCGCTGGAATCGGTGGTGCAGAGCTTGTGGGGCATTCTGCTACTGATGTTTGTTGCCCAGCTGTTTTGGGTGATTGGTATTCACGGCAACCAAATGGTGAAACCGATTCGCGAGCCGCTGCTGCTGGGGGCGATTCTGGTCAACATGAACGCTTTCGAGCAGGGCAAGGAAGCGCCGAACATCATCACCATGCCGTTCTGGGATGTGTACATGAGCATCGGCGGTTCCGGTCTGACGATTGGGCTGTTAACCGCGGTGATGATTGCCACCAAACGCAAAGAGATGCGGGAAATCGCCAAGCTGTCGTTTGGACCTGGCTTATTCAACATCAATGAGCCGGTGATTTTTGGTATGCCGATCATGCTGAATCCCATTCTCGCCATTCCTTTCATCATCACGCCGCTGGTCACTGGTTCGATTGGCTATTTCGCCACGGTAATGGGCTTCGCCGGTAAAGCGGTGGTGATGGTTCCCTGGACTACGCCGCCGATTATCAATGCATGGCTTTCTACCGCCGGTTCGATGGGCGCGGTAGTGACGCAAATCATCTGCATCGTGGTTTCAGTATTGATTTATCTGCCGTTTGTCAAAGTGGCTGCACGTCGAGCCGAAGCGGCGGAAGCGAAAAATCTGCAGGCCGAGCTGGCACAAAATTAAGGAGATTCGATGAGTAAGCACACCATTGCGCTGCCTGAGGGCTTTATCCTCGGCGCGGCGGCATCGGCCTGGCAAACCGAAGGCTGGAGCGGCAAAAAAGCCGGGCAGGATTCGTATCTGGATGCCTGGTATCAGCAGGATCGTCATGTCTGGCACAACGGTTATGGGCCGGCGGTGGCGACCGATTTTATCAACCGTTTCCGCGAAGACGTGGCGCTGATGAAAGCGGCGGGACTGACGCACTATCGCACCTCGATTAACTGGTCGCGTTTTCTCACCGATTATGAAAACGCGGTGGTTGATGAGGAGTACGCGGCCTATTACGACCAGCTTATTGATGAGATGCAGCGTCAGGGCATTGAACTGATGCTGTGCCTCGAACATTACGAACTGCCACTGCAGTTGCTGGAAGAGTACGGCGGCTGGCAGTCAAAACATGTGGTGGAGTTGTTTATCCGCTATGTCGAAAAAGTGTTTGCCCGCTACGCCGGAAAAGTGACGCGCTGGTTTGTATTTAATGAGCCGATTGTGGTGCAGACGCGCGTCTATCTTGATGCGCTGCGCTGGCCGTATGAGCAGAACACCCATAAGTGGATGCAGTGGAATCACCATAAAAATCTCGCAACGGCGAAGGTGGTGAAACTGTTCCGCCAGCAGGGTTATGCCGGCACGGTGGGCACCATTCTCAATCCGGAAGTGACCTATCCGCGCTCGTCGGCGGCGCACGATGTTAAAGCCGCGCAAATCTACGATCTGTTCTACAACCGGGTATTTCTCGATCCGGCGATCAAAGGCGTCTATCCGGCTGAATTGTTGCAGCTGCTGGATAAACATGAAGTGCAGTGGGATGTCACCGAGGACGAGCTGGCGATTATTGCCGCCAACACCGTCGATGAAGTGGGGCTGAATCTTTACTATCCGCATCGCGTAAAAGCGCCGTCTCGCGCGTGGCATCCTGAGACGCCGTTCCATCCAGCCTTTTACTACGAACATTTTGAGCTGCCGGGCCGACGCATGAACAGCTCGCGCGGCTGGGAAATTCAGCCGCGTATTGTCTTCGATATGGCGCAACGTATGAAAGAGGAGTACGGCAATCTGCCGTGGTTTGTGGCCGAGAGCGGCATGGGCATCGAGAACGAAGCGCAATTTAAGGATGCGCAGGGGGAAATTCAGGACGACTATCGCATCAACTTTATTGCTGAGCATCTTTACCAGGCGGTGCGTGCGCTTGAAGCGGGCAGCAACTGTCAGGGTTACATGTTGTGGGCGTTCACCGACAACGTTTCGCCGATGAACGCCTTCAAAAATCGCTACGGACTGATTGAGATCGACCTCGATAACCAGCGGCAGCGACGCATGAAGAAATCCGCGCACTGGTTCCGTCAGTTGCGTGACACCCAGCAATTGACCCTCAACATTGACGATGAAGCCAAATAAGGACGACCGATGAAACGCATTATTCTGGCCTGTGCAGCAGGCATGTCGACTTCGATGTTAGTTACCCGCATTGAGAAAGAGGCGGTAGCACGCGGTCTTGAGTACCAGATCTACGCCATTCCGGAACAGAACCTGCGTGAAGAGCTACAAAATTACGGCCAGGACGTGGTGGTGGTGCTGCTGGGACCGCAGGTGCGCTTTAAACTGGAGGAGAATAAAAAGCTGACCGACAGCTATCAGCTGCCGATTGCGGTGATCGATACTGTGGCTTACGGCACGTTCAATGGTGCAAAGGTACTCGATCAGGCGCTGGCTTTGGTACACTAGCGCCCAGATAGCAGTCAGGTTCCGGCTCGCACAGGACGCGGCCGGGCCGAATGCACCATGATGCAAAAGGGTGAGAGCGTGGAAAAAGCCGAAGCGCCACAAGAGAAAAAGCAGTATCAGGAAATTGGTCAGCATCTGCGTCAGCAAATCCTCGATGGCCATTACCCGGTTGGCTCACGACTGCCGCCAGAGCGCCAGTTGGCGGAAACCTGGGGCGTGAGCCGCACCATCGTGCGTGAAGCGTTGCTGATGCTGGAGCTGGAAGGCACGGTGGATATTCGTCAAAGCTCCGGCGTTTACGTGATGCGTATTCCTTCGGAAAGCGAGGATGCGGAAGAGGCCTTTTTCCGCAGCGATGTTGGCCCGTTCGAGATGTTGCAGGCGCGTCAGTTGCTGGAGAGCAATATCGCCGCCTTCGCCGCTAAAATGGCCACCAAAGCCGATATCGAAAACCTGCGCCGCACGCTGGAGCAGGAGCAGCGCGCCATCGCGCTCAACGACAGCAGCCAGGATAATGACAAGTTATTTCATTTGCTGCTGGCGGGCGCGACGCAAAATCAGATGTTGCTCGATACGGTTACCAGCGTCTGGCGCCATCACGAAGCCAGCCCGCTCTGGCAGCAGCTGCGACCGCAGTATGAAACCCGCGCCTATCGCCTGAAGTGGCTGGGCGATCATCAAACCATTCTGGCCGCGCTGCGACGTCGTGATGTGATGGGTTCCTGGCAGGCGATGTGGCAGCACCTGGAAAACGTTAAGAATACGCTACTGGAGTTATCCGATGCCGATGCACCTGACTTTGATGGCTACCTGTTCGAATCGGTACCGATTTTTCAGGGTAAGTTGATGTGATGCGGTCGCCATAAATGGCGCCCCTACAAACCCGCTGTCGTAGGGTCGCCATTCATGGCGACCAGGTGCGCATTTATGCGCACCGCAACAGTGCAATGTAACATCGCCCCCAATTATTTAACCGCTGAAAACTGAAGCCTTTATTTATTTACTTATGGCTCCGCATTAATTACCGCACCAAATTGTGACACGTATCGCCTGATTTAATAAATAATGCACTTAATTTGTGCTTCTCCTCATAAAATCGACATAAGAAAACACTATAACAGCGGATTATCCGATTTATTTCGATATCGGTCTGCTCCGCGCATTGAATGAATTGGCATAAATATTGTTTATAATCAATTTATTAACAGCACCCCCTCAGATTGAATCCTGCACAATTCCGTTAATTTAAAACCTCGTACCTGTCATATTCATGTAAAAAAGACGTTGCACACCTAATTTTTAAAATGATAAAAGTTTCTCACTTGATAATTCTTTTTCATTTTAAAAGGTGACCGATAATGGCTCTTGAAACGGCTGAAGTCCGTATTTCGACATCATGGCAGCGCCCGGAAAATAAATGGCTGGCGGCATTTGCCGAATTTCCGGTTGCCAACATTGGCGATGCGATGGAAAGACTGAATATGTGTGATGGCGGCATTGTTCCGGTCTCCTCCAACACGGCGTTCGTCGGCTTTGCCTTTCCGGTTCAGGTCACGGCGGGCGACAACGCGGCAGTGATCCGCGCGCTGGATTACATCCAACCGGGCGATGTGATGATGATTAACGGGCAGGGCCACATTGATCGGGCGCTGGTGGGCGAGCAGCTGACGCAGCGCTTCCAGCATGCCGGTGCAGTGGCGCAGGTTATCGACGGCGCGGTTCGCGATCGCAGCGTGATTGAATCAACGGGTTTACCCACGTTCTGTCGCGGCACCACGCCGGCGGGTCCGTTCAAAAACGGTCCCGGCGTGATCGGTGAGCCGGTCGCCATTGGCGGCGTGGTGTGCTGCGCGGGTGACATCGTGGTCGGCGACGATGACGGCGTGATCATCATTCCCTTCTGGCGCGCGGAAGCGGTGTTAGCGGCGGTACAGGAAGTGGCGCGCCGGGAAGCAGAAATGACGGCAGAAGTAACGCGACAGTATAAATAAGCCGCTGGCTTAGCGCATTCCGGGGATGTTTTCACCACACTTTCAGGGCAAACCAATGACGAAATCACATGCGGTAACAATGGATTACGCTTTGCCGAAGGACGGAACAACCAAGAATAACGTCGTCCGCCGCGCCTCGCTGGCGGGCGGCGTCGGATCCTTTGTCGAGTGGTATGACTACGGCATTTACGGCTTATTGGTCAGTTCACTGGTGCTGGTGTTTTCCGCCAGTGACATGAGCACCACCGATTCCGGCCTGATGTTGACCTACCTCGGCTTCACCGTAAGCTTCTTTGTGCGCCCGTTCGGCGGCGTCATTTGCGGCTATCTCGGCGACAAAATGGGCCGCCAGAAGCTGCTGGCGATTCTCCTGCTGATGATCTCACTGGCGACAGCGGCGATTGGCCTGCTGCCGAGCTACGCCAGCATTGGCTGGGCGGCACCGGCGCTGCTGATCTTGCTGCGCATCGTGCAGGGATTCTCTGCCGGTGGCGAAGTCTCTGGCGCAGGTTCGTTCGTGGCGGAATATGCCGAAGATCATCGCCGCGCGGTGGTGATGTCGCCGCTGGTGATGGGATCGTTTATCGCGTTGCTGTTCGGCAGCCTGCTGATCAGCGGATTGATCAACGTATTCGGCACGGAGGCGATGACCGCCTGGGTGTGGCGCGTGCCGTTCCTGCTGGCTATTCCGATGGCCTTGATTGGCGTCTACATCCGCACCCGCATTGAGGACACGCCCCATTTTCAGATGGTAAAAGCCAACAAGCGCGTGGTGCGCAATCCACTGCGTGAAGTGCTTTCCTCAAAGCGCCATCTGAAAGCGATTGGACTGGCGATCACGCTGCCTGCGGTCAACGGTCCGGGCTATTACATCCTGTTTGTCTACATGCCGACCTACCTGAATAAAGTGATGCACTTCCAGCAGATTCAAAGCCTGATGGTCACCGCCTGCGGCTTGATCACCATTATCGCCACCATTCCGATGATGGCATGGCTGTCGGATCGTCTGGGACGCAAGCCGCTGCTGGTGGCGTCGGCGATTGCGATGGCGCTGCTGGCGTGGCCCTGTTTCTGGCTATTGACGCTCGGCATGTTCCCGCTGGCGTGCATGGCGGCGGTTCTGCTGGCCTTTGCTTTCGCCGGACATGCCGGTGTGATTCAGGCAACGCTGGCCGAAATGTTCCCCACCAACGTGCGTTACAGCGCCTACAGCATCGGCTTCAACCTCTCAACGGTGATCTTTGGCGGCTCCGCGCCCTTACTGATGACGTGGCTGATTGGCCTGACCGGCATCGCCAGCATTCCCAGCTATATGGTGATTTTCACCGCCGCGTTGACGCTCATCAGCACGCTGTATCTGAAAGAAACCGCCGGTAAGCCACTCGCTGACGAGTGAACGCCGTAGCAATCAGCCCACATTCTGGATTTCGAGGTCATTATGAAAAACGCGTCACCCTGGCGGATAGGGTTTGATATTGGCGGCACTTTTACCGATCTGGTGCTGTTAAATGACATCTCTGGCGAGGCGATTCGGCATAAAACCCTGACCACGCCGGAGGATCCTTCTGAAGGGGCGTACACCGGCTTAACCCAGCTGGTGGAGCTGGCCGGGCTCAAAGCCAGCGACATTCACACCATCACGCACGGCACGACGCTGGCCATCAACGCGCTGCTGGAGCGGCGTGGCGCGAAAACCGCCTTTGTGGTGACGCGCGGCTTCCGTGACGTATTGGTGCTGGGGCGTGAATACCGTTATGACATCTACGATCTGAATGGTGCACCGGCGCAGCCGCTGCTGCCGCGTTCTCAGTCGTATGAAATCACCGAACGCGTGACAGCACGCGGCGAAGTGATTACGCCGCTCGACGAAGCCGATGTGGTGCGGCTGGCCGCTGAGCTGCGCGACCAAGGCTATGAAGCCGTCGCCGTACTGTGCATGCATGCCTATGCGTGGCCGGAACATGAGAATCGCATCGAAGCGATTTTCAGCCGCGAACTGCCTGGCGTGTCGATATCGGTCTCGCACAAAGTGTCGCGGGAAATCCGCGAATACGATCGCGGCGTGTTAACCGCTATGAATGCCTTTGTGCAGCCGAAAGCGCGCCGCTACATGGCACGGCTGGAAACCAAATTGCGCGAAGGCGGCTTCACCTGCGACTGGCTGGTGATGGGATCGAACGGCGGCCTGATGGCGCCGCAGGTGGCAGCGGATTATCCCACGCGCATCATTGAATCCGGCCCGGCAGGCGGCATCGTCGCCACCGCCGCCTTTGCGCGGAAAAATGCCGAACGTCAGGTGCTGGCGTTTGATATGGGCGGCACCACCGCCAAGGCGTGCGTGGTGCGCGATGGCGAACCCTCCATCACCATCGATTACGAAGTGGGGCGCGCGGATCGCCTGCTGAAAGGCAGTGGTTTACCGGTGAAGTTGCCGGTGGTGGACATGATTGAGATTGGCGCTGGCGGCGGCAGTATCGCGCGCGTCGATTCCCTTGGCCTGCTGGAAATCGGCCCGGAAAGTGCCAGCGCCTGGCCAGGTCCAGCCTGCTACGCGCGCGGCGGCGAGCGGCCGACGGTTACTGATGCCAATCTGGTGCTGGGCTTGCTCGATCCCGATGCCTTTCTCGGTGGACGCATGCCGCTCGACGTTGAAGCCGCGCGCCAGGCGATTCGCCGCGTCGCTGAGCCGCTGGGGCTGAGCATTGAAGACGCCGCTTGGGGCATTCACGAAGTGGCCAACAGCAAAATGTCCGAAGCGCTGCGCACCCATTCGGTTGAGAAAAACGTCAGCCCAGCACAAATGACTATGCTGGCGTTTGGCGGCGCAGGCCCGAGCCACGCCTGGTCGCTGGCGAAACAGCTCAGCGTTAAGCGCGTTTACTTCCCGAACGGAGCGGGCGTTTACTCGGCCTTCGGCTTATTGACCGCGCCGCCCAGCGCTGACTTTGTACGCAGCGATCGCTGCCGGCTGCAGCCCGGCATTGATGTGAAACGCATTGCGGCGCTGTTCGCCGAAGGCTTTGACGAGGCGATCACCACGCTGGCGGCGGCCAACGCCGATCCGAATACCGCGATTCAGCAGAAGCTTGCGGGCGTGCGCTATGTCGGCCAGGGATCGGAGCTGACCGTCACGCTGCCGGAAAGCTTCCTTGCGCAAGGCGATGCGCAAGCCTTAATCGACAGTTTTGAAGCCGCCCATCTGGCGCGCTTTGGTCGCACCTTGCCGGGACAAGGCGTGGAGGTGGTTAACTGGCGCGGTCGCGTGCAGACCACGCCACCGACGCTGAATACCACCGATCAACTCAGCCATCCTGAACCCGACGCGCGCGAGAAGAGCTTGCAGGTCTATCTGGGCCGCGAGCAGGGCTTCAGCGCCTGCCGCGTCATCCCACGCAGCTTACTGATCACCGGCGAAGCGATTCACGGTCCGGCGCTGCTGCAGGAAAAAGAGTGCGCGATTTATGTCGGTCCCGGCGCATCCGCGCAGCTGGACCCGCAAGGCAATATTTTGATGGAGCTGAACTGATGAGTGCGACAACCCACGATCATCTGCGTTTTCTCGACGATCCGATTAGCCTGCGAATCACCTGGGATCGGCTGGTCAGCATTTCGGAAGAGGCGGCAGCCACGCTGGTTAACATGGCGTTCTCCAGCATTATCCGCGAAGTGGGTGATTACTCGTGCCTGCTGATGGATGCCAGCGGCAGCTCGCTGGCGCAACCGAAAACCAGCGTGCCAGTGTTTATTGGCACCTTGCCCGCCACGGTGCGCCATCTGCTGGCGAAATTCCCGGCGGAGACGCTGAAACCAGGCGATGCGCTGATCACCAACGATCCCTGGCTCGGCACCGGCCACCTCAATGACGTCACGGTGGTAACGCCGGTGTTCCGCGCCGGCAAGCTGGTGGCGTTTACCGGCGCGGCGGCGCACATGTCCGATATCGGTGGCTCGCTGAATATGGGCTCATCGCGCGACATGTTTGAAGAGGGATTCCTCATCCCGCCGAGCAAACTGATGATTGCGGGCGAGGTGAACCAGCAGTTGCTGGATCTGTTCCTTGCCAACGTGCGCTCGCCGGATCAGGTGGAAGGCGATCTGCACGCCATGCTGGCGGCCAACCAAATTGGCGCTAACGGCTTACTTGGCTTGATGGAGGATTTGCAGCTGGAATCGGTGACGCCGCTGGCGGAGAAGATTCACTCGCTGACTGAAATCGCAATGCGCAAAGCCATTGAGGCGGTGCCGGATGGTCGCTATGAAGCGGCGGTGGATATTGGCGATTACGAAGGCGATATCCATCTCAATGTGGCGGTGATTGTGGATGGCAGCAACATCACCATCGATTATGCCGGTTCGTCGGCGGAGTCGCTGTTTGGCAGCAACTGCCCAATGTCATTCACCTATGCCTACAGCGTCTATCCGCTGAAATGCCTGCTTGAGCCGCATCTGCCGAATAACGAAGGCTGCTTTAAATCCATTACCGTTACCGCGCCGGAAGGCTCGATTGCCAATGCGCGTCCGCCGTGTGCGGTGGAGATGCGTAACCGCGTCGGACACATGGCGCACGCCGCCATTTTCAGCGCGCTGGCCGACATCATGCCGGATCGCGTGATGGGCCACTCGGGCAGCGCGCCGGTCACCTGCGACGTGTTCGCCGGACAGTTTGATGACGGACGCCGCTTTGTCGAAAGTCTGTGCGTCAACGGCGGCACCGGCGCGCGTCCTGCCGCAGACGGTATTGTCACCGGTTTCCCCGGCAACATGTCCTCCACGCCGGTTGAGTTGATTGAATCCGCCACGCCGCTGCTGTTCCTGCAGAAATCCATCGTGCCCGATTCGGGTGGTGCCGGACGCTATCGTGGCGGCGTGGCGCAGCGCATGGTGATTCGCAACACCAGCAAATATCCGCTCTCGCACAGCATGTTCTACTCGCGGCAAAAACACGCGGCAGAGGGCGTGTTAGGCGCGGCGGCGGGTGCGCCGAACGTTGTGGCGATTAATGGCGCATCGCTGACGAAACCGGTGGGACGCCATGATGTGTTACCCGGCGACGAAGTCACCATTCAAATGCCGGGCGGCGGCGGCAAAATGCCGGTGGCCGAGCGCGATCTCAACGCCATCCTGTGGGATGTGCAGGAAGGTTACATCACTGAAGCGGGCGCGTTGCGTGATTACGGCGTGAACCTGCATGACCTTAAAAGAGGCTAAAACATGGACAGATTAACGGGAAAAGTGGTGCTGATTACCGGCGCGGGCAGCGGAATTGGCAAAGCGGCGGCAGCCGGTTTTGCCGCGCGCGGTGCGCATGTGATTTTGGTGGGACGACGTCAGGCGGTGCTGGATGAGGTGGCGGCAAGCCTGATCGCGCAGGGCGGTAAAGTCTCGGCGTATGCAGCGGACATCGCGCAAAAAAACGAGGTCGAGGCGCTGGTGGCGTGGGCGATAGCCGAACGGGGCCAGGTCGATATTCTGGTTAACAACGCGGGAAGCGCCAGCAAGACGCTGAATGCGCGCTGGATTGCCGAGGAGGAGTGGGATCAGGTGCAGGACGTCAACATGAAAGCGGTTTTTCTGCTGACCCAAGCGTTGCTGCCGGACATGCTGGCGCGCAAAAACGGCACCATCATCACCGTCTCTTCACTGGCGGCGCTGCGGCCAAATCTGCTGGGCGGCGCGGCCTACGGCGCAGCGAAAGCGGCGGTGCGCAACTTTATGACCTATCTGCACAACACCTTCCGCAACGACGGCATCCGCTCTACCTGCATTTTACCGGGTGAAGTGAACACGCCGATTATGGATAACCGCGCCAATCCGCCGGATCAGGCGATTCGGGATGGCATGGTGCAACCGGAAGATGTGGCCGAAGCCATTCTGCTGTGCGCCAGCTTACCGGCGCGCACCGTGGTGGAAGAACTGATTGTCGCGCCGACGGTGCTGCGCGACCTCTCCGGCGATCTGGAGATCAGCCGCTGGAAAAATGCCCCGGCAGCGTGCCAGGCCGAACGTGAAAAATCGTGATAGGAATCCTTATGTCGAGCCAAAATTTTAAAGCCGCTGAGGCGGTATTACGTGTAGAGCGCACCTCGCTGCGTGTGCAGCAACCCGCGTCGAGCAGCGATATGGTTTCTCTGGCGATGGGCGAACCGGATTTCGATACGCCGCCGCGCATCGTGCAAGCGGCAGTTGAAGCACTGCAAGCCGGTTACACCCATTACGCGCCGCTGCTCGGAGACAAAGCCTTGTGCAGCGCGCTGGCGGACGAGGTGTCCGCGCAGAGCGGTAACGCGGTGAAAGCCGGTGAAATTCTGGTCACGCACGGCGGCACCGCCGGTCTTGCGGCGGCGATTCTCTCTATCGTCAATCCAGGCGATCGCGTGGTGATCCCCGATCCGACCTATTCGCTGTATGCGGATTTAGTCAATATGGCTGGCGGCATCTGCGTGCCGATGCCGTGCCGCGCGGATTTGCACTGGGATCTGGAACGTCTGGATCGTGCGCTGGACGGTGCCAAACTGTTTGTGTTCTGCAATCCCGGCAATCCCACCGGCATTGTGCACAGCCGCGCCGAAATTGAAGCGCTCGGCCAACTGGTGAACCAGCACGATACGCTGGTGATCGCCGATGAAGCTTATAGCGATTTGGTATTTACCGATCGTCCCTTTACCTCGGTGCTGCATATTCCCGCCTTTGCCGGACGCACGCTGTTCTGTCAGACTTTCTCTAAAAGTTACGCCATGACCGGCTGGCGCGTGGGTTATCTGGCGGGACCGGCGGAGATGATCGCCGCCGCCGCGCGCGTACACAATACGGTGAACGGATCGGTGAACAGCGCGGTGCAGCGTGCGGCGCTGGTGGCGCTGACGCAGTGTAAAGATGACGTAAAACGTATGTATGATGTCTACCGCCAGCGTCGCGTGCTGATGATGGAAGGATTGTCGGCGATTCCAGAGTTGAAACTCAATGAACCCGAAGGCGCGTTTTACTGCTTCCCGGCCTATTCGTTGCCGATTCCGGCGATTGATATGGTGTCGCTGCTGCGCGAACAGGGCATCGCGGTGCGGCCTGGCAGTGAATTTGGCGCAGCGGGCGAAGGGCATTTGCGACTCTCTTACGCTGCCAGCAGTGAAGCCATTACTGAAGGTGTGCGCCGTTTGAAGCGCGGCCTGGCCAGTTTCAAGTAACATCAGCACGTTTAAGGAAGCACACCCACAATGACGGGAAAACCGATGCGCAGTGATACCGAAAGAAACCGCAAGAATCTGATTCAGGCAGCAGCCCGCTTGTTCGAGCGCTCCGAAACCCCGATAAGCATGACGGAAATCGCGGCGGAAGCGGGCGTCTCCGTGGCCACCGCCTATCGTCAGTTTACGTCGGTAGAAGAGGTGCTGAATGCGTATCGTCAGGACGTGGGGCAACTGCTGCTGGATTATAGTCTCGAGCAAAGCTGCAGCGGCTTACTGAAGCTGGAAAAAGTCAGCCGTTACTGGATCAAACTGGTGCGCGAGCGCGGTGCGGCGATGGTGCCGATGCGTAACCGTCGCGGCTATCTGGAACGTTTATGGGAAGGCGCGGAATACCTGTTAGTGCAGGCGGACGCGCTGCGCCCGGCGTTGCGTGAAGCGATGGCGGAGATGGAGCTGCCGGATATTGGCGATAAGGCGGTGTTCCTGTGGAATATCCTGTTCGATCCGCGCGAAATCTTTGATTTGCTCGACACGGTAGGGCTGACGGAAAAACAGGTCGGCACCCAGCTGATGTCGGTTCTGGTCGGCGGTTTACGCGGCTTCGCCACCGCGAATGAATTCACCGCCGAAGCCAGCCGCAGTAAATAGTTTGTGTGGCAGGTCGCCATAAATGGCGACCCTACAAAACCCGCAATTTACGGCATTGATTGGCATTAAAGCTTCGCCGTTAACGCGCGTAGCGGGGTGCGCAACACTTCATGCAGCGCGCGGATCGCTGGGGAAAACTGTTTACGATGCGGGCAGATAAGGTGCAGTGGCGTGCTTTCTCCCGGCATCTCCGGCATTACGCGCTCCAGCCTGCCGGCCAGCACATCGTCACACACATCAATCCACGATTTATAGGCGATGCCCATACCGGCGATGGCCCAGCGCCGTGCCACTTCCGCGTCATCACATAGCATGCGGCTTTTCACCGTGATCTGGCGGCGCATGCCATCCTGCGGAAAAGTCCATTTGTCGTAAACATGGCCGCCCATAATAAACAGCAGGCCATGATGATGCTGGGCGATCTCCTCCAGCATTTGCGGGCGACCGTGACGATCAAGATAATCCGGCGATGCCACCATCACGCGGCGATTGTCCTCCGCTAGCGGTAACGCCACGTAACTGCTGTCTTCCAGTTTGCCGTAGCGAATGGCGATATCCACCGGATCGCGGAACACATCGCTGATCTGATCAGAAAAGGAGAGACGCACCGCCAGCGCCGGATGCGCACGGCAAAAGTCGGTGATTAGCGGCAGCAGAATATTGCGGCCAATGTCTGACGGCAGCGCGATTTTCAGCTCGCCGCTCAGCGCATCTTCATCGCTCTGCAAGCTGTCGGCACCGGCATGCATCAGCGCCAGCATCTCTTGCGCATAGGGCAGATACTTTTCCCCTTCGGCGGTTAAGCGCAGGCTGCGGGTTGAACGGGCAAACAAGCGCCGATCCAGTTCCCGCTCCAGCCGCTGGATCGCCGCGCTGACCTGTCCGGGCAGCAAATTCACCTCGCGCGCGGCGCGTGAAAAGCTGCCGAGTGCGGCGGAACGCACAAACAGAGTGACATCTTCCAGTCGGATCATCTTCTTATTCATCGTGGTAGTCGGCGGGGATTTTCACTCTAAGAGTGAAAGTGTTCACCTGCAACTGGCATTTTTCATTGCGCTGCGGCCCGCTATGCTGAATTCACTTCACCAAACCTGCTGATGAATAAGGATCTGCCTGATGAAAGCCATTGTTTATAGCCAAAACGGTTTACCGATTTCCGATGAAAATGCGCTGTATGAGCTGGAGGTTGATAAGCCAACGCCGGGCGCGCGCGATCTGCTGGTAAAAATTCACGCCATTGCGGTGAATCCGGTCGACACCAAAGTGCGTGCCGGTGCGCCAACCGATAAGCCGCGTATTCTGGGTTGGGATGCGGTCGGCGTGGTGGAAGCGGTGGGCGCAGAGGTCACGCTATTCCAGCCGGGCGACGAGGTGTTTTACGCCGGTGATATCACTCGCGCCGGCAGTTATGCCGAATATGGGCTGGTGGATGAACGCATCGCCGGGCACAAACCGCGTTCGCTGAACGACGCCGATGCTGCCGCGCTGCCGCTGACCTCGCTCACTGCATGGGAACTGCTGTTTGATCGTCTGGAGGTGCAAGCCGATGACGACGCTGCGCTGCTGATCATTGGCGCAGGCGGCGGCGTCGGTTCCATGCTGACGCAGCTTGCCAGCAAATTGACCAAATTGAAGGTAATCGGCACCGCATCCCGCCCGGAAACGGCAGGTTGGGTGCGTTCACTCGGCGCGCATCACGTGATTGATCATTCTCAACCGCTGGGCGAACAACTGGCGGCAATTGGACATAAAGAGGTGCGCTATGTCGCCTCGCTGACACACACCGACAGCTATTACGATCAGCTGATTGATGCCCTCGCGCCGCAGGGCAAGCTGGCGTTGATCGACGATCCCGAGACGCTGGATGCGGTACCGCTGAAGCGCAAAGCGATTTCACTGCACTGGGAATTGATGTTTACCCGCTCGCTGTTCCATACCGCCGATATGCAGCGCCAGCATGAGATTTTGCAGCGCGTGAGCCAGTTGATTGATGACCAAACCCTGCAAACCACCGCTGGCGAACATCATGGCGTTATTAATGCCGCCAATTTGCGCAAGGCGCATGCGCTAATCGAGAGCGGTCGCGCACGCGGTAAGATTGTGTTGAGCGGGTTTTAATGATGCGGTCGCCATAAATGGCGACCCTACAAAACAGTACCGAACATCCGTAGGGTCGCCATTTATGGTGACCGTAAAACATTCTCTATTTGAACAATTTAAGGAATAGACCATGACACTCAATGATGCAGTCGCTCGTCGTCACACCGTCAAAGCGTTTGAGGGCGGTAAAAGTCTGCCGCAGGATGAAATCGAAACCCTGCTGAACGTGCTGCGCAACAGCCCGTCATCGGTCAACTCACAGCCGTGGCATTTTGTGGTGGCGTCCACCGCCGCCGGTCGCGAGCAGATGGCCAAATCCACTGAGGGTGCCTTTGTCTACAACAGCCCGAAAGTGCTGAATGCCTCGCACGTTATCGCGCTGTGCATGCGTACCGATCTCGATGAAGTGCATTTACAGAATGTGCTGGCGCAGGAAGAGGAAGATGGGCGTTTCGCCAAGCCAGAAGGCAAAGCGGGGCAGGATAAGAGCCGTCGCAGCTACGTGGATATGCATCGTTACGAGCAGCGCGATGTGCCGCAGTGGATGGAAAAACAGGTTTATCTGGCGCTGGGTGGATTGCTGCTGGGTGCGGCGATGTTAGGTATTGATGCCACGCCGATGGAAGGTTTTGACCAGCGCGCGCTGGATCAGGCGCTGGGCCTGCGCGAGAAGGGCTTTACCAGCGTAGTGCTGGTATCGCTGGGCTATCGCAGCGAGGCGGATTTCAACGCTGCATTGCCGAAATCACGCTTACCGCGTGAAGAGATTTTTACCTTTATTTAAACTTTGCGGTCGCCATAAATGGCGACCCTACGGCAGGTTTGCAACATCGGGGCCGACCCGATAACGCGATTCCGTAGGGTGCGCATTTATGCGCACCGTTTCAATGGCCGCACCCAACCGATGGAAACCGCAACGTAAAACGATTCACACCCTGTTCGCTGTATACCTCACAACTTCCCTGATGCAGCCGCATAATGCTGCGCACAATCGACAATCCCAAACCGCTGCTACCCTGATGACGTGACGCGTCAGCGCGCCAGAAGCGATCAAAGATGCGCGCCTGCTGTTCGGCACTCAGCGCCGGACCCTGATTTTCCACCATCAAACTGCTGCCCTGATTGAAAATCCGTACGGTGGAATCTCGATCGCCGTAGCGCAAGGCGTTCGCCATCAGATTCGCCAGCCTTTCCAGCTCCTCGTAATTGGAGCCGAGCAGCGCCTGATAATTGCCGACGCTGCGCGTCTGGCTCGTGCTACTTCGGTTTGGCGGATCAGCGTGCTAATCGGCGTGCGCAGATCGTGCGCCATATCGGCAGAAACCTGACTCAACTGCTGATAGCCCATTTCAAGGCGACTCAGCATCTGATTAAAAGCCGCCACCAGCGGCTGCAGTTCCAGTGCCGCCTGTTCAGGCATGCGCTGTGATAGCCAGCAGCATGCCCGCTGCAAAGGTAAGTTTGTTCAATTTCATCGTAATGCTCCTGATAGGAAGGTAGGCCATCAGGATATGCAATCGGCTCTGACACCAGCGTGAGCGAGTTATGACAAAAGAATGACAGGTGCACTTGTTATATAGAAATAACCTAACGTAATGGGTGGATCTAGAATTTGATAAACAGTATCGTAAACCACGGTAACTATAAGGATATAGGGTGCAGCAATTATGTATAACAACAGTGAAGTCATCAGTTATCTTCAAGCCAATAAAATTCTCGCAATGAAACTCGATCATGCCGTTAATGCCGTCGGAAAACAGGTCATGGAACAGGTCAAATCAATCGGTGCTGGTACTACACGAGCGTTGTATTACACATCTTGTTTCACTGATGAATATAACGATGTGTGCCTGCGGCAAAAAAATGAAGATATCCGTTTCCGGGATGGGGTTTACCGGCTTCTTAGGCACGGAGATATTGGCTTCGAGATGCTTAAAACATATTTTGAAGAGCTGCTGAAGTTTAAAACTGCACAGCAATTAGAATACATAAAGAAAAAGCTTATGACGGTTAATGTTCATATTGCTGCAAGTTCACTGACTAACGCAGGTTTTGCTATGGCGGCAGCCAGCGCCGTTCGCATGGGATTAAACCTGAGTATGGAGATCAGCGCGCTGACAGGGCGAATAGCCGGCGGTTTAGTGGGAGCAGCAGCTTTATATGGCATTGTTCAGAGGGCAGCAGATAGTGCGCACCGACTTCAAACTCAATATCCCGCTTATTATTCAGCGCTCTATTTACAGAATCTGGAAATGATGTATTTCCTAATCGAACCCGTAATGCAACGCGCGAATGCCCTCGATGCCCAATGGGCAACTGAAGAAAATATTGCAGATATCATTACCCGGTTGATTAGGTAACCATGATTAAATTTATAAAAAACTCAATGCGTTCATTAGGCCGGTCGTTGGTATGGATATACGGACCGGCAATATTGACCATTGCCTTTGCATTACTCCAGGCTCATTTTTTTCCAGAAAGTCCAGTTTGGCCTATTGCGGTTTTCTTTATATTCTCGCTGGTCATCGTGGCTCGTTACATAAAATGATGTTGTTTTAAAAAAACTGTTAACCGATAAGGATATTATATGTCGACACCCGCACATTTATGGCTAGAAGATGAAAATGGCTCGCCTATTGTTGGCAGTTGTTTAATCCCACTGCGGTTAGGTTCTATCGAATTGAAATCATTTTCACACGGCATAACCATCCCAGTAGATCAAAATAGGGGGAAATTGACCGCAACGCGAGTCCATCAACCTATCGTGATAGTAAAAGAGTTCGATAAGACAACACCAATTCTTTACCGCGCTGTATGTGAAGGGCGCACACTTAAAAAAGCTACGATCAAGATGTATCGAATTCTTGAATCAGGCATTGAGTCCGAATATTTCAATATCATTTTGGATAACGTTAAAATAACCACAGTTTAGCCTTACCTTGCCCCAAATGGTCAGAGCAACACTCATGTTGAAACATTAGAGTTGCGTTATGAGGCGATCACCTGGAAGTACACGGAAGGAAATATTATTTACCGTGATACATGGAATGAATACGCTTGCGCGTGACAATATTTCAGTGGCCAAAGTTATTAAGTGTATCCAAACTAAGTTTGGTTTGCGCAAAACGTTCACCTTCGGCATTAAGATTCTTTTACTGCCGAAGATAAAATCGCTTAACCCCCTCTGTTTAATAAGTATTCCCTCTGCATCAAATCCGTAATTTCTGTAGTGGGATCATGTCCACCATGTTATTAACTCTGTATGACGTTGTGAATTTAGCTACCTGCCGGAGATAACAATGAAGAAAAGTTTGTCCTTTGCCTTACTGCTTTCACTGAGCGCGTTTAGCCACGCTTCTTTTGCTCAGCAAACCTTGCGTTTCGGCGTTGATCCTACGTTCCCGCCGTTTGAATCCAAAGCCAGCGACGGTTCGCTGCAGGGCTTTGATATCGATCTCGGTAACGCCATTTGCGCTCAGGCGAAAGTGAAGTGCCAATGGGTGCAGATTGGTTTTGATGGCAGCATTCCGGCGCTGCAGGCGAGAAAGTTTGATGCCATTCTTTCGGCGATGTCGATGACGGAGAAACGCCGCGAGCAGGTGGCTTTCAGCGATATGCTCTATGTCACGCCGAGCGCGTTACTTACACCGGCCAACGCTCCGCTAACCGGAGACATTAACGCGCTGCGTGGCAAAAGAATTGGCGTCGCGCAGGGCACTATTCAGGAAACCTACGCCAAAGCGCAATGGGCAACCAAAGGCGTGAGTGTGGTTTCTTACCCTAATCAGATGGAGATTTACCCGGACTTGGTGGCGGGACGTCTTGATGCCAGCCTGGCGAATGCGGTTTCGGCAGAGCAAGGTTTCCTAAATACGCCAGCAGGCAAAGACTACGTCATCAGCGCCATGCTGGTGGATAAAGAGGTGTTGGGCAATGGCGTGGGCATTGGATTGCGTAAAGACGATGCGGCCAATCTGAAGTTGATCAACACCGCGCTGGCGGAACTGCACAGCAACGGCACTTACGATCAATTGGCGAAGAAGTACTTCAAATTTAAGGTCTATCCGTAAAAGTCATATGCACGTAGGGTCGCCATTTATGGCGACCTCGCCCACCAATCGCACCCACACTCATTCAAAAAATCATGCAAAACTTACCTCACTACCCAACTCAACGCGCCCGCTTTCTCGCCGCCGTCCAACGGCAAAACGGTGCATTAACGTCATACGCGCATCCGTTACCCGGCCCGCAAGGCGAGGAGCTTTTCACCGATGTAGCGGTGATCGGCGATGCTAACGCATCCCGTTTGATGCTGGTGATCTCCGGCACGCACGGCGTGGAAGGCTATTACGGATCCGATTGCCAAATTGCCTGGCTGGATACCTTTAACTTCACGGCGTTGCCCGCTGACACCGCCATCGTGATGCTGCATCTGCTCAATCCGTGGGGCGCGGCGCATTTACGCCGCGTCAATGAAGACAACATCGACCTCAATCGCAACTTCATCGATTTTTCACAGCCCGCACCCGCCAATCCTGATTACGCCGCGTGGCATGGCATTTATCATGGCGATCGCGCCAGCGCCGATAAGCTGTTAGCGGAAACGCTGAACAGCGCCGGTTGGCAGGCGGTAAAACGCGTAGTGGAAGCAGGGCAATATGGCGCGGCGGACGGTTTCTTTTACGGCGGCCAACAGCCAAGCTGGTCGTATCGCACGCTGGAAACCATCATCTCCCATCATTTGTCGCAGGCCAAAACCATCATCAGCTTCGATCTTCATACCGGCGCGGGCGCATGGGGACATCCGATGCTGCTGTCGATTGCCGAGCAGCGCTTCGCCGCACATGACTGGGGCAAGGCGATTTACGGCGAATGGTTAACGCTGCTGTTCACCGGCGCGGGACGCGACAGCGAAACCGGCGTCACC
The DNA here is from genome assembly GCF_056491525.1 of Candidatus Pantoea symbiotica. Taxonomy (NCBI): domain Bacteria; kingdom Pseudomonadati; phylum Pseudomonadota; class Gammaproteobacteria; order Enterobacterales; family Erwiniaceae; genus Pantoea; species Candidatus Pantoea symbiotica. The sequence goes on from NZ_JBSZHR010000003.1 coordinate 882,286, forward strand.
GCGACCGCCACCGGATATGTGTCGCAATTCCTGCTGACCTCGCTTCCGAACACACAGATTTTGCCGCTGGTGGTGGAGTGCGGTACTTATCCCGGCGAGGAGATGCATCGCCGCGTGCGCGACGATCACTGGCTGCATCTGCAAGGCGATCCAGCCAGTGAAAGCGGGCAGGCGATTAAGCAGGAACTGGTGGAAGGATTCTGGCCCGCCGACGCTGACTGGCGGGCGCTGGTGGCCTTTCGCACCCAGCAAATCTTCGTGCGCGGCTGGCGGGCATTAATCGATTTATAAGCGTCCGTAAAACGTCATGCGGGCGGTTTCCGACAGCGCAATGCCCGGCTCGGTGTTGTACGCCAGCACCGCCAGCATGCGGGTGATATCGCCTTCGGTTGGCGTGACGCGATGCAGCGAATTGCGGCCACGGAATAGCACCAAATCCCCGGCATCAATCGCCAGCGCGTCTACTGGCTGGCGCTGATCCAGCACCGCCGCCACGCCGTCGAAATTCATCTCGCCGGCATCGGCATCGCGCAGATCCTTCACGTACTGGAACACCGCGCCGGCGCGCGGCTTCTGCACCAGCAGCGTGATGGCAAATGACGAGTTATCAAAGTGCCAGCCCAGTTCCTGACCGTCGGGCGCGTAATGCAGATTGATCGACGACAGCGGATCGGCATAAGGATAGAGCGCCTCTTCTCCCAACACATCGCACAGGAAGCTTTTAAACAGTTCATCGTTATAGAGCTGACGCAGCGGTGAATCGGCGGCAATCACATCATCGGTGATGCAGCCTTTGGTGCTGATGACATCGCGATTGCGCGGATGATCGGCGCTAAAAGCCTCATCTTTCTTCATCAGATAAACGTTGTGTTTGCTGGCGGTGTGATACGCCAGATGGCGCTGCGCATCACCTTCGGCAATGATGGCTTGCAGCGCGGCGGGCTGCAGGAACTGACGCAAAACTAAAGCGCCGTGCTGATTAAGTTGCTCACGGCAGGCGCGACGCCAGTCGGCATCGGCCAGCGGATGCAGTTCGAAACGAATCAAGGCAGACATAGTTTCACTTCTCATGTGTTACAGGTGTGTAAAGACTGTAACTCGCTGATATGTTAATACGTAACGATAAAAATTTAACACCTTGCTAAGGAAACCTTAATGCCCGCGCCATCACCGCGTTTGCCCAAAATCAGCGTCATTCAATCGTTCAAAGTGGCGGCGGAACTCGGCAGCCTGGCGAAAGCGGCTGCGCAGCTGGCGTTAACGCCCGCTGCGGTGAGCCAGCAAATTCGCCAGCTGGAAGAGCAGTTGGGCAGCGCGCTGTTTGTGCGCACGCAAAGCGGCGTGATGCTGACGGAAATGGGCAAAGAGTATCTGCGTTATGTCACCGAAGCGTTTGACATTCTGCATCTCGGCCAGCAAAACCTGCGTCATGCGGCGTCGACACCAAGATTAACACTCTATTCGCTGCCAGCGCTGGCCTCAAAATGGCTGCTGCCGAATATTGCGCAGTGGCGCGAGCAGTGTCCCGAGATCGATTTAGCACTGCACGGCACGCATACGCAGGTGGATTTCAACGCCACGCCCGCCGATTTTGTTATCTGTTTCGGCGAAGATCGCTATCCGCAGTTGGACAAGCAGTTGCTGTTCCTCGACGAGGTACTGCCGGTGGCGAGCCCGGCGCTACTGCAACGTTTTGCCGGGCAGGATGTGTTGCAGCATGCGCCGCTGATCCACCTTGACTGGGGCAACGAAGGGCGCTTTTTACCCGACTGGCGCAGCTGGTTTCAGGCGAAGGGCATTGACGATCCACCACCGCAGCCATCGTTCAGTTTCAATCTCACCTCGCTGGCGATTGATGCCGCCGTGGCAGGCGCGGGCTTGCTGCTCGGTCAGCGGCGTTTGATTGCTGACGAACTGGCGCGCGGCGATTTGGTGATCGTCGATCCACTTAGCCTGCCGCTTAGCAAACCGTACTTCCTCGCCTGGCCGCAGCGCTCACTTAGCCAACCAGGCAGCGACACACTGATCCGCTGGCTCACGCAGCTAGCCCACTCGTAGGGTCGCCATTTATGGCGACCAGCAACCCGCACGAACTTGTAGGATCGCCATTTATGGCCTAAGACTCGTCAGTTAAGCGTCTTTCGGTCACCATAAATGGCGACCCTACAAATGATTGGCGCTTTTTTCGGATGGTCACCATAAATAGCGACCCTACAAATGATTGGCGCTTTTTTCGGATGGTCACCATAAATGGCGACCCTACAAATGATTGGCGCTTTTTTCGGATGGTCACCATAAATGGCGACCCTACAAATGATTGGCGCTTTTTTCGGATGGTCACCATAAATGGCGACCCTACAAATGATCGGCGCTTTTTTCGGATGGTTACCATAAATGGCGACCCTACAAATGATTGGCGCTTTTTTCGGATGGTCACCATTCATGGCGACCTAAAAAAGAAAGGGAGTTCACCAATGACCGCAGATCTCAATTTCTGGCTCACCGCGCTGGTGGTCGGCATCACCATTTTGCTGTGGGCCAGCGCGCGTTTGCCAGAATACGTCACCGCGCTGCTGTTTTTCGCGGCAGCGATGTTGCTAAAGCTGGCTCCCGCCAGCAGCGTGTTCAGTGGCTTTGCCTCGTCAGCGTTCTGGCTGGTGCTCAGCGGTTTTGTGCTGGGCGCGGCGATCCGCAAAGTCGGCCTGGCGCAGCGCTGGGCCAACTGGCTGGTGGTGCCGCTCAGCCAAAGCTGGCCGCGCATGATTGCAGGCACCGTGCTACTGACTTATCTGCTGGCGTTTGTTATGCCCTCAAATATGGGACGCATCGCGCTGCTGATGCCGGTGGTGCTGGCGATGGGCGAGCGCGCAGGAATCAAAGCGGGCAGCCGCGGCAGTATTGGCCTGGCGCTGGCGGTGGGATTTGGCACTTTCCAGCTCTCTGCCAGTATTTTGCCCGCCAACGTGCCGAATCTGGTGCTGAGCGGCGCGGCGGAGAGCGCCTATCACCTGCATCTGCAATGGTTGCCGTGGTGGTTGCTGCACATGCCGGTGGTAGGCATCGCTAAAGGATTGTTGTTGATAGGTTGCCTGCTGTTTCTGTTTCGTGCTCAGCCCAAAGCGGTGCAACAACGCGACAGCTTAACTGCGCTCAGCCGCAGCGAGTGGCGCTTGATTGGCCTGCTGGCGATCACCTTGCTACTGTGGATGACCGACAGCGTGCACGGTTTACCGGCTGCATGGGTAGGATTGGCGGCAGCCTGCATCTGTTTGCTGCCGCGCGTGGGTTTTATCACCAGCGATGATTTCGCCAGCGGGGTGAATTTCCGCACCTGCATTTACATTGCCGGGATTCTTGGCGTCGCCACGCTGGTGGTGGATTCCGGTCTGGGACGGATGATCGCCAACGCACTGCTGAACGTATTGCCTCTGCACGCAAACCCATCCTTCAGCAATTTCGCGGTGCTTAATGCGCTGGTATCGCTGCTGAATTTTGTGCTCACCGCCAACGGCGTGCCGGCGATGGTGACGCCGATGGCGCAAGAGCTGGCGAACGCGTCCGGCTTTCCGCTGCTCACCGTAATCATGCTGCAGGTGTTTGCCTACGCCACGCCGCTGCTGCCGTATCAGGCATCGCCGGTGGTGGTGGCGATGGGACTCGGCAATGTTCCGGCGAAGGCCGGTTTGCAGCTGTGCGCGCTGATTTTTCTGCTTAGCGTGCTGTTGCTGTTACCGCTGGATTATATGTGGTTTCGGCTGCTAGGCTATGCCTGATATCTCTGCCTGAGAATGCTTATGCCAGCCAATAACGATTGGGTTGATTTTCGTCGTGACGATGAAACCGGGATTGAAAGCGTCAACGCGCATTTTCGCGGACACGCATACGATCCGCACGATCACGACGAACTGCTGGTGGGCGTGACGCAGCAAGGTTTACAACGCTTCAACTGCCACCGTTCGCTACACACCAGCACGCCGGGCCGGGCGATCCTGATTGAACCGGGCGCGGTACACGATGGACACGCGCCGGACGCCGAGGGTTTCACCTACGTAATGCTTTATCTGCCGCAGAGTTGGGTGGCGGAGATGATGCAGCGGCGCGGATTGGGCGATGTGTCGAACATTGAAGGCGCTTTTCGCCACACGTTGACGGACGATGCGCTGTTAGCCAGCGCCATTCAGCAAGCCTGGTTTGCGGTGCATCAGGGCGAAGGGCGTTTGGCGCGCGATCAAAGCCTCGATCACCTGCTTACTATGCTGTCGCGCCATCTGGATACCAAACCCAGCGTGCAGCACAGCGAAGCGATGCGTCAGATGCAGCTGCTGCGCGACTATCTGCACGATTTTATGGCGCAGGATATTGGACTGGATGAGCTGTCGCGCCTGTCCGGCATTGATCGTTTCCGCCTGACGCGCCAGTTCAAACAGGCGTTCGGCCAATCGCCGCATGCTTATCTGGTTCGGTTACGCTTACGCAGCGCACGCACCTTGCTGGCGCAGGGCATTGAACCGGTAAACGTTGCGGCGCAGGTGGGATTTGCCGATCAAAGTCATCTCGGTCGCTGGTTCCAGCGCGCCTATCGCATGACGCCCGCCGCTTATCAGCGTCAGTGCACAAACGTTCTATACGCTTCCCCGTCCGCTCTTAGATGATGAGGTTTTCGTTGTCATTGGAGAGTTGTTGCAGATGTTTGATACCAAAATCGCCCTGATCGTACGTGATGATTTAGCCACCTGGCAGCGCCTGAATGTGGTGGCGTTTCTCGCCACCGGCGTGGCGTCCGCCGCACCCGAGATGATGGGCGAACCCTATGTTGATGCCAAAGCGCGTCACTACGGCAATATGGCGGGCCAGCCGATGCTGGTGTTTGCGGGGGATTTAGCCGGTTTGCAGCGCGCGCATCGTCAGGGGCTGGAGCGTGAGTTAACCATTATTCCTTACGTGGAAGCGATGTTCTCCACCGGCCACGACGCGGCGAACCGCGAAGTGTTTATGGCAGAGGATGCCGATAATTTGAATCTGGTCGGCATTGCGCTGCGCGGTCCGAAGAAAGCGGTGGATAAGGCGATTAAGGGATTGGCGTTGCACGGTTAGTGCGGGTTTTCCCTCACCCTAACCCTCTCCCGCAGGCGGGAGAGGGAACCGAATGTGCGGCTTGGTGGCTGATCATTCGCTCCACCTAATCATTCCCTCTCCCTCAGGGAGAGGGCTAGGGTGAGGGCGACGCTATCAAACAAACCTATCCGCCGCGCTCAGCAACAAATCTTCCCGCCCGCGCAGCGCCAGCAGCTCCAGCCCAATCGGCAAACCTTCGGCGCTGAATCCTGCCGGAATGCTGATCGCCGGCGCGCCGGTCACTGCTGAAATTAGCGCGTTGCTGCCTTCCTGCATCTCGCCGTGCTTAACCGGCGCACGGCGCACCACAGGATAAGCCAGCAGATTGATCTGCTGCGCGGCGAAAAATTCAGCCAGCTGCAGATACAGTTCGCGCTGACGCAGCTGTACCTGCTGATAACCTTCACTCTCCACGCCCGGATGCTGCGCCCGCGTGGTAAACACCGTTTCCAGCTGCGGATGGTAACGCTTTGATGCCACCACTTCCGCCAGCGTGCGGCTCTGCGCCTGCGGTTTATCCGCCAGATACGCCGCAAGCGCACCGGCAAATTCGTAGCCGATGATATTGGCGTCAGCCGCCAATGTCTCCAGCTGCGGATAACTCACCTCACGCGGCGCGAAATCCACCAGCGCCGCGCGCACCGCCTGATTAATCTCGTCTTCATCGGCAGCAAAACCTTCCAGCCAGATGCCGATGCGCAGCGGCTCATCGCTCTCCGCGAACTGTTGGCCGCTCAAAATCTCAGAGGCTAAACGCAGATCCGCCGCCGAACGCGCCAGCGGGCCGGGAATATCCTGGGTTGGCGACAACGGCACGATACCGTCGGTGCTGATGGCGCCGCGCGTCATGCGCAGTCCAAACAATGCGTTAAAGGCAGCTGGAATGCGCACCGAACCGGCGGTATCGCTGCCGATCGCCAGCGGCACATAGCCGGCCGCGACCGCCACGGCGGAACCACTGCTCGATCCGCCCGGCGAGCGGCCTTCAACCCACGCATTGTGGGTAAAACCGCTCAACGATGACGCGCCGGTAATGCCTGCCGCCAGCTCATGCATGGCGGTTTTTCCGATCAGTATCGCGCCTGCATCTCTCAGTTGGGTAACCAACGGCGCATCATCGCTGGCGATAACCTCACGCAGCAGCACCGAACCGGCGCTGGTCGGCCAGCCTTGCACTTCAATATTGTCTTTGATCAGCACTGGAATCCCTTCCAGAGGTCCCGCCACTTCTCCACGCTGACGACGCACATCGCTGGCGTCCGCCGCCGCTAACGCCTGATCGGCAAACAGCCAGGTAATGGCGTTGTAGCGCGGCTGATCCACCTCGCCAATGCGCTGCAGCGCGAACGTCGTTAACTGGCGAGCGCTCACCGTGCGCTGGGTCAGCGCCTGCTGTAAATCGTTAATCGAAGCGGTGAGATAATCGGCGTATTGCATCAGGTTAAACCTCCAGCGGAATCCATTGCCCGTCGCGCGTGACGCGTCCGCACGAGCTGCCATTAAAGTGGGTGCTGAACCAGATTGCCTGATGTTTTGCGCACCAGTCCACCACGCGTTGCCTTGAAGTGACGGCCAGCGCTTTATCCTCGCAAAACAGCGAGTTCCAGTGCGGATACTTAAACTGGATGGCATTGTGCATCACGTCGCCAGCAAAGATGGCCGATTCACCGGCACTTTCCAGCACGATCGAGGCATGATCGCCACTGTGTCCTGGCGTCGAGAGATAGCGCAGCACGCCAGCAAACTGCGGGGAATCCTGCACGTTGATAGTCTCCAGCTGTCCGCTCTCGATCAGCGGCAGAATGCTATCGCGATAGAGTTCCTGCGCCGCTGGATTCTGCTGGCAATGCGCCAGTTCCCGCGCCGAGCAAATATAGCGCGCATTCGGGAACATCGGCTGCCATTCGCCGTCTTGTTGATGTGTGTTCCAGCCAACGTGATCGGTATGAATATGTGTCATCAGCACCAGCGTCACCTCCGCCGGATCAACGCCTGCGCGCGCCAGGTTTTCGGCATATGGCGTATTCAGCTGATGGAACATCGGTTTGTTATCGCGGTTGCGGCCGTTGCCGGTGGCGGTATCGATGATGATGGTGTGTTCGTCGGTGCGTATTACCCAGCTGTGAATCGACATTTCAGCAGGTTGATTGGCTAATTCATCACTCATTTCCGCGCGATGCGGCGTAAACAGCACGCCCAGCGGGAAGGTGGCGGTTTGTTCGCTCACTTTGGTAATCCGGCAATCGCCGACGCGAATTGTCATGTGGTGATCCTTATTGCCTGGTTGCAGCGAAGAAGCCTCACTATACTGGCAGCAAGATCATTATTTAAATCGATTAAAATCATGAAAGGCATCAACGAAAATGATTTCTCGCGCATCGACCTGAATTTGCTGGTGGTGTTGATGGTGATGTACGAGGTGCGCAGCGTCACGCTGGCGGCAAATCGGCTTTATCTTGGGCAACCGGCGGTGAGCGCGGCGTTAAAACGGCTGCGCGAAATGTTTGACGACCCGCTGTTTGTCCGCGCCTCAAACGGCATGACGCCAACGCCACGCGCCGAGCAGTTGGTGCAGCAGTTCGCGCCGCTGATGCAGGATCTGCATCGCGTGATCTTCACGCAGCAGCCCTTTAACGCGGCAGAAGATAGCTACAGTTTTCGCATTGGCATGAGCGACTGGCTGGAACATTGGCTGATGCCGGATTTGCTGGCAGAACTGGCGCGCGTGGCGCCGAAGGTTGATGTGAAAGTCATTGCCACCGATCCGTGGCAGGCGATTCCGCTGATGGAGCAGCAGCAAGCGGATGTGGTGATGACGGTCGGCAACGAAACCAGCCGCGATCTTACGCGTGAGAAGATCCTGCGTGCGGGTTTCAGCACGGTTTGGCACCGCGATCAGATTCAACTCGGCTCGCCGCTGACGCTGCAGCAGTTTGTCAGTTACGATCACGCGCTGGTGTCGTATCGCGGCGTAAGTGAAAGCGCGCTGGATCAGCAGTTGCAACAGCATGGAATGACGCGGCGCGTGCGTTATGTGACGCCGCACTTCTCCGCACTGCCAATGCTGCTGAAGCGTCTGCCGCTGTTCGCTACGGTGCCGCAGGGTTTGGTGCCATCCTGGTGCGCGTTATATGACTTGAGCGCCGCGCCCGTGCCGGTCAGCATACCGGATTATGAAGTGTCGCTGCTGTGGCATAACGCGCGCAGCGAAGATGCCGCCAACCGCTGGCTGCGGGATTTGCTGCGCGCGTTGATAAGGTCGCCATGAATGGCGACCTTACGACAGGACGGCGGGAATTCCGTAGGGTCGCCATTTATGGCGACCGTTATGCCGACCTGCTCGCTTACCACGGCACCACGCGTCCTAAATAATCCAGATAATGAATCCCGCGCCGTCCCGCGTAGCTTTCCATGGTATTCAGCAGATTCGGGATGCTCTCCTCAATGGTCAGGCGCGCTTCCGGGCCGCCCATATCGGTGCGCACCCAGCCGGGCGCCATCAGCAATAATGTGCGTTCGCCGCCACTGCGTGCGGCAAAGCTGCGCATAAACATATTCAGCGCCGCTTTGCTGCCGCGATAAACCTCGTAATTGCCGTTGGTGTTGTTGGTCAAACTGCCCTGACCGGATGACATCACGGCGATGGTGCCGCTGGTCGTCACACAATCTTTAAAGGTTTCAATCACCCGCAGTGGGCTCAGCGCGTTGGTCACCATCACGCGAGTAAACTCACTGGTTGAGACATCGGCGATGGTTTCGCGGTCGTCATTTTTCACTCCCGCGTTAACGAACAGCATATCGAATTGGCGATCCGCCAGCCGCGTATGCAGCGCTTTGACCTGTTCGGGTTCATTGATATCCACGCTTTCGACCCTGAGCTGTGCGGGGAAGCGATCGGCCAGTGGCTGTAAATTCCCTGTCGAGTTTTCACGCCCGGTGGCGACCACCTGATAACCGCGCTGCAGCATAGTTTCCGCCAGCGCCAAACCCAGTCCACGCGATGCGCCAATCAGTAAAATGTTCATGTTGTTATCCTCGGTGTTTGCGATGGATAGAGTGTAGCGCCGGGTGAGGGCAGGCGGAACGCGCAGCATTGACAGTATTAACCTGTACCAAACGCCTTGTCTCGATGCGTCGAATCGGCGAGGATAAACCGCATGAATGATGCCGATCTCAACCTGTTAATTGCTTTGGATGCGCTGCTGATTGAAGGCAGCGTGATTGGCGCTGCGCGTCGCCTGGGCTTAAGCGAATCAGCGATGAGCCGCACGCTGGGACGCTTACGCGCCACCACCGGCGATGCGCTGTTAGTGCGCGCCGGACGCCAAATGGTGCTGACACCTTATGCTGAAGCGATCCGCGAGCGCACGCATCACACGGTGCGTGAAGCGCGCGCGGTATTAAGCCCGACGGCGCAGTCGCTGGATTTGCGTCAGCTGGATCGCTGTTTTACCTTGCGCACTAATGAGGGATTCGTCGAAGCTTTTGGCAGCGCATTGATCGCTGCCGTGGCTGAACAAGCGCCACACGCGTGGCTCAGTTTTGTGCCTAAGCCAGAGAAAAGCGCGCGCGACCTGCGTGAAGGCAACATCGATTTGGAGATTGGCGTGCTGGGCAATATGGGCCCGGAGATTCGTTTGCAGGCGCTGTTTCGCGATGACTTTATCGGCGTGGTGCGCGCCGGGCATCCGCTCATGCAACAGCTGGATATCGCACACTTCGCCGCCTTTGGTCATATCGTGGCGTCAAGGCGCGGTGAGCTGGGTGGGCCGATTCATGATGCGCTGCAGCAGGCGGGATTTACGCGCAAGGTCGCGGCGCTGGTACCGGCATTTTCCAGCGCGGTGGCGTTGGCGCAGGAATCGGATCTTGTCGCCTTAGTGCCGCGTTCGCTGTTTCTGCATCATCCGCTGATCAAAAACAGCAACACCTTAGCGATGTTTGAACTGCCATTCGCCACGCCGGAAATGACCGTGTCACAGCTGTGGCATCCGCGACTGGAAAATGATGCCGCGCACCGCTGGCTGCGCGGCGTGGTAAAACACGTTTGTCAGCCGCCGCGCACCGAACCGCGCCACACCACATCGGCCTGATACAGCAGGCTGTCGTGCTGCTGTTCACCTTGCGGCGTGAAGCCGGTTTCATCCTGCTCAGTTTGTATCAGCCACTTCACCGCATCCTGCGCGAACTGCTCAACCGGCTGGGAAAAGGTAGTGAGATTGTAAGATGACCAGCCAGCCTGCGCGATGTTGTCGTAGCCGATTAAACAGAGATCTTCCGGCACGCGCAGGGCAAAGCGGTGGCGCGCTTCATCCATAAACCCGCAGGCCACCAAATCGGTGACGCAAAACACGCCGTCCGGCCTCTGGTGACGCGTCAGCAAGCGGTGCGCCAGAATTTGGCCACTTTCATACGATGTGGTGCCAAAGCGTTCCACCGTCACGCTTAATCCCGCACGTTCCGCAGTCGCGACAAAAGTATCTTCGCGCTTTTTCAGGCTCGGCGTGCCCGCCAGCGAATTGGCAAACGCCAGATGCTGACATCCGGCGCGCTGAAACGCCATCACCGCGGTTTGCGCGGCACTTTCCGCATCAAGATTAATGCTGAGCGAACCTGGCAACGCTTCATCGCGGTTGATCAAAATTATGCGCTGGCCGTGCTTATAACACTGGCGCGTGATGGTGCGATCCGGCATGCCGGAGAGAATGATTGAGGCATCGGCGCGGAAATTAATCGCCTGCTGCAGCGCCGCTGAAACGCTGTTATCCGATCGATCGGTGTTGATCAGCATCGCCACTTTGCCTGCTTCCTGCAGAAATTGTGTCAGCCAGCGCACCAGGCTGGCGCGATAGGGCGTGGCGATTTCCGAGACGATCAGGCAGACAATGCTGCTGCGATTGCTTACCAGACCACGCGCCAGATGATTGACGTGATAACCCAACTCTTCCGCCGCCTTCATCACCCGTTCACGCGTTGCCGGTGACACGCTGGCGCCCGGCGTAAACGCGCGCGACACCGCCGAGCGTGAAACGCCCGCGCGTTCAGCGACATCCTGCGCACTGACCACCGCTTTCTCATGCTGCATGCTCAACACCTCTTCACAATCTGGCTGCCACTGAGTCTGCCTCAGATTGCAAAGCTGTGCAAACCGCTTTAGATCTCATTTGTTGCATTTTTGTGACATAGCCTAACAATTGCGCAGCATGGTGTTTGACAGGACATTTCTTGTTCATTACTACTTTGCACACACGTGCAAGAAAAGGTGCCAATGAAGCACCAACCCTACAATCCAGGAGAACACTATGCGAGTCACCTCAATGGCCATCGCGCTATCCCTCTGTTGCACTGCACTGCCGTTTGCCGCCTCGGCGGCGGGTAATCTGAATATGGTCTGTTCGGCCGATGTGGTGGTGTGCGAGCACATGACCAACATCTTCAGCAAGGCGCATCCGGATATCAAAGTCAGCATGGTGCGCCTCTCGGCGGGCGAAGCCTATGCACGGCTGCGCAGCGAAGCACGTAATCCGCGCACCGATATCTGGTGGGCGGGCACCGGTGATCCGCATATGCAGGCGGCGGAAGAGGGGCTGACGCAGCCGTACAAATCGCCGCTGCTCGATCAGCAACAGGATTGGGCGCAGAAGCAGGCGGAAAACTCCAATTACCGCACGGTGGGCATTTATGCTGGCGCGCTCGGCTGGGGCTACAACACCAAACTGCTGGAGTCGAAAAAGCTGAAAGAGCCGAAATGCTGGGCCGATCTGCTGGACCCAAGCTTCAAAGGGGAAATTCAGATCGCCAATCCGAACTCGTCGGGTACCGCCTACAACACGCTGGCGACGCTGGTGCAGATCATGGGTGAGGATAAGGCCTTTGATTACCTGAAAAAACTTAACGCCAATATTTCTCAATACACTAAATCGGGCTCGGCGCCGGTGAAATCGGCGGCGCGTGGCGAAACCACCGTCGGCATCGTGTTTATGCACGATGCGGTAGCGATGGAAGTGGATGGTTTCCCGATCAAGACCGTCGCGCCGTGCGAAGGCACCGGCTATGAAATTGGCTCGATGTCGATTGTCAAAGGTGCGCGCAACCTCGCTAACGCTAAAGTCTGGTACGACTGGGCGCTGAGCGCTGAAGCGCAATCACATATGAAAGAGGCCAAATCCTTCCAGCTGCCGTCGAACCGTAATGCGGAGATTTCTGAGTACGCGCCGCGCTTTGAGAACATCAAATTGATTGATTACGACTTCAAGACCTACGGCGATTCGGCCAAACGTAAAGCGTTGCTGGGACGTTGGGATAAAGAGATCGGTGCCAGCGCGCAGTGAGATCGGTGCGGTTGGTGGGACGGTCGTCATAAATGACGACCCTACAAAACCCGGTAAAACACCGTAGGGTCGCCATTCATGGCGACCTGGTTAAGCACCGCACAAAACCCCGTAGGGTCGCCATTTATGGCGACCTTATAAAGCACCGCACAAAAACCCGAATTCGAGGTATGTGATGAATGCAAATAATCGCCGTCTGACAGGCGCGCTGATCATCGGCGCAGTAGCGTTACTGCTGCTGCCGTGGTTCAGCCTGGAAGCCGGTTTCTTCAGCAGCGGCTGGTTAACCAGCCTGTGGAGCGACAGCGCCAACGCGCCCGCGCTGTGGCAAGTAGGCGAACATCCCTGGCTGCTTATCGCCATCGCGCTGTTCGTGCTGTGCGCCGGTTGCGGCATCTTGCCTGCGCAGGCGCGCAGCCGTTTACTGCTGCTGTTCAGCGCGCTTGGCGTACTGTTCCTCATCATTGAAGGTCACGCCATTGGCTACAGCGGCTGGAGCTGGTTGTGGCTGGAAAATCGCTTCGGCGCGCTCGCTTCCGGCCAACCGGCGATGGGCGCGGGTGCGCTGCTGTTGCTGACCACTTTCCTGCTGCTGTTTTCCTTCGCGCTAGCCGAACGCGGCGTAATGAAAGGTGATGCCTTTGTGGTGGCGTCGCTGGTGCTGCTCACCGCGCTGGTGAGCATCTTCGTGCTTTATCCTGTGCTGAGCATGTTTGTGGTGTCGGTGCAGGACGTGGACGGCAGCTTCAAGCCGGATGGCTTGATCAGCAACATTCAGGATCCATCGATCTGGAGCTTGTCCTGTTTGTCGGGCGGCACCTGCGGCACCGCGTGGCGCACATTGTGGTTGGCGCTGATGACCGCCGCCGGCTCAACACTGCTCGGTTTGGCGTTTGCATTAGCCGCCACGCGCACGCCGCTACCGTTCAAAAAAGCGCTGCGCATGCTGACCATTCTGCCGATCATCACGCCGCCGTTTGTGATTGGCCTGGCGCTGATCCTGCTGTTTGGCCGCTCCGGCGTGGTGACGGAACATCTGGCGGCGCTGTTTGGCATCGAACCGGGCCGCTGGCTGTATGGCTTAACCGGCATCTGGATCGCGCAGGTTTTATCGTTCACGCCGATTGCGTTTCTGGTGCTGATTGGCGTGGTGGAAGGCGTCAGTCCGTCGCTGGAGGAGGCGTCACAAACGCTGCGCGCCAATCGCTGGCGCACCTTCACGCGCGTCTCGCTGCCGCTGATGGCGCCGGGTTTAGCCAACGCCTTCCTGATTAGCTTTATCGAAAGCATGGCCGATTTCGGTAACCCGATGGTGCTGGGCGGCAGCCACGGCGTGCTCTCCACTGAGATCTTCTTCTCGGTGGTTGGCGCGCAGAACGATCCGAGCCGCGCAGCGGTGCTGGCAATGATTCTGCTGTGCTTCACACTGACGGCATTTGTGCTGCAGCGCTGGTGGCTCGGCGGCAAAAACTTCGCCACTGTCACCGGTAAAGGCGACGGCGGCAAACATGTGCAGCTGCCGCGCGTGCTGCGCTTTGGCGTGTACGGCATGGTGATTCCGTGGGGCCTGTTCACGCTGGTGATCTACGGCATGATTGTGGTCGGCGGCTTTGTGCAGTCGTGGGGATTGAATGATGCGCTGACCATCGAGCATTACGTGCGCGCCTTCGGCGTCAGTTTCAGCGATGGGCATCTGCTGTGGAGCGGTGTGGCGTGGAACTCGTTCTGGACCACGCTGGAGATCGCGCTGATTGCTGCACCGCTGACGGCGATTGTCGGCCTGCTCACCGCCTGGCTGATTGTGCGTCAGAAGTTCGCCGGTCGTCAGACCTTCGAGTTCCTGCTGATGCTGAGCTTCGCCATTCCCGGCACGGTGATCGGCGTGAGTTATGTGATGGCGTATAACCTGCCGCCGCTGGAGATCACCGGTACCGCGATGATCCTCGTCGCCTGCTTTGTGTTCCGCAACATGCCGGTTGGCGTGCGCGGCGGCATCGCGGCGATGAGTCAGCTGGATAAAAGTCTTGATGAAGCTTCATTAACGCTCGGCGCTAACAGCTTCCGCACGCTGCGCAAAGTGGTGCTGCCGCTGCTGAAACCGGCGATCAGCGCCGCGCTGGTTTACGCCTTCGTGCGTGCCATCACCTCGATCAGTGCGGTGATCTTCCTCGTGAGCGCGCAATACAACATGGCAACCTCTTACATCGTCGGGCTGGTGGAAAACGGCGAATACGGTGTGGCGATTGCTTACTCAACTGTCTTGATAGTGGTGATGCTACTGATCATCGGCATGTTCCAGTGGCTGGTGGGCGAACGGCGTCTGCGCCGCGTGGCCCGTCCGGTCGATATGGCAATTCCGCCAGCTTCAACGTCCTTAACCCAGGAGAGAGCCGTATGACACGCGTAACCGCTGGATCTGTGGTGTTTGAACACGTCTCGAAACGCTTTGCCGGTTTTGATGCAATTCCCGATCTCTCGCTGACGGTAGAGCCCGGCACATTGGTGACGCTGCTGGGCCCGTCCGGCTGCGGCAAAACCACCACGCTGCGGCTGCTGGCCGGGCTGGAGCATCCCACTGCCGGGCGCATTTTGATTGGCGGCAAAGATGTCACCAACCTGCCCGCTAACGAGCGCGACGTGGCGATGGTGTTTCAGTCTTACGCGCTGTTCCCGCACATGAGCGCGCTCGACAACATCATGTATGGCTTGCAGTCGTCGGGCATGAATAAACGTGAAGCGCAGGACCGCGCGCGTGAAGGGCTCAAGCTGGTGGGCCTCGAACATCAGGGCCAGCGCCTGCCTTCGGAGCTCTCCGGCGGGCAGCAACAGCGCATTGCCGTGGCGCGCGCGCTGGTGCTGGAGCCGCAGGTGCTGCTGCTGGATGAGCCGCTCTCCAATCTTGATGAGCGTTTGCGTCGCCGGGTGCGTACAGATATCCGCGATCTACAACAGCGCCTCGGTTTCACGGCGGTGTACGTCACGCACGATCAGGAAGAGGCGCTGGCGGTCTCCGATAAGATTATTGTCATGAAAGAGGGTGATATTGCCCAGCAGGGCGCGCCGGAAAGTCTCTATCACGCGCCGAATTCGGTGTTTATCGCCGACTTTATGGGCGAGGCCAATATTCTGCCGTGCGAAGTGGAGCAGCTTGATGGCAGCGAAGCGCTGGTGCGGCTTGGCAGCCAGCGCTACCGCGTGCGCGGCAACGGCCTGAAAACCGGCGCGGCTCAGCTGTCGGTGCGACCGCAGTTCATCACCTTGCGCGGAGAAGGCGCGGGCGCACTGCGCGGCGAAGTGACGCACAGCACGTGGCTTGGCGACCATATCGAATATGAAGTCGCTACCGAATTGGGTTCGCTGTTTATTGTCGATGCCGAGATGGAGCAGCAGCTGCCTCTGGCATCGAACGTTGCGATTGATTTTAAACCTCAGGGTTTGGCCCTGATTGCCGGTTAATTTAAGGATGGATGATGAGTGAATTAGACAATGACCCGCTGTTATCGCGCCTGATTTTAGCGGAGAAGGTGGCACGCGCCGGCGGCGCGAAGGCGCTGGAGTATTTCCATCAGCGCGACACCTTAGTGGTGGAGACCAAATACGATTTGCAGGATGTGGTGTCCCGCGCTGACCGCGAAGTGGAACAGATGATCGACCAGCAGATTCGCGCGCAGTTTGCCGACGACGGTTTCCTCGGCGAAGAGTACGGATTGCAGGAAGGTTCATCGGGTTATACATGGGTGGTCGATCCGATCGACGGCACCAGTCCGTTCCTTAACGGCATGCCGAACTGGTGCGTGTCCGTTGCGGTGCTGCACGACGGTGTGCCGGTGATTGGCGTGATTTTCGCGCCCACTTATCAGGAATGTTACGTGGCGGCTCTTGGTCAGGGTGCGACGCTCAACGGCAAGCGCTTGCAGGTGGATGCATCGCGCACTTTGCAAAATCATGTCACCGGTTTTGGTGCCAACAGCCACGTTAGCCCGGATGAAGTGGGGAAAATCCTCGCATCGTTGCTGGCGGCGGGCGGGAATTTTATCCGCATTGGATCGGGTGCCTTGATGCTGGCGTGGGTCGCGGCCGGGCGCGTGGTGGGTTATTACGAGCCGTATATGCATGCGTGGGATTGTCTGGCCGGTTATTGCCTGGTGAAAGAGGCGGGCGGCTGGTATCACCCGTTCAACACCGAAGGTGAACGTTTGCTGAAAGGCGCGCAGGTGCTGGCGGTTGCGCCGGGTGCGGAAGCGGATTTGAAGCGGATTGCCGGATTGTGATGTTGGTTGCGGTCGCCATGAATGGCGACCCTACAAAAACGCGCAGAATCGTCGTAGGGTCGCCATTTATGGCGACCTCCCATCAAACCAGAATAAATTCCCGATAACCCGACCAAATCACATATATCGCGAAATAAACAAAAATCAACGCGGAAGCGAGATAGGAATACTTCAACAAACGCTGCCCCAGCAGCTTGCCGCCCATGCTGCCCACCAGGCACAGCACGCAGGTCCACACCACGCCCGCAATAAAGAAACCGCCGAGGAACGATGAGGTGGCCGCCGCGCTGCCGTGTCCCATACGTGAAATCAACGCACCGCCGACGCTGGCAAACCACAAAATCGCGGTCGGTGATGACATCGCCAGCATCACGCCACGACTAAACTCGCGCAGCAACGATCGATACGGCTGTTGTTCGGTTTCCGGCAGTGCAGCCTGCTTCTGCAACGCCGCATAAAGCATTTTTCCGGCAAACCACAGCAACAGCACACCGCCGCCAATCCACAGCACCCAACGTACGGCGGTGAACTGCAACACAATCGCCATACCCGCCAGCGCGAGCAACGCATAGATTAAGTCACCGATACAGGTGCCAATCCCCAACCAAAAACCGTGAAAATAGCCGCGTTGCATCGCCAGCGTGATCATGGCGATATTGGCGAGACCGATATCAAGGCACAACGACAAACTCAGCAGAAAACCATTTGAAAACTGCAGCATAGCAACGTCAGCATCCCTGGCCTGAAAAGAGAGCTGTATTAAAGCATGCCGGTAAAACGCAGTAATAATAAGAATTACGCATTTGAGGTCTTTCGGCTGACAGGTTTGGAGGTAATCGTGCTCTAACGGCGGATAAATCCCCGATAATGTGAACACGATCACGCCCGTTCGGCGCGAATCAAAACAATCCCACTATAGTCGTAAAGCGGCCTGCATCATCGGCCGCAATCACAATAAAAAATCCAACGCGACTAACGCTTTCTATAAAGAACATTCCGATTATGGTGGGTACCACAATGAAAAATCACAATAAATCCGTGTCTGGCGGTTTGGCGTCACGTCTAAGCGTGGCATTATCGCTAGCTGTTTTCACATTAGCGGGAAGTGCAATGGCAACTGCAGCGGAACATCACAACCAAACGGCCTTAGTGGGCACATGGACCAGCATCCCGGATGCGCCGTTAGTGCAAAATCCGGGTCATCCCAGCGAAGGCTTGTACCGTTTGAAGGTCAATAGTGACGGCTCGCTGACGCCGCTCGATTTCATCAAAATGAAAAGCCCATCGTGGATTGTGAAATCGCATGATGGCCGTTTTGCCTACACCACCAATGAAGAGAACGCCGGTGCGGTGACTGCGCTGGCGATCGATCACAGCGGCAAGGTTCGCGTGATTAACGCGGTGGATAGCCACGGCCAGCAGCCGACGCATGCCACCATCAGCCCGGACGGTAAGTTCCTGTTTGTCGCCAACTATTCGGTGGCTAAAGGCGGCGCCAGCGTGGCGGTATTCCCGATTCATCACGACGGTTCGCTCGGCGAGCAGGCGCAGAATTTCCCGTTTGCCAGCGGAAGCGGTGCGGTGAAAGATCGTCAGGATAGCGGCCACGCGCACTCCACCACCTTCACGCATGATGGCAAATACCTTTACGCCGCGGATCTCGGCGGTGACAAACTGCACGCTTATGCCTATCACGCGGGCAAAACTCAGCCGCTGGCAGCCGATACTTCACGCGATGTCACCTTCCCGGCCGGTTCTGGCCCGCGCCACATGGTGTTTTCCCCGGATGGCAAACACGCTTATGTCACCACCGAAATGGCCGGTGAAGTGGTGGTGTTTGCGGTGAAGGACGATCGTCTGGAGCAGCAGGCTAAGGTCAAACTGAACACGGAAAACAGCAGCGCCGAGTATCGCAGCGGCGGCGGCATTATCCTTAGCCCGAACGGCAAGTTTGTGATTGCGGCTAATCGCGGCTCGGATAACAGCTTAGTGGTGTTTAAAATTGCGCAGGATGGTTCACTGGGAACGCCGGTGCGCTACAAAGCAGATGGCATTGAACCGCGTGCTTTTGCCTTTGATGCCAGCGGCAAATACCTTTATGTGGCGAACGTGTTTACCAATAACATCACGATGTTCCATTTCGATGCTGAGACCGGTGCGTTAAAAGCCGCAGGTGAAGTGGCGAAGATCGCCACGCCAACGGATATTAAGTTTTTTAATTGAGTTTTGTAGGGTCGCCATTTATGGCGACCGTGCACCATATGAGTGCTTATTGCCATTTAACCGTGCGCATATTTTTCTGAAACGTCGTAATTAATCACCGAAATACGGCAATCTACGGCCTGTTAATTATTTGGCCCACTTCTTGCTTAATACAAAATAACGCCCCAACGATGTGGCAACCCTCTTGTTAACGCAGACAGCGCCGTCTGCCGATCGCTTTTATTCTCTCCGGCCTCCCGGAAACACTCTAATTTGACCCTTCCCTTTCAAGAGGTTGCTATGGCTATTAGTCGTCGTTCATTTATCCAGGGTTCAGCAGTTTCGGCGTTAGGTTTGGCCGCGGGCGTTGCGCCTAAATTCTCTTTCGCCGCCGACAGCAAAGACGCGATTAAAATCGCCAGTATTCTCGACTTATCTGGCGGGCTCGATATCTACGGCAAGCCAATGTCGAACGCGATTAATTTGGCGGCGGAAGAGATCAACGCAGCGGGCGGATTATTAGGTCGCCCGTTGCAGGTGATTAATTACGATGCGCAATCCAACATGCAGCTTTATGCGCAATATGCGCAGCAGGCGGCGCTGAAAGATAAAGTGGCGGTGGTACACGGCGGCATTACCTCGGCTTCGCGCGAGGTTATTCGTCCGGTGCTGGATCGTTTTCGTTCGCTCTATTTTTATCCGGCGCAATATGAAGGCGGCGTATGCGATCGTAATTACTTCTCTTCCGGTTCTACGCCAGCGCAAACCGTGGAAAAACTGGTGCCTTATGCGGTGAAGAAGTGGGGCAAAAAAGTCTACGTGCTGGCAGCGGATTATAACTACGGCCAAATCGTCTCGGCGTGGGTGAAAAAGTCGGTGCATGATAACGGCGGTGAAGTGATGGCGGTTGAATTCTTCCCGCTGGATGTCACCGATTTTGGCGCGGCGATCTCCAAAATCCAGAGCGCCAAACCCGACATGGTGTGGTCAGCGCTGGTCGGTGGCGCGCACATCTCGTTCTATCGCCAGTGGCATGCGGCCGGTATGAGCGGCAAGATCCCGATTGCCTCCACGGTGTTTGGCGGCGGCAACGAACACATCATTCTGTCACCGGAAGAGAGCAACGGCATTCTGGTGGCCGCCAACTATATGCAGGAAATCCCCTCGCCGGAAAACAAAGCCTTCGTCGAGCGATTCCATGCACGCTATGGCGCCAACACGCCGTACATCAGCGACCTCGCGATGGGCGCTTATCAGGGCATGCTGATCTGGGCGGAAGGGGTGCGCAAAGCGGGCGATATCGACCGCATGAAGGTGATTGAGGCGCTGGAGTCCGGCGTCACGCTGACCTCGCCGAGCGGCAAGCTGAGCGTCGATCCCGCCACCCATCACTGTTCGCTGGATGTGCATATCGCCGAAGTGGAAAACCATCAGATGAAAATTCTGGAAACCTTCACCGATCAAGCGCCAGTGGATACCGCGATGGTGTGCGATCTGAAGAAAAATCCGCGCGATACCAAACAGTATCAAATTGAGCTGTAACAGGAGCCGCTATGGATCTGTTCATTATCTACGCCATTGAAGTGCTCAATGCCATCGCCGTGCTAGTAATCATGAGCGTTGGGCTGGCGGTGGTGTTCGGCATGATGAAAATCGTCAATATGGCGCACGGCGAATTCATGATGCTGGGCGGCTACAGCGCCATTCTGGCCACCAATCAGTGGGGCGTGCCGATCTGGATCTCAATGCTGGTGATCGCGCCGCTCACCGTGGGGGTGTTTGGCGCGGTGATTGAGCGCGTGATTATCCGTCATCTTTACGGACGGATGATCGACACCATGCTGGCGACATGGGGGCTGAGTCTGGCATTGATCGGTGCCGCCACCATGCTGTTCGGCAACACCACGCTGGGTATCAGTTCGCCGCTGCCCAGCGTCAGCATCGGCAATTACAGCACCAGCGGTTATTCGCTGTTCATGATTGTGTTTGCGGTCGGCTTGCTCGGCGCGCTGTGGCTGCTG
Source organism: Candidatus Pantoea symbiotica (assembly GCF_056491525.1). Taxonomy (NCBI): domain Bacteria; kingdom Pseudomonadati; phylum Pseudomonadota; class Gammaproteobacteria; order Enterobacterales; family Erwiniaceae; genus Pantoea; species Candidatus Pantoea symbiotica. Next base: position 903,226 of record NZ_JBSZHR010000003.1, read on the forward strand.
CTGCGCTTTACCACCTTAGGTTTGTGCGCGCGTGCCACCATGCAGAATGCGCGCATGGCGGCGGCGCTCGGCAGTAATCCGGGCAAGATCTACAGCCTGACATTTGGCCTCGGCGCGGCGCTGTCGGGTTTAGGCGGCGCACTGTTAGCGCCGATTACCGGCGTGATTCCGACGATTGGCGTTAGCTTTATCGCCAAAGCCTTTATCACGGTGATTGGCGGTGGCAGCGCGATCATCGCCGGTACGCTCTCCGCCTCGACGCTGTTCGGCACCATTTCACAGCTGGTGACCTACTTCTCCACGCCGGTGTTTGGTGCGGTTGCGCTGTTGCTGAGCGCTATCGTGCTGCTGCGTTTGCTGCCGCAGGGCATCACCGGGCGCTTCTTCAGGAGATCGCTGTAATGAAACTGTTCTCGGAAAAGATTCAGATTGTCGTCACCTCACTGGCGATGGTGCTGGTGGCGCTGTGGCTGTCAGGTGCGATTGAGCTCTACACCTTGCTGTCATTGACGGTGTTTCTGGTGATGGGGTTGTTGTCGCTCAGCCTGGCGTTTATCTGGGGTTACGGCGGCATCCTGTGCTTCGGCCAGGCGGCATTTTTCGGTTTAGGCGCTTATACCTATGCGATTTGCGCCATCAACTGGGGCGATTCAACCTGGGCAGTGGTGATGGCGGTGCTGCTGCCCACGCTGTTCTCACTGCTGCTGGGCTATGTGATTTTTTATGGCGGCGTCAGCGATGTCTATCTCGGCGCCATCACCCTGGCGGTGAGTCTGGTGCTGTTTAACTGGGTTAACTCCACTTCCGGCAGCGAATATCACATCGGCGAAGCGCTGCTGGGCGGCTTTAATGGCATTCCCTCGGTGCCGACGCTCAACCTGCCGTTCCAGCCGGATGCCATTTTATCGCCCGAAGCGATCTTTATGGCCACCGCCGGATGTCTGGCGCTCTGCTATGCCTTGCTGAAGTTCGTGCTGCTGAGCCGCTTTGGCAAAACCGTGGTGGCGATTCGCGAGAACGAACAGCGCGCCGGATTGCTCGGCTACAACGTGCCGGCGCATAAGCTGGCGACCTTTGCCATCGGCGCGGCAATTGCCGGACTGGCGGGTTGTTTGTACGTCAACTGGGGCGCGTTTGTCAGTCCCGGCGTATTCAGCATCAGTCAGTCGGCGCAGATCATCATCTGGGTGATTGTCGGTGGACGCGGCACGCTACTTGGGCCGGTGATCAGCTGCGTGCTGTTGCAGTGGATGGTGACGCGGCTGGGCGCGCAGCAAACCGTGGATGTCAATTTAGTGCTCGGCGTAATCCTGGCGATATTTGTGTTGCTGATTCCGGGCGGTATTTTGCCGACGTTGCAGCGCCTGTGGCGGCGCAAGCGTCGTGCCGCCGTGCCCGCCAGCCGCGCGCAGGTCAGTGAGGTGAAACAATGACGACCAACGTGTTACTGGAAACCCGCAAAATGGGCGTCAGTTTTGGCGGCGTACATGCGGTGAAAGAGGTGGATTTCACCTTACGTGAAGGTGAGTTGCGCTGCCTGATTGGCCCCAACGGCGCAGGCAAAAGCACCTTCTTCAAGATGCTGAGCGGCCAGGTGACGCCGACGCGCGGCGAGTGTCGCTATCGCGAACAGGTGATCTCCGGCAAACGACCGTGGGAGATCGCGCGTTTGGGGATTGGCATCAAAACCCAGGTGCCGAGCGTGTTCGAAGGTTTAAGCGTGCGGGAAAACTTGTGGCAGGCGGCAGCCAATAAGCTGGCGAAAGCGGCGCTGCCAGCGGCGATTGAACAGGTGCTGGAGGATATCGGCCTGGTCGATCTGCAACATGCGGTGCTCTCGGAACTGGCACATGGTCAGCGGCAATGGGTGGAACTGGGGATGATCCTGATCTCCAAACCGCAGCTGGTGCTGCTGGATGAACCGGCGGCGGGCATGACGCATCAGGAAGTGCGCAAAACCGCGCAGCTGATCAAGGCGATCAATCAGCAGAGCACGGTGGTGGTGGTGGAACACGACATGGAGTTCATCAGCATGATTGCGCAGCAGGTGACGGTGTTTAACCAAGGCGCGGTGCTGGCGGAAGGCAGCTTCCGCGAAGTGACACAAAATCCGCTGGTGAAAGAGGCGTATCTCGGCAATCTGGAGATTAAACATGCTTGAAATAAAAGAGATGGTTTCGGGCTACAACAAGATTCCGGTGCTGAACTTATCCGAGCTGTTTGTCAGCGCAAAGTCGTTCACCGGCGTGCTGGGCCGCAACGGCATGGGCAAAACCACGCTGCTACGCACCATTATGGGCGAACTGCCAGCCTGGCAAGGCCGCATCGCGCTGAACGGTATTGATATTACCGGTTATCAGGCGCATCAGCGTGCGGTGGCGGGCATCGGTTTTGTACCGCAAGGACGACAGATTTTCCCGCAGCTGACGGTGGAGGAGAATTTGCGCATGGGCTGCGTGAAACACTTCTCCCGCGCCGGGCAAATTATCGAGCAGATGCTGGAATATTTTCCGCGCCTGAAACGCCTGCTGGCGCAGCCGGGCGGTGCGCTATCGGGCGGCGAACAGCAGTTGCTGGCATTGGCGCGCTGCCTGTGCGGGCAGCCGCAGCTGGTGCTGCTGGATGAGCCAACGGAAGGGATTCAACCGAATATCTGCGAGGAGATCATTGAGACGCTGCGGCGGCTGCGCCACGAGATGGATATTTCGATCATTCTGGTGGAGCAGGATATCGAGTTTCTCTATGCGCTATCTGACCAGATTCATGTGATTGAGAAGGGGCAGATTGTGCAGAGGATCGATCCAAAAACCCAGTCGAGCGCCAGCGTGGCAGAGCAGTTTTTGGGGTTTCATGTTTGAGCATTATTCAAGGTGCGCATGAATGCGCACCCTACGAAACCGCTCCGCATCCTTGTCCGCCCTGACACAGCACCCGGCAGCATCAGCAAAGCACGGATTCACTCGCTCGTTTACCTTAAGGCTTCCTCATTCGGGATGCGCATAGGGTGAACCATGACTGAACAATCATTACTGGCAACGCTTTCTGGTGTCCGGCTGCATATTTTCCATCCTGATTCACAGAGCGTGCGCGCGTTTTGCGCCTCGCTGACGCAGTTGGGATGTCACGCGCAACACAGCTGGCCGCCTGCTGCATCAATTCCTGCGGATACGCAACTGCTGCTGGTGGCGATCGATGTGCATCAGCAGCAGACTTTATCCACTCTGTTCAACAGCGCGCGCGAAAGGGAAATTCCCATCATCGCGCTGGCGGATAGCCACAACGCGCGGCTGTTTCCGCTGCTGCTGCAACTCCAGCCGAACGCCATCGCCGAGCGTGAACTGAATCCGTTTGCCTTGATTGTGCAGATGATCGGCACGCTACAAACCGTACGTCATCACCAGCGGTTGCGTGCGGTGCAGCAGGCGCGTAAAGCGCGCGGGGAAAGGTTGGCGCAGGCAAAAGGCGTGCTGATGCAAACCTTCGGGCTGGATGAATCGGGGGCGTATCGCTTGATGCGCAGCGAAGCGATGAACACGCGCAGCAGCATGGAATACACCGCCGAGCGCGTGATCACCTCGCTACAAAAGTAGCGGCGCGTCCGGCTGCCGTAACAGGCTGCTGGGCGTGTAACCAAAGGCTTTGCGAAATGCCAGGCTGAAGTGCGACATATCGCTAAAGCCGTGATCCAGCGCCACCTGGGTGATATTGCGCGCTTTGCCTTCGGCCAGAATGCGATGACACGCCTGCAAACGCTCCTGCCAGAGGAAGTTCATCGGCGTGGTGCCGTGGGCGGCAAACACCCGGCTGATGGTGCGCGGCGAGACGTGATGCGCATTGGCGATTTGCGCCACCGACAGCTCCGGCTCCTGCAGATTGTGACGCAGGAAACTCACCACGCGCGAATACAGATCCGGTTTCAGCGCCTCTTCGCTGTGCTGCAAATTGACGCTGACCGAAATCATATTCAGCAGCGTATTGGCGAACTGTTCGGCCAGAAACGGGTTTTCACGGTCGGGATTAAACACGAACGCTTCCTGTAAAAGCAGCTTGAGCGAAGCCATGCCAGGGCGCGTAAGGTCCAGCGTTTTGCCCGCCAGTTTGGCGGTGGCAGGCGCTTCCTTCTCCATAATGTGACGTGGCAGATGTACGATATTGATCGCCACATTCTCCATGGCAAAATCAAACGGCGTCGCGGCATCGTAAATCACCACATCGCCCGCGCTGACGCGTGATTGGTTGCCATTCTGCCGCAGCGTGCCGCTACCGGCGCAAACGTAGCCCAGATAGAAATCGTGATTAGGATGGCGGCGGATACACTCCGGTGTGCGTTGCCACATCAGCGCGGTATGTGACACGTGATTGGCAATATCCATGTGACCGAGCATCGAATAGGCAAAGCTGCCGGAAAAGGTGCCTGAGTGCATCTGGCGCGCTTCGGCTTTGATCAGACGCGAACACACCGCATCACGCCAGGCATCGAAGCGATGGCGGTTATCGAGATCGTCGGTGGTGAAAAGCTCTTTCATATCAGCATCCCCTAAACATGGCGAAAAAGGGCGGAAGTCAGGGAGTTAAAGCAAGTTTCAGGCCATGAGCGGGTGAAATGACCGCCCCGATGCTGTCGGGGCGGTTATAAAAGCGGATTTACAACGCAGGATGCTGTTTGTGCCAGTCGGTGACCTGCTGGAAGGCCCACGCGCCCTGAATCATGGTGGTTTCGGCGAAATGTGCCGCGACCAGCTGGAAGCCAATCGGTGCGCCGCTGGCGGTTTTACCGCACGGCAAGGTGATGGTGGGATGTCCGCTGGCGTCAAATGCACTGGTATAGCGCAGTACGCCGTTAAACAGTGCCTGATCGGTACCAAAACGGGTCATGGTGTCCCAGGTCAATCCGGCATAAGCAGTGGCTGGTGCCAGAATCAGATCAACCTGAGTAAAAAGCGCGGAGATATCGCCGCGCAGCGCCGCACGGCTGAGCAGCAAGCGCTGATACTCCAGCGCGGTGACGCTGTGACCAAGATCCAACAGGCCAGCCAGGCCGGGACCGTATTGATCTTTCTGCGCTGGATAAGTGTCTTCATGCGCCAGCGCGGTTTCCACGGCGCAGAGTGCGCTCCACTCGGCGGCGGCTTTTTCAGTATCGGGCAAGGTGATATCCACCAGCGTCGCGCCGAGCGAACTCAAGGTGGCAATTGCCGATTGCAGCGCGGCGCGCGTCTCCTCGTCGACTTTCTCCAGCGCCCAGCTTTTATCTACGCCAATGCGCATCTTGCTGATGCCGCGCGTCATCAACGCCAGATAATCCGGCACCGGCTCGCTGCTGGAGGTGGGATCTTTGTCATCGCGACCGGCAATCGCCTGCAACATGGCGGCGGCATCGGCGGCGTTACGCGCCATCGGGCCGATGTGATCAAGTGATGCCGCCAGTTCACAGGCACCGTGACGCGTGACGCGGCTCCACGTCGGTTTAATGCCGGTCAGGCCGTTGGCGTTGGAGGGAAAACGAATCGAACCGCCGGTATCGGTGCCAATCGAGCCGAAGCATAAACCTGCAGCAGTGGCGACGCCGGAGCCGCTGGAGGAGACGCCGGTCCACAGCGCGCTGCCCCACGGATTATTGGGGCGGGCGATGTCAGGATGGTGATCGGCGAAGGCGCTTTCGGTTTGCGTCAGCTTGCCGAGAATCACCGCACCTGCCGCGCGGAAGCGTTCCACCACGGTGGAGTCTTCAGTTGGGTAACGATCTTTGTGGATGATCATGCCGTGGCTGGTGGGCGCATCTTTGGTCCAGATCAGATCTTTAAGCGCGATGGGTACGCCGTGTAGCGGACCGCGCATTTTGCCTTGTGCAATTTCGGCGTCGGCTTCAGCCGCCTGTTGCAACGCGCTGTCGCGCATCACGTAGAAGTAGCTGTGTAAGTCGCGATCGAGCGTATCGATGCGCGTCAGCAGGGTTTGCGTGACCTCCACCGAAGAGATTTCGCCCGACTGAATCAAGCGGCCAATTTCCAGCAAGCTTTTGTAATGCAGGTTATTCATCGTGACCTTACCTCGTGAGTGAGAGATGTGTTGATGAATAACGTAAGTCACTGCGGGAAGTGCGGCTGTGTTTAGGCGGACAGATGATATGTCTGGAATGACAGGTTGGGAGGTTGTGGTGAGAAGGTCGCCATGAATGGCGACCCTACAAAAACCGCACTGAACTTGTAGGGGCGCCATTTATGGCGACCGAATATTGTAAACGTTGCTAAAGCTGCTCATTAATACGCCGATAACACTCAGGAATAGTACACAACGAGGATTATTTTCATGCTAAATGGGATTGGCAGCAGCGTACTGAGAAATTTAATCGCATCGAATGCGGTGGTGACGCCGGCGGTGAACAACAAATCCGCGCAAAACGCTCTGACGGCGGAAGCCTCGACCAAAGTCACCTTCAGCGAGGCGAGTGACGCCATCGCTGCTATCTACAAAATCGAGCCCTCTCAGGTCAAGAGTTCCGTCGATGTCACCAGCAGCCTGCAAGCGCAGATCAACGGTGCCGCGCATGCCAGCGGCGTTGGTATGAACGGTCTTGGCAGCACCTTACTGAGCAATCTGGCCAGCAATCGTGGCGACGTGACCTTGAGCGTGCCAGCAACCGAAGCGGTGAGCGGCGCAAAGAGCAGCAGCCAAAGCGCACTGGCACTGACCATCACCACGCAATCGGGCGTGCAGGTGAGTTTGCAGATGACGCGTCAGCAGGGCGGCTTGGTGGTGGAGCTAAAAACCAGCGGCGGCCAGCTGAGCAACGATGAAGCGGCGGCGATGGGGCAACTGTCTGCGGGCTTGCAGAAAGCGCTGGATGGTCTGGATGGCAGCACCACCAAGCTCGATATCAGCGATCTGATGAAGTTTGATAGTTCAGTGCTGAAAAGCGTCGATTTGAAGACCGATCTACGGAATGGCAATAACGTCACGCAATCTCTGAATCTGCATGCCGACGATCAGGAGCGCTGGCTTGGTTTCCATAACGGCGATGTCAGCATCAAACTTGATACTGATATGTCGAAACTGACGCAGGCGGGCAGCGCGGCGCAGCAGGCGGCGGCACTGGATCAGTGGAGCAGCAAATTCGATCAGGCAGCTTCGCGCGGCCATGGCGATAGTGACATGCTGGCGCTGTTTAAAGACAGCTTCCGCGCGCTCAATACCACCGAAGGTAAAGCGGCGGAAAGCATCAATACCCAGCGCGTGAAGTCAATTGATGCTAACGCGGCGAAAAACGGCGCGATCAGCGGGCTGGCGGACTTCTCGGCTATGTATCAGCAGACGCCGGTTTCCGGTAATCCGTATAAGCCGGAAGAGGAAGACACCTTCTCACTTAACGTGGCGCAAAAAACCACTTCGCAGATGCATGGCGATACCCAGAATTTGACCCAGCAAACGCTGTTTAAACTCAAGGCCAGCTTCCACACCGCACTTGATTCTGCCTCGGCGGTGAAATTGACCGACCAGAAGTCGTCGCAAAACTATAAGTACCATTTGATTGATGACGAAGAGCGTAGCCAGACGTCGGTGACGCAGAATAAGAAAGGCGATTTGACCGCGAATTATTCCCAGCAGCTGACGCAAAATGAGACGGTGCAAACCTATCAGCTGGCGAAGTTGATTGATAGCGTGCAGATCCCGCACAGCGCGAAAAACGAATTCACCCGCAGTTTCGCCGCCGCGCAATTTGATGCACAAATATAAAATCGTAGGGTCGCCATTAATGGCGACCTTATAAAATCCCGCACAATTCCACAAGGTCGCCATTAATGGCGACCCTACGGGATATGCATTATTTAAATTTTGATTGCGTTATTTGATCTTAAGAATTACACGCCGCTTTTTTATACTCGCTAATTGCCCGCAGCGCCGCCGCTAGCCTGTTGTTGCGCTTAATTAAATCCATAGCTTAATAATGGCAACGCATTGCCGGATATAGCATAACCGCGCTATTTACTTGTTTTAACCCCGCTGATTATCATCGCTTTCAATCCGTTATTCATTCCACGGCCTGCTGAGTTTTTCAGTGCAGGCTTACACTTCGCTGTGCAGTAAAAGTGAAATCAGCTATGACGCAAAACAGTGACGAGATTATTAACCGCGCGGCGGTAATAAACAGCGATGAACAAGCCATCGCTGCCGCACGCCATCTGGCCGAACAGGCAAAAGGCGGCGCAGTCGAACGCGATCAGCAACGCATCTATCCCATCGCGCTGCTCAACCAGTTCACCGCGTTGGGACTTGGCAGCATCAGCGTGCCACGCGAATTTGGCGGCGCAGGTTTGTCGTATCAAACCATGGCCGAGGTGTTTCGTCTGATCTCCGCCAGCGATCCCTCGCTGGGGCAGATCCCACAAAACCACTTTGGTCTGATTCAGTTCATCCTCGGCGAAGGTTCGGCGGCGCAACAGCAGCAGTTGCTGAGCGCGGTGGTGCAGGGCAAGCGTCTTGGCAACGGCGGGCCGGAGAAAAACACCAAACACACACGTGATGTGCAGGCACAGCTGGTGACAACGTCACAGGGCCTGCAGCTCACCGGCGAGAAGTTCTACTCCACTGGCGCGTTGTTCGCCGACATTCTGGTTACCACCGCGATGCACGATCAGCAGCCGAAGATGGCCTTTATTCCGCTGCCAGCATCGGGCGTGGAGATTGTTGATGACTGGTCGGGTATCGGCCAGCGCACCACCGCCAGCGGCACGGTGAAACTGCAGCAGGTTGCGGTGGATCCGGCGTTATTGATGTCGCTGCCCGCAGCCGAAAAACCGACGCTGCGCGGTGCGGTTTCCCAGCTGATTCAGGCGGCGATAGATGCGGGCATTGCGCAAGGTGCGCTGGATGAGGCGCTGGAGTTTGTGCGCAGCAACTCGCGACCTTGGGTGGATGCCAATGTCAGCCGCAATGCTGACGATCCCTACATCCTCGCCGATGTGGGCCGCATCAGCACCGAACTGAGCGCCGCCAACGCACTGCTGACGCGTGCCGCCCGCGTGCTCGACAGCATCGATCAACAAGCGCTGACCGCCGAAAACTGCGCGCGCGCCTCGATTGCGGTAGCGGAAGCAAAAGTACTCACCACCGAAGTGGCGCTGCGTGCCAGCGAGAAACTGCTGGAATGGGGCGGCAGCCGCGGCACCTTGCTGCGCCACGGACTTGATCGTCACTGGCGTAATGCACGCACCCACACGCTGCACGATCCGGTGCGCTGGAAAACCCATGCCATCGGCAACTATTACCTCAATGATGCGCTGCCTGCGCGTCATGCGTGGATTTAAGGAGCAACCATGACGCAGGTATCGCCTAAACAGCGCGCATCGCGCATCACCCATGCCCAACAGGCATTGCAGGTGGCGCAGGAACTGGCGGAACGTTTTCGTGCCGGTTCAGCCCAGCGCGACCGCGAACGTGAACTGCCGCACACCGAGTTGCAGCAGCTGTTTCAATCCGGACTCGGTGCCATCACCGTGCCGCGTGACTTTGGCGGCATTGAGATTTCTACCGCCGAACTGGCCGAAATCTTCGTGATATTGAGCGCCGCCGACGGATCGATTGGTCAGGTGCCGCAGAACCATTTTTACGCGCTGGAAGTGTTGCGCATCAACGGCAGCGAGGCGCAGAAAAAGCGGCTCTACGCCGAAGTGCTGGATGGCGTGCATCACGGCAATGCGCTGGCGGAATTCAGTTCGCCTGCCGCGCATCAACGTTCTACGGCGGTTTCGCAGCAGGCGGAAGGATTGCGCCTCAACGGCAACAAGTTTTACTGCACCGGCGCGCTGTATGCCGACCGTATTCCGACGCTGGCGATTGCCGATGACGGCAAAGAGCAACTGGTGTTTGTACCGCGCCATCAGCACGGCGTTAACGTGATTGATGACTGGAGCGGTTTTGGTCAGCGCACCACCGGCAGCGGCAGCGTGCAGTTCCGTGACGTAGCCATTGCGCCGGAAGATGTGGTGCCGTTCCAGACCGCATTTGAGCGTCCGAGCACCGTTGGGCCCTTTGCGCAGATTATGCATGCGGCTATCGATCAGGGTATTGCGCGGGCGGCGTTTGATGACATGCTCGATTTCCTGCGTCAACGCGCGCGACCCTGGCCGGACAGCGGCGTAGAACGAGCCAGCGACGATCCGTTGACGCTCGATCGCACCGGTCGTCTGGCCGCACGTCTGAGCGCGGGCGATGCACTGCTGGCGATTGCGGGTGATGCGGTTGACGTGGCGCAGCGCGATCCCAGTGCCGAAAACGTGGCGCTCGCGTCAGTGGAAGTGGCGAAGGCGCGCGCCTGGACCACGGAAGTGTCGCTGGAGGCCAGCAATCTGCTTTTTGAACTCGGCGGATCGCGTTCCAGCCTGCGCGAAAACAACTTTGACCGCCACTGGCGCAATGCGCGCACCCACACCTTGCACGATCCGGTGCGCTGGAAATATCCGGCAATCGGCAACTATCTGCTGAATGGCGTGTTGCCGCCGCGTCGGGGGACGATATGAGTCAAAAACAGATTCTGCTTAATGCTTTCAATATGAACTGCGTTGGGCACATTCATCACGGTATGTGGACGCATCCGCAGGATCGTTCGGTGGATTTCAACTCGCTGGATTACTGGCTGGATCTGGCGCGTTTGCTGGAGCGCGGGCTGTTTGATGGGCTGTTTATCGCCGACATTCTCGGCGTGTATGACGTCTATCAGCAAGGCATTGGCCTGACCGCTAAAGAGTCGATTCAGCTGCCGGTCAACGATCCGCTGATGTTGATTTCCGGCATGGCCAGCGTGACGCAGCATCTGGGTTTTGGCGTCACCGCCAATCTGAGTTATGAAGCGCCATATCCGTTTGCACGCCGCCTTTCCACGCTCGATCACCTGACCAAAGGGCGCATCGGCTGGAACATCGTCACCGGTTATCTCGATAGCGCCGCGCGTGCCATGGGTCAGCAACAGCTGCTGGCGCACGACCGCCGCTACGATCAGGCCGATGAGTTTCTCGATGTCACCTACAAGTTATGGGAAGGCAGTTGGCAGGATGATGCGCTGGTGCAGGATAAAGCCCATCGGCGCTACGCCGATGCCAGCAAAATCCATCAAATCAATCATCAGGGCGAGTTTTATCAGGTGCAGGGTTATCACCTGAGCAGCCCGTCACCGCAGCGTACGCCGCTGCTGTTCCAGGCCGGTTCCTCGGCGCGCGGCGTGCAGTTCGCCGGACGTCACGCCGAGTGCAGCTTTGTGAATGCCGCGTCACCGGCGGCGATGCGCGAGCAATCGACGCGTTTGCGTCAGGCGGCGGTGGCTGCTGGACGCCATCCTGACGATCTGCGCATTTTTATGGGCGTCAGCGTGATTGTCGCGCCAACCGAACGCGAAGCGCAGGAGAAGCATAAAACCTATCTCGAATACGCCAGCCCGGAAGCCGGTATCGCGCATTTCTCCAGCTCGATTGGCCTGGATTTGGCAGCGTTCGAACTCGATGAGCCGATTCAGACTGGCGACACGCGTGCCATTGAATCAGTGAGCAAAGCCTTCAGCGGCTGGACGCGCCGTCGTTTGCTGGAGCAGCACGCGATGGGCAGCCGCTATCCGCTGATCGTCGGCAATCCGAGCCAGGTCGCGGATGCGTTGATTACTTGGATCGATGAAGGCGATATCGACGGCTTTAACCTGACGCGCATTCTCAATCCGCAGAGCTACCGCGATTTTATCGATCTGGTGGTGCCGGAATTACAGCAGCGCGGCCGCTTCAAGACCGCGTATCAGCCCGGTTCGCTACGGCAGAAAATTTTTCAACAGCAAGACCGCTTGCCCGATCGCCATCCGGCGGCGCGCTGGCGCGACGGCGTTAACCTTCGTTAATTTAACCTCAGGGATCTGATATGAACATTGCACGTCATTTTGCGCTGGCTGCCAGCGTCGCACTGCTGGCGTTTAGCGCCGTCGCCGCCGAAAACTACAGCGGCCCGCTGAAAGTTGGCACTACCGCCGCCTTTGCACCGCCGCTGGAAACCGCCGTTGCCGAGGCGAAGAAACAAGGGTTAAACGTTGAGCTGGTGGAATTCACCGACTGGACCGCGCCGAACGTCAGCGTGGAAAACGGTGATATCGATGTGAACCTGTTCCAGCACAAACCGTTCCTTGAGAACGCCAATCAGCAGGGCGGATTCCATCTGGTGCCGTTCGCGCCAGCGATCATCAATAACATCGGTCTCTATTCGAAAAAACATACCGCGATTGACCAGATTCCTGATGGCGGCACGGTGGCGATTGCCAACGATCCGATTAATGGCGCGCGCGGCCTGCTGCTGCTGCAAAAAGCCAAACTGATTACTTTAAAACCCGGCGCGGGCCTCAAATCTACCGTGGATGACATTGTCAGCAATCCGAAGCATCTGAAGATTATCGAAGTGGAAGCGGTGCAGCTGTCGCGTTCGCTGGATGAAGTCGATTTAGCGCAGGGTTATCCGCACTATCTGCGTCTGTCGAAGACCATCGATCCGAACAACGCGCTACTGTTCGATGGGCTGGAGCATCCGGAATACGTGATTCAATTCGTGATCCGCGATGGTCATCAGAACGATCCGCGCCTGGCGAAGTTCGTTGATATCTATCAACATTCGCCGGTGGTGCGCGCCAAACTTGATGACTTCTACGGCAAGCTGTATCAGCCGGGCTGGAGCCAGTAAGCATGGTTAGCCTGACGCTACCCGGCGAGCGCGATGCGTTGCTGTCACCGACGGCTGAGACGGCAGGGAAAATCCACGTGCAGATTCGTGGCCTGAGTAAACGTTATCCCGGACAGACTCAGGATGCGCTGAAAGAAGTCGATCTGCAGGTTAAGCGCGGTGAGATTTTCGGCATCATTGGGCGCAGCGGCGCGGGTAAATCGACGCTGATCCGCTGCCTCAATCGGCTGGAAAATCCCACTCGTGGTCAGGTAGTGATTGACGGGATCGATCTCGGCACGCTGAGCGATCGTCAGCTGGTGGATTGGCGACGCGGTACCGGCATGATTTTCCAGCACTTCAATTTGCTATCGGCAAAAACGGTGCGGGAAAACATTGAGCTGCCGATGAAAGTGGCAGGCGTTCCTGTGGCGCAGCGGCGGCGCAAAGTGGATGAGCTGCTGGCGCTGGTGGGCCTTGAGCAGCGCCAGCACGCCTGGCCTGCACAATTGTCCGGCGGGCAGAAGCAGCGCGTCGGCATCGCGCGCGCGCTGGTGCACGATCCTGAGCTGCTGCTGTGTGATGAAGCCACGTCGGCGCTCGATCCGGAAACCACGCGCTCGATTCTGGCGCTGCTGAAAAAGATCAATCAACAGCGGCACATCACTATCGTGCTGATTACCCATGAAATGGATGTGGTGCACGATCTCTGTCATCAGGTGGCGGTGATCGATCAGGGCGAAATCATTGAGCGCGGGCCGGTGTGGCAGGTGTATAGCGATCCGCAGCAAGAGACCACGCGACAGCTGCTTAACCCGCAGTTCAGCGCGTTGCCGGAAGCGATTCAACCGCTGTTGACGCCGGCGCGTCAGCATGGCGATTCACGCTTGCTGGTGCGTTTGCGCTACACCGGACAAGGCGCGCAGCCGGATTTGGCGGCGCTGAGTGCGCGGGTTGGCGGCGAATTGACGTTAATTTATAGCGCGGTGGAGTGGGTGGATAGCAAACCGACCGGGCAAATGTTGCTGCTGCTCGATGCACAGCATGACGCGGACGCCGCGCGGACGCTGTTAACCCCGATTGCGGACCAACTGGAGATTCCGGGTTATGTCACTGGCTATTGATCGTTTGTGGATTGGGCTGCTGGATACGCTGCTGATGGTCGGCGTGTCGTCGCTGCTGGCGCTAGCGATCGGATTGCCGATGGCGGTGATTCTGGTAGTGACCGGACGCGGCGATCTGTTTCCCAGCCCGCTGCTGAATCGCGTGCTGGGCTGGGTGGTGAACCTGTTCCGTTCGATCCCGTTCTTGATTCTGATGGTGGCGCTAATTCCGTTTACCCGCTGGATCGTCGGTACCACCTATGGTGTGTGGGCGGCGGTGGTGCCGCTGACATTGGCGGCAACGCCGTTCTTTGCGCGCATCGCCGAGGTGAGCCTGCGCGAAGTGGATAAAGGGCTGACCGAAGCGGCGCAGGCGATGGGTTTCCATCGCTGGCATATTATCTGGCATGTGCTGCTGCCCGAAGCGCGGCCCGGCATTGTCAGCGGATTTACCATTACGCTGGTGACGATGATTAACGCCTCGGCAATGGCGGGCGCGATTGGCGCAGGTGGGTTGGGGGATTTGGCGTATCGCTACGGTTATCAGCGTTTTGATATGCAGGTGATGCTGACGGTGATTGTAGTGCTGGTGGCGTTGGTGACGGTGCTGCAGTTTTTTGGCGACAGGTTGTCGCGTAGGTTGAATCACCGTTAGGTGCGTTGTTTGGCCAGGTCGCCATAAATGGCGACCCTACGGCGCGTTTGGATTTTACCGGATCTGTAAACCTTCTAACGCCGCTAGCAGCGCATCCACTTTGGGCAGCAGCTGTTTGCGCCGCGGCCAAATCAGCGTTAAGGCCAAACCGTCCGGCTGCTGCTCGGGCAGAATGATCTCCAGCTCGCCGTGCGCCAGCGGTTCACGTACCAGCCACGATGGCATCTGCGCCACGCCCAGTCCGGCACACAGCGCCTGCATCTGCGCATCCACATCACCCAGCGCCATGCGGTGTGGCAGGTTGCGCCAGTGCGGATAACCATCTTCCGTGGTGAACAGCCACGGCTTGGTGCTGCCATCGACACGTTCATACATGATCGCCTGATGCTGCAACAATTCGGCTTCGCTATTGGGCCGACCCACGCGCGCCAGATAATCCGGTGACGCGCAAAACACCATGCGTTCGCGCCCCATCTGGCGACAGCCCAGCGAGGCGGGCAGATCCGGCGAGCCACCAATGCGCACCGCAACATCAATCCCTTCATCAAACAGATCGATAAAGCGATCCGAGAACGTCAGATTGAGCTCCACATCCGGATGCTGGCGGCAAAACGGAATCAGCAGCGGCATCACGCCAAGGCGGCCATAGGTGTTCGGCACCGCTAGGCGTAAACGTCCGGAAGGAATGGTGCGCTGCGCCGCCAGCACCGCTTCGGCTTCTGCCAGCTCCTCCATAATGCGTAAACAGGTTTGGTAATAGGCGTTACCGGCATCGGTGAGTTTCAGGCTGCGGGTGGTGCGCTCCAGCAGCCGCGAGCCGAGACGGGTTTCCAGCCGCGTCACGCTTTTACTCACTGCGGAACCGGTGAGATGCAAGCGCTCAGCGGCGGCGGCAAAGCTGCCGCTCTCGACGCTGGCAACAAAGGGAACGATATCTTTCAGGCGCTGATCGTGCATGGATTCGTGAACTCAAGTTGTGAATGCCGTGAATTAATGCCAGAGATGGGAATTTAATTCTCAATTAAACTCATCATTACTGAAACTGAGGAGAATTGAAATGCAAAAGCAGGCATTGATTGTTGGTATCAGCGGCGTGATTGGACGTGCGCTGGCAGAAAAATTACAGCATGAAGGTTGGCAGGTGAGCGGTTTATCACGCGGACGTGGCGCGGTGCCGGAAGGTTGCCGCAGCCTGACCGCCGATCTGACGGATGCCGACGCAGTGCGGGCTGCGCTGGCGGAAGAGAAGCCGGATGCGCTGTTCTTTAGCGTCTGGTCGCGCCAGGAAAATGAGAAAGAGAATATCCGCGTGAATGGCGCGATGGTGCGTAACGTGATTGAAGCGCTGGGCGAGCGTCTAAATGGATCGCATGTGGCGCTGGTGACCGGCCTTAAGCATTATCTCGGCCCGTTCGAAGCTTATGGTAAAGGCGCAGTGCCGGTGACGCCATTCCGCGAAGAGCAGGGACGTCAGCCTGTCGATAACTTCTACTACGCGCAGGAAGACGAAGTGTTTGCCGGTGCGGAGAAATATGGCTATCGCTGGAGCGTGCATCGTCCGCACTCGATCGTTGGATTTGCACTGGGTAACGCGATGAATATGGGCCAGACGCTGGCGGTTTACGCCACGCTGTGCCGCGAGCAAGGTTTGCCGTTTATTTTCCCAGGTTCGCCCGAGCAGTGGAATGGTGTGTCCGATGTGACCGATGCCGGTTTACTGGCGGAACAACTGCTGTGGGCCGCGACTGCGGCAGAAGCGGCCAATCAGGACTTCAATGCGGTGAACGGCGATGTGTTCCGCTGGAACTGGCTATGGCCACGTCTGGCGGCCTATTTTGGCGTGGAAGCAGCAGCGTATCCGGCGCAGATGATGCCGCTGGAAGGTCGCATGCAGGATGCTGCCGAAGCGTGGCGCGAGGTGGCGGCGCGTTATCAGCTGCGTGAAGCGGATATCACTAAACTGGCATCATGGTGGCACACCGACGCGGATTTGGGCCGTCCGATGGAAGCCTTCACCGACATGAGCAAGAGCCGCAAAGCGGGCTTCACCGGTTATCGTTCAACGCTGGATTCATTTACTCAGCTGTTTGATCGCTTGAAAGCGGAGAAGGTGATTCCGCAGTAACGTTCGGTTGATGGAAAGGGCAGCTTGCCAAGGCTAATGCACGTCAGTTAAGTGTAAAATGGTCGCCATGAATGGCGACCCTACGAAGTATTGGCGCGTTTTTCGTAGGGTGCGCATTCATGCGCACCTATATACATAAATTCGGGGATTGAGCGCAAAAGCTGCGCTAAAAGCGTTGAGGTAAAAATATAAATAACGTAAGTCACATCCTGCCTATGATTAGCCTATATCCCTATAAGTAATTAATGATTTTTTATTCATTAACATGCTCATTCAACTGATTTTATTCCTATCGTCATGATCCTCACTTATGCTGTTTAAGTTGTACAATATAAATCTTATTGTACATATTAAATCCATATCCTGCTATTTATTTTGAGCGCTGAATAAATTATTTTTCTAATTAAATGTTCAGGAAAAATAATGCGGTCTATATTGATCTTTACGCATCTTTTAAATTCGAGGCTGGTATGTTTCTTAACTACTTTGCGCTTGGGGTTTTGGTGTTTGTTTTTCTTGTCATCTTTTACGGGATAATTGTGCTGCATGATATCCCTTATCTCATTGCAAAATCACGTAATCATCCGCACGCGGATGCAATACACGTCGCGGGTTGGGTTAGCCTGTTTACACTCCACGTCTTATGGCCATTCTTATGGATTTGGGCCACGCTTTACCGGCCAGATCGAGGCTGGGGAATGGAAGGTAGGAACGCGTCACTGGAACAACGCATAACGGCGTTGGAACAAAAGGTGACGGTAAACCGGGATTCTCCAAAGGGGTGACATATGGACTTACTGATTATATTGACCTATGTCGCTCTGGCTTGGGCCGTTTTCAAAATATTCAGAATACCGGTAAATAAATGGACAGTTCCAACAGCCGCTTTGGGCGGTATTGTGCTGGTCAGCGGCCTGATATTATTAATGAATTATAATCATCCCTATACTTCGCTGGCACAAAAAGCCGTTATCGCCATCCCTGTGACACCGCAAGTGACCGGTATTGTCACCGAAGTCACTGACAAACAAAATATGCGGATTAAAAAGGGAGATATGCTTTTCCGCCTTGATCAAACCTTGTTTAAAGCGCGCGTCGACAGGTTGAATGCTGACCTCGTCACTGCCATCCATAATATTCAGGTATTACGTGGACAATTAGAGGAATCCCTGGCGAATACCTCAAATGTGAGTGCTGAAAGAGATCGGTTATACAAAAATTACCAGCGTTATCTTTCCGGCAGTAAAGCCCGCGTAAATCCGTTTTCCGAAAAAGATATTGATGATGCAAGGCAAAACTATCTCGCGCAGGATGCTTTGGTAAAAGGATCGGTTGCTGAGCAAAGGCAGATAAAAAGCCAGTTGGATAGCATGGTCGGCGGCGAGCAATCGCAGATTGTCAGCCTCAGAGCCCAATTAGCAGAGGCGCAATATAACCTTGATCAAACGATTATTCGTGCGCCGAGTGATGGATACGTAACGCAGGTGTTAATTCGTCCCGGTTCTTTCGCCTCATCATTGCCATTGCGCCCAGTGATGATTTTTATACCTGAACAGAAGCGTCAGGTTATTGCCCAGTTTCGACAAAATTCATTGTTGCGTTTAACGCCCGGTGATGAAGCGGAAGTGGTATTTAATGCGCTGCCGGGGCAAGTATTCAGCGCAAAACTGCTGAGAATTATTCCGGTGGTTTCGGGCGGTACTTATCAGGCTCAGGGAACCTTGCAATCTTTGACGATCGATCCCGGTTCGGATGGCGTGCTGGCAGTGGTTGAACTGGATCCTGATGCGGCAGTCGATGCGTTGCCGGATGGTATTTTTGCGCAGGTTGCTGTTTATTCCGATCACTTTTCCCATGTTTCTGTAATGCGTAAGGTATTGCTGCGCATGACTAGCTGGGTTCATTATTTGTATCTTGATCATTAATAAAACAGAGATGATTTAATGTTTTTCAGTTAAAAATGTATCGGTCGCCATGAATGGCGACCCTACGTTAAGGTTATTGCATTTGAAAAGGACTGCCTCAGCATAAAACACATTCATGCTGAGGCAGTTTCTAAATTACTTTTTCTTGTAGACGATTGCAGTACCATAAATTTTGTTATTGGTATTCGCGGACGTCACGATATAAATATCGCCGCCTTTCTCATCTGCCATTTTAGACAGCTCTTCTTTGGCACTGGCAGCATCCATTTCTCCTGAAGTGGAAATATTGCCAACCTCGACATACTGATCTTTTACTTTTTCAAACTCGACCTTGGTCATCAGTTGCGCGGCAAATGAGCTGAATGATAAAGCGCTAATGACTAAGCCTAACATTAACTTTTTCATACTGATCCTTGGGTTAGAGAAAAAAGATGAGTTGCTATTATTGTATAGTTTAGAAGCGAAACATTTACAACCTGAAGCAACTCATTACGTTTTTTATTGGCCAATAATTCGTATCCATTCCAACGTCACCCTGTATTTCCATCAGTATTTCAGAAACGTCTTACCGGTCACAATTTAGCCGAATCGATCCGCTGAATTTTGTCAGGCCTCACAAAATTTTCGAAACATTCTTGTATGGCAGTTAATCAAGGGTCAATTCTTATGGCATAACTCCTGACAAGGTACTGCTGATGATCAACCGTTCGGAAGAGAAACCCATCAAGTTAAGAAACATGCTGGCCTATGGCGGCGGCGATGTTTTTGGAGGCGGTAGTTTTACCATTCTTGGCCTGTGGCTGATGTATTTCTACACCACCTATGGCGGATTAAGCCCGGCTGAAGCGGGTGCAGTGATTGCTTTTGCGCGTTTGCTGGATGCATTTTTCGATCCGCTAATGGGCTACGTAACCGACAACTTTTGGCGTAATCGGCTTGGGCAGCGTTTCGGTCGTCGCGGCTTTTTCTTCCTGATTGGCGCACCGCTGGTGTTTTTCAGTTACATCCTCAAGTGGGTCAGCGACATGGGATTCGCCTATTATCTCGCTACTTACATCCTTTTTTATGCCTGCTACACACTGGTCATCGTGCCTTACGAAACCCTTGCGGCGGAAATGGCTCACGATTTCCATGTGCGCTCACGTCTGACTGGCGTGCGCATGTTCTTCTCAATGGGAGCCGGCATTCTTGCCGCCTGGCTGCCGGGCGCAATTATTGCTGTGCTGGGTGATAACGCCTCCTCCTCGTTCCTGTATATGGCAGTTATCTTTGCCACGCTGTTCGCCATCGTAATTTTTGGGCTCTACTTCTTCACTTGGGAACGCGCCATCGAGATCACCGAGAAGCCCGCGCCGGTTGAGTTCAAACGTGACATGAAAGCGCTGTTCCGCTCGCTGCTCTCAACTTTCCAGGTGCGCACCTTCCGTCAGCACGTTGGCATGTATCTCGGAGCTTATGTGGCGCTTGATGTGCTTGGCGCAGTGTTGGCGTATTACATCATTTTTGTGCTGGGTCACAGTGCTATTGATGCCGCCAACAGCATGACCTTTATGTCGGTGGTGCAATTCTTCTGCATCGCTGCCTGGATCCCTTTCTGTATTCATATTGGTAATGGCGCGGCTTACAAGCTGGCGCAATACCTGATGCTCGTCAGCGTGGCGCTGTTCATCAGCTTCTATGCGTTTGGCATTAGCGCGGAGATGTGGATGGTTTGGGGCGCAGCGATTGTTATGGGAATGGGGCGTTCAGGTACCCAATACGTGTGCTGGAATATCTACAGCTTTATTCCGGACGTCGATGAAATGCTAACTGGCCAGCGTCGTGAAGGCATCTTTGCTGGCGTGATGACCTTCGTGCGCAAAGCTGTGCAGGCAGTAGCGCTATTTATTGTCGGGCTGGTACTGCAATCCTATGGTTTTGCGGGTAAAGGCGCAGTAAGTCAGCCTCCCGAAGCCATTCACGGCATCGCGCTGGTATTCGGCATTGGTGCGCTAATTTTCCTGACTGTCGGACTGTTTAGCGCCCGTGGTTTTAGTTTGAACCGCCACAATCACGCCCTGCTGATTGTTGAGATTCAGCGCCGCCATGCGGGCGGAAATCCCGCCGAAGCCTCCGCCGAAACGCGCGCGGTCGCAGAAAGACTAACCGGCTGGCCGTGGCCCAGTTTATGGGGCAAAAACGACATTATGAAGCGCATCGATCCACGCGCAGAAAACCTTACTGCTAAAGGAAACCAGCAACATGACACGCATCACCTTTGAAACTATGCAGTCTACGATTGAGCAGGCGTTATTAAATGCTGGACTAGGGGCGAAACAAGCGGCGTTGTGCGCGCGAATTCATACCGAAACCAGCTGCGACGGCATTCCGTCGCATGGCCTGAATCGGGTCGCACGCTTCGTTGATTATTTGAAGAAAGGTTGGGTTGATGCGAACGCCGTACCGGAACGCGTCAAGAGTTTGGCCGTGATGGAAGTGTGGGATGGGCAGCGCGGGCCGGGCATTACCAATGCCATTCTGGCCGTTGACCGCGCGACTGAGTTAGCGCGTGAACATGGCATGGGGCTGGTAGCGATGCGTAACACGACGCATTGGATGCGGGGTGGCACCTATGGATGGCGTGCGGCAGAACAGGGAATGGCCGCAATTTGCTGGACCAACACTGAATCTTGCATGCCTGCGTGGGGCGGTAAAAATACCCGACTCGGCAATAATCCGTTTGTGATGGCGGTACCCGGGAAACAAGGGCCGCTGGTGCTGGATATGGCGATGTCGCAGTATTCATATGGCAAGCTGCAGGTGACGCGTTTGAACGGGGAGCAACTGCCGTACCCCGGCGGATTTGATCAGCAGGGAAACCTGACCAGCGATCCTGCGCCTATCGAGCAATCAATGCGTATTCTGCCAACGGGCTACTGGAAAGGATCCGGCCTGGCGATTTTGCTGGATGCGATGGCCGCTCTACTTTCAGGCGGAAGTTGTACCGCCGAAATTGACACTATCCAGCAAGGCAGTTGCACCGGAGCCAGCCAGATCTTTATGGTCTTCGACCCGGCGCAACTCAGCGGCAGAGATTTCAGCGATCAACTGGCTGAGACTATTCAGCAGTATGTGAATGGATCTGAGGTTGCGGAGGGATTCAATCACGTCACATGGCCCGGTCAGCGTCAACGCGCTACCCGTGAGCGTAATAGGGTTGAAGGGATTCCGGTTGATGATGGTGTTTGGCAGGAAGTTCAGCAACTGGCGGGTCGATGATTAAAACGGGGGATTTTAAATCCCCCGTTTTAATCCGTATTTAACGCAACGTTACCCAACGTCTCCCGACCAGCACGGTTAACGCCACTATCGTAACTATCGCCGCCAGATGCATGACAAAATCTAGCGGATGCAGATGCACCGGATGACAAAACGCCAGCAGCGTCACTGCCATGCAGGAAACGCCCAAGCCGGCCATCGCCAAACTGCGCACCGGATGCAGTGCACGGGTGCGGCGCAGGCTGGCGATCATCAGCGCCATCATCGGTGTGCTCACCACCAGCAGAAAGGTAAAGCAGCGCGCGCTGTCGTTGTCATGTTCGATTGGCACCTCACCGGGAATCTGGCTGATACTCATGCCAAGCCACAACAAGCCAATCGGCAGCAGCGCTTTCCAGCTGATACTGCGACGTCCGGCGATGCTCATATTGAAGGCGCTACGGATCGCCAGCGTGCCGAGGATAAACGCCAGCACCAGCTGCAGAATTGCCTGCAACGCGCCGGGCTGCGCCCAGTCGGTGAAGCTGCGCTGCACCAAAAAGCTGGCGGCGATGCCACAAGGTAACGCCAGCAGCAGCCAGGTGATGACGCGCCAGCTGGTGGATCGCAGCGGTTTGACGGGCCGCATCTCGCGCCCGAGTTTTTCAATTAACAGTTCATGATCGGTCATGATTGGCTCCAAAACGGCGCAGATTCGTCAGCGCGCGGTGCAACAGCGATTTCACCGCTGCAACACTTAAATTGTTATGCGCGGCTGCTTCCGTCAGGCTCATTTCGCGCAGATGAACATGTTCGACAATGTCGCGCTGACGCGAGGGCAGCTGGCGCAGGTAGCCGGCCAGCTCTTCCTGCGAGTCCTGCTGCGGGGCGTCGGGCGGGCTAGCCACTTCCGGCATCGCGTCGTCGTTAATTTCCCACTGCTGATGGCGACCGCGTCGCCGCAGCGCATCAATGACGCGCGCCGAGATAATCGCCATCAGCCAGGGTAAGAAAGGGTGGGCAGGATCATAGGTGTGACGCACCCGATGCACCGTCAGTAGCACATCCTGAATCACATCTTCTACCAGTGCATTATCGGCGATCTGTTTGCGTGTTTGCGCACGAATCACCGGCACCAGCGCTTTCAGCAGTCGGGTGTAGGCGAGCTGATCGCCCGCCTGCGCCTGTTCCATTAGCGCGGGCCAACTTTCGCGCGCGCTATCGCTTGTTTGCATAATCCGCCTTGTTGTTCTTACGCCTTCTTGCTCGCCTGGTTCAGCGCGTTGACCACAATACTCGGTGTCAGCACCTGCGGCAGCACTTTCGGCGGTCCGCCATCGGCAGGGTAAACCAGATACATCGGTAATCCGCCCTGACCGAACTCGCTCATGGTGTCATCCACGTCCGGATTAAATTTAGTGGAATCTGCCACCATGTACAGCGTGCCAGTTTTGGCGATGGCATCTTTCACGGCCTGAGTTGAGAGTGAGGTTTTCTCATTCACCTGACAGGTGATGCACCAGGACGCAGTGAAATCGACAAATATCGCTTTACCGTGACCGCGCTGCGCTTCAACCGCCTGCGGCGTCCATTTGGCTTTGGTAACTTCTGCCGTCAGCTGATCGCCTGCCAGACCTGCGCCGGGTTTGATAAGGCCAGGAAGCGGTGCGATTACGGCGATGATCAGCACCGCCGTAACGGCATACAGCACCTTGTGACTTTTCCCGGCAAAGTGGCGATGTTGCGCCATGCCGTACAGCCAGCCGGCGAAGGCCACTATCACCGAGGCGGCCAGTAAGGTTGCCAGCGCCGCGCTTCCCGCTTGCTGCGCCAGCACCCAAACCAGCCAGGCGTAAGCACCAAACATCGGGAACGCCAGGCCGCGTTTTAACACATCCATCCATGCGCCGGGACGCGGCAGGAATTTAGCCAACGCCGGGAACAGCGATACCAGCGTGAACGGCGCGGCGAAGCCGATGGCCAGCGCAAAGAAGATCACTAAGGCAACGGCGGGCGGCTGCACCAATGCATAGCCGATGGCGCTCGCCATAAAAGGTGCGGCGCACGGCGTGGCGACGATAATGGCCAGCGCACCGGTCAACGCTGAGCGCGTAAAGGCACCGCGACCGACGTCAACCGATCCAACGCGTTGTACCGATAAGCCCACTTCAAACACACCGAGCAGATTGAGCGCGGCGGCGAGGATAACCAGTGAAAGCAAGGCGATCACCAGCGGCGATTGCAGCTGGAAACCCCAGCCAACCGCCGCGCCACCGGCGCGTGCCGCCAGCAAGATGCCCGCCAACGCCATCATGGTCACTACAACGCCGAGTAAAAAACCCATCCCTTCACGACGCGCGCTGGCGGCGTTATCGGTATGGCGCAACAGGCCGAGCGCTTTCAGCGAGATCACCGGAAACACGCAGGGCATTAAGTTCAGAATGATGCCGCCGATGAAGGCGGCCAGCATGGCGGTTAACATCGCTGGCCTCTTTGCTTAGTTAGCTTGCGGGTGAGAAGCGTCGTATTGCTTAACGGCGGCCATCGCTTTTTCAATGTGCGTGTCCGGGTTTCTGTCAGTGTAACTCAGCAGAATGTTGCCATTGGGCGCGATCACATACGAGGTACGATCGGACAGGGTTTTGCCTTTCATCTGCATGGTGGTTTGATACTGCGCCGCCACTTTCGCACCTGGATCAGCGGCGACGGTGAATTTATCGCGGCACTCCAGTTTGGAGAAATCACTAACCTGATCGGTATTACCGGCGGTTACACCCACCACAGTTGCGCCCATTTTGGCGAAGCTATCGGTGGCTTCAGCAAAATCGTGCGCTTCAATGGTGCAGCCTGCGCTAAATGCAGCCGGGAAGAAATAGAGTACCACCGGGCCTTTCTTTAAGGCGTTTTGCAGTGAAAAGGTCAACGGCTTACCGGCTAACGCGCCCTGCAGTTCGAAGTTCGGTGCTTTCGCGCCCACCGGCAATGCGGCACCGGCGTTAAAGGCAGACAGACCCAATGCGGCGGTCATGGTTAGGGTACAAACGAGGGATTTGATGCGTTTCATTTTCTGCTCCTGCGATGAATGGGAGTTCCGATTTGGATGTCTCAGTAATTCAGTTCGCTGGAGCAGGGAGTAAAGTTTCGGTGGGGTGAAAAATTATTTTTCAGGCGAGTCAGGGAGGATTGCTTGAGGCCGAATTTTTTCGCCAATTACTTTATATCCATTGGTTTTTTTGGCGAATCAGTCTGTCGTGATTTGTAAGTTGGCGTGGACCGTAAATCATTGCTTATTCTCATTTGGAGTCGAAGTGAAAGTCGGGATTATCCTTTATGGGGGATAAAGCTGTCTTTATCCCAGTTCGCCATTCATGGCGTAATGCCGCTCAGTTAAGCATTAATTTGCCTATGTATGCAGGTGCGCATGAATGCGCACCCTACGAAAAACGCGCCAATCCTTTGTAGGGTCGCCATTTATGGTGACCGAAAGTCGCTTAAGTGACGAGCATACCGCCATGAATGGCGACCCTACGGAGTGGGCTGAATGCCCTTGCAAAACAAACTCAACGTATGCTGCACAATGATTTCGCGGGGGTAAGCGGTATCGTTGGCAAAGCGGGTGAAGGGCACCAGCACCAGGCTGAGAATCGAGGTCATCAGCAGTTGTGGCTCCAGATCGGGATTGAGTAAGCCTTGCTGCTGCCAGCCCTCAATCAGTTTTTTCACCTGATCGCGTTCGCCGTGACCAAAGCGTTTTTTAATGTGCTGACCTAAACCACCTTCACCTTGCATTACTTCCTGCATCCACAGCGGCGCGAACCAGTTGTGCGTGGTGACGATATCCGCCACTTCACGGATAAAAGCGCTGAATGTAGTGACAGGGTCACGCGGGTCATCCATAAAGTGCGCTACCAGGCGCTGGCGTAATGGCAAAAACCGCTCCTCAACCACGATATCCAGCAGCGATTCGCGCGACTGGAAATAGTAATTGAGCATCGCCGGACTAACGCCCGCTTTGCGCGCAATCGCGTTGAGCGAGGTTTCGCCGATGCCGTTTTCGGCATACAGCGCTAAGGTGATGTCGAGCAGCAGTTCGCGCTGTTGCACGTTGATCGCGCCACCGCGTGGACGGCCAGGACGGCGGGGTTTGGCGGCGTTGGCCATTTCGTCAGCAGGGACTTTTCGTGCGGTCATCTTTACTCGCTCACTTGATTCGTGTCAGACTGAGATCAATATTAATTGTGTATTTAATTAATTTCAATTGGTGTCTGTTATGAAACCCCAAACACTCGCGCCGCAGTCGGGCGGCGGGCAGGAGAATCCTCCTTCCGTCCGCCTGCTGATGAGCGCTTTATTACTGGTGATGCTGCTGGCGGCGCTGGATCAAACCATCGTCTCCACCGCGCTGCCAACCATCGTCGGCGAACTGGGCGGGCTCGATCGCCTGTCGTGGATCGTCACCGCCTATATGCTGGCTTCCACCATTGTCGTGCCGCTGTACGGCAAGTTTGGCGATCTGTTTGGCCGTAAAACCGTGCTGCAAATCTCGGTGATTCTATTCCTGATCGGCTCTGCGCTGTGCGGTCTGGCGCAGAATATGGAGCAGCTGATTTTCACCCGCGCGCTGCAAGGCTTAGGCGGCGGCGGTTTGATGGTGGTGAGCATGGCGGCGGTCGCCGATGTGATTCCGCCGCAAGATCGCGGTAAATATCAGGGCCTGTTTGGCGGCGTATTTGGTTTAGCCACCGTGATTGGTCCGCTGCTGGGCGGTTTTATCGTGCAGCATGCGTCGTGGCGCTGGATTTTCTACATCAATTTGCCGCTCGGATTGTTTGCGCTGGTGATCATCAATGCGGTGTTCAAGACCGACAACAAGCGCAAGCCGCATGAAATCGACTATCCCGGCGCGGTGTTTCTCAGCCTGGCGCTGGTGGGCATTACGCTGTTCACCAGCGAAGGCGGCACATTACGTGAATGGTCCGATCCGCTGCTGTGGTGCATTCTGGCCTTTGGGGTGATTGGCGTAATCGGCTTTATTTATGAGGAGCGCCGCGCCTGGGAACCGATTATTCCGCTGTCGCTGTTCCGCAATCGCAGCTTCTCGCTCGCCAGTTTGATGGCGTTTATTGTCGGCATGTCGCTGTTTGGCAGCGTGACGTTTTTACCGCTCTATCTGCAAGTGGTAAAAGGCTCCACGCCCACCGAAGCCGGTTTGCAACTGCTGCCGCTAATGGGCGGATTGCTGATCACCTCCATCGTCAGTGGACGCATTATTAGCCGCACCGGTAAATATCGGCTGTTCCCGATTTTTGGTACTTTGCTGGCGACCATCGGTATGGCGCTGCTCACCACGCTGACCATCGATGCGCCGCTGTGGCATATCTACCTGTTTGCCTGCGTGCTAGGGATGGGAATGGGCATGGTGATGCAGGTGCTGGTGCTGGCGGTGCAGAACACCGTGACGCCCGATCGTATCGGTGTCGCGACGTCGTCGGTCACGCTGTTCCGCTCGGTGGGTGGCTCGATTGGCGTGGCGCTGTTTGGCGCGGTGTTCAGTCAGGTGCTGAAATCGGGCCTGACCACGCTGGTGGAGCAGGGCAAAGAGCTGCCGCGCGCGCTCGATCCGCAAGCGGTGCATCGTTTGCCGTATGATGTGCAGCAAGCCTATTTGCAGGTGTTTGGCGATGCGGTGCACTCAGCCTTTCAAATGGCGGCGGGCGTGATGCTGCTGGCCTTTGTGCTGTCGCTGTTCCTGCCAGAATCACCGCTGCGCAAGAAAGACGCAGCGGCTTAACGCTGTTACATCGCCGCGCGCTGCTGTAAGGTTTTTACCGCTTGCGCAGCGTCGCGGCCCAGTTCCGCCAAATCCACTCCGGCAATCACATCCTCCTGCATCAGCACTTTTCCTGCGCAGATCAGCGCTTTTAAACTGGCGCGTCCGCCGCTGGCCACCGGGCCAATGGCGGGATCGTGCAGGCCAAAATAGCGCGGATCGTCGAGCCGATAGACGGCGATATCGGCGGCCATGCCGGGCGCAAGACGGCCGGTGTTCAAGCCCAAAACCTGCGCGCCACCGGATGTGCCCCAGCGCACCACATCTTCGATGCTGGCGGCATCGCCACCGCCTTCAAAGGTGCCACCGGCATAGCGCGGATGCGCCAGCATGCCTTTGCGTGCGCGCTGAAACTGCCAGGCTGCGTGGGTTTCGCTTTGCATATCCGCCGCCTCATTCGAGGCTGCGCCATCGACGCCAATCGAGATTTTTACGCCCGCCTGCTCCATCGCCACCAAATCGGCAATGCCGCTACCGAGACGCGCGTTACTTTGCGGGCAGTGCGCGATACCGCTGCCCGCCGCACCCAGCATGGCGATCTCTTCCGGCAGCAGTTTCACCAGATGCGCAAACCAAACGTCGTTGCCGATCCAGTCGTGTTCGGCGCAAAATTGCAGCGGCGTCATACCAAACTTTGCGCGTGCGGCGTCGAGGTAATCAACGGTTTCCGACAGATGGCTGTGCAGACGAATGCCGAGTTGACGTGCCAGGCGCGCGCTCTCGCGCAGTTCCTGCGGCGTGGTGGAGTGCAGCGTGGTGGTCGGCGCCATCACAATGCGGCGCATCGCGCTATCCTGCGGTTGGTGATAGCGCGCCACCAGCCGATCGACATCGGCCATCATGCTGTCAAAGCTTTCCGGGCGCAGCGCGGTGGGCAAGTCGCTCTCTAAGCCACGGCTTTGCGTAGCACCGCCGCGACACAGCACGAAGCGCACGCCCAGCTTGTCAGCTTCATCGAACAGGATTGCTGCGCCATCAAACGGCATATCAGGCCAATAGAGATAGTGATGGTCGGCAATGGTGGTGCAGCCAGAACGCACCAGCTCAACCAAACCGACACGCGCGGCGATGCGAAACGTCTGTTCATCGAAAGCGCCGCGAAAGCGGTACGGCGTCGCGGCCAGCCAGCCGCCGAGGCTGAGATTGAGACCTTGCGGTTCGCCTTTGAGCAGCGATTGAAACAGATGATGATGCGTGTTGACCCAGCCGGGATAGACCACACAGTCGCGGGCGTCGATCACGGTTTCATCAGCGGCAGCGTCGAGCTCGCCCATCTCCGTAATCAGGCCATCGCGGATGCGAATATCGCGCGCACTGCTGCGCGGTTGCTGTTTGTCGCCGGTCAGAATCGCGGCGCAGTGTTTGATTAACAGTTGGCTCATGAGCAACTCACTCCGCGTTGGCCGCGACAAACTGCGTGCTAAATGCGCTCTGCCAGTCGGTGGAGGCTTTGAGCAGACCGGCGTTGACCATAAAGTCACGCGTTGCCTGCCAGCGCTTATCCGTCATCACACCTAGACCTTGTTTCGCCGCATCACCGCCGTCAATCAGATGCAGTGCTTTCATTTGCGACACGCCGAAGGCGAGAATCGCGTCGGTCATCTGCGGGTTCTCTTTTTTGATCAGCGCATTACCGGCAGCCGGATTGGCGAGGTAGGATCGCCAGCCTTCCATCGATGCCGCAACAAAACGTTTCATGACGTCCGGCTCTTTTTGCAGTAAATCGTCGCGCGTCACCAGAATGCCGCCGTACGCTGGATAGCCATAATCGGCAAACAGATAGAATTTGCTGTCCGGCTGCACCTGTTTGATTTGCTGCACTTCGGAGGTGGCGTAAGCTTGCTGCGCGGTATTTTTGTCGGCGAGGAAGGGTTGCATGTTGAAGGTGTAAGGGCGCGCCTGACCATCCTGCAGCTGATATTTGCCTTTCAGCCACGGCCACCAGCTGGCTTGTCCGCTGGCTGATACCAGCACGGTTTTACCTTTTAGTTGTTCCAGTGACTTCACATCGCCATGCGTGACTATGCCTTGCGGATCAAACTGAAACGGCGCGGCGATGGCTTTCAGCGGGAAGTTGCGCTCAACGCCCTGCAGCACTTGCAGATCGTAGCTGACGATGACATCAGCACGATTCGCCAGCAGCAGCGTCATGTTATTCAACTGCGGCCCGCCGGAGCGCACCTCAACATCCAGCCCGAATTTTTTATAGATGCCAGTGGCGAGCGCCTGGTAATAACCGCCTTGTTCAGCCTGTGCGACCCAGGTGGTTTGTAATACCAGTTTGTCGGCGGCGTGCGACAGGGCAGAGGTGCTCAGCAGAGCAGCGAATAACGAGAAACGGAAACGCGACATTGTCATAAAACCCCCAATAAACGTTGAGTTTGTTGTCGTCATCAGGGGCGTTGCGGCGCATGGCGTGCTCACGATGCGTGATTCGCATCGTCCCCTGACGAGGTACAGCTAATGCTGTAGAGCAATGTCCTGCGTGAATCTGCTGTCACGCTGACCGCTTATACTCAATAAGGATTTAGCAAAGCGCATGCCATTCATGTAACACGATGAAAATATTGAGTTTAATCTGAAATGTGTTGAGATTTTGCGTCATCCGCTGATCGTTGATGATGCAAGGCGCCCATTTTTGCACCGCCGTTGTGCAGGCATGATGTGCAAGATGGCTTAACTTGTTGATCTTACTTAGTTCCGTGAGCTGGCACAGGCTTTGCTTGACTGAAAATGAGTAGAAGCTGTCAACCGTGGTTTCACCCGGTGGGTCATTGCTCGATCGCCTGCACGTTAAGCAGGCGCGGGGATGACTGCCACACAGCGGGTGGGTCATCCGTTATCGCTCAATAACGAGGTGCACCAATGGAAAAGACCACTTATGACATGCATGAACTGGCAAAAGAATCGCGGATGGGCGCGCGCGGCGTGGAAGCGGCGCGTGATGTGCGCATCATCGATCTCTCCGATTTCGACCAACGTAAAGCTGAAATAGCCGATCAGTTGTGGCAAGCCGCCACTGAAATTGGCTTCTTCCAGGTTTCCGGCCACGGTATTCCCCTCGACGACATCAATGCGGCTTTTGCTAACGCCAAGCGCTTTTTTGCGCTGCCACAAAGTGACAAAGCGCGCCATCCACTCAGCCGCAATGCCGGCTGGGAATACCGCGCGCAGATTCGTCCCTCCACCGGTAAACCGGACCAAAAAGAGTCGTATCAGGTGACGCGACCGCGTATGGAAGGCTTATGGCCGGATGATGCCACTTTGCCCGGCTTCCAACATGATGTACTGAAATTCGAGCGTCAGTGCTGGGAAGTGGGCATGCGCTTGCTCTCCTGTTTTGCCCTGAAGCTGGGATTCCCCGACGACTTCTTTGCCAAAGCGCATGAGCCCTCGCGCGAAACCTACCAAAGCACGCTGCGGATGCTGCACTACTTTGCCATCAGCGGTGAGCCAGATGGTCCTTGGCGCGCGGGTGCGCATACCGATTTCGATTGCCTGACCTTGCTGTTCCAGCGTGATGGGCAGGGCGGTTTGCAAGTGTGTCCGGGCAAAGAGATGGAGGAGCAAATCTGGACGCCGATCGCGCCGCTGGAAGGCTTAATTACCTGTAATATCGGCGATATGTTGATGCGCTGGAGTGACGACAAGTTGCCGTCGAATTTCCATCGTGTCAGCAATCCGCTG
Source organism: Candidatus Pantoea symbiotica (assembly GCF_056491525.1). NCBI lineage: Bacteria > Pseudomonadati > Pseudomonadota > Gammaproteobacteria > Enterobacterales > Erwiniaceae > Pantoea > Candidatus Pantoea symbiotica. Next base: position 934,469 of record NZ_JBSZHR010000003.1, read on the forward strand.
CCGGGTGAATCGGTGCCGGCACGCTACAGCCTGGCGTTTTTCTGCCAGGCGAACGAAGACGTGATTATTGAAGGACCGGAGAAAAAATATCCGCCTATTTCCGCGAAGGATTATCTGGCGCAGCGTATTAGCGCCAATTTCTCCGGCAAGTATTAAACGTACAGCTGTAAGTCGAAATTGATGTCATTCTGTGCAGGAGAGCAAATATTCTCCTGCGCAGAAAAAGCGCAGCGCGGGAAATAGATTTTTAACTCAAATACAAGATGTTACCGTTGCGTAAACTTAGGTAAAAACAACCGGCAAATAAAAGATTTCACCGCACGCCTATTTATTTCTGCAACTTTTTTACGGTATAAATCTCTAACCACTGTCTCCCTCAGCGAAAACACCTACACATGATCAATTCTGCCGCCAGCAAAGTTATCGCCTGCCTGTTTCTTTTTACTCTGGCCGGTTGTTCTTCTAAGTCTTCGCATGCGCCTGCAGAGGACAGCGTGGATACCTCGGCAGACGGTGGCAAACAGCCCGATTTAATTCCGGTGATTGCCGCGCTGCACGATCAAATGCATTCGTGGGAAGGGACTAAATATCAGTGGGGCGGTACGCAATTAACCGGCGTCGATTGCTCAGGATTTGTCTGGCGCACGCTGAAGGATCGCTTCAATATTCCGATGGATCGCGTCACCACCAAAGAGTTAATTGCTATGGGCAAACCGGTGGATCAGGCGCATCTGCAACCCGGTGATTTAGTGTTCTTCCGCATTAAGCGCGAGCTGCACGTCGGCTTTTATGACACCGATCATCAATTCCTGCACGCGTCGGTGAGCCAGGGCGTGATGCGCTCTTCGCTAAATAATCCGTACTGGAAATCGGTTTATTTAGAGGCGCGCCGTTTGCCGAAAGAACAGAATTCGCAGATCAGTTTCAATTATAAAAATAAGGTTTGATGGGTCCGCATAAATGTGCGAAGGGTTGAATGGGTCGCCATGAATGGCGACCCTACGGTTTAATTAAAACTGGTATGAAACGCTCATCGAAACACTGCGCGGCGCGCCATAAACATAGCTGTTCATGTAGCTGTAATATTCGCGATCAAACAGGTTATCGACGTTCGCCTGCACCGCCACCTGCTTAGTCACCTGATAGCGCGCAAACAGCGATGCCAGTGGAATGCTGCCCTGATAAACGCGCACGGTATCGCCGCTGGCATTGGTGGCATCTTCAAACACGCGGTTCTGCCAGTTGATGCCGCCGCCAACCGTCAGATCCGGCAACATTGGTAGCTGATAACGGGTGAACAGTTTGAAGGAAGTTTGCGGCTGATAGCTGTTGAAACGTCCATCTTTATCCCGCGCCACGTAGCGTGTGGCACCGAACGTTAGCTGCAGATTATCGGTTAGCGCACCGTTCAGCTCAAACTCCGCACCTTTACTCACTGCACCTTTGGCGGGCGCATAAGCCTGTTCGTTGCCGCTCAAGTAGACGCCAGCAATCGCCTGACCAACGTTGTCTTGTTCAATACGGAATACCGCCACGGTCGCGGTTAATCGACCATCATACCAGGCGGACTTCAGGCCGGTTTCATAGCTTTTACCGGTAACTGGCGACAGGTATTTGCCGCTGGTATCGCGGTAGGTTTGCGGCAGGAAGATCGAGGTATAGCTGCCGTACGCCGACCATGTATCGTTGATGTCGTACACCAAACCAGCGTACGGCGTGGTGTTATTTTTCGTCATATCGCCGCTGCTGCCGTTGGTGCTCCACTGCGTATAGCGTGCACCAATAATCAGCGACAGCGGATCGGCCAGCGAGAAGCGCGCGGCGGTGTAAGCGGATTTCTGGCGAATGGTATCGTCGGCATTCTGATACCAACCTTGCCATTGCGGCTCGGCGATGTTGCCGTTCCAGTTGTTGTTGAAAATGCCCATGTCGCCTGAGGCGATATCATAGTTTTCCAGGTCGGTAACGCCATCCTGGCTGTAAGTGGCGTTGTGCTGGCGGCTGTAGCTTACGCCCGCCATCAACTGGTGCTGACGCCCTAGCAGCTCAAACGGGCCGCTGGCGTAGCCGTCGAAGGAATCCATCTGGCGTTTGCCGCGATCCATGCTGCCGTAGCCGGTGGTGCCTTCGCCGCTGTCCTGATCAGGGCTGCCCATGACATACAGCAACTTATCGTTAAAGGTATTCTCCGCGTGCGTGCCGTTGACGTGGATGTTCCAGCCGTTATCGAAATTATGATCGATGTCGGCGAACACTTTGCGCGAATTGGTGTTGTAGCGTGCCCAGTTGGCGGCGGAGTTGAGGCTGCGATCGTAATGTGTGGTGGCATTGTTGCTGTAGAACATCGGCAAGCCGCCCCACGTTGGATTGCCGGTGTTGGCATCTTCGTAGTCGTAGCCCAGCGACAGCGTGGTGTGCTCGGTGATATCGGCATCGATCACGCCGTAAAGGAACTTTTTGGTTTTGTGGTAACGATCGAGCCAGCTGTCTTCATCGCTGTAACCGGTCACTACGCGGCCGCGCAGGCTGCCATCCTGATTCAACGGCGCAGAGAGATCGGCAACATAACGCTGTTTGTTCCAGCTGCCGTAGCTGGCGCTGACCGAGCCGGTGAAGGTTTTGCTGTCGGCGTGTTTGCGCACCATGTTGATCGATGCTGACGGGCTTCCCGCGCCGGTCATCAATCCGGTGGCACCGCGTACGATCTCAATACGATCGTAAATGGCGGTATCCGAGGCGGCATCGCCATAGTTCCAGTTGTCATTAATCGACGTGGGAATGCCATCGAAAGAGAAGTTGGTGACTTTAAAGCCGCGCGAATAGTATTCCGAGCGCTCGCTGTCGATCAGGTTGGTTGAGATGCCGGTGGCGTTGGTCAGCACATCGTTCACCGATTGCAGGTTCTGATCCTGCATGCGCTGCTGCGTCACCACGCTGATCGACTGCGGCACATCGCGTGGCGTTAGCAACAATTTGGTGCCCGCCCGCGTGGTTTTTACCGCGTAATCCTGCTTTTCGTTGTTATCGCTGCCGCCGGTTGCGGATGCATCGACCACCAAATCCTGCTGCGTATCGCTTGCTGCCTGCGCCATGTTCGGCGTAAGCAGGGCATGAATCGTCACCGCCAGCAGTGAGACGTTAAAGGTTTTCCTGATGCCAGACATAAAATTTCCTGTAGAAACCTGTGTTATAGGAAGCTGTTTTGCTTCGTTTTTTATTGTTTGCGTCGTTACTTATCAGCCGGGAAGGGCGGAAGAGAAGGCACGCAAACCGCCACTGCGCATTTATTGAGAAAGCCAATGATAATCATTTGCTTTAAAGAATCCGCCGAAGGTTTCAACTGCAATTGTAATAATCTGTAAGTGGGCTATGTATCAAGGTCTTACGAGTAAAAATAACCTGTTAATTGCTAACGTTTTCATGTTTTTAAGGCAATATCAGGACGTTTTTTGGCTAAGAAAGGTGTGCGACTAGCAAGCCGGTATTCACGGCAAAGTACGGAAGATCGTCGAGAAAGTTGCTAAGTTTATGCTAATGCGTATGATTCTCATTCTTCTTGTATTTTCCGTATGCGCACGCGCGCAACGGAGCCGTTCATCCATTGATGGAGTTGAGCATGAAATCGTTATTTAGCCCGCGCAAAGCCGCCTTAGCTGCAGCGATCGTCGCTGCTTTCAGCCTGACCGCTTGCCAGGCTCCGGCTAAAAAAGCCGAAGCGCCAGCCGCCGCTGCCAAGCCAGTTGATACTTCTCTGACCCAGCGCACCTTGGGCGATGGCCTGTATGAAATGGCGTACTCGCCTGCTGCGAAAGCGTTATACGTTGCCAGCGCGCAGAGCTTTAAAGACGTGAACGGCGGTGTGATTTATCGTCTCGACCCAAACACGCTGGAAACCAAAGGCGTGACGCATACCGATCTGAAAAACTTCGGTACGGCGATCGACGAAGCGGGCAGCGTGTTCTACACCACCAACTCGCTGGATGGCGCCATCTCGAAAGTGGATGCGCAAAGCGGCAAAGTGCTGGAACGTTTAGTCTTCCCAGGCAAGAAAGATAAAGAAGGTTATCCGGCGGGCGCGCGTGAAGTGCTGTGGCACGGCAACGAGCTGTATGTTGGTCGCGTGGCCGATCCGGGGTACATCTCGGTGGTTGACGTGAGAACATTCAAGCTGAAAGCCACCATCAAAAATGCAGGCAAATGGGTAACCGGCATCATCTATTCTCCGCTGACTGAGCGCATTTATGCGACCAACGGCGCGGGCGAGATTCTGGTAATCAATCCACGCACGCACAAAATTGAGAAGCGCTGGACGGCGGGCGACGGTAAAGAGTACTTGTTCCTGAATATGGCGGAAGATCCGGCAACAGGTCGCCTGTTCGTCACCGACGATTCGAAAGGCAAAACCACGCTGGTGTTTGATGAGCGCACTGGCAAAGTGATCAAGCGTATTGAAGGCGATGCGCTGGCTATCAAATTCAACGCCAAACGTAATGAGATCTACATCAGCCAGCGCGAATCGAAGAAAGTGCTGCAGTTGGATGCCACCACGTACGCGGTAAAAAACAGCTGGTCGTTTGATAACAATCCAAACAGCCTGCTGATTGGCCCAGACAACAACACGCTATATGTAACGTTGAAAGCGGAGTTTAATAAAGACTCCTCAACCAAAGGCCAGGATCAGATTGCACGCATCGCGCTGAAATAATCCCCTAGCTGTAGCGATAATTCATGCCCTCGTAAGAGGGCATTTTTATTTCTGATGGCTTATAACAGTGCAGGTTAAGCTGTTTTCCCCTGTTAATGACGAATAAGGCGCTGGCTATGTTTAAAGGATTGAGTGCATTTCCCCTGACTCCGCTGAATGCTTCTGGAATTGATGAGAAAGCTTTTCTTAATATTCTTGCGCGGCTCACGGCAGCAAAGGTCGATTCGCTTGGCGTGCTGGGATCCACCGGCAGCTACGCCTATTTCACGCGCGAACAGCGCAAGCGTATTGCGACGCTGGCGGTGCAGCATGCGGACGCTATTCCGGTGATGGTCAGCATTGGCGCGGTGAGCACCGACGAAGTGCTGCGACTTGCCGAGGATGCGCAACAGGCTGGCGCCAGCACCTTGCTGCTGCCCGCCGTTTCCTATCAGAAACTCACTGATGACGAAGTGTTTGGCCTGTATCAGGATGTCACGCGCCACGTTTCGCAGCCGGTGTGCATTTATGACAATCCCGGTACCAGCCACTTTGTCTTCTCCGATGCGCTGCATGCGCGTATCGCCACGCTGCCGCATATCGCTTCCATCAAAATTCCCGGCGTGCCCGCCGATATTGCAGCGGCTACGCAACGGGTAAAGGCTTTGCGTGATCAATTACCGCAAGACGTCACCATTGGCGTCAGCGGCGATGCCTTTGCCGCAGCAGGCCTAATCGCCGGTTGTGAAGTGTGGTATTCAGTGTGCGGCGGACTGTTCCCGCGCACCGCTAAAGCAATGACAGATGCGGCGATGGCGGGCGATTTTGCGGCGGTAGCCGAACAAGGACAGCGGCTGGCATCGCTTTGGGCGCTGTTTACCCAACACGGCGGCAGTATTCGCGTCATCGCTGCGGCGGCCAGCGCGCTGGGGCTTGCTGAGTATGATTGCCTGCCGCGCCCACTGCGTTCGCTTTCGGCGGCGGATGTGGCGGAAGTGAAAAGGGTTATCACAGAGCTCGAGCTGGCGTAGTGATAATGAGTTGATTAACTGTGATCGCACTAATAGTTAATCTGATAATAGTTTCAATGGTTATTATTGTTTCCATCGAAGGCGCACAGCCTTCAAATCAAACAACCAAAGGAATACGACCATGAAAACTATCAAAACTCTGACCATCGCCGCTGCTGCCGCTCTTTCACTGATGTCTGCCGCTAGCTTCGCACAGACCGTTTCAGCTACTTCTCTGACTCTGGATGGTGCTGAAGCCAAAATCGCTGCACAGGCTAAACAGAATGGTGAGCAATACAAAATTCTGGAAGCAAGCAACGGTAACGTCGTACATATGACTGCAGAACTTTACAAATAACGGATGGTTGCATACGGATGTGCCAGAACAGGTCGCCTACGGGCGGCCTTTTTTGTCGACAAAGCGCCGGAAACTGTATAGTTACGTAAGTTATCGTGATCGCACTAATGGTTAATATTGCAACGATAACTTCAGTTATTATTATTCTCATCGAAGGCACACAGTCTTCTATTTAAACCCCTAAGGATTATGACCATGAAAACTATCAAAACACTGTCTATCGCCGCCGTTGCTGCTCTTTCAATGATGTCTGCTGCTAGCTTTGCACAGAGCGTTTCAGTTCAGTCTTCAACTCTGGATGGCGCAGAAGCGAAAATCGCAGCTCAGGCTCAAGAGCAGGGCGCACAGTACAAAATCACCAGCGCCAACACTAACAACCGCGTACACATGACTGCAGAGCTGTATAAATAAGTTAGTCGCACAAGCCGTTGTGTTAAGGCCGCCTCCGGGCGGCTTTGTTGTATCTGCATGTCCGTAAATGGCCTGCGTGTGTCCCGCCGTCCGCCTGCGCTCTGTGTATCATCAACCCAGTTCTCCTTTACACGGATATCGCATGAAAATCTACGTCAGCAAAAACTTCTCACCTGCTAAAGCCTGGGATGCGTTAGACATCGCCAACTTCGGCGGCACCAGCGTGCGTCTGCACTGGACCAATCAACCTTACAAATGGCACATCAATGATGGCGAAGAAGTGTTTGCGGTACTGGATGGCGCGGTAGAGATGCATTACCGCGAAGCGGGCGAGGTGAAGAAAGTGCTGCTCAATACCGGCGACATTTTTTTCGCCAGCATCGGCACCGAGCATGTTGCGCACCCGCAAGGTGAAGCGCGCGTGTTAGTGATCGAAAAAGAAGATTCGGTTTAACGCGCCACTAGCGCTTCAATCTCGGCTTTTGCCTGCAGCAGTGACGCCAGCAAATGCGCGAACTGCTCATCAAAACGCAATGCCGGTGCGGCAATCGCTAAAGCATAGCGTTCACCCGCGCCGGTTTGCAGCGCCACGCTGATGCCGCAAACCCCGCGCGCATGCTCTTCACGATCAATGGCATAACCTTGCTTTCGCGTGGCGGCGATATCTTTCAGCAGCGACTTTGCTTCTTGCTGCGTTTTCTCGGTGCGCACCTCTTTCAGCTGTGGCAGCAAGCTTGCCAGCGCCTCTTCAGATTGCTCCGCCAGTAACGCTTTGCCGTGTGCCGCACAGTGCGAGGGAAACGCGGTGCTCACCGGCGATGCCACCCGCAACTCCTGATCCGAAACACACTGACTCACCAACACGGTATGGCTACCGCGCCAGACGCAGAGATCGACGGTTTCACGCGTACGACGGCCGAGTGTCGCCATTGCCGGTTGTGCCAGCGCGATGATATCGGTATGCGCCGATGCCGCGAGACGAGCCAGCGCCGGACCCAATTTGATGCCATCGCTATCCTGCAACAACAGCTGTTGAGCGATCAGCGAGGTCACCAGCCGATGCACGGTGGTGCGCGGTAATGCAGTGATTTTCGCCAACGCCGACATCGTTAATCCCGCCGGACGATCTTCCAGCGCGCGCAAAATCGTGGCGGCGCGCGCGATCACCTGTGATCCGTTAGTTTCTGTTTCCACACTCATTTTTAGAGGATTCCGTGCGTTTGAGCTGGCAACACTATAGCACGATGGCGTGCGGTGATTGACAGCGCCACCGATTCCTCTAACACTGTCGTCCACTATTCGGTGTTTATGTCCATTATGTGGATATCAGGAGTTGATGTGTCATCCCTCAAACCTACCGGCGCAATTACCTTATTAGCGGTCAGTTGCCTGACGATTATGGTGGGCTGCGTGATTGTTCCCGGACTCAGCGAAATCGCTGCGCAACTTGGCGTCGCGCATTTGGCAAGCTGGCTGGTCACGCTGCCGTCGCTTGGCGTGGTACTGGCGGGTCCGTTAGCGGGACGTGCTATCGATCGCTGGAGCGCTTATTCACTTCTGCTCATCGGACTGTTTTGCTACGGACTTTTCGGCGTCGCAGGCGCGTGGTTGCCTGGCGCGCTACCGCAGATCATCGATCGTCTTTTACTCGGCTGCGCCACCGCAATCGTAATGGCGGCGGGTACCAGCTTGATCGCCCGTTTTTACAGCGGTGAAGCGCGGCTGAAAATGATGGCGCGGCAAGGGATGTCTATCGAACTGGGTGGCGTACTGTTTCTGTTTATTGGCGGTATTCTGGCGTCGATCAGCTGGCGCTGGCCGTATGGGCTTTATCTGTTTGCCTGGCTGATGTTGCTGATGGTGTTGATCACCGTGCCACGCCCGCCGCAGTTGGCGGCATCGGAATCTGTAGATGAGAAGGCGGGAAACAGCGATCGCGCGCTGCGTCCGGTTTTACTCGCCGCACTCTGCTCGATGATGTGTTTTTTCACCGCCGTGATCATGTTGCCGCAACGTTTTGCCGCGATGGGCATTGATGCCGCGCACATTGGTTATTTTCTCTCTTTCGTCTCGCTGGTGGCGGTGCTTGCCGCCGCCATCATGCCCGACGTGTCGCAGCGCTTTGGCAGTTATTCAACCTTAGTGATGGCGTTTGTCTGTTATCTGCTGGCGCATCTGGAGTTTGCCGCTGCGCCAAACATGGTGCTGTTTATTCCGGGCGGCATTTTGCTGGGCATGGGATTTGGTCTGTCGATTCCGCTGGTTAACCATATGACGGTGGAGATCAGCCAGCCGCAGGAACGCGGCCGCCAGCTGGCGCGTTTATCGATGGCGATTTTTTCCGGCCAGTTTCTCGCGGCCTTTATGGCGTATCTGCCCGGCGGTTTCGTCAGCGCCTTTGCTGCCGCCGCGCTGTTAGCGGCAGTAAACGTTTTTGCCATGGGGAAAGTGGGGCGCTCGGTCACTACATGATTTCATAATCGTGCGAAAAGTAACCGTATGCGCGCATCGGGCGCTGTATGGCGCGAGGCGAGTTTTATCCACAGGATAACGCCGACTCTACGCACGGGGATTGTGGATAACCTTGAACAGTTTGGTTTTTTTCGTGGAAGAAAGGCAGTTCAGCAGAAAAAAGGGTTCACGCTGAACGTGAACCCTTAATGATTAATTGCTGTGGCTGGCGACGTATCGGTGCGCACCCTACAAAAACCTTTCCAAACATCCGTAAGGTCGCCATTCCTGGCGACCGTTTTACGCTTAACTGATGGCATTCACAAAGCGGCGCGTTATCTGCTGTGGACGCGTAATCGCGCCGCCGACCACCACCGCATGTGCGCCCAGCGCCAGACAATGCGCCGCCATTTCCGGGGTTTCAACATTCCCTTCGGCAATCACCGGCACCTCTACCGCAGCTAAAACATCACGCAGGAAGCGGCTGTCATCGGCAGCCAGATAACAACCTTGCGTTTCTGCGGTGTAACCGTGCAGCGTGGTGCCGACACAATCGAAACCTAATTCCGCTGCCTTGCACGCTTCTTCCACCGTCGCGATATCAGCCATCAGCAGCAGTTGCGGATAGCGCTGGCGAATCGCTGCCACCAATGCCGGCAGTTGCAAATCGCCAGGACGCGTGTGCAGCGTGGCATCCAGCGCAATCATCGCCGGATTCGCCACCATCAACTCATCCACTTCCCGCAGCGTCGCGGTGATATACACATCGCTGCCGGGATAGTCGCGTTTAATAATGGCGATAATCGGCAAATCCACAGTTTGCATAATCTGCTGCACGTCGATCAGGCTGTTGGCGCGAATCGCTGCTGCGCCGCCTTCCATTGCCGCCAACGCCATGCGCGACATAATAAACGGGCTGTGTAACGGCTCATCTTCCAGAGCCTGACACGAGACCACCAGTTTTCCCTTAATCTGGGCCAGCATCGGTGCTTTCATAGCGCGAGTAACTCCTCTACTTCATTTTTGATAATGGTGACGTGCGGGCCATAAATTACCTGCACGCCCTTGCCACGTTGGATCACGGCGCGTGCGCCGGTGGCTTTCAATGCGTTTTCATCGAGCTTGCTGCTGTCGATCAGCGTGATGCGCAGACGCGTGGCGCAGCAATCCAGTTCGGCGATGTTCTGCTTGCCGCCTAAAGCCGCGATGACCTGTAAAGGACGTTCTCCGGCGACCATCGGCGCTGTTTCAATGCTGGCATCTTCACGGCCCGGCGTTTTGAAATTGAAGCGGGTGATCAGCAGGCGGAAAGTAAAGTAATAGAGCAGGAACCACGGCACGCCAACCAGCGGGACATACCACCAGTGGGTTTTAGCTTCGCCCTGTAATACGCCGAACAGAATGAAATCGATCAGGCCGCCGGAGAAGGTTTGGCCAATGGTGATGTGCAGGATGTGGGCGATCATAAATGCCAGCCCATCAAACAGCGCGTGGATGACATACAGCACCGGCGCAACAAACAGGAACGAGAACTCAATTGGTTCGGTGATGCCGGTAAGGAAAGAGGTCAGCGCCGCCGATAGCAGCAATCCCGCCACGCGTTGGCGGTTTTCCGGTTTGGCGGTGTGATACATCGCCAGACACGCGCCGATTAGGCCAAACATCATGGTGATGAAGCGCCCGGACATAAAGCGCGCGGTGCCAACGTAGAATTGCTGGGTATTGGGATCGGCAAGCTGGGCGAAGAAGATGCGCTGCGTGCCTTCCACCAGATGTCCGTTGACCACTTCGCTGCCGCCGAGCGCGGTGGTCCAGAACGGCAAATAGAAGATGTGATGCAGGCCGAATGGGCCAAGCATGCGCAGCACGAAGCCGTAGATAAAGGTGCCGAAATAGCCGGTGGCATCCACCAAGCCGCCGAGGCCAAAAATCAGTTTCTGGAAATGCGGCCAGACAATGGTCATCGCCGCGCCCACCAGAATGGCGACCAGGGAACTGATTATCGGTACGAAGCGCGAGCCACCGAAAAAGCCAAGGAACTGCGGCAGGGCGATTTTGTTATAGCGGTTATGCAGCATGGCCGTCACCAGCCCGATCACCACGCCACCAAATACGCCGGTTTCCAGGGTTTGAATGCCAAGCGGCATACCTTGTCCTTCCGCGCTCAGGTTGCCCTGAGCCAGCACGCCGGTTAGCGTCAGCAGCGCATTAATGGTGGCGTTCATCACAAGATAAGCCAGCAGCGAAGCCAATCCGGCGGTGCCTTTGTCACTTTTGGCCAATCCTACCGCTACGCCAACCGCAAACAGCACCGCGAGGTTGGCAAACACCACCGAACCGGCGCTCGCCATAATGGTGAACACGCCTTGCAGCCAGGTCACATCGAGGAACGGATAGGCTTTGATGGTATTGGGATTGGAGAGTGCGCCGCCAATGCCCAGCAGTAACCCGGCTGCCGGTAGCACGGCAATCGGTAACATGAACGACTTGCCAAAACGCTGGGCTTTTTCGAACCAAACTCCTGAGGAGGCACCGCTGAGGATTGATGACATAAATTTTTATCCCTGAAGTGATGTTGTGGTAAAAATTATTACCACAATTTAATTCATCAGGTGAAAATTTCCATCATTATTGTGATAGCTTTCACTTATGCCCTAATCTGCTGCACACTGTGCGCCATTAATGCCGTGAACCAGAGAGACCGCCATGACGGACAATGAAAACATCTTGCTGCACCTGCGCCAGGGTTTGCCGGGCTACAGTCCGACGCTGCAAAAGCTGGGCGATTTCATCCTCACCGACCCGCAGAAAGTGCTGTATCTCACCATCACCGAACTGGCGCGTGAGACCGATACCAGCGAAGCGAGCGTGACGCGGCTGTGTCGTCATCTCGGCTGCAAAGGCTATACCGAATTCAAAATGGCGCTGGCGCTGGATGTGCAACACAATCAGCCCGCCGCGATTGCCAGCGGTGACAGCATCGACATGCTGGTGGAGGAAACGGTGCAGGCGCTGCGGGATACCGGGAAATTCATCAACCGCGAGGTGTTACAGCTCGCGGTAGAAGCGCTGCATCAGGCCAACACCATCCAAATCTACGGCGTGGCGGCCAGCGCGATTACCGGTGAGTATTTGCACTATCGCCTGTTGCGCTTAGGTAAATCGGCACAGCTGTTTGGTGATATGCATCGCGCGGCAATGAATGCCTCGACGCTAAAAGAGGGCGATTTGGTGATCGCCATCTCTGCATCCGGTTCAACCAAAGATGTGATGCATGTGGTGAAGGTGGCGAAAAAGCAAAACGCCCGCGTGCTGATGCTGAGTAATACGTTGCGCAGCCCGATGGGCAGCTTAGCCGATATGCTGCTGGTGGCCGCACGGCCGGAAGGCCCGTTCAACGCCGGTGCGTTGAGCGGCAAAGTGGGCGCGATGCTGCTGGTGGAAGTGCTGATTAACGAGTTGATGACGCACGATGCACGCTATCTGGCGGCGAGCCAGCAAACGGCGACTGCGACGTTGCCGATGCTGATGTGATTTGAGTGGGATGGGGGAAGGTCGCCATGAATGGCGACCCTACAAAACGTGCGATTTTATATGTTATTCGCTGGCTAACGCTGCTACCGGATCCATGCGTGCGGCTTTGCGCGCCGGCAGATAACCAAAAATCATGCCGATGATGGTGGAGCAGGCAAAGGCTGCGCCCGCCGATTGCCACGAGAAGATCGCCGTAATCATACCGCCCGCCAGCAGGCTGATAATCGGTCCAATCACCAGCGCCAGCGCGACGCCGAGCGATCCGCCCACCAGACAGACTAAAACCGCTTCGATCATAAACTGCTGCATGATGTCGCCGCGTCGCGCGCCCACCGCCATGCGCACGCCGATTTCATGGGTACGCTCCGTTACCGACACCAGCATGATGTTCATCACGCCGATGCTGCCAATCATCAGCGCAATCGAGGCGACCAGAAGAATCAGCAACGTTAACGTTGCGGCGGCGTCTTCAATCGCTTTACGATATTTGTCGCGATTGAACACCAGGAAATCTTTGGTGCCGTGACGCGCGGTCAATAGTTGCGTCAGCGATTCCACCGCCGGGCCGCTTACCACATCGTCCTTGAGTTTAATGCTGATGCTGGTGAGCGCGGTTTGCCCGCTGATGCGATACATCACGGTGCTCCACGGCAGCCACACGCTGAGGCGATTGGGCGACATACCATCGTTATTATCCGCCACGCCAATCACCCGCACCGGCACCGAACCCAACACGATCATTTTGCCAATCGGGCTGTCGCCGTTTTCGCCGAACAGTTTGTTGCGCGTGTTGGTATCAATGATGATCTCCTGACGCGCGTGACGTTCATCGCTGAAGTTGCTGCCTTCCAGCAGTTTGATGCCCTGAATCTGGAAGTACTCTTTGCCGACGCCGTACACCGAGGTTTTTGAGGAGTTGGAGAGATAGCGAATCGGCTGATTGGCGATCATCTCCGGACTGACCGCCGCAACAAACTGCTGACGCCCAATCACGTCGGCATCCGACATGACCAGCGTCAGCACCGGATGCGCTTCATCCTCAACGAAATCACCGCCGGCATAAATCGACACCACGTTAGTGCCGAGCCCGGAAATACTCTCCAGCGTTTTTTGCCGTGCGCCCTGGCCGAGCGCCACTACGGTAACCACCGCCGCGATGCCAAAAATAATCCCGGTCATGGTCAGCGCGGTGCGCAGCCGATGCGCGTTCATGGCATTCAGCGCCATGCGCAATGATTCACGTAAGCGGTCGAGAAAGCCGCGCAGCTTGCTCTGACTTTTGCGCGCGGCGGGTATATATTGCGCGCGGTTGGCATCCGGTTTGCGGCCGCTGTCGGCAAAAATCTCGCCGTCCTGAATCTCAATAATGCGATCGGCGTGCTGCGCCACTTTCATGTCATGCGTCACGATGATCACCGTGTGACCTTCGCGATTGAGATCGTGCAGGATGCGCAGCACCTCTTCGCCGGAGTGCGAATCCAGCGCGCCGGTCGGTTCATCGGCAAGAATGATTTCGGCACCGTTAATCAGTGCGCGCGCAATACTGACGCGCTGCTGCTGGCCGCCGGACAACTCACCCGGTTTGTGATGCTCGCGGCCCTGCAAACCTAAACGTGCCAGCAGATCTGCCGCGCGCTGCAGCCGCGCTTTGCCCTGCAGATTGGCGTAAATAGATGGGATTTCAACGTTGCTCAGGGCGCTAAGATCCGGCATCAGATGGTAGCGCTGGAAGATAAAGCCGATGTGTTCGCGGCGTACTTTCGCCAATGCATCCGGCGACAGCGTGGCGGTGTTCTGACCACCAATCAAATAGTCGCCGCTATCTGGCGCATCAAGGCAGCCGAGGATGTTCAGCAGCGTTGATTTACCCGAACCGGACGGCCCGATAATCGCCACCAGCTCGCCGCTGGCGATACTCAGGTTAATATCCTTCAGCACATGCAGATATTGCGAACCGTTAACATAGCTGCGCTGAATGTTTTTCAGTTCGATGATATTCACATCACCACCTTGTCAGCGCCCGCCGTCTGCGTGGCAAGGATCACTTTCTCACCGGCTTTTAAGCCGCTCAGCACCTGAATATCAACGCTGTCAGTGATGCCGGTGGTGATGATGCGTTTCACCGCTTGGTTATCCTGATCCGGGACTTCCACGTAGGTTTTGCCGTCGGCATCTTTCTTCGTCGCCTGCACCGGCACCAGCAACGCATCTTTCACCGCATCACGGATGAGATTGACCTGCGCGGTCATGGAGATACGTAACGCGTTGTCCGGGTTTGGCACATCAAGCAGGGCGTGGTAGTAAACGGCCGCATTGGTGGTGCTGCTCGACGTGCTCTCGCTATTGCCCATCAGCGCGTCATCTTTCATTACCGATTCCGGTGCCAGTTCGAGGCTGCGCAGCGTGGCGTTGTAGCGCTTGTCCGGATTGGAGAAGGTGGTGAACCACGCTTGCTGGCCGGGCTGCACATTGTTGATGTCGGCTTCGGAAATCTGCACTTTAATCGTCATGGTACCGAGTTGCGCCAGCTTGGCGATGGTCGGCGCCGTTTGCACCGCGTTCACCGTTTGACCTTGCTTAGTGACAATAGCGATGACCGTGCCGTCCATGGGCGCCATGATGCGGGTATAGCCGAGATCGAGTTGCTTCTTGTCTACCTCAATCTGCGCCTGAATCACGCGCGCTTTTTGCGCCGTCAGTTCTGCGCGTGCGCTGCGCCAGTCTTCTTCGGCGGTGTCAAAATCCTGACGCGAGATCGCATTGGTTTTGATCATCTGCTGCAAGCGCTGATATTGCGCTTGCTGTCGAACCAGCGCAGCTTCGCGGGTTTCCAGATCGGCCTGCGCCACGCTCAGCGCCGCTTGCGCATTACGTAAATCGCTGCGCTGTGGCTGGTCGTCAATCTCGGCAATCAGCTGGCCTTTGCTGACGCTATCGCCCGCTTTGATATAAAGCTTTTTTACCTGCCCGGAAACCTGCGCACCGACGTTGACGCGTTCAATCGCATCCATTTTGCCGGTGGCGGCAATCACGTTTTCGATATTGCCCTGGCGCACCTCGGCGGTGACCACCGCGTTGGGTTTGTTGCGTGAACCGGCGTAGTGCCAGACCAACAGCAGGAGAATGACGGCAGCGAGCGTGGCGAATAGCCACTTTTTCGAGATATTGAGCATAAGCGTCCCTTTTATGAAGTGAGAATCATAATCACTTCAGGGAACAAACTGGAGAAAATTCTCATGTTAAAAAAAACTTTAAATTTTTCCGAATAGAAAGGGCGGCTGAGTTGTTTACAGCGTATCTGAGTCACTGTTTGCCTCAGCTTGAGTTCCATCCATGACACGCCATGAGGATTAACCATGAATACGATGATGAAGTTACGCTGGTTAGCGCTGCCCGTATTACTAATGACGCTGCATGCGCCTGCAGCACTGGCAATGGGCGATGATGACAGCGACAAAAAGACGCCGGATTGCCCGAAAGGCCAGGTTTATGACAGCAAATCTAAATCCTGCGTGCCGGAGAAAACCAGCATGCTGAGCGACAGCGACAAAACCAATTACGCTTATCACCTGGCGAAAAAGGGCGAATATCAAGCGGCGATCAACTTGCTGGATACGCTGCATAATCAGAACACCAAAGAAGCCTGGAACTATCGCGGTTATGCCACGCGTAAACTGGGTAAAACCGACGAAGGCATGGCCTATTATCAGAAATCGATCGCGCTCGATCCGAAATATGCCAAAGTGCGCGAATATCTGGGTGAAGCCTGGATGATCAAAGGGCGGCCGGATCTGGCGAAAGAGCAGCTCACCATCATTAAATCGCTGTGTGGCGTGGATTGCGAAGAGTACCGCGATCTCAACGCCGCGATTCAGGGCCATCCGGAAGCCTGATGAACGCCGCGCTTAGAGGACGAAAACATCACTAGCACTGAAGTCCGCCAGCATTTAGCGGCGCATCTGGCCCGCCTGTGGCGCTACGCCATGGTGCTGTCACGCAACCGCGATGTCGCCGAAGAACTGGTGCAATCTACCTGCGTCCGGGCGCTGGAACGCAGCGCCCAGTACACGCCCGGCACGCGTATTGATCGCTGGCTGTTTAGCGTGCTGCATTCGGTGTGGATCAACGAACTGCGCGCGCAGCGGGTGCGCCTCGGGCAAGGCTTTGTCGACTGCGACGAGCTTGTTGCTGCGGATCAGCAACCGCATGATGAGCAACGTCAGCAATACGCCAAAGTGATGCAGCGGGTGAGTCAGTTGCCCGAAGCGCAGCGCAACGCGGTGTTCCTGGTTTACGTCGAAGGATTCACCTATCAGGAAGCCGCCGATACGTTGGCGGTGCCGATTGGCACCATCATGAGTCGCCTTGCGGCGGCGCGCACTACCTTAGCCAGCGCAGCCACTTTGCGCCCGGCTGGACAGGAGAAACGTTTGTGAAGGCTGCACGTTTTAGTTCGCCTTATGCGGACGAGGCCATCGTCGCCTGGCTGGATGGCGAGATGCGCGCGGATGAAGCGCTGGCGTTTGAGAATGAACTCAAGCGCAGTGAAGCGCTGTCGGCACGCACTGCCGAGTTGATGAAGAGCAATCAACCTTTTGCTGAGGCCTTTGCGCCAATGCTGGATGACGCACCGCTTGAGCGCATGGCACCGCGCTTAGCGCATCTGCTGGCAACGACGCCGTCCGCGCCGCAGGTCAGCCGCCGCGCGCTGATCGCCGCTTCGGTGAGTTTTTTGCTGGTGGGCAGCAGTATCGGTTTTCTGGCGCGACCGGCAATCAAAGCTGAGCAGGGCGAAAGCGAAAAGATCCGCGAGCTGGAAGCACAATATATGTCGCTGTACAGCGCGGAAACGCTGGCCGACGTCGACAGTTCACCGCTGGTGTTGCAGCAATCGCTGGCGCGTACCGCGCGCGATCTCGATCTGCATTTCACGCCAGCGCAGTTAACGCTGCCGGAAGCGACGCTGAAGAGTGTGCGCATGCTGCGTTATGACGATGCGCTGATTACGCAGATTGCCTGGAATCACAGCAGCTACGGTCCGATGGCGCTGTGTATTTCGCGCGAAGATCATCAGCAAACCACCGATTTGGCGCAGGAGAAACGACAGGGAATGAATGTGGTGTGGTGGCACAAAGCGGGATATCAATATGTACTGATTGGCCGAAATCCTGCGCAGCAGTTGAAAAAGACCGCGCAGGCATTAATACAGGCAATGCTGGCGTAGGGTCGCCATTCATGGCGACCCTTTCATTACAGCTCCAGCTTGGCTTTCAGCAACGCAATCTCCTCACGCCACTGCGCCTGCAACGCGGGTTTCTGATGCTTCGGCTTGCGCGCCAGATCCTCATCCAACTTGCTTTCTACCTCCAGCAGCGCCAGCAGCAACGCATCTTCATCCCACGCTGTTGCCGTTGCAGCAGGTGCGACAGAATCAGACGTTGCTATTGCCTGCTCAGCACGCATGCGCTCGGTCACCGCGTCAAAATCGTGCCATTCGCTGAGTTTTTGATCTTCAATCAGCCAGAAACGGTTGCAGCTGTTGGCGATTAATTGACGATCGTGCGACACCAGCAACACCGCGCCGTCGAACTGGTTGAGCGCTTCTGCCAGCTCCTCTTTGCCCACCATATCCAGATGGTTGGTGGGCTCATCGAGCAGCAGCAGCGAATAACGCGCCAGCGTCAGCCCAACAAACAGCAAGCGCGAACGCTCGCCGCCGCTGAGTGAGCCAATCAACTGATGATGACGCAGATACGTAAAACCTGCGCCGATTAGCGCCATCTTGCGCTGCTCATCGCTGAGCGGAGCAAAATGCGCCAGCGCGTCACTCAGCGTTTCCTCATCATGCAGCTGATGCAGACTTTGATCGTAATAGCCGAGGCGCGCGCGAGGATGAAACAGCGGGCTATCTGTGTGTTGATATTCACCCCACAAATGCCGTAGCAGCGACGATTTACCACAACCGTTGCGGCCAACTATCGCTACGCGATCGCCACTTTTCACCTGCAACATCGGCAGTGAAAACAGAGCTGGCGCGTCATCGGCTGGATGAATCGACATCTCCGGCAACGCTAAAACGCGATTGGCATCCAGCGCTTCACCTTGCAGTTGCAGCCGCCACAACGATCCTTCGCTCAGCGTGGTTTGTGCCTCTTTCAACCAACCGGCGCGCTTCTCCATCTGCTGCGCCTTGCGCGACAACCCTTCGTTATCGTAAGTGCGGCCCCAAATCGCCAGACGTTTGGCGCTTTTCTCGACGCGCTCAATCTCCCTTTGCTCAGCCTGATGACGCTGCGCATCCGCTTCATCCTGCTCATCCAGCGCCTGACGCGCCGCGCTGCAGGGCAGACGGAAGAATTGCAGACCGCGATCGCGCAGAATCCAGCTGCAGTTGGTCACCCGATCGAGCAAGGTGCTGTCATGGGAAACCAGTACGAAGCTGCCGCTCCAGCCGTTAAGGAAATTCTCCAGCCACAACAGCGTCGGCAGATCGAGGTGGTTGCTGGGTTCATCGAGCAGCAGCAGATCCGGTTGCAGGATCAGCGCGCGCGCCAGCAGCAGGCGCATATGCTGGCCACCGCTCAGAGTCGCAGCGGTTTGCGCTTGTTGCTCAGCCGTGAAACCCAGGCTGCCCAACAGCGCTTCGGCACGCCAGCGATCACTTTGTTCCGGCAGGCGCGCCATTACGCCATTCAGCAGCGAATCATTATGCAGTTCTGCAGGCAGATGCTGCTCGATGCGCGCCAGTAAACAGAGATTAGCCGATGTAACGCTGCCGTGGCTAGGTTCCAGATCGCCACTGAGGATTTTCAATAAGGTACTTTTACCGGTGCCGTTATCACCCAGCAAACCGATGCGATCGCCTTTTTTCAGGCTGAAATGGATATCGTGAAACAGCGTGCCGAAGGCGTTATCGAAGCCGACAGCGTGGGCGGATAATAATGTGCTCATGTGCTTACTCATAAGTTGCAGGCGCAAAAAG